>NZ_JAPEMB010000001.1:7513129-8133934 GCF_026343125.1 Streptomyces sp. NBC_00094 | reverse complement strand
CCACCGGCCCGTTCCGAGAGGGCACAGCGAACAGATCGAGGTCGACAGCGAGACGGAGCCAGTGACCGTGAAACTCGGCGTGTGGGCATCGAACACCAAATCGAGGAGGGACCGGCTGGACGCTGACCAGCTCGCCGCCCTCGCGAAGCTCGGCATGGACTGGGCTGACCAAGGCACGCACGGCTGTCCGTAGTGGGCGGCCGGTGCTCACTGCCTGTCTCGGGGCGGGAAGAATCCCTGGCGTTCCGAACCGTCCACGCTAAATGCGTGGACGGTGGCACGCCCCCTGATGCCCGCTGGCGGTGTCGGGTTCTCGATCACGATGACTTGGCCCGGCGGGTTCTCCAGGAGGTCGCGGTAGAAGTTCTCGGCGACGTCGGCGGTCATCAGCTCGGGACGGTCCTCGTGCGGGTCTTCGGGCCGGCGGTAGGTGAGGACCGGCGTGTCCAGCACGACGAAGCCCGGGTGGATCAGGTCGCGGGCTGTGTTCCGGCGCGCGAGTGATACTGCGAAGGCGGCGTGGAGGATGGAACGCATACCCCTGCCGCGGCTCTTTCGCGGCTGTCCGTCAACGGAGAGCTCGGCAGCCGTCGGGTCATAGCGGACGCGATTGTTCCCTGGAACATGCCAAGCTTCCAAGGTCTCATGAATCATGCGCTCGAAGTCGGCGATGTCGGCGGCAGGAATGCCGTCGGGACGGGCAGCCGGCAGAGCAGGAGCCACGGTGGACAGCGATGCCTTGAGGTCTTCGAGCTGCTCGATCTGACCGTGCAGGGCAAGCTCGCTTTCGACCCGTGAACGGGCGTTCAGCAGTTCGGTGGCGTCCATGTCGACCGGCTGCATCCGTTGATCGAGTGCGCGGAGCTCCGCAGCGTTGTGCGCGAGCTCTTCGTCTCGGGCGGCGCGGGCCGACTCTATGTCCGCTGCCTGCTCTTCCAGATCTTCGATCATGAGGAGCAGGTCGCTGAGCAGGTCGGTTGTTTTTCGGGTCTCCGCAGATACAGACGCTGCCAGCTGGGTGCTCTCGGCGACGTGGTGCTCCAGGTGCTGGTGCTGAGGCTCGGCGCCGCAGAAGACGCAGGTCCCGGTCTGGAAATAGCCCAGGAGGGTTCCGGCCTCACCAACCATCTGGAGCCGGGCCAAGTCCGACTCGTACTGCTCCTTCAGCAGAGCGAATCGCGCAAGCAGTTGCTGGACCTCGTCGCCCCGCTGCTGGGCCGCGAGGTCAATCTCTTCCAGGCCCCGGCGGTCACGCAGAAGGCTGGTGCGGACTTCAGCAAGTTCGACGGCGGCGGCGGTCACCTCGCCAAGGGCCGCCTGCAGGCGGCCGAGCCGCTCCCGCAGTTGCGACTGGTTCGCCTCCATCGTGAGCTTCCCTCGGCTCTCATCGATCAGGTGGTCGATGACCGCGATCTTCCCCTTGCCGAACTGCTTCTCCAGATTGCTGGGCGCCGCAGGGCGCTCCGGCTCCTCCTCTCCGCTGAGGAGGAGTTTGAAGACCGACTTCTCCCTGGTCTCATTCAGCGGATTTCGAGTGCCGAGTACCGGAGAGTGCTGGTCTGCCATACGGGTGTCGTTGACGACGGCCAGGCGCGCGAGGTCCCGAAAATTTAGCGGCAGCACGTTGCCACGGCCGCTCTGGAGGATCCGCCGGCCGTCGATCCCCAGCACGGTCAGCAGGTAGCGGGAGATGTTCTTCTGCGACTTTGCGTTGTGCTTCGACTTGAGGGTCTCGTCGGCTGGCTCCGATGGCACCTCTCGGAGATCGTGGTTGAACACCTCGATGGTGTCGCCGCCGATGGCCCGGGACAGGGTGAGGCTGCGACTGAGGCTGATCCTTTGGAGTGGACACCCTGACAATGGATCTTGATGGTCCAGGGAGGGATGTCCAGGTGGGACGCAGGTCTCCGTATCCGGAGGAGTTCAGGAAGGACGCGGTCGCGCTCTACCGTGCCGCCGCCGGGAAGAGGACCTACGCGGCGGTGGCCGCGGATCTCGGCATCACCGCGGAGTCGCTGCGGACGTGGGTGCGCAAGGACGAGGCCCAGGCCGTGCCCGGACGCCGTGACACGGGTGGCGAGGCGGAGGAGCTGGCCCGGCTGAGGGCGGAGAACGCCCGGCTGCTGAAGGCCGAGAAAGAGTGGCACCTCGAGCGCGAGATCCTGCGCCGGGCGGCCGCGTATTTCGCTCGGGAGGTGAAGTGAGCCCTCGCCGCTGGGACTTCATCTCCGACAACCGCGCCGACTTCGGCGTCAAGCGGATCTGCCGGGTGCTCGGGGCCTCCCGCGCCGGCTTCTACCGCCATCTGGCCACCGGGCAGGCCCGCGCCGAGCGCCAGGCAGAGGAGAAGCGGACCGTGGCCGAGATCCGCGCCATCCACGCCGAGCACGATGGCGCCTATGGTGCCCCGCGCGTCCATGCCGAGCTGCGGGCGAGAGGACGGCGGATCAACCGCAAACGCGTGACCCGGCTGATGCGGGTCAACCACATCGTCGGCCGGCACCTGCGGAAGAAGAAGCGGACGACGATCGCGGACAAGGCCGCGCCGCCCGTGCCGGACCTGGTGATGCGCGACTTCACAGCCGACACCCTCAACACCAGGTGGTGCGGCGACATCACCTACATAGCCGTCGGCACGACCTGGCTCTATCTCGCCACGGTGATCGACATCTGCTCGAGGCGCGTGGTGGGCTGGTCAATCGCCGATCACATGCGGACCTCGCTGGTCACCGACGCGATCGAGATGGCCGTGGCCGCCCGCTGCGGCCGGGTGGACGGCGTCGTCTTCCACACCGACAGGGGTGCCCAGTACAACGCGGCCGCCTTCGCCGACGTCTGCCGCCGGCACGGCATCCGCCGCAGCATGGGCCGGATCGGCTCGAGCTACGACAATGCCCTGGCCGAGTCGTTCTTCCAGGGCCTCAAACGAGAACTGCTTCACGGAAGACGCTGGACCTCGAAGGCGCAGACACGGCTTGAGGTGTTCCGCTGGCTGTCGTACTACAACAGGCGCCGTCGGCATTCCGCTCTCGGATACCTCACACCAGCCGAGTTCGAACAACAACTGATCACGTCACGTACGCTGTCACTCGCCGCATGAAACCCGGTGTCCACTCCCCGGGATCAACCTCAGCCAGCAGCCTGGCCCCCGCCGAGCAACCGTGACGGCCCGCCGAAAGTACCGACGGGCCGTCACGAGAGATCGGGGCTAGTGGGAGTCGCCTCCGGGGCTGGGTGCCTCGCGAAGGAACACCTCCAGCGCCGAGGACTTCCTTTCAATCAGATCGTCGTGGTGGTTCGGATCGCGAATGAGGGCTGGATACCCCCAAAGAGCAACCAGCGGATCCCGATCTCTCACGGCCGTAAACTCCCAATCATCGGGGAGTTTACGATCGGTCACATCGAACAGACCGATCGGTTTCCAGTTCGGCCTACCAGTGTCGTCGACGATCAGCACGCCGAGCCCATAGGTCCAGAGAGCCATGGCATTAGCCAGGTATTCCTGACCGAGGGTCACGTTGAATCTGGATTGAGGCGTGTTTCCCGACTTTCGCAGGAAGTCCACCGTGAGATCACTACCACTAGTTCCGATGCATTTCAGCTTCAATTATCACTCCAGTCCTTGAACTTGAAGTCGTCGGATTGCATTGTCCGCGTATTGTAGACGTAGTGGACTTCGACACCCTTTACCGTCTGTTCCATCTTCACCCATCCATCGGCAGCGGGCCAGCGAGGATCGTTCATCGTCAGGGGGAGTCGGTTTCCGTACTCTGGATACTCCCTGGCGAGATCCATGGCTTGCCGCTCGTTAACTCCCCCAGCCGAAGTGCGCCCTGTCGATCCCGCAGAACTCGAACCTGCAGGTGGACAGTCGGAATTGTGCACAAGTACCGATGCAATTCCTGCGATTACATAGTACGTGTGGACTTCATTGACCGTGAGGTCGTATGTTCGCTGCCGCTTATCGTAAGCCTGCGCCTTCTCGACACGGGCTGTGCCTCCATCGGCCGTGCGAAGGGTCGCGCCCGGCGTGAGCGCGCCGGCCTCGATCCAGCGGTCCTGTGACGGTGACCAGAAGGGATGGGTCGTCGTGGAGGTGAGAACTTCCCCGGTGAAGGATCCGCCGATGGAAAGGGTGAGGTCGACGAAGTGCTTGTCGTCTTCCGTGACGATCGTGGCGACGACCTTGCGTGTGGTGGTCTGGCCCGTGTGTGGGTCGGTGACCACGATCAGGTCGCCGATCTCGACGTACTCGATGGCCTTCGATGTGCCGTCGGCCATCAAGACCTGAGTGTCTGGTGTGAAGCTGTGTCTCGCCTGAGAGACGAGGCAACGGATGGGGGTCGCGTCTCCCTTCTTCAGGCCAGCCTTGATCGCCTTGCCGACGACCTTCACGCCCTTGCCAAGCATTCCGGTGCCGACGGATATGGAAGCGTCGATGGCTGCTGCCTTGCAAGCACCGGATTTACCCTGATAGCAGCCGACATAGTCGTCCACGCCGAGGAGCTCGAGAGGCCCCGGACTGTCGGTCGCTCCGAACTGCCCTAGTTTCGCAAACGCCTGACAGAAGTCCGAGCCAGCCTTCTCGACGCCGGTGCAGTGCGTAGCGCGCGCCCAGCTCTGTACGTTCTGGTCGTAAGAGAGCCGTTCCGAGTAGTACGGGAAGACCTCGGCAAGTTCTGCCTGCGTCGGGATGTAGACGCCCTGGATGGTGACCGAGTCGTTCTTGGCCACGATCACGATCGGCTTCCGTCCGTAGGTGCCGGACTTCTTCGCCTCCTCTGCCATGGCCGCAGCCGTCTGGTTGCAACTCGTGAACGACGTGGGGCAGTTGTTCGACGTGCCGTTCACGACACCGTCCTTGTCCCCCGGGACCCCGGCACAGATCCCGTCCGCCCCGCCGCCGGGCGCCCCGTGGATGCACCTGAGGCCGTCGGGGTCGCTGAAGGTGAGGGGGCTGTTGTTGGCGTAGGCGTAGCCGTTGAGGGACTGCGGGTCGGTGGGTGCGAGCAGGGGGTCCACCGAGACGAAGCGGCCGAGAGCCGGGTCGTACTCGCGGGCACCGAGGTGCTGGAGCCCGGTGGACGTGGAGTCGTCCTCGCCCCCGACGAAGCCCTGCGCTCCGGGCCAGTTGCTCGGCGCGGTGCCGCGGACGCCTCCGAAGGGGAGTGAGCGTCGTTGGGTGAGTTGTTGGTTCGTTGCCTTGATCGACAGTTCTCCGGTGCCGAGGTGGTCGGCGATGGTGAAGGAGACCGAGCCGTCGTCCTCGATAACGGCCTGGTGGCCTCCGCCGAGGTCGGCGATGCGGGTGGCCTTGGCTGTCGTGGCGCCCTTGGGCAGGGTGACGCGGGAGGAGCCGAGGTAGAGCGTGGTCTCCTTGGAGGTCCGGGCGATCAGCCGGTTACCATCGGCGTCGTACAGGTATTCGGTGATGTCGTCCGCTGCGCCCGCGACGGGCTTGGTGACCTTGGCGAGCCGGCCTTCGGGGTCCCAGTCGAGTCGCTGCGTGGTGCCGGCGACGCTACGTCTCTCGGTGTTGCCGAGTGCGTTGTAGCTGTAGGTGTCTTGTGCCGTTCCTCCCGGGCCAATCTGACCGATGGCGGTGACGGCGTGGGGGCGGGGCGAGCCGGGGTCGGGGTAGGTGTAGGTGCGGACGGTGTTCTTCGCGGCGTTGCCCGTGATGTCGTGCACGGTCTCGCCGGTCCGGTTGCCGGTCACGTCGTACGTGTACGAGTGCCAGTAGGGCGCTGGTCCGCCGACGATCCCGCCGCTGGGCTCTGCGGCGCAGGTGGGGACGGGCTGGGTCCACGCCTTGGTGAGACGGCGCAGGTGGTCGTAGGTGAAGCACTGGTTGTCGGTGCCGGAGCGTGAGACGTCCGACACTGCGAGGATGTTGCCGGACTGGTCGTAGCGGTAGGTGTCGTGCCGGTCGACGCCCGGCACGTCCTGGCGATCCACTCGCGCGGTGGCCAGTCGCTGGGTGCCCCACTCGTAGGTGTTGGTCGCCCAGATCTTCTTGCCGGCGTTCTGGGAGAGCTCGTGCTGGAGCGGCTTGCCGGTGAGGCTGTAGCTGGTGGTGGCAGCGAGCCCCTGGCTGCCACTGACCGCGACCGGGCGGAGGGTCTGGGCCTCGTAGGTGAAGGCCAGGGCCATCGCCGGCTGGCTGCCGGCGGCCGGGAGGCCGGCGGCGCTGAGCGTGCCGTCTCCGTTGTAGCTGGTGGTTGAGGTGTAGGTGCCGTCGAGGGCGTCGTCCTCGTTGGCGGGGATGGTCACGGAGGAGCGGGTCACACGGTACAGCCGGTCGTAGGCGACGACCTTGCTGGTGTAGGCGTTGGTGCCGACGTACCGGGTGGATTCTGCGGCATGTCCCTTGGCGCCGCTGATCGTGTCGTAGACCCACTTGGCGCGCAGGGTGCCCGTGGCGCTGTTCTCGCGGAGTTCGGTGCGGCGTCCGAGCCCGTCGTAGATGTGGTGCAGGTCGACAGGTCCGTCGTCGGTAGTGGTGACGAGCTGTCCACGGTCGTCGTAGCGCCTTGTGCCACTGCCCTTGTCCGGGTCGGTGGTGGCGGTGAGCCGGCCGAGGAGGTCGTAGGTGTACGTCCACTCGTTCCCGGCCTCGTCGGTGAGCGTGGCGAGCTCGCCCCGGGGGGTGTACGCGTAGTGGGTGGTGTCGTACGACGCTGTGGCAGATCTTGTGTGGTGCTGCCGGAGTTCCGTGGTGCGGCCGCGGGCGTCGGTGAGCGTGGTGGTCGCGGTGCCGCCCTCGGGCGGTATGACCGTGGTGCGGTCACCTCCGTACAGGGTCTGTGTGGTGCCGAGCGAGGCGCCGCCGTCGCCGTTGCCCGCGATGTGCTCGGTGCTGACCGGGCGTCCGACGCCGTCGTAGGTGGTGCGTGTCTGGGTCTCGACGGACAGGGCGTCGGTGGGTTGGAAGACCTTCGGCTCGGGGGTGCCTTCGGTGTAGTACGTGTCGAAGCTCTTGGTGGGCAGGCCGCGCTCGTCGTAGAAGGTGTCGGTGATGAGTCGACCGCTCTGCGGGCCCGGTTCCTGGGTCTGGCGCTTGCGCAGGTAGCCGTCGTAGAGCGTGTACATGGCTATCTGCCCGCCGCCGGGGCCGATGCCCTTGGTGACGACAGCGACCGGCTTGTTCTCCTCGATGAGGTAGGTGAATTCGTAGCTGGGTGCCAGGGTGGTCGCGCGGTCGGCCAGCCAAATCTTGGAGGAGCGGCCGAGAGCGTCGTACGTGAAGGTGGTGACCTTCCCGTTGGCGTCGGTCTGGGTCAGTGGCAGGCCGCGGAGCGGGTCGTGCGTGATGGTGTTGACGAGGGCCGTGGTGGCGTCTCCGGCTTTGGCCGGCGGTGTCGTGGCCACGGTCTTGGTGACGAATCCGGTGGCCGGCGTTCGGCTGGTGGTGGTCGTTCGGCCGTCCGTTCGCGGCGTGCGGACGGGAGTCCCCGCACCGGTCACGGTGACGTCGGCGGTGAGGTCCGTGGAGGTGAGTGCCCGGCCGTAGCCGTCGAAGGTCGCACCGGACTCGAGGTACCGGGCGGTGGTGCCGTCGTGGGACTTGAGGAGGGCCGTCACCGTGACGTCGCCCTTGGTCGGTGCGGCGCCGTAGGTACCGCCGTCGTAGGCCGTTCGGATGTCGGAGATGACGTCCTTGGCCCGGTCGACGGGCTCTCCGCACCCCTTGGCGACGGTCTCGACGCGGGAGGGCAGCTTGAGGATGTTCTTGGCGGTGTTGGTGGCGTACGTGGTGACAGTGCACTGGTCGTCGGCCGGTGTGGAGTCGTCACCTGTGTCGTCGATCTTGGTGACGCGGCCCGCCACGGTGTCATAGGTGGTGGTGACGGACGTGGTCCGCCAGTCGGCACCGGCTCCATCGTCCAGGGATGTCCACGACTTCGTGTGGGTTATCCCGGTGATGTTCGCGGTGATGGTGCCCCATGACCGGGTCTTCTTGGCGGTCTCGTGGCGCCACGGCCTGCTGACGGACTTGGTGAGGGCCTTGCCGACGTTCCCGGAGTAGCCGACCGTCTTGTAGAGGGTGCCCGCGAAGGCTTCGTGGTCGGTGATCGCTGCGCCTTCGCCCGTCGGCAGGGCGACAGTGACGCTCTTGGTGCCTCCGGAAGGGCCAGCCCGGTCGCCGTCCATTCCCCGTAGAAAGTACGAGTCGGACTGCGATTTCATGGCAGCATCGCCGCCCTGGCCACCGGTCTTCACACGGACCTGGCCGTAGCCGCGCCACTGGGCCCAGGTCTTGTGCTTCTCCTTGGTCAGTCCGTCGTCATCGTCGTAGTGCCAGGCCGCGGGGCCGAGGTAGGTGTAGCGGGTGACCTGGTCGGGTGCGCCGCCGGTGCGGTCGGTGGTGGTGACGGCGTCGACCACGTACTTGTTGAACCAGTGGAGTTCGGGGTCCTCGGTGGGACTTCCGCCGAGGTACTGGGGAAAGCACCGGGTGGTGTTGCTCTGCGGGGTCGGCAGGCCGTCTGCGTCACACGCAGCGGCTGAGTAGTTCACGTCTGTCTGGCCGCCGTACTCGTCGACGATGGTGGACAGGCGCTCCTTGATGAAGGGGGCGTAGCCGTCTCCAGTGCTGTCGAGGCGGTTGGCCAGCTGCGTGTAGCCGAACGTGGTGCTCGGCAGGGTGATGGCCGGAGTGGTGGTGGGACCGGTGTGGCCGGTGTGCTGCACGGAGTCGAGAAGCAGCTGGTAGTTCACATCCGCCGTGCCCCAGCGATGGTTCAGCTTCCAGGAGTCGACGTTCGTGTAGCCGGTGCCGTTGAGGACCTGGGTGGTGATGCCGGTGAGGCGCTTGCGCGTCCAGAACGAGGGTGTGAGGCGGCCTTGGTCGCAGTCGGTGCCCGCGTCGCAGTTGAGGTCCCATGGCGTGTCGTGCCAGTAGGCCGCGTCGGTGGAAATCGAGTTGCAGGTGGTGCGGGAGTCGGGCAGACACCGTTCGCCGGAGGTGAAGGTGACCTTGGCGAGAGCCTTGGCCGCGTACGGGGTGGCCGAGGGCAGTCCGTACTCGATGTCCTCGAGGTGCCCGCCCCTGGTGTAGCGGGTGTCGTCAACGGCCTTGAGGTTGCGGCCGTAGGAGTTCTTCTCCTGTGTGTAGTAGTACGCGATGGCGCTGCCTCGCGGGTCGATGACATAGTCCAGGTTCCAGCGCCACGCCTGCTCGCACCAGGAGGTCTCGAAGGTGGAGGCGTGGCATGGTTCGTTCGTGTCGTCGCCGTAGACGGGCGCGGTCCAGGTCGAGTTGGTGGTCCGCTTTCCGGTGCTCCAGCCGTCGAGGCGGTGGTAGCCGAAGTAGTAGCGGACTCCGTCGGGGTCGGTGAGTTCCCAGTACTCGTTGTCGTCGTCACCGTTGGCGCGGTCGGCTGAGGTCAGGCGCTTGATCCGCGTGCCGTCGTCGGTGCGGAGCTTGAACTCATCGTTACCGATGGGGACAAGCTCGCCGCCCTTGCCGTTGAAGCTGATGAACGCGTTGTCGTACGCCCAGCAGAGGTCACCGGGCTCTTTGCCGTCGGCGTTCTTGACGCCGTCGTCGGCGCAGGGTTTGTAGCGGCGTTCGATGTAGCCGGGCCACAGGTCGAAGCCGGCGCCGGCCCAGGAGGACTGGTTGTTGGTCTCGGTCGTACGGCCGTCGATGGAGGCGGAGGAGTAGCCGAGTCCGAGGGCCGGCTTCAGGCCGCCGGGTACCTCGGGCAGGGCTATGGGGTAGGACCAGCTGAAGTCGCCGGTGTTGAGGTTGGTCTGCCAGGTCGCGGAGGGTGTGAGGCTGGTCGCCTGGTAACTGCCGCTCACGGCCTTGTCGTCGGCAACAGCGGCCAGGACCGTCGCCTGGGCGGATCCGACGCGTACCGTCGGGGCGGTGAGGGTGGCCGTCTCGGTGTCGTTGACGGTCTCGACGGGCTTCTGGGTGCGGCATTCGGTCTTTGTCGGCGTGGTGAGCGCGCAGGCGGGAAGTTCGACGAGGGTGAGGCGGGAGGCGTATCCGCCGCCGTAGGCGTCGGCGAATCCCGCGTAGTCGATCTGGGTCCCGACCGGCTGTGCGGCTGTGCCCGCAGCGGGGTTGTTGCGTCTGAGGGTGACGACCAGGCCGTCCACTCCGGCCGCCAGGGCCTGAGTGCGGTCAACGACTCGGGCGGTGATCTCGGTGCCCGTCCCGGTCAGCGTCAGCGGCAGGCCCTCGGCTTTGACGGGTGGTCTGGCCGTCAGCCGTGCGGATCGTGCCGTGTCGTCGGCGGCGTCCTGCAGGGTCACGACCGCGGCACCGGGCTTCGGCCAGGCGGCGCGAGGTGCCCGGTTCGGGGTGCGCGGCTGCGCCGGGCGGGGCTTTACCGGGGCCGCGGTGCCGGGATGGGCCCGTTCTGCTGCGGGGAGCTCTGGGCGGCCCCGGCCGTCGTCGAGGGCTATGGCGACGCCGCCGGTGCCCGTGAGGAGGGATCCCATCGTGACAAGGGCGGTGGTCAGGGCGGTCCGTTGCCACCAGGGCCGGACGTTCCTGCGTGGTCTGCCGTTCATCTCATCCTTCGTTCGCGACCGCGGGCACAGGGAGTGTCGCCGCGGAGATGGGGAGGGAAGACGTGAATCGGTGCGAGCGGTGACAGGCCGCCGGGCGGCGTGGGTGCTCGCCCGGCGGGCCCGTCGTTCAGCCCAGGGGGACGGTGCTGGGCATGTCCGGCTGTCCTAGTGCGAGGAATGCGACCTGGGTGTCGCTCAGGCTGCCTTGGAATGTCCACAGGTCGGAGACGAGGCCGGACCAGGGGCGGTCCGTTCCCGACTTGGCCCGACCGACCCACAGCGGTTCGACGGCCTTGTAGGTGAGGGTGTTCTCTGCCCACGAGACGCTGACCTCGCAGTCCGGGTCATCGGGTGTGCCGTCGGCGTCGTCGTCCGCACAGGTGGTCTGTTCGAGTTCACCGTTGACGTAGAGGGACAGACGCCGGGCGAATCCGTCGTAGACGAGGGCCAGGTGGGTCCACTCTGTGGGTGTGAAGAACTGCCGGTTGGCGACGGTGGTCTGCTCGGCGGTGGTTCCGTCCGAGGTTGCAGTGATGATCCGCCAGCTGCCGGGGCCGGCTCCGCCGGGGTCGGGTAGGTAGCGGACCGTGAACGCGTCCCTTCGGCTGCCGGGCACGCTGAGTACCGTCGTTGGTGCGCTTGGGGCGGCAGACGCCTGGAACCAGCCCGTCACGCTGAAGCCGAAGCTGGTGTCCACTGGGGTGGCAGACGAGATCGCGTGGTCGTCGACTCCGTCGAGTGTCAGCCCGCCGTCCACCCAGCCGCCCGTGGTCTTCGCTCCGTTTTTCAGGCCGAGGGGGTTGGCGGACACGACGTCGTTCGGGGTGGACGCATTGGTCCCCTCGTCCGCCCTGAACTTCCATCGGCCGGTGACCGTCGGGTTCTGTTTGAAGAGCTGGCGGACCTCATCGCCCGATACGGCCCGGTCGTAGAGCCGGACGGCGTCGACCTCGCCCTTCAGGTGGTTGAGGGTTCCGGTCGACGCGGGGAGGGCCCCCAGGGTCACCGGGCCTGTAGCCGCCCAGGGCGTGGTGAAGGGCTGGGTGTCCGCTAGAGCTCCGTTGATGTACAGCCGTATCTCGGAGGTGTCGTAGTCGTTTACGGCGACGAGATGGGTCCAGGAGCCGATGCAGTTGGCGGTGTTGGGACAGTCCGACTGGGTGGCCCTGGTGACCGCGGCGCCCGGCTGGTCGCCGTGGTGGCGGCTGAAGACCCAGCCGCCCCAGGCCGAGGAGTGGTAGAGCTCGAATCCGCGTCCTGTCTGGCCGCTCTGGGCGACGGCGACCATGGTGCGGTTCTCCTTGTCCTTGGGCAACTTGACCCAGGCGGAGACTGCAAAGCTCTGGAAGGTGTCGAGAACCGGCCGGCCGCTGGTGGCGTAGTCGTCAGCGCCGTCCAGTTTCAGGGCGCGGCCCGCGATTCCCAGCGCTCCGGCGGTCGCCCCGCCCCGGAGCTCGGCGTCGACCTGCTGGGCCGTGCCGATGACTTCTGAGGCCTGGGGTGCCTCATCCATGGGCCAGACCAGCTTGGCCGGGCGGCCGGTGTCCACGGGCTGTTTGGTGGCCAGCCGGCCGACCTGGGAATCGCTCAGCGGATAGTCGAAGAGCTGGACGTCGTCGAGGCTGCCCGTGAAGAAGCTGTTGAGGGCATCGCCGACGGATGTGGCACCGATCATGGTGCGGCCTCGCGCGTCCCAGGGGCCGTCGAACGGGGCTGTACCCACCAGCTTGCCGTCGACGTAGAGCCTCATGATTTTGGGTGTGTTCTCGAAGACACCTGTCACGTGGGTCCACCTGTTCAGGCGGGACGCAGCGCACTGCGTGTCGGTCGCGGCGCAGGCGGGTTGCATGGCTTGGGCCGCGGCGGGATGCGGCGTGTCCGTCTCATGCCGGACGAAGACCCATCCGTGACGGGACGGCGAGAAGTAGAGTTCGAAGGCGGAGCGGTTGAGGCCTGTCTGGGCCACGGCGACCGATCCGAACTCCGGGCGCACCGAGGTCGGTTTTGCCCACACGGACACGGAGAAGCTCTTCGCTGTGTTCAGCACGGGGGCGTCGCTGGCCGCGTAGTCGTCGGTTCCGTCCAGCTCCAGGGCGGTACCGGAGGCTCCCGGCGCGCCGGTGCCTGCCCCGCCGTACAGCGTGGCGGGCCAGTCTCCGCCCCGCCCTGTGGCCTTGGCGGCTCCGTTCGACTCGTCGAGGGGCCAGGACAGCCGGTCGGGCTGGCCGGAGCGTACCCGGAACTGGAAGGTGCGGATCTCGCTGCCGTTGCCGGCGGCGTCGAAGGCCTGGGCGGTGAGGAAGTTGACGCCGGGTTTGGTCGGCATGGTCTTGACGGTCCTCGCGGCACCACCGGACGTGGTCACGCTCAGCTTGGCCGAGGGGTCGCCGTTGATGCCGTACCAGTACTTCACGACGTCCCCGGAGCCCGAGTCCATGCTGAAGGAGCCGTAGCGTCCGACGCCGTCCACCCAGGGGTCGTTCGGGTCCTCCGGGTTCGATTGCGGGTAGTGGGGCGACGAGATCACCGGTCCGCTAGGGACAGTGGCGTCGTACACCATGGAGCAGGTTGTCGCTGATCCGGCCGAAGACCATGGCGACCACTGTGCGCCGTCCCAGGATCGGGCGGACCAGCCGATGGTCCTGTTCTGGGGGATCGTCGAAGGCATGGCGACGGTGAACGAGGAACCCGATGCCTTGGCGGTGGTCCTTGTCGAGGTCCAGCGGGTCACGAATCCCTTGCCGTCACCGGAGTCCCAGGCCGCGTTGAACTGGACGGACACCGAGTCCTTGTCGGGGTCGGTGACCCCGTTCACGGTCAGTTTCGGTACGGAGCGGACTCTCTTGGGGTTGCTGGGGGAACCGCAGGCGCCGCCGGGATCCTGGGTCAGCTGGGAGGTCTTGATCTGCCCGGGAGGCCGGTTGTACTGCACCCGGAGGTAGGCGTCGTCGGAGAATCTCTTCCAGGCGTAGGGATCGGTCTCGCTCGCCGCCCGCAGGCCGAAGGTTATGGTCGACGCACTGTTGTTCGCGGCCTGCTGTACCGCAGCTTTCACGTCGAATTCTGCGTCCCGGTCCCCGCAGCCCTCGTATCCGTAGGCAAAGGACGGGTTGGCCAGTCGGTCGATCCAGAATTCGTCGTTGTCCTGGGAATTCCACGTCGTGGACGAGGAAATACCCTTTGTCTTCCATAGTTCGACGGTCCGCGGCGAGCAGGACGCCGACCATGTGTTGCGCACGACGAACTCCGCGGAAAGCACCGTCTTGCCCGCGTAGGTCGTGGTCGGCAACTGGTAGAAGAGACGCTTAGTGTCGTGCGGCATGCAGTAGGCCCAGCCGCAGTAACCCAAGCCGGCGTCGGGTTCGCCGTTGAACTTCCACTGGGGCGAGGAGGCCCAGTACTTCGAGGCCATCGTCCACGCGGTCGCCTTCGGCGAGTACCACTGCGGATCGATGTAGACCGGATACTCCGTGTCGGCCCCGGCAAGGACCTCGGGGTCCGGAGTGAGGAGCAGTTCGTTGCCTCCGTCCGTGAGTTCCACATCCAGCGGGGCCAGGCGGCCGGACTCAGCGGCGCCCGGTTCGGGGTCTGTGCTCTGTTGAGTCCCGGCCCCCGGCTCATCGGCCACGGTGGTCCGCTGCGCCGGAGCGCTGGTGACGGGCAGCTGGGCCGGGCCGTCGCTGGAGTCCCACATCATGGGCGTGGCTGCCTCGAAGACCGTGCCGCCCGATCCCGTGTCGGTGGCCTGCAGTCCGCCCTGCTCGGTCTCCCGCACCGCCATTCCTTCAGCGGCGAGCCCCATCCGCAGGGTCGCAAGCGCCGGGTTCTTCGCTCCTTGGGCCGATTTAACGACCAGGAGCTGGGTGAACCCTTCCGGTCGCGCCGCCAGCCGGAGATCTACGTCCGGCAGCAGGTTCACATAGGTAGCGGTGTCCCCACTCAGTTCCGGGGCCGGCACCTGCCCGGGCCAGGAGAGTTCGAGTGTCCGTCCGGTCCGCTCCAAGCGGACGAGGGGCCCTTCGCCACCAGCGGAGAACTCCAGCCCCACCGCCGCGGTCCTTGGGGACACCACTCCGGCATCCGTCGTCGCCAGTGTCGTGTCGATGTCCTGCCACTGGCCGTCGACCCGGGTCCGCACGGGCCGCAGGTGCTCGCGCGCTTCCAACGTTCCCGCAGGAGTAGCGAAGACCTCACGGCTCTCGCCGCGGAGGGCGAGCACCTCCACCTTCTCGCCGGTACGGCGCGCCTGAGCCAGCGCTGCCTCTTCCGTCACCGGCGGCGTGTCCGGCGGCGCGGTCATCTCCACGCCGCCGATAGACACCCCCCGGTCCACCGCCGCGGCCGGCACGGCCACGACGCCCGCCGACAACGACGCGACAGCCAGGACGGCCGTCGCGCACCACGCATTTCTCCGTCGTCCTCGCAGGCGTAAGCGCCTGCGCTCCCATCGATGCATCCCGCCCCCTCTTGGCACCCTTAGCGATCACCAAGTGATCGTCAACGCTCATCAAAGAGAGCCAAGTCAGGAACTGCAGGGACATCACGAAACAGCATTCACACCAAAACAGTCACACCTCTCAATGCGGCATATGACTTGAATCACCTTCATGAAAGGAAGCGAGATTCTTCATGAACTTCAAGAAACGCCCCGACAACAGGAAGGGCAGCACAGGGCAGGTACACGCGATCGGCAGGAGGCCGATCCCATTCACCTCCCGCTAAGCGCTTGGCCACAGGTTCGAGTCCTGCTGGGGTGCCACCGAAGCCGCAGCAGACAGGCGGCCTTTCCACAGGTCAGGCTAAGTCCTGTCCCGTAAATGATCTCTGAGCCGTGTGGACGTGGTCGGTGACCAACCCGACTGCCCGTCTATCCGGCGAGGTTGAGGTTGTGGAGTCGGGCGATTCCGAGCATGGCGTGGTGGACGCCGTCACCCTTGAGGCGGCAGTCGCGGAGGATCTTCCAGGTCTTCATGCGTGCGAAGACGTGCTCGACGCGGGCTCGGACCTGTTTGTGGGATTTGTTGTGGGCCTGTTTCCAGTCGGGCAGCTCTTCGCCTTTGCGGCGGCGGTGGGGCATGACGAGCCCGGTGCCTGGATAGCCGCCGTCGGCGATCGTCGTGGTCGTGCCGACGGCGGCCTTCGCACCGGACTCCTCCCACGCCTTGCAGTCGTTGCGGTTGCCGGGCAGCGGCCGGCCGACCAGCACGACGAGCCGGGTGTCAGCGTCGATGACAACCTGGTGGTTGGTGGAGTACCGGTAGTTCTTGGACTGCTCGGCGATGGTGTGATCGCGGGTGGGCACCAGAGTGCCGTCCACGATGAGCACGGTGTCCTTGCGGAATCGCTTGCGGGGCTGCAGCGCGAGCGACGGGCCGAGGTCATCGATGATGCGGTCGGCCGCGGACTTCGAGATCCCGAAGAGCGGGGCAAGCTGGCGCAACGTGAGGTTCGTGCGCCAGTACGCCGCGACAAGCAGCACCCGGTCTTCCAGCGGAAGGGACCACGGGCGGCCCTTGCGCACCGGATCCGCACCCTCGCGGCGCAGTTCAGTCACCAACTTGCCGAAGACACGTGGGCTCAGCCCCGTGAACGGGGTTATCCAGGACGACTCCGACGCCGTGATCACACCAGACACCACAAGATCGTTTCATGGTGCCGACACAACGTCGAGAATGCTCCCATGACTGAAAAGCTGGTGAAGTTTCTCAAGGCGCGGCTCGACGAGGAGGCCGACTTGGCACGACGCTGCGACGGCGACGGATGCGGGGAATGGTCTGCCCACGGACACACGGTCGACTTCTGCCAGGTTGACCTCTCCGGATTCCACCCCACGATTGCTCTGCATGTGGCACTGCACGACCCGGCCCGCGTCCTACGCGAGGTCGAAGCCAAGCGGCGCATCCTGGCCCGTCACGCCCGCGACCCCTGGCCGTGCCACGACCTACGTGACCTTGCCTCGCCTTACGCCGACCATCCTGACTTCCCCGCACGGGCCTGAAGCGGGGCAGGACACGAGCAGAGGGCCCAGCAAGGCCGCGTGCTGGACCGCGCGTCGCCCTCTGAAGATCGTTTACGGGACAGCCCTTAGGCCCTGTTGTGAAAGTGCTGGTCACAGGCATTCGAAACGCAAATGCTGGCCAACATCGACGTGTGACAGGGTGCTCACATGTCCAACGGCGTCTCCTATCCCGTCTTCCGCACGTCCGACCCGGCAGCGGCCCTCGCCACGGGGCGCCGGCTCCTCGCGCTGGGCGATCGGGGCTATGCCCAGGTATCGGTGGACGTGGAGCTCTGCACGGTCGCGGAGGTGTTGGAACTGCGTCAGGTGCTGCCGGACGCCTGGTTCCGCACGGAGAACGAAGAGCTCTGGGCGAGGGAGTTTGATGCGCAGGCAGGCTTGCGGTGCGACTGGCACGCGGCCGAGCTTTCTGAGGATGCGGATGGCCTCGTTCCCCTGCTCCCGCTCTGGGCGTCGATGCTGGACCAGCCGGTCGGCAGCCTCGAGGACGCCTTCACCGCGTTGGTTGGTGCGAGATACGCCTCAATCCACTGGGACCAGGTGATCTGGCCGGCGGTGCCAGAGCACGGGTACGACGGGCGGGTCAATCACGACGGGGTCACCCTCGTCTTCAACTGCGACGACGCAGGAACCACCCGACAAATCGGGACCCACACTGTATGCGTCGACGTCCACAAGAACGGGGACTCACAGAGCTACGCCGCCTGGCTGGCCGGGCAGATCGGCCAGGCGGTCATCGGCCCGCCGTACGATTAGGGGCCGTGTGAAAGTGCTGGTCACAGCCATTCGTTGATGGCTGCGACCAGCACGGTCGCTTCGAAGCGGACGGCAAGTTTGTCGTAACGAGTGGCGACAGCCCGGTGGCGCTTGAGCCGGTTGATCCCGCACTCCACAGCGTGCCGCTGCTTGTAGTCGTCCTTGTCGAACTTTGGCGGCCGACCTCCGCGCGATCCGCGACCCAGGCGGTTGCGGACCCGGTCCACCGGGACCGGGATGGTGGCCTTAATCCCGCGTCTACGCAGGTAGGAACGGTTACTGCGGGAGTCGTACGCCTTGTCTGCCCGCACCCGATCCGGCCGCTTGCGCGGCCTGCCGAGCCCGAGCCGGGGCACCCGGATCGCTTCCAGGACTGGCTCGAACTGCGGAGAGTCACCCCGCTGCCCGGCCGTGATCACTACCGACAAGGGCTTCTGCCCCTGCTCGACGGCAAGGTGGATCTTGCTGGTCAGGCCGCCCCGGGAACGTCCAAGGCCGTGGTCGGCCGGCTCGGCACAGACTCCGCCGGGCGGCTCCTTCTGGAGATCCCCCTTTTCACCGCTCCGGCGGCTTGCTGGTGGGCCCGGCAGACGGTCGAGTCGACGTTCACCTTCCAGGTGATCAGGCCCTTCGCATCCGCCTCGGCCTGAAGCTGGGTGAGGATCCTGGCCCAGGTCCCGTCCCGCTGCCAACGCCGGAACAGGTCGTAGATCCGGTCCCACGGCCCATACCGTTCCGGCACATCCCGCCACGGGGCGCCCGTCCGGGTCCGCCACCGAATGCCATCCATCAACTGCCGCCGCGTCCATACCTGCGGCCTGCCCGGCTTGATGCCCTGTGGCAGCAGCGGCTCAAGCCGGGCCCACTGGTCGTTCGTCAGATCCCCACGTCCCACAACGAGTGATCATCAACGAACAAGATCCACTTTCGCAACAGGCCCTAGTGCTCTGACCGGGAAGGTTTACCGGGTTGAGGGTCTCCCGCTGTCCTGCGCGGGGTCTTCTCGGTCGCCCAGGAGCGGAACATCGTGAGGGCCTCGGTGAGGTTGCCGGGGCCGCAAGCAGCGTGGAAAACCTTGTCGGATGTCCATGCCGAGACCCAGTCGTGCGTGGTGCGTTCGACATCCTGACGCGGGTATTCGTGCTCTTCGAGGTCCGTTTCCTCTAGATCTATGCGGACTGTCCAGCCTGGGTTGTCAAGCGTGTCGATCTTCACGCCCCACTCGTGCTCCCAGTCACCGTCGCACTGCTCCATATACCAGTCCTGCAGCCAGCCAAGGACATGTCCGGAATCGCTCATGGCAGGGATGCTAAGCCTGGGGTTCGGAAGGTTTGGGGTCGGAGTGTCAGGCTGCGGTCGGTAGTGGTCTGCCGCCCCAGCGGATGCCCCGTTCGCTGCGGATGCGTGCGCGTTCGCGTCGTTGGGCGGCCAGGACGTCGGGGTGGCGGGCGTTGTTGTTCCGCCAGCGCAGGTAGGCGTGCAGGGCCCGGGTCTGGACGGTGTGGTTCGGATGGTGGGAGTTGGCCAGGGTGAACTGCCGAAGCGGCCCGAAGTGGGCCTCGATGGGGTTGGCCCAGGACGCGTAGGTGGGTGTGAAGCACAACTCGACCTTGTTCTTCGCCGCCCATCTGCGGATTCTCCAGTTCAGGTGGGCGGAGAGGTTGTCGAGGATCACGTAGATCGGGGCGCCGTCCGGGCGGGCGGCTCGGATCGTTCGCAGGGCGGCCCAGGTGTGATCGATGCCCTTGCGGCGCCGGTTGATCCCCCACAGCTTGTCGTCGCCGACGGAGTAGCAACCGTGGAAGTAGGTGATGCCGTGGGTGCGGCGGTAGGTGGCCGGCAGTCGGTCGGGGTGGCTCTGTTCGGCCCAGCAGGAGCCGGCGGTGGGGCGGATACCCAGCGGTCCGAACTCATCGAAGGCGAACGTGCGGTCCGGCCGCTCGTTGACCGCGTACTCGATCCGGGCGAGCTTGGCGTCGAAGGCCGGGTCTGGGGATTCCTTCCAGGTCTTCGTCCGCTGGAAGGTGATCCCGCGGCGGGCCAGTAAGCACTGCAGGGCCTCGC
Source organism: Streptomyces sp. NBC_00094 (assembly GCF_026343125.1). Lineage (NCBI taxonomy): Bacteria > Bacillati > Actinomycetota > Actinomycetes > Kitasatosporales > Streptomycetaceae > Streptomyces > Streptomyces sp. NBC_00094. The sequence continues at coordinate 8,114,565 of NZ_JAPEMB010000001.1, read as the reverse complement.
GGCCGATGCGGACGGGCCTGGCGATGTTGCGGCGCAGGTGGTCGGCGAGTTTGCGGATCGACCAGCGGGTGAAGGGCTTGCCCAACATGGTCGGGCGGGTGGTGGCCGTCTGGATGACGAAGTCCTCGTCGTCATGGTTCAGCAGGCGGGGACGGCCTCCCGCCCACTGAGGGTTCAGGCATGCGAGCCCGATCTCGTTGAAGCGGTGGATCACGTCGCGGACGGTGTCCTCGTCCGCCTGGACCAGCCGCGCGATCACCGGGACAGTGCTGCCGCCGGCCGAGGCCAGCAGCATCGTCGCCCGCCGGAACCGCACCGAGCTGGTACTGCCCCGCCGAACGATGTGCTGGAGCTTCTGTCCCTCCTGCTCCGTCAGCCTGCGGACCTTGACCGGTGGTGCCATCCCGCCTCCCCTGCTGGTTGGAAGCGACATCGCTTCCAACCAGCACAACGAGCAACCCGGTGAACCTATGCGGTCACAGCACTAGGTCCAGTGCCCGGGCCAAGGCGGCCGTGACGGGGGCGGCGTGTGTCGGCAGGTGTTGTTCGGCCCAGGTTCCGGCGAGGCTGAGGAAGTCCTGCAAGTCCGCCTGGGCACCGGTGACGAGCGCGCGCACCTGGTCCACCGGCAGCTCGATCACCGGGCTGCCGTCCTTCGCGTGGGCGTCGAGAGTCAGCCGGACGGTGTCGCCGACACGTTCGGCCGCCGAGGACGGGTCGTGGCCGAAGTAGGAGCAGCCGGTGCCGTCTAGCACCTCCCGCCAGTCCCGCCAGGTCTCCAGGCCGTTGCAGCAGCCCGGCTCGACGAAGACGGTGTCGGTGGCTATGTCGGTCACCCGGAACCCGCCGGCGGCGAACAGGTCGGGCATGGTGAGCAGCCCGTGCAGGAACGCGCCGAGCGGGTCGGTCGGGCACAGCCCGTGCTCCTCCTCCGGCCCGAAGTCGTTGCAGTCGGCGATCCGCATAACCGCCGTGCCGACCTCCGCCGGAGTCAGTTCCCCGTCCAGCACGAGGTAGCCGTACGACTCGTGCTCGCCAACCGGCCAGAGCGCGAAGTCGTCGGCAGCGAAGATCTCCAGAACGGGTTGCATCACCATCACGCAAGGATGATGCCGGACCCGCTGCGACACCGCCACGGGCTTTCGCTGCGGCATCGGGCTCGACGGGTGCCCGCTACCTGGGCAGTTTCGCGGTTCGCTCCGGGTAGGCAGTGCCGACCTCGATCGGCTGCCCGAGGACGGTGGCCAGCCGTGCCGCCCCCCGGGTCGGCGCGGTCGTCCAGGAGCTCGCGCTCGATGCGCTCGGCGTCCGGGTGCCGGCTCTGCCCGTACCGGTGTCGGGCGTTCGAACCTGTACAGGCGAGTGGAGGAGTTCGAGCACCTGGTGGACGATGCGAGAGCTGGCCGACGGCGAGACCGCCGCCTTGCTCGCCAGCAACGTACGAGTGCCACAGAGAGCTCCCGGTCGCCTCACGGCGACAGAACGTGAGCGCGCAGGAAGAAGCCCCACGAGGAACAGTGGCCAGCTGCGCGCCCTGCTGGACCGACACACCTGCGTCGGCGGCGGGGAAGGCACCGGCTGGGACCCGCACGAGTTCCGTCACTCCGGCCTGACCCACCTCGGCGAGCAGGACGCCTCCCTGCTGCCCGGCGGGCTGCTGGGGGCCTTCGCCGGCCAGTTGCCTTAACGACCGAGTCGCTGCCCGGGCGCAGGCCGATCACCCGCCGACCAGCGGGAGCAATCCGGACCGGGAGAACGCACCGGTACGGTTCTGAGCATGGTGATCGACAGAGGCTTTCACGAGGTTTCTGGCGCGGACATTCCCGGGATACTCGACGAAGCCGCCCGCCAGGGCGTACCCGTGTTCACGCTCGCCACTGCCGGGCGGACCGACAAGGAGGCGTTCTTCGGGGCCGTGCGGGAGGCACTCCCATTGGACCCGTCACTCGGGACCTTCCGCATGGTGTGGGACGCCCTCTCTGATTCGGTCTGGGGCGGGCTCCACGAGCTGAAGTCTCCTCGCGTGGTCATCGTCTGGCCCGACGCCCGGCCCGTTGCGGGCGCCGAGGGCGATTTCTGGATCGCGCTGAGCATCCTCCGCGACGTGGCCGCATCCCTCGCTGAAGCCCGGGACACCAGCGGAAGGCCGACCCAGGTCTCCGTCTACGTTGCCCCGGCCCCAAGCGGCGGAGAAGCAGCGCTGGCGGAGGGCTGAGCGGCTGGCAGGTCGAGGGCCGGGAAGGCCGCCGGCTGCTGCACGAGCCGCACCGGACGTAGAAGGACGCGTTCGGCTCCGCACGCCAGCGGGCCAAGGAACACACACCCTCGCAGGTCATCGTCCACGCCCAGGACGGGCACATCCGCACCGCATACACCTACGGCGCCCCTCCGCCATCCCCAGACGAACGCGGCCGCAACGCAGGACGCGGGGGCGTCTTCTTGAGGGCCCGGCTGCTGCCCCACCACCCCTCACACGACCGCCTCTGGATACTGCTCAGTCCTCACCGATCACTTGCAGCGCTTCGTCCCAGACGTTGCCTCCGTCTGCCCAGGTCCAGAGCCAGTGGCGCAGCGAGGACGCCGCGTAACGCAGGCCGTCGTGAGGTTCCTGTCCCCGGTCCGGATCCCATCCGTCAGCGTCGTAGAGCAGTACGGGGTGGTCGACCGCTATGAGCGAGACGTACCACTCCATGGTGCAGCCGCCGCCCGTGAGGTAGAGCCACGACCTGGGCGGTGCCCAGCCGGGGCGCTGGTCGTGGACGGTCAGCGCACAATGCCAGTCCGTCAGATAGCCGGGCGGTCGGCGGCCCTCCGTCAGCGACGCGAGACCGCCTTCTGGTCCGAATCCGCCGTCACCGATCTCGGTGTAGATGCGCCGGAGCAGGTCGGGCAGGCGATACCCAATCTTCCGTTCCGCGCGCTTGACCTCCGCCGGTGTGACGGAGGAGAAATCCGTCGGACTGTGGCTCGTGGACGAGGAGGGTGCCGGGGCGGGCCAGCTGCTCGCCGCCACGCGCCGGATCGACTTGGAAGCGCAGCAGGGCCCGCTGTCCGGGGCACTGGGCGTCCTGCAGTGCCCCGCTGCGGGTGCCCATCTGGAGAGCGACGCCACCGGGAACGTGCTCGCCACGGCTGGAGGTCCTCACCACGACGCGGCAGCCGCTCTGCTGCTGACCCCTTGACCGACCACTCGTCCATCCACATGGGAGCTTGAGGAACACCAATGACCACTGCGTCCGTGAACATCGAGGATCTCCGCGCTCTGATAGCCGGCGTACTGGAGATCGAACCCGAGGAGGTCACCGACGAGGCGCACTTCTCCGACGAGCTCGAGATCGACTCGCTGCTGATGCTCAAGATCTCCACCCGCGTGGAGACTACGTTCGGCATCCCGGAGAACACCGTGGTCATCAGCGGTGCCAAGACCCTCGCCAAACTGCACGTCTTCGTCGTCTCGAAGCTCGTCGGCGAGACGTCTGCCGGCCCGGTCATCCGCCCGAGGCCGCTGAGCGACCCGGCGGCGCGCCTGTTCCTGTTCCACCACGCCGGCGGCTCACACCTGCTCTATCGGGGCTGGGCGGCACACTTCCCCCAGGATTGGGAGCTCTGCCTCCTGGAGGCCCCGGGCCGCGGCCAGCTGCAGGCATTGCCGCTGATCGACGACTGCGACCGGCCGGTCGACTACTTCCACACCGCTATCGCTCCCTTGCTCGACCGGCCCTTCGGGTTCTTCGGCCACAGCATGGGCTCACTCATCGCCTACCAGCTCACCCGGCGACTTCACCACGAGGGGGACCCGCTCCCGGACTGGCTGGGCGTGTCCGCCTACGGCGCCCCGCGAGTCGAGGCCAGCGCCGACGGCCGCCCTCACCTGATGTCCGACGAGCAACTGCGCGGCTGGCTGCGGGACGTGGGCGGCAGCCAGCCACAGCTCCTCGACAACGACGACGTCTGGCGCACGTTCGCCCCGGTCTTCCGTGACGACTTCAAACTCCTGGACACCTGGGCTCCTCCCCGCGCCCCCGAACCGCTGCCCGTTCCGCTCTCGGTATTCGGGGGCCACCGCGACAGGCTGATCGGCGAGGACCGTCTGCTCTCCTGGCAGGCGTTCACCACGTACTTCCGCGGACTCGAGAGGTACGAGGGTGACCACTTCTACTTGATGAACCACCGGCGGCCGCTCGCTGCCGCCATAACGGCCGCGATGCGTTCCGCCGCTGCTTGAGCTCGCTTCCACCGCCACGCCACCCGCTAGATGATCAATTCCAAGGGGGTACCTGCGGAGGGTGTGGGGGTGGGCCCTCAGGCGCCGGGGTCGACTTCGGGGTGCGTGAACCGCACGGGCCTGCCCAGCGACCGGGCGTAGGCGATTTCGGCTCGGGTGCTGTCTCCGATGTAGTCGCCGACTACGAGCACCTCATCAGCGAGCAGGATCTTCGACCGGTGCAGTTCGTCGAGTCGAACCTTCAGCGCCTCAGCCTCGACAGGATCGGACCAAAGTTCGTGCGGCGACTTCAGATCGCAACCCGGCTTGACGACAATCCTCCCGGCCTTGGTCTCCCGCACATCGGCCTCAGCCATCTCGTCCATGAAACGAGTGGAGCCGCAAATAGCAACAATACGCGGGAAGCCCAACTGCTTCTTCGCCTCGGCGAGCTTCTCCACGAGGGTGATCAATTGCGGGGATGACACTGGTTCCTCCTGGTGGTGCGGCCCGAGGGATGCCTGCGGAAACGAGAACGAAGGTGTCCAAGATCATTCTTGGTGAACGACGTGGACCCCCGCGCGCCCGCACTCTAATGCGACGAGCATCCCTACCTGGTGCCGCAGCGCCCGCCGGCCGGCCCTACGCCCCTGTGCGATGCCGGACTGGTCACCCTCGCCACGAAAAGCCGGTGTCGGTTACCGCGTTCACCGCCTCGATCAGCCGATTCACGCGGCAGGGCGCCGCGGTGACGGCTTGGTCGGCCGGTCCCCTGCCGGCTGGTGGTGCCGGGTCGGGCTCGGGTACTGCCACAACCCGAACGAGGGAGGCGCAATCAGATGACCGCATTGACGGAGCGTTGTCCGTCGGCGATCTTGCGCCCGGCTGCACCCGGCGCGGCCCGCCGCGGCTCGCTGAGCACCTGGCGGCCGCGGTTCGTGCCCGCGTCCTGATCGACCCGACCACCTGCCGCCCGCTCATCATCTGACGACTATCGCTGCGTTTCGACGGGGAGACCATGTCCACCGCATCTCACCAGCCCGCCACCAAGCCTGTTGCCGCGCCTTCCACACCCGGCCGTACCGCGGAGGGGAGCAGATCATGGCGGTCGCCGACACGCTGGTGCTCGCGTACGGACTGAACCCGGCAGAAGTAACGCGCATCCCGGAGGGCACCTCGACGGACAACTACGCCATCGCGGACCAGACGGGTAGGCGGCACTTCGTCAAGGTCTATCGCACTCGAGATCGCCTGGACCTGGAGCGGGCATCGGTCGAACTGTCCGAGTTCGCCGCCGACGGAGGTGTCGCGACCGCGCGGGCAATTCGCACGCGCGAGCACGAACTCATCGAGACCCGCGGCCGTCTGCTGATGTCCCTGTGGTCGTACGTGCCGCACACCGAGACTGCCGAGGGCACTCTGACGGGTGCACGGTGGGCAGCGGTCGGCGCAGCGATGGGCCGTCTCCACAGCCGACTCGCCGCTCACCCCTCCGCCGCACCCACCTTGGAACCTGGTGCCGCGGTGTGCGACGTGGCTGCCGCACGTGACCGCTTCAAGAGTCTGATTCTCGCGTACGAGCACATGCCCAGGCTTGGGGAGTTCGAGGCATCGGCTCTGCAGGCGGCGCGTGAGCGACAAGCCGTCTTGGGGGACGTCGAGCGTATTCTTGCGTCGCTTCCACAGCTGACGGTCCAGGTCATGCACGGCGACCTGGCAGGTCCCAACGTCCTGTTGCAGAACGACGATGTCGCCGCGATCGTGGACTTCGGACCACCCACGCCTGGGTACCTGGCCTGGGAGATCGTGCGTCTTGACTGTGACCCAAGAGCGTCCTGTCCAACGGTGTGGAGAGCCGGCTCAAGGGATACACCGATCTCGCCCTGGCCTATCGAGACGCCAACCCTAAGGCGCCCGCGGACGACCTCTTGTCCTCGCTTCGTGTCGGCTGTGCAGCCAAGCTCTGCTCGGCCTTCCGTTGTCGGCACCAGTGGAACGACCGCACCTCGTCGACGCTGCACTTGAGTCCTACGCGCGGGCACGGCACGAGGCAGTTCTGATGCTGCTGGACCGGCTACCTGTCTTGGAGGAGGCCCTGCGTAACGCTCTTCGCTGAGTTCATGACCCTCATGGCCACGCAAGCCGCAGGCCCGGCCCTGGCCGGCGGCCTCGGCGTCCTGCACCGGGCCTGCACCCCCGCCCGCCTCAACACGGTCAAGAACACCTCCGTCCCGGACACCGCGCGGCTGGCCACCGTCGACGGTGACGGCCGACTGCGCGGCGGCCGCGGTCGGGGTCACCGGCAACGGGAAGGAGCGGGCCGCGATGCTCGTCGACCACGGCGTCGACGCGCTCGTCGTGGACGTCGCCCACGGGCACGCGCGGACACCACTGTCGGCGATTCGGCCAACCGCTCTGTTCCACAGACCTGTTGCGGGGATTGGGTCCGTGCATTCTCCATACGGCTCCGGCCGCGCTATCTCGGGAAATCCGAAGCGACTCAAATACACCAGTTCGATATCTCGGCTTGGTCGTTGAGCCTCACGACGACGCCGGACGACCGTTTAGGGGGACCCGCCTTGACCTCGGCCGCAACGAACGAACAGCAGAAGACCGTGCCTCCGCCGCCCCTGCCAGCGGAGATCACGTACAGCGGGCAGTACTCCGTCAATCCGCTCGCCGAGGTCTCCTTCCGGCGGATGTGCGCCCAGATCCCGGCCGTCCTGGGCCGGATCGCGCGGCTCTCGTGGCGGACCGACCGGCGGGCCGTGCAGCTCCTGCTCGGCTGCCAGGTGGTCACAGGCGTCTCTGCGGCCGTACTGCTGGCCGCCACGGCCCGCGCCATGGCACCGGTCCTCGGGGACGGCACCGCCGGCGAGCGGCTGCGCGGCGCCGTGCCGGCGCTGCTGGTGGTGGCGCTCGCCGCCGCGCTGGCACGCGCGGCGGGGGCGGTCGCCGCGTACGCCGAGCGGCGGATCACTCCGCGGCTGACCACGGAGACGGACACCGCGCTGGTCGAGGCGGTGTGCCGCGTTGAGGCCTCGGCCTACGCGGAGGACGGCTTCTCGGACCGGCATGAGGCGGCCGAGATGGGGGTGATCCGTACGCACGTCATGGTCACCGACGCTCAGCGGTTCCTGTCCGCGCTGATCCGCATGCTCACCGCCGGCGGCGTGCTGTCGGTGCTGAACCCGTGGATGTTGCCGCCGCTTCTGCTCGCGGTGCTGCCGGCCGGCGTCGGCGCCGTGCTGACCGCCCGGGTCGACTACGAGATCCACTACGCCAACATCGCCGACCGCAACGTGCGCGGCATGATGCGCTGGTGGGCGACCGAGTCGAAGTACGGCGACGAGGTCCGCGCCAACTCAATGACGGACTACCTCATCTTCTGGTACCGGGCCCTGTCCGACCGGTGCGACCGGCGCACCCTGGCCGCCGCGCCGCGGACCCTGCGGATCGCCCTGCTCTCCGCGCTGGCCGGCGGTGTCTTCCTCGTCGCGACCTGGGGCGCGTTGGCGTGGCTGGCGGTCTCCGGCCGGGCCGAGCTCGCGGTCGCGGCGACGGCGGTCATCGCCGTGCAGACCACGCTCGCCGCGCTGTCCCAGGTGGTCATCAACGGCGCCGCGGTCTTCCACACCAGCCTGTACCTCAGTGACATGCAGGCCTTCCTCGACGATGCCGCCGCCCGCGCTCCCAAGCGCGGCCCCCGCGCCCATGCCGCGCCGACCGAGGAGATCCGGCTCGAGGAGGTCGTCTACCAGTACCCGGGCAAGGACAAGCCCGCCGTGGACGGTGTCTCGCTCGCTCTGCAGCGCGGGCAAATCCTCGCGATCGTCGGTGCGAACGGGTCGGGGAAGTCCACGCTCACCCGGCTGCTGACCGGGATCTACCTGCCCGACAAGGGCACGGTCACGTGGAACGGCACCGACCTTGCCGAGATGGACCCCGCCACGGTGTGGGCGAACACCGGCCTGGTGCCGCAGATCTTCGCCCAGTGGCCGCTGCGGGTCCGCGAGAACGTCACCCTCGGCCAGCCCCGCACCGACGACGACGCCCCCGTGTGGGAGGCCGTCGACGCGGTCGGCCTGCGCGAGGCCGTCGAAGACCTGCCCGCCGGTCTCGACACCCTCCTGGCCCGCGACGTCTTCGGCGGCTCGGAACTCTCCGGCGGGCAGTGGCAGCGCATCGCCTGTTCAAGGGCCCTGTACAGGCGCCCGGGGCTGCTCATCCTCGACGAGCCCACCTCCCAGATGGACCCCCGCGGCGAGCACCAGATCTTCGAGCAGATCAAGGCCATCGCCGCGGACCGCATCACGATCATGGTCACCCACCGCCTGGAGAACACCAAGATCGCCGACCACATCATCGTGATGGAGCACGGCCGGATCACCGAACAGGGCCGGTACGACGACCTCGTCCACGCCGGCGGGACTTTCGCCGAACTGCTGGAACTCTCCCAGGACCGCTGACCGATCACGCCCCGTCACGTACGTCCCCTCGCTGACAGCCAAGCCGCCCCTGCCCCCGTGCCCGGCTCAACAAGAGCCCGAGCCGGTTCCACATAACACACCCGTCCCCTCAGCACCGAGGTTCTGATGCCGCCCTCCCTCTCTCACATCCGCACCGTGGTCACCGCCTACCTGGACCGGCACCCCGGTGAACGAGACGCCCTGGCCGGCCTGCTGGCAGCCCTGGACGCCGACGCCGAGCCGACCAACCGCACCACCCTTCCTGCCCACATCACGTGCAGCGCCGTAGTGATCGACCGGCACCGGCGGGTCCTGCACATCCGCCACAAGGCGAGCGGAGGACTGCTGCTCGCCCCCGGCGGACACGTCGAAACCGACGACGACACTCTCCTGGCTGCGGCCCTGCGCGAGGTCAAGGAGGAAACCGGGATCCCAGCCTCGGCTCTCGTCCTGACGTCCGAACTCCGGGACGAGCCGATCGACATCGACGTCCACATCATCGACCCCAACCCGGCACGAGGCGAAGCGGCCCACTGGCACTACGACGTGCGCTTCGTCTTCTACCTCACCGACGGCGCGCCCGAGCTCACGCTGCAAGCCGAAGAGGTCACGGGATCGGCTTGGCAGCCGTTCGACGAAGTGTCCTCCCCGACGCTGCGCGAGAAACTCGCCGGCTCGGCTCTGGACGGGGTGATCGTTCCGGTGAACGCCTCCGCGATCATCCACGACGGCAACGGCCGCTACTTGTTGCACCTGCGGGACGCCGACAAGCCGTGGATCTGGGAGCCCGGGTGCTGGTCGCTGCTCGGCGGCGGCCGGGAGCCGCAGGACCGTACCCTGCTCGACACGGTTTGTCGGGAGCTGCGCGAGGAGGCCGGCCTGACGGTCGCGGGCCTGGAGCCGTACGTGGTCGAGCACGTCACCGGCACCGACGGAACAAGGGTGCCGATCCAGCTGTTCACCGGCCTCTGGAACGGCGACCCGGCCCGTCTGCCCCTCACCGAGGGCGTGATGCTCGCCTGGGTGCGGCCGGAGAAGTTCCCGCACATGACGATGCTGCCCTCGACCCGGGAACTGCTGGAGCAGCACGCCGTCGATCATCCCCTGCCCGCCGACGGTCCGACAGCGCCCGCAGGGACCGCGCGGGCGGAGGCGCCGTCCGGGACCGTGCTGAACGTGGTCGGTGTCCACCTCTACCTGGAACGCGATGGGCAGGTCCTGCTGGGCCTGCGGCATCCCGACTCGGCGTACGCGGGCGGGTCCTGGCACGTGTTGGCGGGCCACTGCGAGGCGGAGGCCGCGAGTGCCTGCCTCGTGCGGGAGGCGTACGAGGAGGCGGGACTGGTCATCGAGTCGGCCGACGTCGAGCTCGTCCACACCGTGCACATGAGGGAACAGCCCACGGACCCGCCCCGCGTCCAGCTCTTCTTCCGCGCCCTCCGCTGGGAGGGTGGGCCGAAGCTGCGGGAGCCGGACAGGTGCGTCCAGTGGGAGTGGTGGAACGTCAAGGACCTGCCCGAGCCGATCGTCCCCTACACGCGCGCTGCGATCGAGGGCATTCGGGCCGGACGCGTCTACACGGAACTGGGATGGACGCGGTGACCGGATTCGACTCCGTGGGCGCTGCGTACGCCGCCCACTCCGACAGTGCGCGGGGCCGCCTGCGTCACGACCTGGTGGAACGCCGGCTTCTCGCCGAGCTCCCGTCCGCGCCCGCTCGGATTCTGGACGTCGGCTGCGGGAACGGCGAGATGACGCTGCGCCTCGCCGCGGCCGGCCACCAGGTGACCGGCGTCGATCCGGCCGCCACCATGCTGGCGGCCGCGGCCGACCGTCTCGCGGCCCGGCCCGAGCTCGCCGACCGCGTCCGGCTCGTCAACGCCGGCTTCGAGTCCCTTTCCTTGGACGGGGAGCCGTTCGACGGGGTGTGCTGTCACGGCGTGCTGATGTACCTGGACGATCCCGGTGAGGCGGTCGCCCGTCTGGGAGGGCTCGTCGCGCCGGGCGGCTTGCTGAGCATCCTCGCCAAGAACCGCCGGGCCATCGCCGTACGCGAGGCTTTCGTCGGAGACTCCGAGACTGCGTGCCGGCTCATCGTGTCCGGAGCGGACCGGAGCGTCGGCAATCTCGGCCGGGAAACCCGCGGTGACGACCCCGACGCCCTCGACCGGCTCGCCGCCGAGCACGGGCTGAGTCCGCAGCCGTGGCAGGGCGTGCGGATCTTCCACGACCACTTCGACGACACCTGGGCTCCGGATCCGGCCGCATACGCGGCGGCACTGGAGCTGGAGTGGGCCGCGTCCTCCCGGAGCCCCTACCGGGACATGGGTCACCTCGTGCACACCCTGGCTCGCCGACCGGAGCGGAGCCGATCGTGACGCCCACCAGCACAGTCCATGACGCGGCCGCGGAAGGCGCGGCCGCCCTTCCTCTGCGCACCAACAGGTCCTTTCGCGCGTACTGGGTCGGCGAGGCGGTGACCCTCGCGGGGTCATCGGTCCACGGCGTGGCGCTGCCGGTGATCGCGGTGCTGGAGCTGGACGCCTCCCCCGGCCAGGTGTCGCTGCTGGCCGCCGCGGCGACGGTGCCCGCGTTCGTTCTCGCGCTGCCCGCCGGGGTGGCCGGCGACCGGTACCCGAAGAAGAAGATCATGATCGGCACGGATCTCTCCGCAGCCGCGGTGGTGTCCGTGGTGCCGGTCTGCTGGGCCGTGGGAGTCCTGTCCGTGCCCGTGCTCTACGCGGTCGCCCTGCTGCTGGGGGCACTGACCGTGCTGCACCAGGCCGCGTCGATCGCCATCGTGCCCGAGATCGTCGACCGCGCCCACATGCATCCGGCGAACGCGCGGATCGCCGGCGCCTTCTCCCTGGCGGACACGGCCGGTACCTACGGCGGAACCCTCGTCGTGGGCCTCCTCGGTGCGGGCCGAGCCCTGTGGCTGGACTCCGTCTCGTACCTGTTCAGCGCCTGGTGCGCCTCCCGAATCCGGCCCAGCGCGGCACGACGGGCGGCGGTTGCCCGGCCCGCACGGATGGGCGTCGCGATCCGCGAGGGGGTCCGCTATGTGATGCGCGATCCGATACAGCGTCCCCTGGTGCTCTCGCTCGCCGGTCTCGCGTACGCCGACGGGATCGTGACGACGTACTTCGCGTACACGCTGCTGACCCGGCTCGACTCCGGCAGCACCGGTCTCGGCCTCGTCATGGGCGTCAGCGCCGCCGGCGGCCTCGCGGGAGCGGTGGTCGCCACCCGCCTCGTGGACCGGTTCGGGCCGGCACCCGTGATGCTGACCGGGTTCCTCGCCTACGCCGTGTGCGGCGTCCCCCTTCTCGTCGCCCGGCCGGAACCGGTGTGGCTGGGCGTGATCGCGGCCGCCGGCGCGCTGAGGACGGCGGCCGCCGTCGCGGCGGGCACGACACAGCGGTCCCTCCGCCAGCAACTGTGCCCTCCCGAGCTGCAGTCCCGCGCGCAGCAGACCTCCGTCTGGCTGGTCACCGGACTGCGCCCGGCCGCCGCCCTCACGGCCGGCGCCATCGCCACCGCCTCCTCCGTACACGCCGCGCTGATCGCCGGGACCCTGCTCTACCTCGTGCCGGCAGCACTGCTGTGGGTATCGCCGGTCCGCCGCCTGACCACCATGCCCACTGCTGCGCCCACTCCCGTGAAGGACTCCGCTCATGGCTCTTGACCTCCACACGGTGACGAGTTGCCGGCGGGCCGGCATGGTCGACCGGCTCACGGCCGAGGGTGTCCTGACCGACTCGCTGCTGCGCGACGCGCTGCTTCGCCTGCCACGCGAGATCCTGCTCCCGCACGCGTACGTCCGGGTCAGCGGACCGGGCGCGGACCCGATCGACTGGCGCCTCCTCGACGGCTCCCACCCCGACGACCGTCAGGAGTGGCTCGAGCTGATCCACAGCGACGAGTCGATCCTGCTCCAGCGCGACGGCGAACCCCTTGACGCTCTCCCCCGCGGGCCGGTCACCGGCGGACACATGACCTCCATGTCCACCTACACCCCAGCCACGGTCGAAGCCCTCCAAGCCATGGAACTCGGTTCCGGGCAGCGGTATCTCGAGCTCGGGCCGGGCCCCGGCGTCTCCCTCGCACTCGCCGCCGCCATCACCGGCCCCGGCCTCGCCACCGGCGTGGAGCGGGACGGACCCATGGCGGCCTTCGCCCAGCGGAACCTGGACCGTCTCGATGTCGGTGCGGAGGTGATCGAGGGTGACGCGCTCGAAGGACACGAGGCGAGGGCGCCGTACGACCGGATCCACTCCGGCATCGGCGTGCCGTGTGTCGCGGCGCCGTGGGTGGAGCAGCTCGCGCCGGGCGGCCGGCTGCTCACGACGCTCGCGACCCGTACGCCGAGCTGGCCGGGACAACTCCTCGTCACCCGCACCGCGGCCGGCACGGTCGAGGCGGTCCTGCGGGGCCGGCCGCGCGGGTACCGGCCCTTGCTCGGCTACCGGTGGCTCAACGCCCTGGACCACCGCGCCCGCATCAAGGACGACCCCGGCACGGCACGGTCCACGCGGCTCACGCCGCCGCCGGACGAGGCGTACGGATTCTGGCTCGCCGCCGCCTACCTGGTCCCCGGCACAGTGCGGGACTTCCAGGCCGAGACGATGTCCATCGTCGCGCCCGAGGACGACTCCTGGGCTGTGGCCGGTCCGGACGACGGCACCGTCCGAGTCCATGGGCCGCGTGATGTGTGGGCCGAACTCGAGGATCTCCACACTCGCTGGGAGCAGGCCGGACGGCCCGAGCGGTACCGGGTCGACCTCCGCGACAGTTCCGGGGTCCAGCACGTCACCTCCGGCGCGGGCTCGAAGGCCCTGGCCTGGACGCTTCCTCCGCTCGCCGCCGTGCCCCGGCAGGCGCCGTGACCGCGCCTTCTCGGATCGCCGTCATGCTGCACGCCCCGGACCCGATATACCGGGCGGGGGTGGTCAGCCTGCTCAGGCCCCGCCCCGAGATCACCCTCGTCGACACCGCCGGACCTGCCGTGGACACCCAGGTCGCGCTGATCGTCACGGACACCGCCGAGGAGGCGACGCTGCGCCTGCTGCGGGAGATCAAGCACACGAGCACAGCATGGTCTGTGCTCGTCGTGGCGGACATCGACGAGACGAAGCTGATCGACGAGGCCGAGTGCGGCCTCGCCGGTCTCCTGCGTCGCGCCGACTCGACGCCGGACCGACTCGTCCAGGCCATCACGACGGCCGCTCGTGGTGACGGATATCTGCCGGACGACCTCGTCAACGGCGTGCTGGAGGCGTTCAGCCGCCTGCCCGGCCCCGTCGAGCAGCGGCTGACCGAGCTGAGCGACCGTGAGGTCGACATCCTGCGATGCCTGGCCTCAGGCCTCGACACAGCAGAGACCGCCCAGAAGGCCGGCTACGCCGAACGCGCCGTCAAAAACGTCATCCACGGCCTGCAGACCCGATTGCAGCTGAAGAACCGGGCGCATCTGGTCGCCTTCGCCTACGAGCACGGCTACCTCTGAGAGGCCGCGTCCCACCGCCACACCAGCCGCACAGCAACAAGGAGTACGGGTGCCTCAGCCACCAAACCCTCTTCACCCCCAAGCCGTCAGCCCCGCCGTGCCGTTCGGCTGGCCCGAGACCTTCCTCCGCCACCGCGCCGGCGACGGATGTCCCATGTGCGCGAACGACTACTCCGCGGACGACATCGGCTGGGGCCTCCTGCTCCGCCGCGGTGAAGTGGCCAACGCCTACCTGTGGCGAAGCGGACGCCTGCGCGGCTACTGCGTGCTCATCCACCGCGGTGCCCCGCACGTGGCCGAGCCCACCGACCTGTCCGAAGCCGACGCCGCCGCCTACTGGCGCGACACCCTCGCGCTCGGCAGAGCCCTGACGGCCTTCTACGAACCGGTCAAGCTGAACTTCTCCACCCTCGGGAACGTCGTACCCCATCTGCACAGCCACATCTGCCCCCGGTACGCCGGTGACACCGACCCGGCGCCGGGCGGGCCGCTGCCCTGGGACGTCCTCGGCAACGGGCGCCAGGACGAGGCACAGCTGCAGGCCGACGCCGCTGCGCTGCGGGAACTGCTGGAGGACGCATGACCACCCCACCGCAGAAGGAGCCCAAGGGGCTGTTCACGTCGACGGCGGCGGACTACGCCCGCCACCGCCCCGGCATCCCGCCGGAGGCCGTCTCGCTCCTCGCCGACACGATGCGGAATGCCGACCGCCCGGCCCTCCTCGACCTCGGCTCCGGCACGGGCCAGGTGCCGGCCGCTCTGCTCCCGGCCGTTCCCCGGATCGACCGCGTGGACCTGGTCGACCCGGACCAGGACATGCTCCGCCAGGCCGCCGCCGCTCTCGAACCCCTGCTGGGCGGCCGTCCGGCCGGCTTCCACCCGGTGGCGGCCGAGGACTTCACGCCCCCGTCCGACGGCTACAGGGCGGACCTGATCACCTGCGCGCGGTCCTTCCACTGGATGGACCGGTCCGCCGTCCTGAAGATGGCCGACCGTGTCACCGCTCCCGAGGCCACGGTGGCGATCATGGGGGACGGCAGCCTGTGGACCTACCCGGCGGACTGGACGGCCGCGCTCAAGCAGCTGATCCAGTCTTACCTGGGCGAGGAGCGCCGCGCGGGCACGGCCGGCGTGTATGCCGGACCGGGTCGGCGGTACGAGGACGACCTCGCCACGTCGCCGTTCAGCCAGGTCACCGAGCGCCGATTGCCTGTCCGCCGTGTCTGGTCGCCGGCTCAGGTCCTCGGCTACCTGCGCAGCACGAGCTTCGCCCGCCCGGACCTCTTCGGCGACCGTCACGACCGATTCGAAGCCGAAGCCCTGGAACTGCTGGAGCGGCACAGCGAGGGCGGCGGCCTCGTCGAGGACGCGGTGTTCACCGTGCTGCTGGCCCGACGTCCGGGAGGCAAGGCGTGAGCGGCGGGCGGCACACCGTGCCGGTGGACGTGCACCTGCTCGCCGTCCGTGACGAAGATCGGGGCCCGGAAGTGCTGCTGTCCCGGCGGGCCGGCGCCGACATGTACGCGAGCGGTCTGTGGCACGCGCCATCGGGACATGTGGAGCTCGAGACCGTCGTCGACGCCGTTGTACGCGAAACGCTGGAGGAGACCGGTCTCGTCGTGGATGCGGCGGACGTGCGGGCGGCGGTCACGGTGCACCACCGGCCGCCGGAAGGTCAGGCGAGGGTCGGGATCTTCTTCGAGGTCCGCCGCTGGAGCGGCACCCCGCGGGTCGTGGAGACGGACAAGTGCGACGCGATCGGATGGTTCGCGCTCGACGGGCTCCCGGAGCCGATGGTCGCCTACTGCCGAGCCGGAATCGATGCCTACCGGGCCGGCGCGCCGGTCGCGCTGCACTTCCAGGAACCCGGCGACGCGATCGCCTACGACCCGGCTGCCGACCGGCTGGCCCTGGTCCCCGGCCACGCCGACCGCAGTGCCCTCCCGGCGGACGCGGTGCGCGCCTTCGTCGAACAGGCGGTGGGCCGGATCACGACCTGGAGCGATGTCTCCTGGGCACGTACGGAGAGCCGCGTATGGCGGGCGCGCGGCGCCGAGGGCGGCACCTGGTACGTCAAGATCCACCAGAGCGACCGCTTCCACCAGCGCGAAGTCGCCGCGCTCCGCGGCTGGGTCGCCGGGCTCGGCGCGGCCACGCCCCGGCTGGTGGCCGCCGATGCGGAGCTGCGGGCCGTCGTGCTCACCGCGGTGGCAGGCCGGTCCCTGCACGGCGCCACGTACCCGCCCGAGGAGCAGCGCCGGATCTTCCGCCGCATCGGGCAGCTCGCGGCGGCCATCCACACCAGCGCCCCGGCCCGGCCGGCCGGCGGCATGCTGCCCCTGGGGAAGCTGGAGCGGCACCTGGACGGAGCTCGGCCCCATCTCACGCCCGGGGACGAGGAGTTCATCCGCACCATGGCCGAGAAGGCCGCTCATCTGCCCGGGGTGGACGTGGTGCCCACGCACGGCGACTTCCAGCTGCGCAATCTGCGCTGGGACGGGTCCGCCGAGGCCCTGTACGTGATCGATTTCGAGCGGTCGGAAGACGGGCCGGCCGTACGGGACTTCGTGCGGCTGTCCGACGCGTGGCACGGCCGCCCCGACCTCCTCCAAGCCGTGATGGACGGCTACGGCCGCCCGTTCACCCCGGAGGAAGAAGATCAGCTCACGGTCCTGTCCGTCCTGGACGCCGTCTCCGGCATCTCCTACGGCGCCGCCCACAGCGACCCCGAGCTGGTGGAACGCGGCCACCGCACCCTGGCCCGGCTCCGCTCCGCACAACGCCCTGTTGGGAAGAAGCCAGCGGCGGTTTGGCAGGAGGGGACGTCGTGAAGGCACTGATGAACGATCCGCACTTCGCCGGGACAACGCTCCTGGTGATCGACTTCGAGGGCCTTACCCCGGCGGGGCGGCCCGCCGAGCCTGTCGAGGTCGCCGTGCTGGCGCTGCGCCCCATGGGCGGGCGGCTGGTTGAAGTCGGTCGCTTCGAGGAGCTGATGCGTCCGCCGGCTGACGTGCCCGTGACCGTGATGGACGTCCAGCTCAAGGGCATCACCCAGCAGATGCTCTCCTCGGCGGCGCCGGCCGCCGAGGTGATGGCCCGGCTTGAGGCGCGCCTGACCGCGCCGCCGTATCGGCTGGTCGCCCATCACGCCTCCACGGAAGCCGGGATCATCGCCCGCCAGGCAAAGCACTGTCCCGTACTCGCGGCAACACCGTTGCTGGACACGTTGCGTCTGGCCAAGGCCGTGGTGCCCGGGCTCGGTTCCTACGGGCTGGACAGCTTGCTCGGCTACTACGGCATCGCCAAGCCGGCCGGACGGCACCGGGCGATGCCGGACGTCGAGGTCACCGCCCAGGTGCTGGCCCGACTGCTGGAGGAAGGGTGTGCCGGTGGCCGGTGGCGCACGCTCCTCGAACTGGACGCGGCCGCCGGACTGCAGCCCAAACGGCCGCCCTCGGGCACGGAGGCAGAGCAGAGTGCTCTGTTCTGACCCGGCGTCCTACTGGAGAGAACGAGGAGCGGCTGGCGTCCCGGGGCCGATGCCCGCGGGTCCGGGCCGTGACAGGCACCTGCTCACGTCCGTTGAGCACAACGACGCGAAACGAGGGAACGGACCATGACCGTACCGGTGTTCACCGCCCCGGAAGCTGCCGAGGACGTCACGCGGATGCGCGGCGCGTTGGCGGTCGCGGCCCGCGCCTTACACGTCACGCCGTCGGGCCCGGAGGTGTGGGGGTGGCAGGGACGCACGCTCGGGCGCCGCGTCGGCACGAGCTGGCTGCGTGTCGTCTCCGCACTGTCGGATAAGGCCGGTGGACGGCTGTGGGAGGGGACCGCCCTGGCGGACGCCGCAGTGCCCCGGACGGTCCCGCGTCCCCGGCTGCGGAACCTTATGGACTGGACGCACGGCTCGTACGCGTACCGGGCCGAGCTCACCGAGTTCATCACCACACCGACGGTCGTCGCCGGCAGCCCCGTGCTCGACCGCGACCCCGACCTGCCGGACACCTGGTGGCGGGACCTGCGCGGCGCATCGCGTGCGCTTGCCGCGGCGCCGACCGAGCGTGAGGCCGTACGGCAGTCGTGGATCGACCGCAACTTCCGCTCCTTCCTGGGCGTCGACCCGCCCCGGATCCACGAGCACACCACCGGACACGCGGACCTGCACTGGGCCACTGTGCCGGGATCGCCGCGGCGTTGTCGAGCGGCTGGCAGCGGTCGAGGAGTTGGCGGTGTACCGCCGGGACGGTGCTGACGCGCAGGGTGTAGCCCTGGCCTCGTCGTACGGTCACGCTCTGGTCGAGCACGGCGCGCTCGGCGGGCTCCAGGTCGGCCGCGCGGAGGAAGTCGGCGACCTTGCCCGGCATATCAAGGGTGACCGGCAGCTCCGAGGCCGGGACGTCCTCCTCGATGGCGGCGTGGTCGGGCATGAGGTCGGCGACGGCCGTGCGGATCGCGCTGCGGCTGACGCCGCCGTCGCGGGCGAGGGCGGCGCTCGAGCGGCCCTCCAGGTACGCGGTGCGCACGGCGTCGGTCTTCTCGGCCGCCACAGCGGGGCGTCGGCCGCCCTTGCTGCCCTTGACCTCGGCGGCGCGCAGTCCGTCGTAGGTCAGCTCGCGTTGGAGGTCGCGCTGGAGTTCGCCGGCGGCGGCGAGGGTCTGCACCATGGACTTCACGGTGGACAGCAGCTCTCCGGTACGCGGGTGGCGAGCGGTCAGGTCCATCGCGGAGAACGCACCGTCGTGGATGCGCAGCGCGACCTGGTCACGGTGGAGGACGTCGAGCACGTCGAGGATGTGGCCGGTGCCGCGCACGAGGCGGAACATCTCGGAGATGTGGACGGTGTCGCCCGGCCGTGCGTAGGTGAGCAGTTCGCGGAACTTCGGCCGCTGGAGGGGGTGGAGGCGGCTGGAGGTGCCCGGGTCCTCCTCAAAGACGACCGGGTCTTTGACCCCGGCCTCGTCCAGGACGAGGTTCTGCCGGGCGGTCGACTGCTGGTCGGTCGAGACCCGCTTGTAGACCAGGTTCGCCATCGAGGGCCCCTTCCGTGCGGCGGATCGGACCCCATCTGTCGTCAAACCCTGTCAGCAATCACCATCGGATCTGGTTGGATCCGAGCCGCCGTCAGGCCCCGGAATCACAGGGTTCATTGGACGGGCGGGCGGCCTGTCACCAAAGGACCGTTTGCCGACAGGCGGGAACCTTTCGGGTGTCAGTCCGAATGCGGTTCTCCTGTGCGGTCTGCGGGGAGGGCGCTGTCAGTGCCCGTTGGATGCTCTGCGCATACGATTCAGGTGAGGTGAGAGGAGCCTGGCGTGGCTGTCGAACGCGCGGCGCACTGTCCGTGACTACGAGGCCCACCCCGAACGCTCCGAGGCGATGGTCACCCTCGCGGCCGTCACGCTGATGACCCGCCGCCTCACCCGGCAGCCCGTCCACCCCACCCGCATCGGTATCTCGGCCGGTGGCAGCCGTTCAGCCGTATGACCCGCGGAGATCACTCCAGCGACCGACGTTCAGGCGCAGGCAGGATCAGCTCTGCTGGTGCAGGGCTTCGATGTAGGCGCTGAGCGCTGGTGAGGTTTGGGACTGTTGGCGGATCACGGCGTAGAGCCGTCGGGTCAGGCTGGTACCGGCGATGTCGCGAATGGCCAGGCGCGGGTCTGCGGCTGGCAGGGTCAGGTCGGGCAGCAGGGTCACTGCGCCTGCGCTGCGGACGAGTTCGAGCTGGACGTCGGCATCGTTGGATCGGTGTCGGAGGTCGGGGTCGAATCCTCCGTGCGCCCGGCAGGTCCCGATGATCATTGCGTGGTGTCCGGTACCGCTGCTTGAGGAAGCCCATACCTCGTGGCGCAGCGAGGAAAGAGCAACGGGCCCGGGGCGGGCGGCGAGTGGATGCCCAGCCGGCAGAATCAGGCGTGTCCCTTCGCGCAGGAGCAGGTGATGGTCCACGCCGTCGGGGCGCGGGCGGGGATAGCCTTCGTACTCGTCGCTGATGACAAGGTCGACGGTTCCCAGGCGCAGCTCGGGCAGGGCCACTTCGAGTTCGAGTTCGGTGATCTCGACCTCGACGAGTGGGTGCGAACGGGCCACTTCCACCAGCGCGGGGATGAGTAGCCGGCGGGCTGCCGATTGCAGGCCCACGGCTCGGATCCTGCCGCGGACTTCCTGGGTCAGGTTCGCCAGTTCGGTTTCGGCGGTTTCGGCGACGTTCAGCAGGACGGCGGCGTGACGGGCGAGCACTTTTCCGGCGTCGGTGAGCCGGACTCCCCGTCCGGCTGGCTCGACCAGGCGGGCACCGGCTTCCCGCTCCAGTGCTGCCAGCTGCTGGGAGACCGCCGAGGGGCTGTAGCCGATCGCGGCGGCCACGGCGGCGAGGGTCCCCCTCTCGGCGAGTTCGCGAAGCATCCTCAGGCGGCGGAGATCAGACAAGGCCATCCACAAATCCTAATGAATCAGCTCCATCATTCATCGCTGGTCCTTACCAACGAGGTAGGGGACGCTGGAGGTCGCCGCTGGTCGGTCCCAGGGCATCTCACGCTCCCCGCCTCCCGGAAAGTCCCTACGCTCACATGAACGCACGCACCCCCTCCGTCCCTGCGTCCGGGATTTTGTCCTCGGTCGGAGCGTCGGTCATCTTCGGGATCATTTTCATGATCCCCCCGCACCTTCTGCCGCTGGATCCCGAGCAGATCCTGGGATACCGCATCATCGCTATGGTCGCCTTCCTGGCTGCCTTCTTCTGCGCGGCGCGGATGTGGGACCAAGCCGCGGCGCTGGTCGGCCGTCTGCGCGCAACACCGCATCTGGCTGGCGTCCTGGTCGTGGACGCCGCTCTCCTGGGGCTGCAACTGTGGCTTTTCGGATGGGCGCCCCAGAGCGGGCACGGCCTCGATCTCTCTCTGGGCTATCTCATCCTGCCGCTGGTCATGGTGGTGGTCAGCGTCGCGGTCTACCACGAGAAGCTCTCCCGTTGGCGGATCGCGGCCGTGCTCTGCGCCGCTGCGGGAGTCACGGCGGCCGTAGTCGTCGCCGGCGGGCTGCACTGGCCCACCCTGCTCGTTGCACTGGGGCTTCCGCTCTACTTCATCAGCCGACGCGCCTTCGCCCTGGACTCCGCCGCAGCCCAGCTCTTCGAGCTCAGCGCGATGCTCCCCTTCTCGGTCTTCGTCCTGGCGGCCAAGCCGTCGTTCGGCACGGTCATCCACCGCCCACAGCTGATCGCCGGACTTGTCCTGCTTGGGCTTCTCAGCGCCGCCGGGTTCGCGCTGTACCTGACCGCCAGCCGTGTCCTGCCGTTCTCCCTGTTCGGGGTGCTCAGCTACGTCGAGCCGGTGCTGCTGGTGCTGGTTTCCCTGACGTTCCTGGGCGAGCCGTGGCAGTCGGCGGACACCCTCGTCTACATCCCGATCTGTGCCGGGCTCGTTCTTCTCGCGCTCGAATCGGCAGCAAAAGAACCCGCCGCGCCGAAGCAGCCCGCCCCTCAGGTCGACAGCGCACGCCCGTGACCCAGCGTCTGCGGGCCGAGATCGAGGATGCCGCGTAACTGCTCGTTCGGGTGACGGCGGGCTGGTCCCGGCCCGCGAACCGGTGGAAGACTGCCGGCCGTGTCTGGGTTCGCGAGAGATCCGTCGACGCGGCGATCCGTCAGTCCCGGCTCGCCGAGACCCACCGACGCCGGCTGACCCTGCTGAAGGCGCTGCTGGAGCTGCGGCTGCGGCGCACCCTGCTACCGCAGGAGGAGGAGGGCCTGGACCTGGCCGTACGGGAGGTCACCCGGGAGCTGTTCGCCAAGGCGATCAAGGGCGGCGATATCGCTTCTCCTGGTCCCCGGAGGCCGGGAGCTCTCACACCGCGCTTCTATTGCGGTCGCATCAGGTGCAGGTCCTCGTCCCAGGCGTCCAGCACCGCGCCGTGCCCGGCCTGCCGGGCCACTGCCTCGACCTGGGCGAAGAGGCGGCGCTGTGCGGATACGTCGCCCGTTCCCGCGATGCGGTCCGCGGCGTCGAGCAGCGGTCCGGTGTCCCATCCGGGCAGCGGAAATCGGGCGAGCTCCCATTCCAGGTACTTGTTGTAGGGGCGGGGGCGACGGTCCAGTGCGAAGAGTAGATCCAGCAGGAACCGGATGCTGTCGGCGGCATCGAGCTGGGCCGCGAGCGTGTGCCCGTCGCGGTCGTTCTTGACCGAGCGGTAGAGGTAGTTGGCGTAGGCGTCGAGCGATTCGTCCGCCTCCCGGAAGGCTTCGTCGGCGTCGAGCCGTGCCTTTTCGGCCAGGATCTGGGCGATGGCCCCGTCGAGCCGGTCGAGCACGATTCGGGCGCGGGCAAGGGCGTAGCGCTCGAAGCCCGGCATTCCGGCGGCGCGGAACTCGTCGAGGGAGAGGACGACGAGGTCGAGTTTCGGGGTGCGGTGGCCCGTGAACCGGGTGAGGTCGGTTGTCGCGTCATCAGCGAGAACGACGTACAGGTCGTGGTCGGAGTGCTCGGTGGTCATCCCCACGTGAGCCCGGGAGCCCTTGAGGACAAGACCGACGACAGCTGGATCAGCGACGGCGAGTTCGACGAACGCGTCATAGGTGATGTGGTTCTGAGCAGTCATTTCGTGATCTCCGGGATCATCATGATGGGCATACCAATCAGGCGACCCCGAACTCATCAGGGTCGCTCCCGCACCATCTGCGGCGGCGCTTGGCCGTCGCCCGGAAAATCAACGTACGTGCGGACTCTACTCCCCAGTCAGCCCAGAGGTCTGAGCCTCGTTACTCTCGTCCCGAACTGACCGATGCCTCCAGGATGTCCTCGTCGAAGACCCCAGTTGCCGCAGTAGATGCCGGATTTACTGCGGCAGCACTCCGGCGAGCCATCAGGTGCCGCAAGTCCGATAAGCGGACTTCGAAGCGGAATTGCCGCTACCGCCAATCGCTCTACCGCTGGCCTCCCGCGTCTGACCCAGCCCGAGCATCACCCTGCGCTACATGTCCGTTCGCCGTAGCCATACGAGAACAGGGGCCTTCACGAACGACACCGGAGAGCCCGCCCCGCAAGGCGATGGCCCCACCTCACCCCGCCGTTCCCGCCCCGAGCCCGGGACGGCGGCCGGCTGACGGACACGTCCGTACGCGAGACCCGCGAACGAGATGGCCGGGGCCACAAGAGCCGGGGCCGACTCCGCCTCGGTGTCAACTGGCAGGCCCAGGCGCCGGCGGGCCGTAGCCGTCGCGGCCGTCACCGCAGCCAGGACCTCGCCGGCCTCCGGATCGACCTGGGCGAGCGCGGCGGCCAAGGTGTCGATGGCGACCAGGGCGTCATCGGCGGCCGCCATGCTCCAGTCATCCGGCTCGACCTCGTCCGCGAGGTTGCAGGCGCTCACCGCCACCTGATCGGCGTTGCTCCTCGGCTTTGGACAGCGCCCGCTCCAACAGCTCCACGACGACACCAACGCCGTGGACGCCTCGAGGACACTCCCCGCCTCCGGCGTCGGCTGGCCAGCGAGCGCGACAGCGGCCAGCTGACGGCGGCGTCCTTACGCGAGCGGCCGTACGGCCGGTTTGAACGCACCTGTTCCCCGCACGGGTGCGGGCATGTCCCGCGCGGCCGCGATCGTCGCCGCCCGCCGCTTACAGTAGTGGCTGTTGTTGTTCCGAACTTGAGGAGTGCTGGTCGAACGGGAGTCACCTGAACTCCAGACCCGACCGGTCCTCCCCGCCATCGTGACCTCCGCGTCCATCACATCGAGCGGCAGCATGACCGCGCGCACCGGGTGGACGTCACGTCGCCGAGGTGCCCGGCCGCACGGCGAGGCCAGAGCACCCACAGGCACGACGCCTGGCGTACCGCCACCACAAGCGTCCTCGCAGCAGTGCGCAGCTTGTCACCCGAGCGGCGGGAGGCGAGGACGTCCGCAATGGCCAACCGGCGGCGACCGTGAAAATCGCTGTCCGATCACCGGAGCACGGTGATAGACAACCGGCGTGGAAAAGAACCTTGAGTTCCCTGACCTGTTGCGACTGATCGATGAACGGTCGACCGCCTTCCGCGCCGTGGTCGCCGCCGCGCCCGGTCTCGACGCGCAGGTGCCGACCTGCCCCGGGTGGACGCTGTTCGATCTGGTGAAGCACCTGGGTGGGGGAGACCGTTTCTGGGCCGCCATCGTCGGCGCGGGGCCCGCCGACGCTCCCCCGGCCGAGGCCGTCGCCGCGCGCGCCGCGCTGGAAGTGCCGCAGGAGCGTGAGGCCCTGCTGGCCTGGCTGGACGCGTCGACGCAGCTTCTGCTGGGCGCCCTGCGCGCGGCGGGACCGGAGAGCGGTTGCTGGACGTGGTGGCCCGCGTCGCAGTCACCGCAGACCGCCGACGGCACCGCCCGGCACCGGGTCCAGGAGACCGCGGTGCACACCTACGACGCCCAGCTCGCCGGGGGCGCCCCGCAGCCGCTGCCGGTCGAGCTGGCACTCGACGGTGTGGAGGAGTTCCTGTTCACCGTCTGCGCAACGCCGAGTGCCTGGCCGCACAAGCCCACGGCCTTCGACTTCCACGCCGCCGAGGGCCGCTCCTGGCGCCTCACCGTCGACGGCGACGGCGCACGCACCACCCGCATCCCCGCGCCCACCGCCGCGACCGGCGAAGACTCGGACGCAGCCGGCGCCTCCGTCCACGGCACGGCCAGTGAGCTGGTCCTCTACCTGTACGACCGGATCCAGGCCGACTCCTTGCACGTTGACGGAGACGCAGGGCTGCTCGACCTACTCCGCGCCTGGGAGCCGGAGGAAAAGTAGGACGTAGCGGGGGCTGTTGGCCGCGTCTCGAGCCGGTAAGACACGACTCTTCGCCAGGTTCGTCAGTCGCGGCACCGGGCTCAAACCCGCGAGGCGTCCTCGGGGCGTCACCAAGCCGACCGTCTACCTGGAGGGCAGTGCGAATTTGTCCGTCCCAGCGATCACGAGAAGCGACGCGACTGCCGTCGTCCCGATCTCGTCGAGAAGTCAGTCGATCGGGTGACTGCGGCGGCTGCCGTGCATGAGAGCAGGGCCTCTTGATAGCTCGAAGGGTGTCAAAGCCAACGTGCGGTCCAGGAGGCCCTGTTGTCACGTTTCTACGGCAACGCGGGAGTGGGGTCCACTTCAGCCACTCTCGCGTGTGACTGTCTGGCTCACAGGTTCGGGAACGCCAGAGACCACGGGGCGCGCGAGCGTCGGTATCCCACCGACATGTCGGACGTCGAGTGGGCGGTGGTCCGGCCACTGCTGCCGGTGCCGGGCTGGCTGCGGGGCCGGGGCGGGCAACCAGAGGCTTACTGCCACCGCGCGATGCTGGACGCGATCCGCTACCTGGTCGACAACGGCACGAAGTGGCGGGCCATGCCTGCCGACTTCCCACCGTGGGACCGGGTCTACGCGTTCTTCCGGCGCTGGCGCAACCACGATCTGGTCCGCGAGTTCCACGACCGGCTCCGCCGCCTGGTCCGCGAGCGGGCCGGGCGGGACTCGGAGCCGGGCGCGGGCGTGATCGACTCGCAGTCGGTCAAAGCGGACGCGGTCGTCGGCTCTGACAGCCGCGGCTTCGACGGCGGCAAGCTGATCAACGGGCGCAAGCGGCACGTCGTGGTCGACACCCTTGGCCTGCTGCTCGCGGTGATGGTCACCGCAGCGGATGTGGGCGACCGCGCCGCGGCCCAGGTCCTGCTCACCCAGGTCGCTGCCGCGCACCACCTGCTGGCCCTGGTCTGGGCCGACGGCGGATACACCGGCAGCCTCGTCGAGTACTGCCTCGCGGCCCTCGCCCTGGTCCTCGCCATCGTCAAACGCAGCGACGACATGCGCGGCTTCGTCGTGCTGCCCAAGCGGTGGATCGTCGAGCGGTTCTTCGCCCACCTGATGCGAAGTCGCCGTCTCGTGCGCGACTTCGAGCGTTCCATCGCCAGCGCGGAGGCGATGGTCTACTGGTCGATGACGATGCTCATGACCCGCCGCGTTGCCCGGCCACGTCCTTCGCGAGCGTGAATCGGCCAGGTGCCGGCTCGATCAGCCAGCCGCGCGCCGTCAGCCGCTTGGCCTTCGATCGCAGTGCCTCCACCTTTCCCGGTACGGGGTCAGGCCGAAGCAGGCGGCCATCTCCTGGCACGTCAAGGCTCCTTGACCGAGTCGGTTACGGTCGCTGAGGGCCTGCAGGATGCACTGGTAGTCCACCGACAGCGCCGACCAGGCCAGCCCCGCGCGCCACACCGGCACCACTGTTTTCGGCTTCGCCGCCTCCGCCGGTTCGGGCCGCGCCGGCTGCACACCGGGAGCCGGCAGACCCTCGGAGGCGACGGGGCCGACGACGGCGTCGTTGCCCGGGGCCAGTACCTCGCCAACGCGTGAGCGGGCGATGACCCACTCGTTCCACTCCCGCTCAGCCACGGCCAGCTCCGCCTGGAGGCGGTCGGCCTCCTCCCGCAGATCGTCGACACGACGGCGAGCGGTGAGCGGTGAGCTCACGCTGTTCCAACAGTCCCACGACCGACGGCATCCTCGACCTCCACCAAAGCAACGACACGACACGTCACCGCTGCCACGAGACCGTCGACCCTATGTCTGACCAGCGATAACGCAGTCCTCAAGCCCGGAAAGACAACAACCTCTAAGGAGCGGCCGTGTCCAGCCGCTACGCCCTGGCGATCCGTGGCTTCGTTCACGTGAAGTGGTTCTGGCTCAGGTTGTGTGATCCGAGCACTGTGAGTGACGACTGAAGCCCTTGTGGTACCTCGGGAAGTTGCCTCGAAACGAGCAGTGGCGCGAGTGACTGGGCTGAGAGTTCGGTGCTGTGAATGAGATCTTGCTCCGGCTGGATGAGTTGTTGTTCCCGTCGATCGCGGACGTCGCGGTGCTGTCGGTAGACGTGAGCATCGCGATGGTGCGTGTTGATGTGCGGTGCATGGCCGCGGGTGCCTCGTGTCCGGGTTGTGGAGCGTGGTCTGCCCGGGTTCACGGTTCCTACCTGCGGTTTCCTGCTGATGTTCCGAGTGCGGGACGAAGTGTCGTACTCCAGCTGCGGGTCCGCCGGTTCACCTGCCGGAGCGCCGAGTGCGGACGTCGCACGTTCGTCGAGCAGATACCTGGCCTGACCCGAAGAACGGCCAGCGGACCGAGCGGCTGAGCTCGACCCTGGCCGCGATCGGTCTCGCCCTCGCGGGCCGGGCCGGCTCCCGCCTGGCCGCCATCGTCGGTGTGTCTGTCAGTCGCAGCACCGTCCTGCGGCTGGTAGACGCGCTTCCCGAGCCGGAAGTGCCCGCTCCACGGGTGGTCGGCGTCGACGAATACGCCACCCGCAAGGGCCGCCACTACGGCACCGTCCTCGTCGACATCGAAACCCGCCGGCCCGTCGATCTGCTGCCCGACCGGGAGTCATCGAGCCTGGCCGCGTGGTTGGCCCAGCGGCCCGGAATCGAGGTGGTCTGCCGGGACCGTGCACCGTTCTTCGCCGAAGGAGCCAGCGTTGGTGCTCCGCAGGTCGTGCAAGTCGCGGACCGGTGGCACCTCTGGCACAACCTCAGCGAGGCCGCCGAGCGGAGCATCGCCCAGCACCAGCAATGTCTGCGAGTCCTGGTGCCCGAGACGCCTGAACCGACCGAGGCGGAGACCGGCCCGACCGAGGAGTCGTCCGGCTCTCCGTGGCCGACCGGCCACCGGTTCGCCGACCGCACCCGAACCGTCCACGCCACCATCCATGCCTTGGTCGAGGCAGGGCATAGCCGTCGCGCGATCCAGCGGCAGCTCGGCATGACGAGCCGAACCGTCAAACGGTACGCGGACGCTGCCCGGCCGGAAGACCTCTTCACCGGTCAGTGGCAGACCCGGGCCTCCGTCCTCGACGAGTACAAGCCCTACCTCGACGACCGCTGGAATGAAGGCCGCAGCAACGCCTAGAAACTGTGGGAAGAGATCGTCCCGCTCGGCTATCAGGGCAGCTACCAGCGCGTTCGCGCCTACCTCCGCCAGGAGCGCACCTCACCGCGGCTCGTGACAGCCCGTCCGCCCTCGCCCCGGGCCGTCGCCGGGTGGGTCCTCCGCCGCCCGGAAACCCTCTCCGAGACCGAACACCTCCACCTGAAGAACGTCCGGGCCAACTGCCCCGGGATCGAGGCCCTCACCAAGCACGTCCGGTGTTGCGCGACCATGCTCACCGAGCGTCAGGGCGAGCGCTTGCCGGGCTGGCTCGACGCCGTCCGACAAGAGGACCTTCCCGGCCTGCACACGCTCGCCGCGGGCATCGACCGCGACCGTGACGCCGTCACCGCCGGCCTCACCGTCCCCTGGAGTTGGGGCGTAGTCGAAGGGCATGTCAATCGCATCAAGATGCTCAAGCGCCAGATGTTCGGTCGCGCGGGCTTCGCCCTCCTGCGGAAGAGGGTTCTCATGTCCTGATCACCGAACCAGGCGGAGGAACTCGATGGCAGCACCGTCTGCGCATGTGCGAGCCTCCTTCTCCCAGATGTCGATCGAGAAGACTGTGACGACCTGCGACGACGCTCTCAAACAGGTCAGCCACATCGCGCGCGAGAGAACATTCGGTAGGCACGTCTCGGGTCTGACCAGCTCATTCAGGCAGGGCTGAACGCGCTGATTGCCGGAGTTGAGAGCCAGTCCCTCGCTACGCTGGCCGGTCTCCTCCGGAGCGAAGAACCCGAGGCTTCGGCACTCTTCGACCAAGTGCTGGAGGAGTTGGGACTGCTCTTCCACCCGCCCGCTGACCCTCGGGCCGCGAAGTGGGCGATGGCCTACTGGATCGCCGGTCAGATAGCCGACGGATCCCTGGATCCCGTCGTCGGCACCCACCTCATTTGGGCAGACATCGCCTACGACCTCGGCTACCCCGAAGAGCTGGAACCCCTTGTCCGCTGCGCGCACAACCTGGACGGCTGGGAGGGGAGCTGGGGAGTCCCTTTCGAGGAACTCAACAGGGAATCGGTTGAGGCAGCGAAGCAGTTCCTCAGCAAGCGGTCGGCAGCAGAGGCGGGAGACTGACCGCCGTTCATTCTCGCCACCGGGATTGGTCCACCCGCTACCTTCCCCCCTCACTCCGCGTGGCCGAACCACAGAAGCGACGCTGTTGGTGATCTTCAGGGGAACCCCGTCGCCTTCAAACAGCCACTGATCACGCGGCTCGACGGTGAGCCAGACTGCCTACTGCCGGGCGGCAACGGCTGACCAGCGCACGCGGCCTCTTCGCCGGCCGCGCCGCCGCCCCCTGGCTCGCCCCCCTCGGCCCCCACCCGGCCCTCGCCCGGCTGATCCTGCGCCGCTACGACCAGGCCCTGGCACGGGCATCCCGGCCGGTACTTGCCGCCACCGGCTGACGCCCGCCCCGCCCCCTGGCTATCGTCAAGGCAGTCAGGACAGGGAGGTGGCACGTGCGCGGTGCCGTCAAGGGCGCATCGCTCGCCGGAATCGCGGCGGCCGTGGCCGTACTGGCCTCGCTCGCGGCCAACGCCGCCACGTCCGAGGACCGTTGGCCCGGCGCGCTCGACCGCATCCGGCAGCAGCCGTGGTGGTGGGTCGCCGGACTCGCCGTCGCCGGGATCCTCGTGGCCGTCGTCCTGGCCTGGCGGCAGGAGCGGCCCGCCGCGGTCGCCGACGATCCGCCCACCCCGTCCGCGCAGACCGTTCCGGACTGGGTGATCGACCGCACCGAACGGGCCGGCACCGTCAAGGCGGTGTGCCGTACCCGGCGCGGCAGCCGTACCGTCGCCATCACGACCGCCCTCGAAGGCGCCGGCGGCTTCGGCAAGACGGTCCTCGCCCGGGCGGTGGCCGCGAGTCCGCGCGTACGGCGGCACTTCCGCGGCCGGATCTACGTCGTCACGATCGGCCGTGACGTCCGCAGCCGGGCGGCGATCGCCGCCAAGGTGGCCGAGGCCACCCGCTTCGTCACCGGCGACACGACGGCCTTCGACGACCCGGGCCTGGCGGGCGACCACCTCGGCCGGCTCCTCGACCGCCGCCCCCGCACCCTGCTCCTCCTCGACGACGTCTGGGACGCCGAACAACTCGACCCCTTCCTGCGCGGCGGCGCCCGCTGCGTCCGCCTCGTCACCACCCGTGTCCCCGGCGCCCTGCCGCGCGGCACCGAACGCGTCCGCGTCGACCAGATGTCCCCCGCCCAGGCCCGCGCGGTCCTCACCTGGGACCTGCCCGCTCTCCCCGAACCCCTCGTCCGCGACCTCCTGGAGGCGACCGGACGCTGGGCCCTGCTCCTGCGCCTCACCAATCGGCTGATCAGCAGCCGCATCGCCACCGGCACCGATCCGGAGCACGCTGCGGCGCAAACCCTGCGAGGGCTCGTCGCGCACGGCCCCGCCGTGGTCGACTCGGACCCGGTCACGCTCGACCTGGACGATCCGGCCCGCCGCGCCCAGGCCGTCCGGGCCACGGTGGAGGCGGCCCGGACCCTGCTGCCGCCCGGTAGTGACCGGCGCCTCGCGGAGCTGTCCGTCTTCGCGGAGGACGAGTCGATCCCCGTCCCGCTGATCGCCCGCCTGTGGACGGCGACGGGCGGTCTGACGGAGGACGAAAGCCGTGCGCTCTGCGCCGCGTTCGACCGGCTCTCCCTGATTTCGCTCACCCCTGACCACGGCGGCCGCGTCGCGATCCACGACGTGCTCCGCGACTATCTGCACAAGGAGTTGGGCGAACCGGCCGCGACCGCGCTGCACGGCACGCTCGCCGATGCCTTCGGCCCCCGTCCCTGGGAGTCGTCCGAGGGATACGTCCTCGACCACGCGATCGAGCACCTGCTCGCCGCGGGGCGGACGGATGACGCGGAGCGCGTCGCGAGCGACCTGCGCTGGATCGAGACCCGACTTCACCAACGCGGCCCCATGGCGGCCTGGGCCGACCTGTTCGACGTCCCCACACGGCACGCGGCCCG
Organism: Streptomyces sp. NBC_00094; assembly: GCF_026343125.1. Lineage (NCBI taxonomy): Bacteria > Bacillati > Actinomycetota > Actinomycetes > Kitasatosporales > Streptomycetaceae > Streptomyces > Streptomyces sp. NBC_00094. The sequence goes on along the minus strand of NZ_JAPEMB010000001.1, from coordinate 8,083,479 downwards.
GCTGGCCGACGACCTCACCCGAACCGCCCACCTCCTCACCCCGACCGACCCGCCCGAGCTCCTGACGAACGTCCTGCACAGCCGCCTGGAGTCGCTGCCGCTGTGGCGCGACCGGATCGCAGGCCGGCAGGCCGCCCCCGAGATCGCGGCCCGGCCGCTGCTGCGCAACCGCAGTACCCCCCCGGACCTGCCCGAACCGGCGCTGCTACGCACCTTCCTCGGCCATACCGGACCCGTGTGGTCCGTCGGGGTCCGGTCCGACGGCACGTCGCTCATCACCGTCGGAGCCGACGGGATGGCCCGAGGGCTCGACCCGGAGAGCGGCGGCGAGTTCACCGTGGACGTCCGCGGCCCCGGACGCTTCAGGGTCCTCGCGGTCGCCCCGTACGGCACCGAGCTGGTGACGGGCGGGCCGGGCCGTAACTTCCACACCTGGACCTCCGACCGGGCCACCCCGCCGACGCGAACCCTCGGGCCGGTCGGGGGCCGCCGGGCGTCGGTGCGGACCCTGGCGGCCTCCGTGAGCCAGATCGCGACCGTCGCCACGGACGGCACTCTGGAGACATGGGCTTGGAGCGGGAACCACCTCGCCCAGAACGTCCAGCAGGGTGACGAGCACACCTGCGTGGCGTTCTCCGCCGACGGTGTGTGGCTGGCCGTCGGCGGCCGCCGGCGAGTCCGGCTGATGTCCTGGGACCTCGCCCAGGTGCAGGACCGCGGTCCCACCGCCGGGGCTCCGGTGAACGCCATCGCCATCGCGCGGGACGGCAGCTGGATCGTCTCCGCCGAGGCGAACGGCGTGCTGCAGATCTGGGACGAGACGCCGCCCCACCACACGTCGCAGATCTCCGCGCACAGAGGCCCCGCCACCGCGGTGGCGGTCTCACCGGACGGCACGTGGCTGGTCAGCAGCGGCGAGGACGGCACCGTCGCGGTCTGGGACCGGCGGACACGGGAGTGCCGCGCCCGCTACACCGCCCATACCGGCCCGGTCCACGCCGTCGCGGTCACACCGGACGGCGGCCGGGTGATCAGCACCGGAGAGGACGGAACGGTACGGGTCTGGGACAGCAGGGGGCCGGAGCGGATCCGCTCCGGCGACGGCGAGGGAATGCGGACGGTCACCGTCGTCGGCGACGCCGAGTGGCTGGCCGTCGCCCACCGCGACGGCAGCACCCGGCTCTGCGACTCGTACGGTGACACCTGGAGCAGCCCCCTGTCGTCACGTCACGGGGAGTACCAGGGGCCGGTCGCCTTCGCGCCGCACGGCGGCTGGTACGCGGCGGGCCACCTGCACGGTGTCGAGATCAAGACCATCGGCCAGTCGGCGACCGTGGACCCCGCCGTCCTCCCGCTGGGCCCCTCCACCACCGCGCAGGCCCTCGTCGTCGCCCCCGACGGCAGGTGGCTCGCCGTCGCGGACTCCGCAGGAGCGCTCCAGCTGTGGAACCGTCTCGGGGAGGTCCGGACCGCCACGGTGCCGGGTCCGTGGGGTGCGGACGGCCGGGCGCACACCGTCGCCGTCGCGCCTGACGGGACCTGGCTGGCCGTGCTGCGCCACCGGCCGCGGTCCGGCCGGACCGGTGCCGAGTCCCTGGTGCAGGTGGTCCGCCTCGCGGGGGGCCGCGCCGTCGCCGGCCGCCAGGTCCAGATCCACCGCAACGAGAAACTCACCGGGCTCGCCGTCACACCCGATGGCAGCCGCCTCCTCACCACGTCCCTGAGCGGAGACGTGAGCCAGTGGGACCCGCTCACCGGCGTTCTCCTGACCACCGTCGCCGACCCCGACGGCCCCGTCAACGGCCTCGCCGTCTCCCCCGACGGCAAGTGGATCGCCACCGCCGGCTCCCTGCTCCGCGTCTGGGACGCCGCCACCGGCCGGACCGTCGCCAGCGTCCGCGCCGAGACGCCGCTGATTTCCTGCGCCTGGCTGCCCGACGGCCGCGGGCTCGTCGCCGTCGGCGAACGCGGCCTGTACTCGCACGAGTTCCGGCCCTGAGGCGGCACCCCCAGGGGGCGCCGAGCCGCGTCCTCACCCCACGTGTCCGTCCTGCCCGATACCGTCGGTGCATGGAAGGCATCACGGAACCCAAGGACACCCCCGGCACCGACCACGGCACCGCCACCTCGCCCCCCACTTCCCCTGCCGGCTACGACGCGACCGCCACCGAGCGCTGAACCGCGTGGGCCCGGCCCACCGCCGGCAGCCGTGTCGCCTGTACCAGTTCCCCGAACGGAACCGGCCCGTCGGCGGCCGCGAGGAGGGCCGGCTGGCAGCCCAGCTGGTCCGTCAACGGCCGCCGTTGAGCCGACAGCGCGTCCAGACCCGAGAGCACCTGTGGACGCCATCCCGTGATCACCGAATAGCGCCAGCCACAGGCCTCCGCCGCCTCACTGGTCGCCGCGCACCACTCACGTCCGCTCCTTCGCCCAGATGCTCACCGAGCGCCAAGGGGAAGGCTGCCGCAGTGGCTCGATGCCGTCCGGCGCGACGACCTCCCCAGCCTCCACACCCGCTCACCGTCTCCCACCACGGCCGGCCGACGAGATCGTGCCGCTGCTGCGTGAGGCCGCCGATGCCGCGCTCCTCGGCTTCTCACCCCCGTCGACCTCACCGGACAGGGGAAGCGATCAGCAGCGCCGCACGATACGAGCTCCGGGTCCACGTCACCGGGTAGCGGGTAGCGGGTAGCGGACCGCCTGAGGTCAGGAAGCGACGCGGACGACGTCGGCGAGCCGGCAGGTGACGGGCAGTCGACCTGCGGCAGACTCACGGCCCGGCCGCGCGCGACCTGCCCGGGTGCCAGGTGGGCGACGGCGGCGCCGGCCTCGGCGAGACGCCCGCCCGACGGCAAGACGAACTCGACGCTGATGACGCAGTCGGAGCGCTCGCCTTCAGCTGCTCGCTCCGGATCCGCGTCGGGCACACCGCTCGGCCAAGTTCGAATCCCCGCCCGACGTCGTGTCCGCGCCCGGCACCCCATGCTCAGGAAGCCGGCACCTTCTCGTATCAACGGGACCCCGCACTCAGGTGAGGCGACCCGGCTCAGGGCCCCCGGGGTAACACAGCTCAGTGCCGTCTGACGGCGTCTCACGACGCCGCCCGAACCCGGCACGTCGTCCGGGAACCGGAACCCGTCGGCGCGCAGGAATAGGACGCGCCACCTGCCTCTACCGCGACCTCGTCTGAGTACGTGTGGCTGCCTTCGGCGTTCACCCGTCGACGGCCGCGGTCCAGTTCTTCTCCACCACCCGCAGCGCCTTGGCCAGTTGCGCGGCGGTCGGGAACGCCGGGGCTCCGCCTTCGACCGTCGGGAGACGTGACGCCTTCACCTCGTCGAGAGTGCCGTCCTTGGCCATGACGTCCATGAGGACCGGGCGCGCATAGCCCGTCAGCCGTAGGTTCTGGCCCTCCGGGTCCGCGAGGTACTCCTGCCACAGACGTGCCGCGGCCGGGTGTGGGGCATGCTTGTTGATCGCCTGGGCGTAGTACTGCGAGAAGCTTCCGTCGAAGGGGATGGACACCTTCCAGCGCACATCGGTACCCCGCAGCTCGTCGACATGCCTGAGGTTGAGGAAGTCCCACTCGATGCTGATCGGGGTCTCGCCGCGGACGATCGCTTCCGGGTTGGGGTTACCGCGGTTGTAGTTACCGACGTCGTCGAGTTCGGCGAAGAAGTCGATGCCCGGCTGGATGTCGTCGAACGAGCCTCCGTTGGCCAGGGCTGCCGCGTACACGCCGGCGAACGCCGACCCGGCCGTCGTGGGGTTGCCGTTGAGCGCGACCATGCCCTGGTACTCCGGCTTGAGCAGATCGGCGAAGGAGACCGGGCAGACCGCGACCCGGCTCTGGTCGCAGCCGATCGACACATAGCCGCCGTAGCTGTTGAACCAGGCGCCGTCCGGGTCCTTCTGGTTCGGCGGGATCTCGTCCCAGGCGGCGACCCGGTAGGGGGCCAGCAGGCCCTGGCGCGTGGCCGACTGGGCGAAGGCGTCACCGAGGTCGAGCACGTCGGGGGCGGTCGCCTTGCCACGACTCCGCTTGATGTCGTCGATCTCCTGCTGGCTCGACCCGAACGGGTTGCTGTTGACGATCTTGATCCCGTACTTCTCCTCGAAGCCGTCCATCAGGCCGCCGTAGTTCGCCCAGTGACGCAGCAGGGTCGTCGTGTGGAGCGTGCCCTCCTTCTTCGCCGCCTCGATCAGCGCGTCCATGCCGCCCGCCTCCTCGGCGGAGCTCGCCGCGGAGGGAGGCACCACCCGCACCGGCTCGTTCCCCTCCCCGCATGCACCGAGGCCGAGCGCCACGGCGCAGAGGCAGGCGACGAAGGCGGCGGCACGCATCCGGGGAGGTCCGACCACGGCGTCTCCACAAGGGCCAGGGGATCGGTACGGGTACACCTCAGCCTACTCGGGCGTCCCGGGGCTGACCGCGAGGAGCGCGCCCGCCCGCGGGACCTCACAGCTCCACGTCGTCCCACTGGCCGAGAATGTCGTCCTCCCCCAGCTGGTCCAGGTCGGGCCCCGCTCCGGGGCCGGTCGCCTGGGCCGCCCAGATGGTCTTCCCCCGCGGGGAGTAGCGGGTGCCCCACTTCTCGGCGTACTGGGCGACGAGGAAGAGGCCCCGGCCTCCCTCGTCGGTGTCGTCGGCGCGCCGGATGTGCGGGGAGGTGCTGCTGCCGTCGGAGACCTCGCAGATCAGGGAGCCGCTGTGCAGGAGACGCACCCGGATGGGCTCGATGCCGTAGCGGACGGCGTTGGTGATCAGTTCGCTGAGGATGAGCTCCGTACCGAAGGCGATGTCCTCCAGGCCCCACTCGGCCAGCTTGCGGGCGCACGCGTTGCGGACCGGACTCACGGCCGCAGGGTCGCGCGCCACCTCCCACTCGGCCACCCGGTCCGGGTCCAGGCGGCCGACGCGCGCCACGAGAAGGGCGACGTCGTCGCTCGATCCCGCCGGCAGCATCGTGTCGATGACGGCGGCGCAGGTCTCCTCCGGCGTACGGTCGGGCCCCGCCAGGGCCTCGCGGAGGGCATCCAGGCTCGCGTCGACGTCCCGGCTGCGGTCCTCCAGAAGCCCGTCGGTGTAGAACACGAGCCTCGAACCCTCCGGCAGGGTCGTACGGGTCGTCTCCACGGGCATGCCGGCGCCCAGCCCGAGGGGAGGGGAGACCGGTGATGCCAGGAACTCCACGGTTCCGTCGGGTCGGACGACCGCCGGCGGGAGGTGTCCTGCCGTGGCCACGATGACCTCACCGGAGACGGAGTCGTACACGGCACACAGGCACGTGGCTCCGGTGATCACCTCTCCCCCGCCCTCGGACGATTCGCCCTGCACGTCGAGGAGCGCCACGAGCTCGTCCAGATGCCCGATCAGCTCGTCCGGGGAGAGGTCGAGGGCCGAGAAGTTGTGCACGGCGATCCGCAGCCGGCCCATGGTCGCCGCGGCATGCAGGCCGTGACCGACGACGTCACCGATGACCAGTGCCACCCGGGCGCCGGGCAGCGGGATCACGTCGAACCAGTCGCCGCCCACGCCGGACTCCGCCGGCAGGTAGCGGGAGGCCACGTCCAGCGCCTCGTCGTCGGGGAGGGTGCGCGGCATCAGGCTGCGCTGCAGCGTGACCGCCATCGTGTGCTCACGGGTGTAGCGGCGGGCGTTGTCGATGGAGACCGCGGCCCTGCTCGCCAGCTCCTCGGCGAACGACAGGTCCTCGTCGGAGAACGGCGTGGACACACCCGCCCGCCAGAAGTTCGCCACCCCCAGGACCACACCCCGCGCGCGCAGCGGTACGACCGCCAGGGAGTGGATGCCGTAGTGGAGGATCCGCCGGGCCCGTTCCTCGTCCTGGGCGCGCCATCCGGGCGAGGAGGCGAGGTCGGCCACCACCACGGAGCGGCCCTCGCTGACACTGGTCTCCACCGGCGATCCGGGCACGAAGCGGATCAGCTCTCCGGAAGGGTAGAGGGGGTGGTCCTCGCTGAGGCCGGCGATGGCCGACCGGCGCAGCTCGGCGCTCGCCCCGGCCGGTTCCTCACCACGGAGCACCGGATCCAGGAGTTCGACGGTGACGACGTCGGCGAACCCGGGGACCGCCACTTCCGCCAGCTCCTCCGCGGTACGCACGACGTCCAGGGTCGACCCGATGCGCACCCCCGCGTCGTAGAGCAGGGTCAGCCGCTCCCTCGCCACCTCGGCCCGCCCGGACAGTGAGCGCAGCTCGGTGGTGTCACGCAGGGTCACCACGCTGCCCTGCTGACCACCGACGGGCAGCGTGACCCGCTTGTTGAGCGCGAGGAGACGGTCCGCCGCCAGATGGACCTCGTCCGTGGCGATCCGGTCCGACGCCAGAAGGGCCGTGAGGGCGGCGTCGAGCCCCAGGTCCGTGACGCGGCGGCCCTCCGCGTCCGCCGGCAGGTCGAGGAGCCGACGCGCCTCGTCGTTGGCCAGCAGGAGGCGGCGGTCCCGTCCGGTGATGAGCACGCCCTCGCGGACGGCGTGCAGGACCGCGTCGTGGTGCTCGTACATCCGGGTCATCTCCGTCGGACCAAGGCCGTGGGTCTGGCGGCGCAGCCGTCGGCTCACCAGGCCCGTACCGAAGGCGACGAGGGCGAGGGCACCGGCCGCGCTGCCCAGGAAGACCGGCAGCTGCTGGTCCACCGAGTCCCGGACCTTCTCGACCGTCACCGCCGCGGACACGATCCCGACGACCTGCCCCCGGGCGTCCCTGACGGGGGCCGCCGAGACGACGGAGAGGCCCAGGGCGCCCTGGAAGGTGCGGGTGAAGGGTTGACCGGCCGCCGCCTCGGCGTACGGGCCGATGACGTGCTTGCCGAGCTGTGTGGGGTCACTGTGCGTGAGGGTGATCCCGTCGAGTTCGTACACGATCAGGGCGTCGATGCCGGCGGCCTTGCGGGCCCCTTCGGCGAGGGGCTGGAGCTCGACCGTCGGAAAGTCGTTCTCCAGTGCCCGCGCGAGGCCGGGGGCGTGCGCGAAGGACTGGGCGGCGGCGATGGTGCGGTGCCGGGCGTCGGTCATGGTGTCGCGCTGGGCCTGCACGACGATCGCCACGACCGCGGCGGCGACGAGGAGCACCACGAGAATCAGCTGAAGGAGAAAGACCTGGCGGGCGACGCTGCGCGTGGTCAACCAGGATCCGATGCTCCACGGGCCCCCGGCGGGCTTTTCGCCTGGATCACCTCGCTTTTGACCCGATTCTCCGCTCATGTGACAAATTTAGCCCTTTTCGATTCTCGCCCGGCGAGGAGGGGAGCCGGGTCGCACTGGTGAACCCCGTGGCGATGGCGCCGATGGCTCGAAATTCACCACGTTCAGTGCCCGAGCGGAGCTGTGGGGCGATATCCCGGCTCCTCGTATCGCGTCGAGAATCATCGTCCGGACAGCCTCGGCGACGGCCGCGTCAGCGGTGGAGACGCGGGACACCGTCTGCGAGGAGGCCCCCCGCCAGCTGTGCCGTGTCCGCCATGGACACGCGGCGCGGCCTGGTTCGCGGCCCTCGTCGGCTGTCGTTCACAGCGAGCGCCGACCGACAGGTCGCCTTCTGTTCGGTCACCGGAACGCCTCCCATTCGCTGCCACTTCGTGCTTGACGCCCATTGGCCGGAATGCCACCATCACGCTACCGATGATTACGTAAACATCCATCGGTCGACCCTCCCGCAGGGTCGGCTCCCGGCCTCAGGCCCACTGCTTCGCTCCCCGTCTACCGGACCATTCCTCCCCGCCCGCACCATCGACCAGGAGCACCTCCCATGCGCACTCACTCCTCCACCCGCAGACTGCTCGGCGCGCTCGCCGTACTCGCCACGCTCGCGCTGACCGCCACGGCCTGTGGATCCGACGATTCGGACGCCGGCACGGGCGAGAGCTCTCCGAAGGACGTCCAGGCGGCGCTCGACAAGGGCGGCAAGGTGACCGTGTGGGCCTGGGAGCCCACCCTCAAGAAGGTGGCCGAGGACTTCGAGAAGAAGTACCCCAAGGTCGACATCGAACTGATCAACGCCGGCACCGGCGACAAGCAGTACACCGCCCTGCAGAACGCCATGACGGCCGGATCCGGCGCACCCGACGTCGCACAGATCGAGTACTACGCCCTCGGCCAGTTCGCCATCGGCAAGTCGATAGAGAACCTCACCGCCTACGGCGCCCAGAAGTACGGCACGACCTTCACCCCCGGCCCCTGGAACGCCGTCACCCAGGGCGGCGAAGCCATCCACGCCCTGCCCATGGACTCCGGCCCCATGGCCTTCTTCTACAACAAGAAGGTCTTCGACAAGCACGGCATCGCCGTGCCCACCACCTGGGACGAGTACGTGGACGCGGCCCGCGCCCTCCACAAGGCCGACCCGAAGATCTTCATCACCAACGACACCGGCGACGCCGGCGCCACCACCAGCCTCATCTGGCAGGCCGGCGGCCGCCCCTACAAGACCGACGGCACCGACGTCACCATCGACTTCACCGACAAGGGCACCAAGCAGTACACCGCCACCTGGCAGAAGCTCCTCGACGAAAAGCTCCTCGCACCCGTCTCCTCATGGAGCGACGCCTGGTACAAGGGCCTCGCCGACGGCTCCCTCGCCACCCTCTCCATCGGCGCCTGGATGCCCGCCAACCTCACCTCCGGCGTCGCCGCCGCCTCCGGCGACTGGCGCGTCGCCCCCCTGCCCCAGTGGACCAAGGGCGACAAGACCAGCGCCGAGAACGGCGGCAGCTCCCTCGCCGTCCCCAAGGCCGCCAAGAACAAGGAACTCGCCTACGCCTTCACCGAGTTCGCCACCACCGGCACCGGAGCCAGCACCCGCGTCACCGAAGGCGCCTTCCCCGCCACCCGCGCCGACCTCGAATCCAAGGCCTTCCTCGACACCACGTTCCCCTACTTCGGCGGCCAGCAGGCCAACCGCATCTTCGCCGAATCCGCCCGCAACGTCGGCGCCAACTGGTCCTACCTCCCCTACCAGGTCTACGCCAACTCCATCTTCAACGACACCGTCGGCAAGGCCTACGTCTCCCCCACCACCCTCACCGACGGCCTCAAGGCCTGGCAGGACGCCAGCATCACCTACGGCAAGGACCAGGGCTTCACCGTCAACAAGTAGCCCCAGCCTACGGATCCGGGCGGAGCCGCATCCCGGCTCCGCCCCCCTCCAGCCCATGGAAAGGGCTTGTCGCGCCCTGGATGTTCGCGTAAACATGCAGCGTGCGACGTCTCCACCCGCACGACCCTTCACGTACAGGAGCAAGCAGCGCATGCCCGTTCTCCAGACAGACAAGGCCGGATTCCTGCTCGACGGCCGACCTTTCCGTTTCCTGTCCGGCGGGCTGCACTACTTCCGGGTCCATCCCGAGCAGTGGCAGGACCGGCTCCGCAAGGCGCGGCTCATGGGACTCAACACCGTCGAGACCTATGTCCCCTGGAACCTTCACCAGCCGCGCCCCGACCGTTTCGTGCTGGACGGCGGGCTCGACCTGCCCCGCTTCCTCGATCTCGCCGCCGCCGAAGGGCTGCACGTCCTGCTGCGCCCCGGCCCGTACATCTGCGCGGAGTGGGAGGGCGGCGGTCTGCCCTCGTGGCTGCTCAGTGAGCCGGACATACGGCTGCGCTCCCGTGATCCCCGGTTCCTGGCGGCGCTGGACGACTTCTTCGGCCGGCTGTTCCCCCCGCTCCGCCGGCACCTCGCCTCGCAGGGCGGTCCTATCCTCGCCGTACAGGTGGAGAACGAGTACGGGGCCTACGGCGACGACACCGCCTATCTGCAGCACATCGCCGACGCGCTGCGCGGCCACGGCGTCGACGTCCCCCTGTTCACCTGCGACCAGCCGGTCGACCTGGAGCGGGGCGCCCTGCCCGGTGTCCTCGCCACCGCCAACTTCGGCAGCCGCTCGGCCCACCACCTGGCCGCCCTCCGGGCGCTGCGCCCCGAGGGGCCGCTGATGACGACGGAGTTCTGGATCGGCTGGTTCGACCGCTGGGGCGCCCGGCACGTGGTCCGCGACTCCGGCGACGCCGCCCGCGAGCTCGACGAGGTGCTCGCCGACGGAGCCTCCGTCAACTTCTACATGTTCCACGGCGGTACGAACTTCGGCTTCACCAACGGCGCCAACGACAAGCACACCTACCGCCCCACCGTCACCTCCTACGACTACGACGCCCCGCTCGACGAGGCCGGCGACCCGACGGAGAAGTACACCGCCTTCCGCGACGTCATCGCCAAGTACGCGCCCGTGCCGAGCGGCCCCGTCCCCGCCCCGGGCGCCAAACTGGCCGTCTCCGCCGTCAGGTTGACCGAGAGCGCCGAGCTGCTGCCGAGCGCGGCGGCGTCGGCGCCGCGGATCGACTCCCGTCGGCCGCTGACCATGGAGGAGCTGGAGCAGGACTTCGGCTTCGTCCTCTACGAGACCACCCTGCCGCTGCGCGGACCCACCCTGCTGGAGATCGAGCACGTCCGCGACCGTGCCCAGGTCTTCGTCGACGGGCAGCCGGTGGGCGTCCTGGAGCGCGAGAACCACGAGCACTCCCTGGCCTTCACCGTTCCCCGGGCCGGCAGCGTGCTCTCGATCCTGGTGGAGAACCAGGGCCGGGTGAACTACGGCCAGGGCATCCACGACCGCAAGGGACTCCTCGGCGCGGTCCTCCTCGACGGCGTCGAGCCGGTGGCCTGGACGAACCGGCCGCTTCCGCTCACCGGACAGGAGGACATCCCCTTCTCCGTCACCACCTCGACTCCCGTGGGCCCGGCCTTCCACCGGGGCACCTTCGAGGTCACCGAGGCGGCCGACACCTTCCTCCACCTCGACGGCTGGACCAAGGGCAACGCCTGGGTGAACGGCTTCCCGCTCGGCCGCTACTGGTCCCGCGGCCCGCAGCGCTCGCTGTACGTCCCCGCCCCCGTCCTGCGCGCCGGCACGAACGAGGTCGTCGTCCTGGAACTCCACGCCGGCCCCCGGGCCCGTACCGTCGACTTCCGCGAGACGCCCGACCTCGGCCCCACCGAGGAGTAGGAACAACCGGCGGCCTGTCCGGCGGATCATGCTGCGGCGACGGGACGCGCAACCGACCGGAGCGGTGGCTGGTCAGCGGCGTCGGCGCCTTCACCGCGTCAGGGATCCGGGGTCTCCCGGGCCGGCGCACCGCCCTCGCGGTCACCGACGACCGCGCCGTGGAACCCGCGGATGTGCCGTTCCACGAGGTCGGCCGCCGCCGACCCCTCGCCGGCCGCGAGCAGGCGGAGCAGCTCCTCGTGCTCGGCGTTGAGCCCCGCGGCGGTCGCCGCCCAGTCCTCGGCCCCTTCCTCCGCCTGGAGGATCAAGGTCCGCACGGACTCTCGGACCGCGGAGGTCAGCGTGGAGATCAGCCGGTTTCCCGACGCCCGGGCGATCAACACATGAAAGGCGGTGTCCAGTTCGTTGAAGAGGGGCACGTCGGCCTCGGCCTCGCGCATCCGGCCGAGCAGCTCCTGAGCCTCGGCCAGGACCTCCTCGGACGCGGACCGGGCGGCCGCCTCGAAGCTGGAGCGCTCCAGCACCACACGCGCCTCGAGTACGTCCTCGAGTCCGTAGCTGCCGAGGGCCAGGTGAAGGCGAAGCACCCGGCCGAGCGCGTCATCCGGGTTGCGCACGATGCGGGCACCGGCGTCCGGACCGCGCCCGACGTTGGCGACCAGGACGCCGATCGTCTCCATGACCCGCAGGGCCTCGCGCAGGGCGGACCGGCTCACTCCGAGCGCCGGAGCCAGCTCCCGCTCGGGCGGCAGGCGGTCTCCCGCCTTCAGTTCGCCGGCGAGCACCTGCCGCTCGATGCTCTCCAGTACGAGCTCATGCGTCCGCGACTGCCGCACGGGGCGCCACTGGGCCGTCACGGATACCTCCCCATCTCGTTGACCGGGCGCGAACCGCACCGCACCCCGATCCGGCCATCCTAACTATGGTCCGACCACAGCATGGGCGGCGCGAGTGGTCAGGCACCTTCGTTCCGGTACCGGCCGAGGTGACGGTCCAGGCTGAGCTCCAGGTGTTCCCGCATGGCCTCCGCCGCGCGCTCCGGGTGACGTCGCAGGACCGCCCGCAGGATGCGGCTGTGCTCCCCCATCGTGGCGGGGCTGCCACCCGCGACCGGACTGAGCCGGAACAGGTGCAGGTGCGTGTGCAGCCGTTCCACGGCCGCCGCGAGCATGGTGCGGCCGGACGCGACGGCGAGCGCGTCGTGGAACCGCTGGTCCAGCACCGCGAAGCGGCCGTACACGGCGTAGCTTTCGCCCTTGTCCGGGAGCCCCTGCATCTCCTCCACCAGGGCCTCGATCCGGTCGAGCTCCGCCTCGCCGACATGCTCCGCCGCCAGGGCCGCGGCTCTCGGCTCCAGCAGCAGCCGCATCTCGAACAGCTCCTCCACGCCACGCCGGTCCAGGAGGACCGTGGCCCGGTAGCCGGAGAGCGATCGCTTGACGACCAGTCCGTCCGATTCGAGGCGGGCCAGGGCCTCGCGTACCGGCGTGGGCGAGACGCCGAGCGAACGGGACAGCGCGTCGATGCCCACCCTGGCGCCCGGCTGGATCACGTGGTCCATGACCATCGCCTTGACGGCCTCGTAGACGCTGTCCGTCAGCACTTCCCGCCGCACGCTCGCATCTCTCCCCATACACGGAATCCTATGCGATCGATGCCCGGTGGAGTCCATGCCCTGTCACGACGAAGTCCGTCCACCCCCCTCTTCCGCGCGACTCCCCTCGAAGCACGGAGGAGATTTCAGGATGCCTGACGCACACCCCTTGACGAGGCGACAGCCCCTACCGCAGCATCACGGGCAACAGAATCCTATTTGATTCAAGTCGAGGGCAGTCACCATGACGCGTCGCAGAACCGCAGTAGCAGCAGCCGCCACCCTCCTCGCCCTCGTGTCCGCCTCGGCGTGCACCGTGAAGAGCTCGGGCGACACCGGAGCCACCGGCGACACCCCCGCCACGTCCGCTGCCGGCACCGGCACCGGCACCGCCGAACTCGCCGACGGCTCCGGCACCAAGGTCGCCCTGGTCCCGGGCGGCGCCCACCCGTACTTCCAGCCCTGGAAGCAGGCGGGCGCGGACGCCGGGAAGGCGCTCAAGCTGGGCGACGTCACCTTCGACGAGACCGCCGAGTGGGACCAGCAGAAGCAGAACAACCTCCTCTCCACCCTGGCCGCGCGCGGCTACAACGCCTTCGGCGTCTTCGGGGTCTCCCCCACCGACATCAACACCACCTTCGCCGACCTCAAGTCCCAGGGCTTCGCTGTGGCGTCCCTGGCCTCGTGCCCCGCCAACGGCAAGAACGCGGCCGACTTCTGCCTCTCCACCGATGTCGAACTCGCCGCCTACAAGGCGGCCAAGGCCACCATCGAGGCGATGGGTGGCAAGGGCACGCTCGTCCATCTGACGGGCAACAACGTCGACGCCAACACGCAGCTGCGGATCAAGGGCGTACAGAAGGCCGTGGAGGAGTCCGGCGGCAAGGTCTCCCTGCTCCAGAACATCACCGACATCGACAAGGACCTCCAGACCGCGCAGAAGGCCGTCTCCGACCTGCTCGCGACCAAGGGCTCGCAGATCCAGGGCATCGTCACCACCGCCTACAACCCCGCGGTCGCCGCCGCCGAGGCCGTCCAGGAGACCGGCTCGAAGGCCAAGGTCGTGGCCATCGACGACGACGCCAAGATCCTGTCCTCGATCAAGAACGGCTCCGTGAGCGCCACCGTCGTGCAGAACCCCGTGGGTCAGGCCGAGATCGGCGCCTGGGCGCTCGCCCTGCTCCAGAGCAAGCAGTGCGCGATGAAGCAGCCGGGCCTGATCGTCGACTCCGGATCCTTCGTGGTCACCCGGCAGAACGTCGCCGACTACGACGACGCGCGCAAGGCCAAGACCGTGGAGCTGAAGAAGAAGTTCGCGGACGAGTACCTCTCCTGCGGCTGACCGTCCCCGGCACGACGAGAGAAAGTCAGCACACGCGCATGACCATCATCACGAAAGCGACGGCCCTGCTGGCCGACATCGCGGTGGAGACCGACCGCACCGACGCCGTGCAGTCCTTCGTCAAACAGGAGACCATCCTCGTCACCCTGGCCACGACGGACGGCATCGAGGGAACCGGCTACGCGTACACGATCGGCACCGGCGGCAGCTCCGTCCTGGCCCTGCTGCGCGACCACCTCCTGCCCCTGCTGGCCGGCAAGGACGCCCGCAACGTGGAGGGGCTCTGGCAGGAGCTGTTCGGCCTGACCCGTGCCACCACCACCGGCGCCATCACCTCGCTCGCGCTCGCCGCGATCGACACGGCCCTGTGGGACCTGCGCTGCAAGCGCGCCGGCGAACCGCTGTGGCGGCTGGCCGGCGGCCACCGCCGGGAGATCCCGGTGTACGACACCGAGGGGGGCTGGCTCCACCTGTCCACCGAGGAGCTCGTCGAGTCGGCCCTCGCGGCGCAGCGGGCGCGGTTCTCCGGCGTCAAGATCAAGGTGGGCAAGCCGCACGCCGCCGAGGACGCCGAACGGCTGCGCGCCGTACGGGAGGCCGTCGGCCCGAACCTGCACATCATGACCGACGCGAACCAGTCGCAGTCGCTCTCCTCCGCGGTGCAGCTGGCCGCCGCCCTCGAACCGTACGACCCGTACTGGTTCGAGGAGCCCATGCCCGCGGACGACGTCAGCGGGCACGCCCGGCTCGCCCGCTCGACCCGGATCCCGATCGCGGTCGGCGAGTCGATGTACGCGCCGATGCAGTTCCGGAGCTATCTGGAGTCCGGTGCCGCCTCCGTGGTGCAGGTGGACGTGGCGCGCGTCGGCGGGATATCGCCGTGGCTGAAGGTCGCGCACCTCGCCGAGACCTTCAACGTCCAGGTCTGCCCGCACTTCCTGATGGAGCTGCACGTCAGTCTCGTCGCCGCGGTCTCCAACGGCGCGTACGTCGAGTACATCCCGCAGTTGCGCGCGGTCACCCGCACCGAGCTGACCGTGCGTGACGGGCTGGCCGTCGCCCCGGACGAGCCGGGCATCGGCATCGACTGGGACAGGGACGCCCTCGACGACCGGAGGGTCTCGTGAAGACCGCCGTAGCCCCGCCCGAGAGCGGGACCGGCCGCCCCACGGAGGGTGCGCGGCGCGCGCACCGGCTGCCGTTCCGGGTCAACCAGCGGATGGGCCTGCTCGTCCTGATCGTCCTGCTCGGCGCGCTGTTCGGCGTGGCCCGGCCGGCCTTCTTCGACGAGCGCCTGGTCCTCTTCCCGTTGCTGCGGGACGTCGCGACGCTGACCGTGGTGGCCCTGGCTCAGATGGTGGTGCTGTCCATCGGGCACATGAACCTCGCCGTCGGGCGCATGGCGGCCTTCGGCGCGTTCTTCGCCGGCTTCGGCTACGACCGGCTCGGTCTGTCGCTGCCGCTGGGCCTGGTGCTGTGTCTGACGGCCGGCTGCGCGATCGGCGCGCTGACCGGGTGGATCATCGCCCGCACCGGTGTGAACTCGTTCGTGGTGACCCTGGCGATGGACTTCGCGCTCCTGGGTCTGGTCTCCCTCCTGTACTCCGCGCTCACCGAGAACGCCGCGTTCACGACCCGCCCGGCGGGGCTCACCGAGATGCGCTCGGCCTCGCTCGCCGACATCTGTCTCGGACCCGTGTGCGGCTCCGCCGCCGTCCCGCAGATCGCCCAGTTCACCCTGCTCGCCCTCGTCGGCCTCGGCTTCCTCTACGCCCGTACCCGCATGGGGCGTGAGCTGCTGCTCACCGGCGCCAATCCGAAGGCCGCCGAGCTGTCGGGCATCCCCACCGGCCGCAGGATCGTTCTCGCGCACGCGCTGTCGGGTCTGCTCGCGGCGCTGGCCGGCTTCATGGCGGCCGTGGGCACGGGTACGTTCCGCGCCTCCATCGGCGAGGACTTCATGCTGCCGTCCTTCCTCGGAGCGGTCCTCGGCGGGACGCTGCTCACCGGCGGTGTCGTCTCCGTCCTCGGGGCGCTGCTCGGCACGACGCTCGTCGGCGTCATCCGCAAGGGCCTGGACCTGCTCGGCGTCGGCCTCGAAAGCCTCAACATCTACCTCGGCTGCGTCCTGCTCCTGGCCCTGTCCGCCGACCGGGTTCGCACCGTCGTGTCCTACCGCAAGGTGGTGCGTTCCACATGACCCCGTTCCAGGACCGGAAGGCGGCGGCTCGGTCCGCGTTGCGCCGCTTCTCGCGCTCCACGACGACCACCCTGCTCGCCGTGGTCCTCGTCGGCTACGTCGCTCTCGGCGTCTCCTCGTCCGGCACCTTCTTCGAAGGGCCCTCCGTCCGTACGTTCCTGCAGTACCTCGCCACACCGATCCTCATCGGGCTTGCCCAGATGGTCGCCCTGTGCGTGGGGCAGCTCAACCTGGCGGTCGGGGCGCTGGGCGGGTTCAGCGCCTGCCTGATGGGCGTCCTGATGGCCGACGCGGGCGTCCCGGCCGGGCTCGCCGTGCTGATCGGCGTCCTGGGCGCGACCCTGATCGGCCTGCTGACCGGCGTGTTCATCGTCGTCACGCGCATCAACGGCTTCATCGTGACGCTGGGCACCATGACCATCCTGCTGGGGGCGCAGTACCGCCTCTCGGGGACCCGCACGATCGACGGGTACTCCGCGACGCTGCGCGACCTCGGCCGCGCCGCGCCGCTGAACATCCCGCTGGTCTTCGTCACGGCCCTGGCCGCGGCCGTCCTCCTCGCCGGGTTCATGTACCGCACCGTCGCGGGGCGGCGGCTGCTGGCGTCCGGCGGGAACCCACTGGCCGCCAGGCTGTCGGGCATCTCCACCGACCGGCAGATCGTGCTCGCGCACACCCTGTCCGGGCTGCTCGTGGGCATCGCCGCGATGACCGCCACCGCCTCGCTGCCGGGGGTCAACCGCAGCGTCGGCGGCGACTGGCTGCTGCCCAGCTTCGCCGCACCCATCATCGGCGGGGTGGCCCTGACCGGCGGCTCCGTCGCGGTCCTGGGGACCGTTCTCGCGGCCTTCGTGATGCGTCTGATCGACACCGCGCGGGCACAGTTCTCCCTCGACCCGAGCTGGGTCAACTTCCTCATCGGGGTGGTCGTCCTCGGCACGGTCGTCGGCGGCCGGGTCCACCAGAACCATCTCGACAGGAAGGGCAGGACGCCCGGCTGCGCTCCCACGGCACCACCTGAGGGGACACCCCGGCCGACGGCCGTACCGACGCCGACGCCGACGGGAGAGGCACGATGAGCGAAGTCCTGCTGGAATGCGATCGGATCGTCAAGGTCTTCCCCGGTGTCCGCGCGCTCGACGGTGTCGGTCTGCGGCTCACGGCCGGCTCCGTGCACGCCCTGCTGGGCGAGAACGGGGCGGGCAAGTCCACGCTCATCAAGGTGATCACCGGCGTGCACGCGCCCGAGGGCGGCAGGCTGCTCCGGGGCGGCCGGGAGATCCACCCGCGCTCCCCCCTGGACGCCACGCGCGCCGGCATCGGCGTCGTCCACCAGGAACGCAACCTGATCCCCGGGTTCTCCGTGGCCGAGAACATCACTCTGCAGAACCCGCCCTCGCGCCGCGGCCTGGTCGACCGGGAGGCCATGACGGCTCCGGCCCTGCGGTGCCTGGCCGAGCTCGGACTCGACATCGATCCCCACCTGTCGGTGAGCGAACTCTCGGTAGCCCAGCAGCAGTTGGTGGAGATCGCCAAGGCGCTCCACACCGAGAGCCGGGTCCTCCTGCTCGACGAACCGACCGCCTCGCTCTCGCCGCAGGAGGCCGAGCGCCTCTTCGACGTCGTCCGGCGGCTCACCGCGCGCGGTACGTGCGTGGTCTTCGTCAGTCACAAACTGGAGGAGGTCTTCGCGGTCTGCGACACCGTCACCGTCCTGCGCGACGGCCGGTCCGTACTGGAGTCGGCGCCGCTCGCGGAGCACACCCAGGACGACGTCGTGACCCTGATGGTCGGACGTGCCCACGCGGTGACCGCGATGACCCCGCGTCCCGTGGACATGTCGGCGGCGCCCGCGCTCTCCCTCACCGGGCTCTCGACGGCCTCGGGGCACCGGGACATCTCGCTCGACGTACGGCCCGGGGAGATCGTCGGGCTGTACGGGCTGGTCGGCGCGGGGCGCAGTGAACTCGTCAAGGCGGTGCTCGGTCTGGACCGTGTCACCGGCGGTGAGATCCGCGTGTACGGAGAGCCCGTGCGGATCGGCTCGCCTCGGCAGGCACTGCACGAGTACGGGATCGGCTATCTGACGGAGAACCGCAAGGAGGAGGGTGTCTTCCTCGAGCAGCCCATCCTCCGCAACATCACCGTGACGGTGTGGAGGAGGCTGGCGAACGCCTTCGGGTACGTCCCCTCCCGCCGTGAACGCGAGACCGCCGAGGACCTCGTCGAGCGCCTCGGCATCAGGATCTCCGGTCTCGGGCAGAACGCCGGTGAGTTGTCGGGCGGGAACCAGCAGAAGGTCAGCCTGTCGAAGTGGCTGGCGGCCGACACCCGGCTGCTGGTCGTGGACGAGCCGACCGTCGGGGTGGACGTACGGACCAAGCACGCCTTCCACGAGCTGATCTGGGAACTGGCCCGCGGCGGTCTGCCGATCCTGTTGATCAGCAGTGACCTGGCCGAGATGGTGACGCTGGCCGACCGGGTCGTCGTGATGGCCGGCCACCGGATCCGCGGCGAGGTGGCCAACGACCACGACTACGAGCGGATGAGCGGCCGGATCATCCGCGTCATCCACGACCGCGCGGACGAGGCCGAACCGGCGAAGGGCGGGGCCGCGTGAGACGCGTCGCCCAGGTCGTCCACGTCCTGCCCGAGAAGGCGGAGGACTACCGGCGGCTGCACCGCGAGGTACCCGAGGCCGTCCTCGACCGGCTGCGGCGCTGCCACATCGCCAACTACTCGATCCACCTGCTCGGGGACCGCCTGTTCGGCTACTTCGAGTACCACGGCGAGGACCTGGCGGCCGACCTCGCCGCGATGGCCGCCGACCCCGCCACCCACGACTGGTGGCGGCTCACCTCCCCCTGCCAGCAGCCCGTCGACGAGGCCGCGCCCGGCGAGTGGTGGGCCGCCATGGAGCAGGTGTTCCTCATGGAATGACCTCCGCCCGCCACCCCGACGATCCCGAACCGCCCCGCGGCGCCACGGCGCCGCGCCCGCAAGGAGAACCACGTGAAACTGCTGCGCCTCGGAGCTCCGGGCGAGGAGCGCCCGGCCGTCCTCGCCGACGACGGACGCGTCCACGACCTCAGCGCCCTGACCGACGACATCGACGGGCCGTTCCTGGCCGGCGGCGGCGTCGACCGGGTGGCCGCCGCCCTGCTGGCCGGCTCGCTGCCCGTCGTGGACGCGACGGACTCGCGCGTCGGCGCGCCCGTCGCCCGGCCCGGCAAGGTGGTGTGCGTCGGCCTCAACTACCGCGACCACGCCGAGGAGACGGGAGCCGCCGTGCCGGAGCGCCCGGTGGTCTTCATGAAGGACCCCGGCACCGTCGTCGGTCCCCGCGACCCCGTCCTCGTCCCCCGTGGTTCGGTCAAGACCGACTGGGAGGTGGAGCTCGCGGTGGTGATCGGGCGGCGGGCCCGCTACCTGGACGGCCCGTCCGACGCCGCGGCGGTGATCGCGGGGTACGCGCTCAGCCATGACGTCTCCGAACGCGCCTTCCAGCTGGAGCTGTCCCCGCAGTGGGATCTCGGCAAGTCCTGCGAGACCTTCAACCCGCTCGGCCCGTGGCTGGTGACGTCCGACGAGGTGCCCGACCCGCAGGCCCTCGGTCTGCGGCTGAGCGTCAACGGTGTGTCCCGGCAGGACGGCACCACCGCGAACATGATCTTCCCGGTGGCCTATCTGGTCTGGTACCTGAGTCAGTACATGGTCCTGGAGCCCGGTGACGTCATCAACACGGGAACCCCCGCCGGTGTCGCCCTCGGGCTGCCGGGCAACCCCTACCTGCGAGCCGGCGACACGGTCGAGCTCGAGATCGACGGACTCGGCCGCCAGCGGCAGACGTTCCGGGACGCGTGAGGCGACATGAGCAACGACACCACGGCACGTCTCACCGACGTCGACGTGATCGACGTCCGCTTCCCCACCTCGCGGGAGCTCGACGGCTCCGACGCGATGAACCCCGATCCCGACTACTCGGCGGCCTACGTCATCCTGCGGACCGACGCGGGCGACGGGCTGGAGGGCCATGCCTTCGCGTTCACCATCGGCCGCGGCAACGAGGTGCAGGCGGCGGCGATCGCCGCACTGCGCCCGCACGTCGTGGGTCTGTCGGTCGACGCGGTGTGCGCCGACCCGGGACTGGTCAGCCGCGCCCTGAACGAGGACAGCCAGCTGCGCTGGCTGGGGCCCGAGAAGGGCGTGATCCACATGGCGATCGGCGCCGTGGTCAACGCCGTCTGGGACCTGGCGGCGAAGCGGGCGGGCAAGCCGGTCTGGAAGCTCCTCGCCGACGCCTCACCGGAATGGCTCGCCCGTCAGGTCGACTACCGGTACATCGAGGACGCCCTGCGCCCCGACGAGGCGGTGGCCCTGCTGCGCGAGGGCAGGAAGGGCGCGGCCGAGCGGGAGGCGCAGCTGCTGGACCGGGGCTACCCCGGCTACACCACCTCGCCCGGGTGGCTCGGCTACTCCGACGAGAAGCTCACCCGCCTCGCCCGCGAGGCCGTCGCCGACGGCTTCACCCAGATCAAGCTGAAGGTCGGCGCCGACCTCGCGGACGACATCCGCCGGATGCGTACGGCGCGCGAGGCCGTCGGCCCGGACATCCGCATCGCGATCGACGCCAACCAGCGCTGGAACATCGCCGAGGCCGTCGCGTGGACCAAGGCCCTCACGGAGTTCGACCCGTACTGGATCGAGGAACCGACGAGCCCCGACGACATCCTCGGCCACGCCACCGTCCGCGAGAGCGTGGCCCCGGTCAAGGTCGCCACCGGCGAGCACGTCCAGAACCGCATCGTTTTCAAGCAGCTCCTCCAGGTCGGCGCGATCGACGTGCTCCAGATCGACGCCGCCCGCGTCGGCGGGGTCAACGAGAACCTCGCCATCCTGCTGCTGGCGGCGAAGTACGGCGTGCCGGTCTGCCCGCACGCGGGCGGCGTCGGTCTGTGCGAACTGGTCCGCCATCTGTCCATGTTCGACTTCGTCGCCCTGTCGGGAACGACGGAGAACCGTGTGATCGAGTACGTGGACCACCTGCACGAGCACTTCATGGACCCGGTGACGATCGTGGACGGGCACTACACGGCCCCGACGCTCCCCGGCTTCTCGTCCGAGATGCACGCCGGGTCGCTCGCCACCTACCGCTACCCGGACGGCGGCTTCTGGGCCGCCGACCTCGCCGCACAGGCGTCCGATCAGCCGAGGGAGACGAACCGATGAGTGAACTGTCCGGACTGAAGGCGCTGGTGACGGGTGGCGCGTCCGGCATCGGCCGGGCGACCGCCGACCTGCTGGCCGAGCGCGGCGCCGACGTCGCCGTACTGGACCTCGACCCGACCGCTGTCGGCGAGCCGCTGCGCGGGTACAAGGCCGACGTGTCCGACGACGTGTCCGTACGCGCCGCGGTGGCCGCCGCGGCCGAGGACCTCGGCGGGCTCGACATCCTCGTCAACAACGCCGGGATCGGCGCGGTGGGGACGGTCGAGGACAACGACGACGAACTGTGGCAGTGGGTCCTCGACGTCAACGTGGTCGGCATGGTCCGCACGACCCGCGCGGCGCTGCCGCATCTGCGGGCGTCCGCGCACGCCGCCGTCGTCAACACCTGCTCGATCGCGGCGACCGCCGGTCTCCAGCAGCGCGCCCTGTACAGCGCGAGCAAGGGCGCGGTGCTGTCCCTGACGCTGGCGATGGCGGCGGACCACGTGCGGGAGGGCATCCGGGTCAACTGCGTCAACCCGGGCACGGCGGACACCCCGTGGGTGGGCCGCCTCCTCGACCAGGCCGCGGATCCGACCGCCGAGCGGGCCGCCCTGAACGCGCGCCAGCCCATGGGCCGGCTCGTCTCCGCCGAGGAGGTCGCCGCCGCGATCGTGTACCTGGCGAGCCCGGCCGCCGCCTCCGTCACGGGGACCGCGCTGGCGGTCGACGGCGGGATGCAGGGGCTGCGGTTGCGCCCGGAGGCCAGGTGATGACCCCCGCCGGGGAGAACGGTACGGGGGCCGTGCTGCCCTGCCGTCCCCTCGGCGACAGCGGGGTCCTGGTCACGGCCCTCGGTTTCGGCGGCGCGGCGGTCGCGGGGCTGTACGAGGACGTGGGCGAGGAGGAGGCGGCCGCTGCCGTGGAAGCGGCCTGGGACGCCGGTATCCGCTACTTCGACACCGCTCCGCACTACGGCCTCGGCCTGTCGGAACGCCGACTCGGCGCGGCACTGCGGAACCGGCCCCGTCACGCGTACACCCTGTCCACCAAAGTGGGCCGGGTCCTCGAACCGTACGACGGCGGGGGCGACGACCGGGCCAACGGCTTCGCCGTCCCGGCCACCCACCGGCGCCGCTGGGACTTCAGCGCCGACGGTGTCCGCCGGTCCCTGGAGGACAGCCTCACCCGTCTTGGCCTCGACCGGATCGACCTGGTCCTCCTCCACGACCCCGACGACCACGCGGAGCAGGCGTTCGGCGAGGCGTACCCGGCTCTCGAGGAGCTCCGCTCCCAGGGGGTCGTGGGGGCCATCGGTGTCGGGATGAACCGGACGGGGATGCTGACGCGGTTCGTGCGGGACACCGATGTCGACGCGGTGCTGTGCGCGGGTCGGTACACCCTGCTCGAACAGGGGGCGTCGGAGGACCTGCTCCCCGCCGCCGAGGCGGCGGGGAAGAGCGTGATCATCGGAGGGGTGTTCAACTCCGGCCTGTTGGCGGCGCCCGCTCCGGGTGTCACCTACGACTACGCCGAAGCCTCCGACGAACTCGTCGGCCGGGCCCTGCGGATGGGGAACGTCACGGAGGCGGCCGGGGTGCCGCTGCGGGCGGCGGCACTCCGCTTCCCCTTCGGACACCCGGCGGTCGCCTCGGTGCTGGTCGGGGCGCGCTCGGCGGACCAGGTCCGCGACGCGGCGGAGCAGTTCGGCCGCCTCCTGCCCGCCGACGTGTGGGAGGACCTGCGCGCCGAGGGGCTGCTGCCGGCCGGTGTGCCGGTGCCGGAGAGGCGGGCGCCGTGACCCTCGTCGACGCCCATCACCACCTGTGGGACCTCGGGGTTCGCGACCAGACCTGGATCACCGGGCCGGAACTCGCCCCGTTGCGGCGTTCGTTCCTCCTTCCGGAGCTGGAGGCGGAGGCCCGGGCCGCCGGGGTGACGGCGACGGTCCTGGTCCAGACGGTCACCGTCGCCGAGGAGACCCCGGAATTCCTCGCCCTGGCCGCCCGGAGCGCACTCGTCGGGGCGGTGGTCGGCTGGACCGACCTCACCTCCCCCGGTGTCGCGGACGAACTGGCCCGGCTGCGGTCGCTGCCCGGCGGCGGGTTCCTCCGCTCGATCCGCCACCAGGTCCAGGGCGAGGCCGACCCGGAGTGGCTGACCCGGCCCGAGGTGATGCGGGGGTTGCGCGCGGTGGCCGCGGCCGGGCTCGCGTACGACCTGGTCGTGCTGCCGCACCAACTGCCGGCCGCGACGCGGGCGGCTGCGGCGGTTCCGGGGCTCACCTTCGTCCTGGACCATCTCGGCAAGCCACCGGTCGCGTCCGGGCGGCTCGGGCCGTGGTCGGACCGGGTGCGGGAGCTGGCCGCCCTGCCGAACACCGTGTGCAAGCTGTCCGGGCTTGTGACCGAGGCGGACTGGCGGTCCTGGACCGTGGCCGGTCTCGCGCCGTACGCCGACACGGTGCTCGATCTCTTCGGCCCGCGGCGCGTGATGTTCGGCTCGGACTGGCCGGTGTGCACGCTCGCGGCGAGCTACGGCGAGGTCGTCGACCTCACCGGGGAGCTGATCGCGGCGCTCTCCGCCGCCGAGCGGGACGCGGTGTGGTCCGGGACCGCGCGGAGGGTGTACCGGATGCCGAGGACGGCCTCCGAGTGACGCTGCCGGCAGCGCGATCCCGCTGCCTCCTCGGTCCTCCTGGGTGCCGGGCCGGCTCGGTCACTCCTCGTCGAACCGGCTGAGCTGGCGCTCCAGGCTGCGGGTGAGGTGGTCCCTCATCGCCTCGGCAGCCCGGTCGGCGCTGCGGCGCAGTATGGCCCGGACGACCCGATCGTGCTCCGTCGCGGTCGGGTCGTCGGCGTGGGGCAGGCTGCTGAGGCGGAAGATGTGCAGATGCGAGTGGAGCCGTTCGACCGCGTCCGCGAGCAGGGGCCGGTGGGCCGCTTGGGCGACGGCGTCGTGGAAGCGCTGGTCCAGCCCGGCGAAGTCGCGGTAGGCGGCGTAGGGACCGCTCGGTCCCGGGTGGGACTGCATGTCCTCCTGGATCGCCTCCAGGACGTCCAGCTGGCCCTCGTCGGCGTTGAGCGCGGCCAGCGCCGCCGCGTGCGGTTCCAGGAGCATGCGCATCTCGAAGAGCTCCTCGACGCCGTCCCTCGTCAGCAGCTCGGTCGCCCGGTATCCGGAGAGCGAGCGCTTGACGACGAGGCCGTCGGCCTCCAGGCGGGCCAGTGCTTCACGGATGGGAGTCGGCGAGACATCGAGGCCGCGCGCCAGGGCCTCGATACCCACGCGGGCGCCGGGGGCGATCTCGTGGTCCATGACCATCGCCTTGATCCGCTCGTACACGCTGTCGGAGAGGACCTGGCGGGCGGGCGGCGGCGCCGGGCGGCCGGTCCTCCCGGACGCGGAGACGGACGGGTCGTCTGCCGGCATCCGGGACTCCTCCGTGGTACGACGTGTCGGGGCGGGGCCAGTTTACCCGGGGCGTGATCACGTACGACGGTGGCGGGCCGACCGCGACGGGCGCCGACACCCGCCTCGGTTCGGGCGTCGGCTCAGGCGTCGGTACGGACGACCACGATCAGGGTGCGGGGGCCGTGGACGCCCTCCACACGCTCCAGCTCGATGTCGGAGGTGGCGGACGGTCCGCTGATCAACGTGGTCGGCCGTTCGGGCACCAGCCGGGCCAGGGCCTCCGGGACGCCGACGGCGACCTGGGAGAGGTCCACCACGCACACGTGGGCATCGGGTACGAGGGTCAGCGCGCGGCGGCCCTGGTCGGCCGAGCCGTCGAGGAAGATCGTCCCGGTCTCGGCACAGCCCGCCGCCGAGGCCGTCACCACGGCGTCGAGTGCCGAGAGGTCCGGGGCGGGTACGTCGGCCCGGTCCTCGACCGCTTCGCCGTGCCAGTCGACGAGCCAGGCGGGGTCCAGTCCGGCGGGGAAGCCGACGCGGGAGGCGGAGAGGCGGGTGAGGACGGAGGCGAGGGTGGCCGGGGTCTCGGCGGACGTGCAGGTGTGCACCTGGGCCTGGTAGTCGACGAGTCGGTCGGTGAACAGACCGAGCCGCTCGTCGTCCGGCAGGGTGCGGCCCCGCCGGTAGTCGCGGGGCACGGCGACGGGGCTCCGGGGGGCCAGGCCCAGCGCGTCGTGGACACGGCCGAGCACGGTGTCGCGTGCGGTGTCGCGTGTGGTCATCGTTCCCCCTCGGGGGTCTCGTCGAGGTCCTGGTGTTCGGCGGCGGCCGCGAGGGCGCGCCGTCCCTCCTCGGAGGCGTACCAGTCGCGGAAGGTCCGGCGAGGCGGGGCGGGGGTGTCCCGGCTCTCGCTCCAGCCGCTCAGCGGTGGTGGGAGACGCGAGATCGTCCCGTCACGCCCGGCGGCGATCCGACCGATCGCGGCGGCCTTCTGCGCCGCCCGGTAGAGCTTCGGGCGGCCCATGACGGCGGCCACTGCCTTCATCGCGAGCTGTTCGGCGCCGCGTCCTGTCCGCTCGGTGGTCTGGTGGCGCAGTTCCACGAGCAGGGACGGGATGTCGATCTTGACGGGGCAGGCGTCGTAGCAGGCTCCGCACAGCGTCGAGGCGTACGGCAGCGAGGCGTTGGGGTCGTCCTTCGCGGCGTGGGTGCCGGCGAGCTGCGGGGTGAGGACGGCACCGATCGGGCCGGGGTAGGTCGAGCCGTACGCGTGTCCTCCGACCCGTTCGTAGACCGGGCAGACGTTGAGGCAGGCCGAGCAGCGGATGCAGTTGAGGGCCTCCCGGCCGACGGCGTCGGCGAGCGCGGCGGTGCGTCCGTTGTCGAGGAGGACCAGGTGGAACTCCTGCGGCCCGTCGCCGGGGGTCACTCCGGTCCACAGCGTGGTGTACGGGTTCATGCGCTCGCCGGTGGAGGAGCGGGGCAGCAGCTGGAGGAAGACCTCCAGGTCGGCGTAGCGGGGCAGGACCTTCTCGATGCCCATGACGGTGATCAGCGTCTTCGGGAGGGTCAGACACATCCGGCCGTTGCCCTCGGACTCCACGACGGACAGGGTGCCGGTCTCGGCGATGCCGAAGTTGGCGCCCGAGACGGCCACGGGGACGGTCATGAACTTCTCGCGCAGGTACGCCCGCGCGGCGGCGGCGAGTTCGGCGGGGACGGAGGTCAGGTCGGGGTCGACACCCGGGATCCGTTCGAGGAAGATGCGGCGGATCTCCTCGCGGTTGCGGTGGATCGCGGGAACGAGGATGTGGGAGGGGCGGTCGTCGGCGAGCTGCACGATCAGTTCGGCGAGGTCGGTCTCGTGAGCGGTGACGCCCTGGCTCTCCAGGTACTCGTTGAGGCCGATCTCCTGGGTGGCCATCGACTTGACCTTGATGACCTCCCGGCTGCCGGTGGCGGCGACCAGCTCGGCGACGAGGGCGTTCGCCTCCGCGGCATCCCGGGCCCAGTGCACGGTGCCGCCGGCCTCGGTGACCTTCGCCTCCAGCTGTTCGAGGAGTTCGGGCAGCCGGCTCATGGCCTCGTTCTTGAGGGCGGCTCCGGCGGAGCGCAGTTCCTCCCAGTCGGGGAGTTCGGCGGTGACGGCGAGCCGCTTGGCGCGGATGGTGCGCGTCGCCTTGTGGAGGTTGTCGCGCAGTTGCCGGTTGCCCAGTTCGCGCGCGGCGGCCTGCGGGAACGCCTGGTCGCCGCGCAGATGGCCCTCGCCGTACGGGGAACGGGGCGGCCTGGCCGGCATCCCGAGGAACGTGCTGCTCATCGTGCGGCCTCCGTCAGGGCGTGGGGCGCGGTGTGGGTGGCCGCGAGGATCTCGGCGAGGTGCAGCGTGCGTGTCCCGGAACTGATCCGGGACAGGCCGCCGCCGATGTGCATGAGGCAGGAGGAGTCGCCCGCGGTGCACACGGCGGCGCCCGTGGAGGTCACATGGTCGAGTTTGTCGGCCAGCATGGCGGAGGAGGTGGCGGCGTTCTTGACGGCGAAGGTGCCTCCGAAGCCGCAGCAGGCGTCGGCCTCGGGGAGTTCGACGAGGTCGATGCCTTCGACCTCGCGCAGCAGTCGCAGCGGTTTGTCGCCCACCCGCAGCATCCGAAGGGAGTGGCATGTGGGGTGGTAGGTGACGCGGTGGGGGAAGTACGCGCCGACGTCGACGGTACCGGCGACGTCGACCAGGAACTCGGAGAGCTCGTACGTCTTGTCCTTCACCGCCGCGACCCCGGCGCGCAGCGCCGCGTCGCCGTAGCGGTCGGCCACGGTCATGTGCTGGTGCCGGACGCACCCGGCGCAGGAACCGGAGGGCATGACGACGGCGTCGATGGAGGTGTCGCCGAACTGCTCCGCGAAGTTCCTGATCAGCGGCACGGGTTCGCGCTGGTAGCCGGTGTTGAGGTGCATCTGTCCGCAGCAGGTCTGGTCCGGTGGGAAGACCAGTTCGTGGCCGAGGCGGCTCAGCAGCAGAGCCGTCGCCCGCACCGCGTCGGGAAACAGGGTGTCCCCCAGGCAGGTGGCGAAGAGTCCGATGCGCATGTGGTCCTCCTCAGGGAAAAGTATGGTCCGACCTTACGGGGGTCGAACCGAAATCACCAGGAGCCCGCCACGGAGCGGTCATACTCGCGAGCCATCTGCATCCCATAGGAAAGCACCCTCTACCGGCAGCCACCGCGAGGTCACCACCTCTTATCTTTCGGCAGATACACCAGCAAACCACCCCTCTTGGCGGAGCATTCGAGTTCGCCCGCCGCGCATGGCGATTTTTCCTATAGGGATTTTCGTCGAATCTCTTGACGTCCCTTCCTGACTGGCGTGCACTTCTGCCCTGTCGCCGACTCCGGCCCGCACCCCCTAGAAGGAGCCGTCAGGCCATGACCTCCCACCCCCGTGCCCACTCCGCCGCCGAAGAGCCGGCGGACGTGTCCCGTCGCGGACTGCTGCGCGCAGCCGCTTCCCTCGGCGCGGTGTTCGCGCTCTCGTCGCTGCCCGAGTTCACCGCGCCGGCCGCCGCCGCCGCGCGCACCGCCGGCAGCCTGGCGCTGGTGCCCGAAAGCGAGGCGGTCACGCTCTGGTACGCACAGCCCGGCACCGAGGCCGAGGTGATCGAGGAGGGTCTGCCCGTCGGCAACGGCCGACTCGGAGCCCTGGTGACCGGCGACCCCTCACACGACTGCCTGGTCCTCGCGGACGCGACCCTGTGGACCGGTCACGCCAACGCCGTCCTGCAGTCCGACGGTCAGTTCTCGTACGACGCGGGCGGCTTCGGCACGTTCGGCATGCTCGCCAAGGCCTACCTCGACATCCCGGCCCACACCACGACGGCGATCACCGACTACCGTCGCACGCTGGACATGAGCAACGGCCTGGTCACGGCCTCGTACAAGCTGGGTGGCGTGACCTATCGGCGGGAGGTGTTCTCGAGCCACCCGGACGACGTGATCATCGTCCGCCTGACCCAGAGCGGCGGCGGTTCCTACACCGGCTCGATGACGCTCGCGGGCACCCGCGGCGAGACGGTCTCCCGGAACGCCCAGGCCGCGGAGGTGTCGTTCGCGACCGCTCTGCCGAACACACTCACGTACGCGACCCTGGTCAAGGCCGTCGGCACCGGCGGCACCGTGTCGGCCACCGGCGCCAAGGTGACGTTCGGCAACTGCACCGAGGTCGTGCTCGTGCTCTCCGGCGGCACCAACTACAAGGCCGACCACTCCGTCGCGTACAAGAACACCTCCCTCGTACCGCTGACCGTCGCCCGCGCCAAGGCCTCGCGGGCCGCCGCGGTCGCGGGCTCGACCCTGCTCGCCACGCACGTCGCCGACTTCCAGGACCTCCAGCAGCGGATGGCGGTGAACCTGGGCGTCTCCACGGCGGCGCAGCGGGCCCTGGACACCCCCGCCCGGCTCGCCGCGCGTGCGGCCGGTGCGACCCCGGACCCCGAGCTGGAAGCCTCCTACCTGCAGTTCGGCCGCTACCTGACGATCACCGGATCGCGCGGCAGCCTGCCGACCAACCTCCAGGGCCTGTGGGTCGACAGCAACGAGCCCCCGTGGTTCTCCGACTACCACAACGACGTCAACATCGAGATGAACTACTGGCTGCCCGACCGGGTCGGCCTGCCCGAGTGCTTCGACGCGCTCACCGACTACTGTGTCGCCCAGCTGCCGGGGTGGCGGGCGGCCACCACGAACCTCTTCCAGGACCCTCGCAACCGGTACCGCAACACCTCCGGCCGGGTGGCCGGGTGGACCCTGGCCTTCTCGACCAACGTCTGGGGCGGCAACGGCTGGTGGTGGCACCCGGCCGGCAACGCCTGGATCTGCAACTCGCTCTACGAGCACTACGAGTACACCCAGGACACCGCGCACCTCGCCAGGATCTACCCGCTGCTCAAGGGCGCCTGCGAGTTCTGGGAGGCGCGACTGGTCACGATGACCGTGGCGGGGCGCGAGGTCCTGGTCGACGACCACGACTGGTCGCCGGAGCACGGTCCGGAGGACACCCGTGGCAACACCTACGCCCAGGAACTGGTCTGGCAGCTGTTCGCGAACTTCCGTGCCGCGGCCGCCCTGCTCGGCAACGACGCCGCGTACGCCTCCACCATCGGGGGGCTCCAGGACAAGCTCTACATGCCGCAGGTCAGCGCCACGAGCGGTTGGCTCGAGGAGTGGATGAGCGATGACAACCTCGGCGACACCACCCACCGTCACCTCTCCGCGCACATGGGCCTCTTCCCGGGCGACCGCATCAACCTCCAGGACTCCCCCGCCGCTCTCGTCACGGGCGCCACCAAGCTGCTGGAGGCCCGGGGCCTCGCGAGCTACGGCTGGGCCAGCGCCTGGCGTGCCTTGTGCTGGGCGCGGCTGAAGCACGCCGAGAAGGCGTACGACCTCATGCTCTCCGTGCTGCAGCCGACGGGGAGCGCGGCCGCCGGCACCGCGATCAACATGTTCGACATGTACCGCTACGGCAGCGGCTACATCTTCCAGATCGACGGCAACTACGGCACACCGGCCGCGATGGTCGAGATGCTGGTCCAGTCCCGCCCGGGCCGGGTCGAGCTGCTGCCCGCCCTGCCGAAGGCGTGGGCGGCCTCCGGCTCGGTCACCGGCATCGGGGTGCGGGGCGGTCTCACCGTCGACCTGAGCTGGTCTTCGGGGCAGGTCACCAGCGCCACGCTGCGCGGCACGGCCGGCCGTTCGACGAAGGTGGTCTTCGGTTCGTGGAGCCAGACCGTGACCATCCCTTCGGCGGGCTCAGTCACCGTCACGCCGCCCGCGCAGTACGACGTCTTCCAGTTGATCAACCGCAACTCGGGACGGGCGATCGACGTCCCCAACGCCTCCACCTCGGCCGGCACGGTACTGATCCAGTACACCCCGAGCTCGTCCGCCAACCAGCAGTTCCGCTTCATCCCGGTCGGAGGCGGGCTCTACGAGATCTCCACCACGCACGGCGGCACCCCGCTGGCGTGGGACATCGGCGGCGGCTCGTCGGCCGACGGCGCGCCGCTCCTCCAGTGGCACACGTCGCACGCCACCAACCAGCAGTGGGAGATCACCGACACGGGCGACGGACACGTCGTCATCACCTGCGCCCGCAGCGGCAAGGTGCTGGGCGTGACCGGCGACTCGACGGCCGACCTCGCGACGATCGAGCAGCAGACGGCCGACGGCGGCACCGGCCAGCAGTGGCGGCGGATCGGCCACTAGGTTCTGTCGGGGATCCGGGGCGCTCGGACTCCAGGAGCGGGTCCGCCCAGGGCCGGTCCGTGGGGGGCTTCGGCGTCGGCCTGCTGCGATGTCGGCGTAGAGCTCGGTGTGGGGTCCGGCGGGGTCGCCGCGGTGGTCGACGGACCACCTCAGCGTCGTTGCAGGTGGCGGAGGCCCTCAGGAGACCCGCCGCCCGAGATCACGGGAAGTACAGGGCGGCCTTCTCCAGTACATGGCCCGTGAACATGCCGCCCCAGACGACCCGGCCCCGGTACATCGTGGTCCGGACCGTGTCCGGGGTGGTCTCGACCGTGAGGGGGCGGCTGATCAGCGTCGCGTCGAGGATCCGGGCGTCCTGGGCGGCCCACTGGGCCGCCTGGGGCTGGACGCGCGCGCTCACCAGGGCGGGGAGCACCAGTGCCGCGTTACGGGCACCGGGTATGCCGCCGCGCAGGCTCTTGGCGTAGCTCATGGCCCAGGCGGTGAAATCCCCCAGGGTGGCCGCATCGATCTCGGGGACGGTGGTCGCGAAGACGAACAGCTCGGCCTTCGTCCCGAACCAGCGGACCTTGCGGTCGGCGCGGCAGCCTGTCACCACCCGGCGGTCGTTCCAGTGAGGCAAGGTCACGGTGCAACCGTCGGCCGTCAGCCGTTCGTGTAGCGCTGTGAGGTACGTGGCCGACGCGTCGGCGGTCGGTTCGGTCGCATGCGGGTTCATGCGTGGATCCTCCAACACCCTTGGCAGGCAAGGGAAGAGGAGCACCGGCCAGGCTCCGAGCACTGGGGCGGCGCCCGGGAGGAGCGATGAGGGGCAGCCTCGGACCATCGGCCGGGCGCGGCCTCCAGCTCGGCGGTCCGTATGGCCCGGGCGCCTCGCCCAGGCCGGTAGCCAGACGGCCCTCCCGGGCTCATCCGCGAAAGCCCGAAAGAAATTCGGACGGCGATGTCGAGAACCCGCGTCGGGCTCCGTCCCCGAGGTGAACGCGACCACAATGGGCCGCACCCGCACCGAGGAGAACCACGATGGCCAAGTACCTGCTGCTGAAGCACTACCGCGGCGCCCCGGCTCCGGTCAACGACGTACCGATGGACCAGTGGAGCCCGGAGGAGATCTCGGCCCATATGCAGTACATGAACGACTTCGCGGCCCGGCTGGAGAAGACAGGCGAGTTCGTCGCCGGTCAGGCGCTCGCCCCCGAGGGAGCGTGGGTCCGCTACGACGGCGAGGGCCGCCCGCCGGTCACCGACGGACCGTTCGCGGAGACCAAGGATCTCATCGCCGGCTGGATGATCATCGACGTCGACAGCTACGAGCGCGCCGTCGAGCTGGCCGGAGAGCTGTCGGCCGCCCCCGGGGCGGGCGGCAAGCCGATCCACGAATGGCTGGAGGTACGCCCGTTCCTGGCCGCGCCGCCCACCATCACGGAGTGACGTCACCGATGGACGAGGCCCTGCTCAGGAGCCTCACACCGAGTGTGCTCACCGTCCTCGTCCGCCGCGGAGCCGACTTCGCGGCGGCGGAGGACGCCGTGCAGGACGCTCTGGTCGAAGCGCTCCGGATCTGGCCGGCCGACCCGTCCCCGAGCTCACGGGTCCGCTCGAGCGCGGGAGAGCCCCTTCGGGATGCCAAGGGCTGGCTCATCACCGTGGCCTGGCGCAAGTTCCTCGACACGACACGCGCCGACGCCGCCCGCCGCCGGCGTGAGGACCGCGTCGAGGAGGAGCCGGCACCCGGGCCCGCGCCCGCGCTGGACGACACGCTCCAGCTCTACTTCCTGTGCGCTCACCCGTCGCTGACCCCGGCGTCGGCGGTCGCGCTCACGCTGCGTGCCGTCGGCGGGCTGACCACGCGCCAGATCGCCCAGGCCTACCTGGTGCCCGAGGCGACCATGGCGCAGCGCATCAGCCGGGCCAAGCGCACCGTCTCCGGAGTGCGCTTCGACCAGCCCGGCGACGTCGCCACCGTCCTGCGCGTCCTCTACCTCGTGTTCAACGAGGGCTACTCCGGCGACGTCGACCTCGCCGCCGAGGCGATCCGGCTCACCCGGCAGCTCGCGGCCCGTGTAGACCACCCCGAGGCGGCGGGGCTACTCGCCCTCATACTGCTCCACCACGCCCGGCGGGCCGCCCGGACCGCGCCCGACGGCAGCCTCGTGCCGCTCGCCGAGCAGGACCGCGGCCGCTGGGACACCGCGTTGATCGCCGAGGGCGTCGAGATCCTCCAGGCGGCCCTCGCCCGCGACCGGCTGGGCGAGTTCCAGGCCCAGGCCGCCATCGCGGCACTCCACGCCGACGCGCCCACCGCAGAGGAGACCGACTGGGTGCAGATCGTCGAGTGGTACGACGAGCTCACGCGCCTGACCGACAGCCCCGTCGTCCGGCTCAACCGCGCGGTCGCCGTCGGGCAGGCCGACGGGCCGCGCGCCGGCCTGGCGGTACTCGCGGCGCTGGACGCCTCACTGCCCCGCCACGCCGCGGTGGCGGCGTACCTCCATGAGCGCGACGGCGACCTCGTGACAGCGGCACGGCTGTACGCCGAGGCGGCCCACACAGCACCCAACCTCGCCGAACGCGACCACCTGACACGCCAGGCCGCCCGGCTCAACGCCCACCGACACCACTGACGGGACGCGCTCGGATTACCCCGCCTCCGCGGCCCGCCCCTCGTTCCACCGCAGGTCAGCGCGGCCCGGTCGCCGGCCA
The DNA here is from genome assembly GCF_026343125.1 of Streptomyces sp. NBC_00094. Classification (NCBI taxonomy): domain Bacteria; kingdom Bacillati; phylum Actinomycetota; class Actinomycetes; order Kitasatosporales; family Streptomycetaceae; genus Streptomyces; species Streptomyces sp. NBC_00094. Next base: position 8,049,739 of record NZ_JAPEMB010000001.1, on the reverse strand, counting down.
GGCTCGTGGGTAGGGCACGCGCAACGCTTCGGCCGCCACTGTGGTGTGGTCGGCGGCGGCGCGCAGGCGTCCGTCGCGCAGGACGATCGCACCGCCGGCGAGCATCGTCGTGACCAGTTCTGTGGCGAGGGCCTCGGAAGTCACGTCCAGGAGGCGTGCGGCATCGGTGACCCAGGCGCGGGCGTGGAGGTACGGCTCGATCGCGTCGGCCGGCATGCCGTCGCGGATCATCAGGGCGAAGGCGAGGATCCTGCGCGCGCCGTACCAGACCGCTCCGTCGGGGTCGTCGACGAGGCGCTGGGCACGTCGCAGGGCGGCCGCGAAGGCGGCGGCCGGGTCGGCGACGATCGGCCCGTGGGAGGGGAGGATCACGCGCGGAGCGAGGTCGGCCAACCGCTTGAGGGAGACGAGGGCCGTGGTGGTGGCATCGAGGCCGTCGAGCGCGAGGTTGACCCAGCCGACGTCGTAGTCCGACAGCGCGTCCCCGACGACGAGGAGCCGTTCCTCCGGCTGCCACAGGGCGAGGTGGCCCGGGGTGTGGCCGGGGGTGCGTACGACTTCCCAGTCGGTGTCCCCGAGGCGGAGGACCTGCCCGTCGTCGAGCGCGAGGTCGACGGTGTACGGGGCGACGGGCTGGTCGAGGTACTCGGCCGCGCAGCATCCGGGGTCGCGGCGGGAGACGGCCTCGGCCTCCGGGGCTCCGGCGGCGACGGCGGCGCCCCTGGCCTGGAGGAGTGCGTTGCCGCCGACGTGGTCGGAGTGCCAGTGGGTGTTGACGACCAGGTCGACGCCGCCGGCGTGCGCGCGAGCCCAGGCGACGGTCTCCTCCGCGTGACCGACGAACCCGGTGTCGATCAGGGCTGGTTGCCGTCCGTGCAGCAGCAGGGTGTTGGCGTCGGGGAAGGGGCGCTGCCACCACGTCAGCCAGGACGGCAGAGAGGGCTGCGGGTTCACTCGACGGGCCTGTCGACGCGGATCAGGGTCTGCTGGCCGTTGGCGACGAGCTTCCGCTCGCCGTCGCCCTGGACGCCGTACACCTCCAACTGGCAGACGGTCAGGGTGCGTCCGGTCTTCAGGACGGTGCCGATCGCTTCGAGGTGGTCGCCGGCGGCGGGCGCGAGGAGGTTGATCTTGTACTCGACGGTGAGGACCTCGGAGTCCTCGTCGAACAGCGTGAGCGCCGCGTAGCCACCGGCGCTGTCCGCGATGGCGCTGGTGGCACCGGCATGGACGTAGCCGTGCTGTTGGGTCACCTCGGGACGGGCCGGGAGCACGATGTGGACGCGACCGGGGCCGATATGGGCGAGGCGCGCGCCGAGGTGGGCCATGAGGCCCTGCAGATCGAAGCTGTCCTGGATGCGTTTCCGGGCTGCGGGGCTCGCCTGTTCCTGCCGCGTCTGGTCTTCCACGTGCATGCCCTCCTTCGGGACCGTGTCGGGTGGAGCGGGACGGGGTCTTCAGCCGGCCAGGCGTTCCACCAGCAGGAAGGCGCCGATGGCGATCATCATGGCACCACTGATGCGGGTGACGACCCGGGCGGCCGAGGGCCGGGTCCTGAGGACCGTGCGGGCCAGGACGCCGACGGCGAGGTAGACGACGGCGCACGCGGTCAGGTGCACGGTGCTGAGCAGACCGGTCTGCGCGGCGGCCGGCCAGCCGTCGGCGGTGTCGATGAACTGCGGGAACAGCGAGAAGTACAGCAACAGCGCCTTCGGGTTCAGGCCGCTGATCCCGGCTCCTTTGAGCATGACCTGCATACGGGAGGCGTCCGTGCTCTCTCCGGCGGCCGCCGGTACGGCCGGCTGCCTCAGAACACCCCAGCCCAGCCACAGCAGGTAGCCGGCGCCCGCCAAGGTCAGGGCGGTGAGCACGGCCGGGGAGCTCGCCACGATCACCGCCAGGCCCGCGACGGCCACCAGCGCGTAGGCCGCGTGTCCGGCGATCAGCCCTGTGACGGCCGGGACGACGGAGCGTTCCCGCAGTCCGGCGGAGATCGCGTAGGCCCAGTCCGCGCCCGGAGTGAACACCAGCAACAGATCCACCACCAGGAAGGCTGCCAGTGTCGTCGTATCCATCGTTCGTTCCCTCTCGCATTTCTTGCTCTGGAGGGAAGGCTAGGCCGGTTACGCCCGAAGGTGTTTGCGTCTTTACTTCATGATCGCGCCATGTGAGGGAGAATCTTCTCCATGGACGCCCTGGACCGGAAGATTCTTACCGAGCTGCAGCTCGACGGCCGCCTGACCATCACCGAGCTGGCCGCCCGCGTGAAGCTCAGCGTCTCGCCCTGCCACCGCCGGCTGCGCGACCTCGAACGCGAGGGCGCGATCCGCGGCTACCGCGCCGTAGTCGACCCGGCCGCCGTCGGCCTGAACTTCGAGGCCCTCGTGTTCGCCACCCTGCGCTGGGAGGACGCGGACACCGTCACGGCCTTCGAGGAAGCCGTGGCCGCCATCCCGCACGTGCTTCAGGCACAGCGCCTGTTCGGCGAGCCCGACTACCTCCTGCGGATCGCGACCGCGGACCTGGCCGCGTTCCAGGAGCTGTACGACCGGCAGCTCGCACGTCTGCCCGGGGTCCAGCGCCTGACCTCCACACTCGTCATGAAGAACGTCATCGACGATCGCCCTCTGCCCGAGTAGCCGCCTTCGCAGGCTGTCACGGTTGCGGACGCGCATCAGGAGGGCGTGCGGGTTGTCGTGGACGGCCCACGCCGGGGTTACGCAGGAATGGCCTTGGCCTCCGGGCGCTACGGATGGAGCCGCCGAACGCCGGGGCCTGGGCTACGGAGTGGACCGCCGGCCGGACAGCCCCTGGCAACGGCGAACGAACGGCAACACCAACGGCCTGCTCCGCCAGTACTTCCCGAAGGGAACCGACCTGTCCCGGCACTGGCGCGAACACCCGGACGCCGTCGCTGCCGAGCTGAACCACAGGCCGCGCAAGACGCTCGGCTGGGACACCCCAGCCGAGCGCCTGCACGGACTTCTCACCGCCACATGAGAGTGGACACCTGGGTCAGGTCTTGATGGGCGTGGTGAGGGCCGGGGTGCTGACCACCCTCGCGCAGATGGCGTAGACCTTCAGGGTTCCCGGGTTGGTGGTGTCCGTGTTCGACGCGAAGGCCCACCAGGCCTCACCGCTGATCGGCTGGGTCGAGTGCAGCAGGTACCGGTCGGCGTGCGAGTTGCCCGCGATCACGCTGGCGCCTCCACCGGTCCGGGTTTCGCCGGGCGGGCAGGAGGCCATGGCCGAAGCCCTGCCGGGGTAGCCGCCGGAGGCGACCGGAATGGTCACCGTTTCCTCCACGACGCGCACGATGTCGTCGGCCTGCGCCACAGCGGCCGGCCCCATCACCAGCGCCGCGGATGCGGCGGCTACGAGACACTTCTTCAGCACGAGATGCCCTGCTTTCGCTCGGTGTCAGGAAGAGACGTCACACCCGGTGTGACGTCTCAGCTCTATCGCCATACCGGAACGAATCTTCGGACGACATTTCGAAACACGCTCATGTGGTGGAAGAGATCCACTCCGTCAGCCGACTCCCGGCTGGGGTGGGGCGCATCCCGTCCTGCACCCCGGCGTGCCCGGCTTAGGCATCTCAACCGGGCCCATCGAGCTACACGCCTGCAGACGTCGTTGATCTTGTCTTGCGACGACCGCAGCCCCGTCGCGCTTCAGCCTGCCCACTCCCCCGACCTGCGGGCCCAGACCCTCCCCGCGGGTGCGTAGCGCGGACGGGGCAGGCCTCGCCGGCTTGGAGCGCGCTGGGTGCCCGCGCCTCGCGTTCGAAGGTGCCGGAGGAGGCTGCCTACAGGCTCAGCGCGTCCTCGGCGTCATCCATCCAGGCGGTGACGGAGTTGTCGTCGGAGACGTTCAGACCGGGCGTCGAGGCCTTGAGCGGCACCTGCTTCAGGTCGGACTCCGTGTTCATGGTCATCGCGATCGAAGAGACCGTGTCGCTCCCGACGCCTTTCAGACCGCCCATGAGCCCCGCGTAGGCAGACTGCCCCGGTGCGAGCCGGATCGCCTCCTCGATGCCGGGTGCCGTGCCGCGCTCCGTCGCCTGCCCGTCCAGGTCGCCGAAGGTCACGACCGGGTGGCCGAGCACCCGGCACGGCTTGCCGGACTTGTTGGTGATCTTCAGCAGGTAGCTGCTGGTCGTGGGCTCGGCCAGACTCGCGGTGAACGTCACGTCGTAGGTGCTGCAGGGAAAGACGTCGTAGTCCGGATCGGTCGACGGCGACGCGGGCTTTGCAGGCGTCGTCGGCGCCGAAGGCTTGACCGGCTTCGACGGCTTGACCGGCGCGGACGGAGAGGCAGACGGGGAGGTGGAGGCGGTGGGAGCCGAGGACGGCACACCGCTCCCACCCACAGCGCCTTCCTCGGAGGGCCCACATGCACTCAGGGCCAGTACGGAAACGGCGACGAGGACGGCGGATCTGCGAACGGCGCTCATGGTGGTACCCCCTCGATGACAACACACGAACCGCACTGCGGTGGACACCAGGCTCCCGCGCGCGCTTCACAGTTCGGTGACAGCGCCTTGCCGAATTCACCACGGTTCACCCCACGACGCCGCCTCGCCCCAGCCGCCGCGGGCTCCTTCCCCACGAGGTCACGACCCGCTCGGTGAAGGGCTGTATGTGGGGTCGAGCCACGAAGCCTGCGGAACCCCTATGGAGATGACCCTGGAGGGACGAGGTCGTTGCTCTGCGACCCAGGCCGCAGAGTAGCGACGAGCGGCGCGAAGAGCGCTAGAAAGCCGGACGGGGCCTATAGCCGGTAGCCGGTAGCCGGTAGGGGGTCTCAGAGGGCTGCGCGAGTGTCGCTGGCTTCGCCACCGGCTTGCCCTGCGTGGACAACAGGTCCATCTGGGCTCGCCGCCAGGCCACTACCGGCCCGCTGCCTCGCCGGATGATTCCGCAGCAGGCGCTGCCCCTCGTCGTGATCAAACTCGCGCACCCGTACTCGTTCCGCCACCCGACCAGGGTGGCGGTCACGTGGGCTGAAGCAGCGTCAGTCCTCGGCATCCTGCGCGTCAACAGCTGCCAGCGTCACGGTGCCGTCGTCCGCGACCGACCAGCCGGGGCTGTGGCACACCTCCCAGCGGTGGCCCGTCCAAGTCGAGCAGGGGTGTCCAGCCCAAACTATGACTGTAGAACTGGCGGCCGGCCTTCACATCCCTGACACCCAATGTCACCAGGTTCACCTGCTGGTTCATGAACCACCCCCATGCGGGAGTCGGAGATCGTCGTCCAGCCGCAACGCTGACGCGGCGACAGGGCGAACGTCGCCTGATGCGACACTAGTTGATCGTGTCAGGAAGCTCAGGAGACTTCGTGTCGGCCACCAGCTCGGCCAGCTGGAAGAAGTACTCGAACTCGGAGAGACGCCCATTGACCCGAACGAAGTAGGACCGGTCCGAGCACCTGAACACCTCGCGCCGCTTGACCTTCGTGACGTCACGGTCATAGGTGTTCACCCTCTTCGCGAACTCCGTCAACGCCTCCTCCACGCTGCCTTCAAACTCGGCGAGCGTACGAACGCTGGACGCTTCAGCGGCGACCCCTCCAACGGGGGTGGCAAGGACTATCCACCGGGACATAGCTGAGCCCCACTCTCTCGGTCTGCTGGTCAATGACCGTCACGATCTTGGCACTCTCTCAACGTGGCGTGGCTTTGCTCATGACTTCCGTCAGCAATTGTTCAGCTTGTTGGGGGGCGGTCTTTCGTGAGGGAAGTCGTTGTTCATGAGAACGGGCAGCGCCCTGCTGAGGCGGGCGCGGCCAGTCCTCGGGATCGAACATCGCCGGCCCGCCGCGACACGGCGCAGCCGCCCTTCCTCGATGGCGGCTGCGCTGTGTCTCAGTTCAGCCGGGTGGTGGCGTAGGCCTCGATGGCGTCGCGCTGGTACGCGGCCAGGCCAGGAACGATGGCCTCGTATGCGGCGCGCCACGTCTCGTTGTCGACGATGGAGCGCCCGATGGCCCGGTAGTCCTCGGCGGAGACAGCGTGCAGTTCGGCCAGTGCCCGGTACTGGGCGTCGATCTCGGCCTGGACCGGGTCGGCGTCGGCCGGGTGGCCCGCGGCCATGAGTTCAGCCAGCCGGATCATCTGCGCGGTGCGCTCACGGTGTCCGGCGTCGGCGTCGGCCTGGCTCATCGCGCCGGCGCGTCGTGCGACCTCTTCGGCGAGTTCGGGGAAGTCACGCATGTTCTCCTCGTACTGGGAGGGCGTCACGCCCTCGAAGAGGTTCTCCGGTCGGTTGATGGTCATGGGGTTGCCGTCCTTCCTGGACTGCTCCAGTTCGGCGATCGTGCGGGAACCCGTGCCGGCCAGCGCGTCGAGCCGGTCCCGTTCCGCGAGGAGGCGCTGGTGGTGGCCCCGCAGGGCATCCACCTCGTCGACCTGTTCAGACAGGATCCGGCCGATCTCCGGCACCCCGACGCCCAGCGCCCGCAACACGAGGATCTGTTGCAACCGCAGGAGCTGGCGCTCCTCGTAGTAGCGGCGTCCATTGGCGCCGATCCGGGCGGGCGGCAGCAGGCCTGTCTCGTCATAGTGGCGCAGTGTCCGGGCGGTAACGCTCGACATCCGGGCCACCTCCGCGATCGACCAGTCCATCACGACTCCTGCACGTGTGTATCGCCGGGCCGGTGTCTCCGGCCCTGGTCACGACGGTAGAAGCTGCCGCAACGGCAACTTCAACCCCGAGCCCCTCGCCGACGACCGCCCTGCCGGGACCACACCTGCAGGGCGATCACGCTTTCACTCATCGGCGCACTCAGTGCCGCGCCAGTCGGCATTTTCCACGTCGCCCAGCACCTACCCCTGGGTGCCGCGGGCCCGAGGCGCGTCATCGGCCATCACTCGGCCCGACCGTGACTGGTCGGCAAGGTGCGCGCAAGGGAACTCAATTCCGAGTGGGCGGTTCGGTGGGCAACGCGTAGTGCACGCCGGTGAGCTGTTCCGAGAGCACCCAGAGTCGGTGGGCGGTGGCGGAGTCCTGGATGGCACGTTCCCGGTCACGCAGGGCGGGCTCGCCTCGGAGTTGGAACGGCCCATCGGGCGCGACGTAGCTCCCCCCAGGCAGGTCGGGGACGGTTGAGGCGTACAGGGAGGTCTTGGCGCCATCCGGTGTGGGGCGAAAAGCGATACGCAGGAGCAGGGTCGTGAGGATCCCGTATGCGCGGCCCCGTGCGCCGTTGGCGCCTCCGGTGAGCACGTTGGACCGCGTGAGTCCGGGGGCGACGGCCATGCTGCGCAGCCTCAGCCCGGCCGCGTCGGCCCTTCGCTGCAGTTCCATGGCGAAGTAGAGGTTCGCCCGCTTGGACTGTACGTAGGCGAAGGCTGCTCGGTAGCGACGCTCGGCGTTGAGGTTGGCCATGTCGAAGCGAGCGAATCGCTGGCCCTCGCTGCTGACGGTGACCACGCGCGGGTCGGCAGCGGCCAGCAGGTGCGGCATGAGCAGGCCGGTGAGTGCGAACGTACCGAGGTGGTTGATGCCGAACTGGGACTCGAAGCCGTCGACGGTCCGGGAGAAGGGCACCATGGCGACCCCGGCGTTGTTGACCAGGAGATCGAGTCGGTCGTGATCCCAGCCCTCGGCGAAGCCGCGGATGGATTCCAAGTCGGCGAGGTCGAGCATGCGCAGTTCGGTGCGGGCACCGGGCACCTCGGTTCGCAGTCGTTCCACTGCGTCCCGCCCGCGTTCGTGGCTGCGGCAGGCCAGGACGACATGGGCGCCGCGGTGGGCGAGTTCACGAGCGGTGGCGTACCCGATGCCGCTGTTGGCGCCGGTGACGACAACCAGGCGTCCCGACTGGTCAGGGATGGCCTCCGGTGTCCAGTTCATGCGCGGAGCCGTCTGCGGCGTCGAGTCAGCAGAGCGCCGACCGGCCAGGCGGCGGCGCTCGGCGCTGCCCGTGCCTTCGCCGTGACGGTCGGGCAGCGGAACTCGGGCGCCCGTACGGGAATCACGGGGCATGGGGACCTCGATTCGTGGCGGTGAGGAGTGTCTACGGCCTTGAAAGAGCGCAACCGTATTGCAACCCAAAGTTGCGATAGCCTGATCCTGTCGTACGTTTCACCATCAACGCAACTAGGAGTTGCAATGGAGTCTGCCGATTCGCCCTCCCGACGCGCTCCCGCTGTCGGGCGAGGCAGCAAGATGCGTGCCGCCGTACTGGAGGCGACCATGGCCGAGCTCACGGAGAACGGGTACGCCGCGCTGACCGTCGAGCGCGTAGCCCAGCGGGCGGGCGTGCACAAGACGACGATCTACCGGAACTGGAAGGACTCGGACCGCCTTGTCGCCGACGCGTTGGCGAGGCACTTCGCCGGGGACATCCCGATCCCCGACACCGGGGCGGTGGAGAGCGACTTGCAAGCACTGGCCCGCTCGCTCATCGCCACCATGACCACACAGGCAGGGCGGGCCTTGCTTGCCACCGTCCTTTCGGACGCCGTGCGCATCCCGCAGCTCGCCGAAGTCAAGCACACGCTCTTCAACGACCGGTTCCGGCGAGCGGAACCCGTTGTCACCCGCGCCATTGAGCGCGGCGAACTTCCCCCGGATACCGACCCGACCGAACTCCTCAAGACCCTCGCCGCGCCGATCTACTTCCGGCTGGTGTTCACCGGCGAGCCGGTCGATGAGGGGACCGCAGACCGTGCGGTGCGCGTTGCACTCGCCGCGGCGCACGCCCGCGCGCTGCCGGCATGAACGAGGTGGCCTGCCACACGATCACACTGTCGGCAGACCTGATGGCACCCGGTATTGCAGAGGCCGTCCGGCTACCTCTGCCCGAGGGGCGGAACCTGCCGGAGTCGTACCGGCGTTCTCTCGGTTCTGGAGACCGCGCGCGTCGACCTCTGCGCTCGTACGGTCGTCACGAACACCCGGCAGGACGGGTGCCCTTGAGGCCGTTTCCGCGCCCCGCATGCGTGCGGGACCTGCCCCGACACCGCGGACGCACTCGGTCCGCCCGCGAGGGTCAGGGCGTGAACGGGTGAACGGCCAGGAACTCCCGGACTTCGCGGAGAATCGTCGAGGGTGGGAGGGTGCCGTCGACGACGAGCTGGGCCCGACCCCTGGCCGGGGCGACGTGTGTCTCGTGAGCCTGGCGGGTGCGGTCGTAGCCGCGGAGGGTGGTGCGGAGATCTTTTCCCTCTTCGGCCTTGCGCAGCAGTTTGCGGGTGAGGCGGATGTCGGCCGGGGCGTCGACGTAGACGGTCCAGGCCGCCCGGCGCTCCAGCTCGGACAGGGCAAAGGCGAAGATGCCTTCCACGACGATCAGCGAGGCTTCGTCGACGGCAGACACAGCGGCCTCGATACGAGCGGTGTCGAGGGCCTCCGGGTTGCTGAAGTCGACGACGCGGCCCTCCCCGTCGAAGCGCGGAACGGTCGGCGCCAGGGCCGGATCGGTGTGGTAGCAGAGGTCGAGATGGACCACGCCCGCACCGGGGATCTCCTTGGCCAGGGAGCGCGCCAGGTCAGTCTTCCCCGATCCGGCGCCGCCGCCGATGAGCAGGATGGGGGGCGCGTGCCGGGAGTTCATGCGGCACCTCACTCCGTGATGCGGGAACGGAACCAAGAACTCTAGGGCCGGCTCGGCAACGAGGGTGGGTGTTTCGGTGAGCCGGCACCGTACTCGCGCACCCCGACCGCCACCAGCGCACCGACCATCATCGGCAACACCATCGTGCAGCGCCACTGGAGGCCGCCTTCGAGGCCGGGGGCACGGCACACGCCTCGCCGCCATCGCATTCACTTCCATTTCATTGCAACATGCGGATGAGGGATGTTGCGTTAAACGCCAGGACGGTTGCAACGATTTAGGGGCTGCGAACTGCGTGTATGTGGATCTGTCGCAACGAGCATGTTGCTCGATCCTTGAACGCAACGTAGCGTTTGCGTTGTCAGAAACAAGCAGCGAAACGCTTCGAGGAGACACACCATGCAGAACTTCGCCACCACCGCCGCGATCGTCACCGTCCTCGACATCCCCGCCGGCCGTATCCGGCTCATCGCCGCCGACCGCACCGACACCACCGTCGAGGTCCTCCCGGCCAACGCCGCGAAGAGCAGCGACGTGAAGGCCGCCGAGCAGGTCACGGTCGACTACACCGACGGCGTCCTGCGGATCGAGGCCGCCCCGGCGAAGAACCGGATCGTGGGCAACTCCGGCTCGGTCGAGGTCACCGTCCAGCTCCCCGCAGGCTCCCGCGTCGAGGCCACGACGGCCGCCGCCGAACTCCGGGGCGTCGGACGCCTGGGCGACGTCACCTTCGAGGGTGCGCAGGGCACGGTCAAGCTGGATGAGGCCGCGAGCGCCCGTCTGACCCTGCAGGCCGGTGGCATCACCGTCGGCCGCCTGGGCGGCGCGGCGGACATCAGCACCCAGCAGGGCGACATCCACATCACCGAGGCCCACTCCGGCACCGTCACCCTGACCACCGCGGCCGGGAACCTGACGATCGGCGCCGCCCGCGGCGTCTCCGCCTCCCTCAACGCCGCCACCACCCACGGCCGCATCGACAACGCGCTCAAGAACACCGACGGCCCGGACGCCGGCCTGACCATCCACGCCACCACCGCCGCCGGCGACATCACCGCCCACAGCCTCTAACCCCCTCACCCACACCCCCCTCTCCCTCCGCACTGAAAGAAGGCCCACCATGACCATGACCGCCCGCACGCAGCCCGCCGCCTGGACCGGCATGGTCCCGGTCGACGACACCGCGCTCGCGGTGACCGACACCGGCGGCACCGGCCGCCCCGTGGTCTACCTCAACGGCTCCTACGCCGACCAGAAGCACTGGCGGCGCGTCATCACCGAACTCGGCGGCGACTACCGCCACATCAGCTACGACGAGCGGGCCCGCGGCAAGTCCGACCTCGCCACGGACTACTCCTTCGAAGCGTGCCTGCGCGACCTCGACGCCGTCCTCACCGCCAGGGGCGTGGAGCGCCCGATCCTGGTCGGCTGGTCCTACGGCGCGATGCTCGCCGTCCACTGGGCCGCACGGAACCCCGGCCGGGTCCTGGGCGTGGTCTCCGTCGACGGCGCCCTGCCCCACGACTGGCTCGACGACGCCGCCAAGGTCCAGATCCGCAAGCTGTTCCGCCGCCTCAGCCCGGTCTTCCCCGTCGCCCGCCGGCTCGGCATGGCCGCCCGGATGAGCGCCGCCGAACACGCCGAGATCAACATCGAGGTCAACGAACTCTGCGCACCCGCCGCCCTCGACCCGGTCTTCGACCGCGTCACCGTGCCCACCCGCTACGTCCTGGCCACCGGCGGCAACCTCGGCGGCGACCCGGTCCTCATGGAGAAGATCCGCGGCAACCTCACCCCCGTCATCGCCCGCAACCCCCACATCCAGCTCAGCGCCAAGGTCCCCAGCAACCACTCCAAGATCCTCCGCAAGGACTACCGAGCCATCGCCACCGCCGTCCGCGAACTCACCACCACCCCCGACCACCAGACCGCATGAGCCGTGACGGACGGGTGGACGCCAGGCACCCAGCACCCCACCTCGACCCCGAGGACTGTCTCCGTGCGGTCACCGCACGGATGGACCCGGGCCTCCCTCGCCCGCTCGCCCGTACGGCATGACGACGCGCGGCGATCAATCCGCGTCGCGCGCGATGCTCAGGGCGAGAGCCTGCAGGATCGCGTCGGTGGATGTTTCGGGATCCGTCTGGTCGTACGCGACGGCCACTGTCTCGAAGGCGAGCACAAAGCCGTTGATCAGCGCACTCAGCGGGTCGGCGAGCTGGTTGAGCATGGCCGCGCCGACTTCCGCCGGATCGTCGGTGTCGGGGACGACGAACTGCGTCGGGATGACCTCGCCAAGCAGTTCGGAGACGTAATCCGCTCCGACACCACCGCGCAGGGCCGTCAGCGCGGCAATGGCCTTGAGCTGAATGTCGTTCTTGGTCATGTGTCGAGCGTAGGAGGAAGCGGGGGCGTGGACGCGCGGAAGACGTCGCTGCGGGGAGTCGAAAACGGCGAGCCGCTCCTCCGTCCAGGAGCCGGCGGCAAGCCACACCCCGATCGGCCCGCCCCGAGCACCCGGCGTCGGCACCCCTCCTAGGCCGAACCCGAACCCGTACCTGTACCTGTACCTGTGCCCGTACTCGTGCCCTTGCCCTTGCCCTTGCCCTTGCCCTTGCCCTTGCCCTTGCCCGTACCGCATCCCTTCTTCGCCCGCTCTCCTGACCAGGCGCTTCCTCTCATCCGGGGGATAATGCTTCTACCGCCCCCTGCCGCGCTCCCGACGGAGCGTCCGCGGCCGGGGACGACTTGTGAGTACGGGAGGCGTCATGCTGATCGGGCACAACGTGGAGGACGGCGTCCTGCACCTGGAAATCCTTCGCGACCTCGACATCTCCAGCCGGGCCGCAGCCACGCTGGAGATCGAGATGCTCCTCTTCACCCACCGCCCCTACAGTCGGGTCAGGGTGCAGCTGCCCACCTGCGACCCTTCGCCGGCCTCCCTCAGTGTCCTCGCCCGCGCCCGTCGACTGTGCGGCCGCCGAGGAATCCCGCTGGCCGTCGTCGGCCCACCGGAGCTGCGCGGCCGTCGTGCGGACCGCCTTTCGCCCGTGCGTGAGGTGTAGGCGGGCCCGCGTCCTTCTCGCCATCGCGCGCGATCCCGGCGTACGTCTCCGGGACGCGGCGGCGACCTGCGGGGTGACGTACACCTGGGCAGGCGTGTGACGCCGAGGGTACGAACGCCTCGCGCCCCGGGTGAAGGGAGTTCGCTCATGACAGCACGGCCCAGCATCGACGTCGGCCCCGCAAGCGAGCTGTCGGAGGTCTTCGGGCTCGCGCAGCAGTTGCGGGCCGATTCCGTACGTGCCAGTACCGCGGCGGGGTCCGGACATCCCACCTCCAGCCTGTCGGCGGCCGACCTCATGGCGGTCCTCATGACCCGCCATCTGCGCTACGAGTGGGACGCACCCGACAACCCGGCTTCCGACCACCTGATCTTCTCCAAAGGGCACGCGTCGCCCCTCTTGTACGCGATGTTCAAAGCCGCGGGCGCGATCGGTGACGACGAGCTGATGACGACGTACCGCCGCTTCGGCCACCGTCTGCAGGGCCATCCCACCCCCGTACTGCCCTGGGTAGACGTGGCGACCGGATCCCTCGGGCAAGGCGTCGGCTACGGCGTCGGCATCGCGCTGACCGGCCGGGATCTGGAACGACTTCCCTACCGGGTGTGGGTGCTGTGCGGTGACAGCGAGACGGCCGAGGGGTCCGTGTGGGAGGCCCTCGACAAGGCGGGCCACCGCCGGCTGGCCAACTTCACGGCCCTGATCGACGTGAATCGTCTCGGACAGTGCGGGCCGACCGAGCTGGAGTGGGACACCGACACCTACGCCCGCCGTGTCGAGGCCTTCGGATGCCGGGCGATCGTGATCGACGGCCACGACCTCGAAGCGATCGACCGGGCCATGACCACGGCCGCCGACGGAATGGCACCCACGGTCATCGTCGCCAGGACCGTCAAGGGCCGCGGAGTGCCGGAGGTGGCCGACCAGGAAGGCTGGCACGGCAAACCGCTGCCGAAGGACATCGCCGAGCGTGCGGTCGCCGAACTGTCCGGCGGCCACGCCGCTCTCAGAGCGTGCGGCCCGAAGCCGCCTGCCGTCCATGCCGTCCATGCCGTCCAGGCCGTCCAGGCCGTCCAGGCCGTCCGCACACCGTCGGCGACCGGGACCGTGGAGCTCCCCCGCTTCGACGTGGGGGACGACGTGGCCACCCGAGTCGCCTTCGGGCGAGCCCTGGCCGCCCTCGGCGCTCGCCCCGACGTCGTCGCCCTGGATGCCGAGGTCGGCAACTCGACGCATGCCGAGGAGTTCGGCAAGGTCCATCCCGAGCGTTACTTCCAGACCTACATCGCCGAGCAGCAGATGGTCGCGGACGCGGTCGGCATGGCGGTGCGCGGGTTCCACCCGTACGCCACCACGTTCGCCGCGTTCCTCACCCGCGCCCACGACTTCATCCGCATGGCTGCCGTCTCGCAGGTCACCATCGCCCTGTGCGGAACCCACAGCGGTGTCGAGATCGGTGCCGACGGCCCTTCCCAGATGGGCGTCGAGGATCTCGCCATGATGCGTGCCGTCCTGGGCTCCACCGTCCTGTATCCCAGTGACGCCACGTCAGCTGCCGCGCTGACCGCGGCGATGGCCGACGTGGAGGGCATCTCGTACCTGCGCGCCACGCGCGGGGCCTACCCGGTCCTCTACGCCCACGGCGAGACCTTCCCCGTGGGAGGCTCCAAGACCCTCCGCCACGGAGAGGACGACCAGGTCACCCTCATCGGTGCCGGGGTCACCCTCCACGAGTGCCTCGCCGCCGCCGATCAGCTGGCCGACGAGGGCCTGCGGGCCCGCGTCATCGACCTGTACTCGGTCAAGCCCATCGATGCCGGTGCCCTCACTCGCGCCGCCCGGGAGACCGGTGCCCTTGTCGTCGCCGAGGACCACCACCCCGAAGGCGGCATCGGCGAGGCCGTCCTCTCCGCCCTCGCCGAAGGCGGAGAGCACCCCGCCTTCGCCCATCTCTCCGTCACCGAGCTGCCGGGCTCCGGCACGACCGCCGAACTCCTCGACGCGGCCGGTATCTCCCGCGCGCACATCGCACGGGCCGCCCGCGCGCTCGTCGCGGCGCGGTGACGCGGTGACGCCGTGACGCCGTGCGGTGACGCGGGCGCGGTTGCGCCTGGCTTCTTTCACACGGCTCCGGGAGCTCGTCTTCCCCTCGCAGCAGCGGTACTTCGGGGGGAGAGGCGAGGAACCGCGCCGCTCGCTCGGTCTCCTCCGTCCGTGCGGAGAGTTGCGGCGTGCCGGGACCCGTACGTGGAGAGTGGCATCCGGCAGGTACCGCTTACCGTCTGCCGACGGCCTCGCGGACCGGCCTCACGTCAGGTGCCGGCCGAAGAACCGGTTCCCGTCCTCCACCTCGAACCACGGGGTACCGGTGTGTCCGCCCAGATTGGCGTGCAGCGTCTTCTCCGTGGCGCCGAAGGCGTCGAACAGGTCCAGGGCCCGTTGCCGGGGGTTCCCTTCGTCGTCCCACTGCAGCAGGAACAGCAGCGGAATGGTGACCTTCCGGGCCTCCTCGCGCTGGGTGCGGGGCACGTAGCCCCCGGCGAAGAAACCGGCGGCCGCGATGCGCGGCTCGACCACCGCAAGGTGGATGCCGAGGGCGGTCCACCCCGAGTACCCGACCGGGCCGCCGATCTCGGGCAGCGCAAGGAGGGCGTCCAGGGTGGTCCGCCATTCCGGGACCGCCTTCTCGACCAGCGGGCCGACGAAGGACTCGAAGATCTCGTCGACCGGCTCACCGGCCTGCATCGCCCGGCCAAGGTCGGCGCGAGCCTGCTCGTCTGCGGCGGAACGGGGCCGGTCGCCGCACCCGGAAGCGTCGATGGTGGCCACCGCGTAGCCGTACGCCGCAGAGTTCCGTGCCCGGGCCACCAGCCGGGCTGCACCCTTGGGCAGGCCATTGTTGTGGGCCATCAGAATCAGCGGGACCGGTACGGCGGAATCCGGCGTCCACAGGGTGCCGGGGATCTCGCCGAGAGTGAACTCGCGTTCGAGGACACCGTCGTCGAGACGCTGTTCGGAAGTGAAGTGCATGGTCGTGCCTTTCGGGAGTGCTCGCGAACGGCGCTCCCGGACGACCTGCCTATCGTCCGACCGTGACCCCGGAGGGGAGCACCCATGTCGATACTGCGTTCACGGGTACCACCTCCTCGTTCTCTCGCACGGCCTCCGGCAACGTAACAGTGCCGCCGTGGTCCGCCAAGCAGATTTCTACGGAAGCTCCGCGGCCAGATGCGGCGGAGAGCCAACGCAGAGGTCAGCGTCGCCTCGACGGACCAGCGGGAACGGCAGACCGTCCCGCCACCAGGTTCCTCGGTTCACCTTGGCGGGTCCTCGCCCGTAAGGCCGTCGACGGATTCGCGGATGATGTCGGCGTGACCGGCATGACGGGCGTACTCCTCGATGAGGTCCAGGAGAATACGACGGAGGTTGGGGCGTTCGCCGCCACGGGTGACATAGGCACCGAGCTGGTCCAGGCCGCCCGCGCCGAGTGCTTCGTCGACGATGGCACGGGATCGGGCGACCGACTCCTGCCAGAGAGCGAGCAGGCCCTCGGGGGTGTCCTCGGCAGCGGAGCGGTAGTCCCAGTCGGGGGTGGTTTCCCAGTCGACCGTGTTCCAGGGAGCGCCGACGGCAGAGGCGAGCCACAGCCGGGCGAAGTGGCTGTCTTCCACGTGCGCCAGGTGTTTGAGCAGGCCGCCGAGGGTGATGGTGGATGCGCCGACTGTCGCTTGAAGCCCTGAAGCGTCCAGGCCGGAGCACTTCCAGGCCAGCGTAGCCCGCTGGCGTTCGAGGGCGCCGAGTACGGCTGCTGCCTCGGTGCCGGCGAGTGGGGGTTCGGGCCATGCTTCGGCTGTGGTCTCCGTCATGGCCGCAGACCTTAGCGAACGGAGCTGATGGTGCGGTCCAGCGGGTTGCGTCGCCGGTGGACCTCCCGGTCGAATGCGAACCCTCCATCCCAGCGGGCTGCGTAGAGTACCTGCGGTCATCGAACGGAGAAGACGTTGGACACGGTCGAGTTTCCCCTCAGCCCTCGGGTGCGCCGGGCCCGGCGATGGCTCGTGGCCACGACCGTGACGGGTGCCGTCGTCGTCGGAGCGACCGTGGCATCCGTGGTGGCCGATGCCTCCGGCTGGGTGCCGGTGCCACGAGCGGTTCAGACGGCCCTGGTGCTGGTGACTCTGTTCGTGCTGCCCGTCGCGTGGGTGAGAGTGCACGCTGTGTGGGCGCTGCGCGGGCGGGCCGAGTTGTTCGCCGCCGCCGGGGAGTACCCCCGGCGACGTCCCACCGACCGGCAGTTGCTCGACCACCTGCGCGACGAGCACCCGCTCACCCCGCTGTGGTGGATGGTGGCCGTGCTCGGTGGTCTCGGCACCCTCTGCCTCGGGGTCGCGTTTCCGTTCGCTCTCGCCGACGGAGCCGTCCTCGCCGGTGTCCTCCTCGGCGCCGGGCTGGCCGCGTCCCTCGCCGCCCTGGCCCTCGCCGTGCCCGGGATCCGTCGCGCGGATGTCCAGGGCTCGGCGGACCGGAGGCTGCGTACGGAACTGTGGTCACTGCCCAACGCCCTCGAACGCAAGCTCAGGCTGCCCATCCTCGGCACCGGCGACGGGGCACATCTCGGCACCTGACCACCCGGCCGCCTGACCACCCGGCCGCCCGGCCGCCCGTGCAGAGTTGCGCCCGGTGTCCGGCGCCAGATCTTGAGCATGTGACGTCGCCTTTTGAGTGCTACGGGCCACCTTGCGGCGGACTGGGAACGGTCCCCCGATCCTTCGTCGGATTCACCCGATTCCCCTCCGGCCCGCGGTCTACCGTACGCACATGCCGCGATGCCTGCCGCGGTCACATGAGGAGGAATGCCGTGTCATCACCCTGTGACCCCAAATACGCTCCCGTCGGTGACGTGGGCGCGGCGCTCATGGTGATCGACTCCCAGCTCAAAGCCATCTACGACGGCAAGACCGGGCCCGATCCCGAGAAGCAGCGGATGATCGAACAGTTCACCGCGGGCTTGGGCCCCAAGGGGATCGACGACCTGCTGGACGGTGCGTGCACGCTCATCTTCATGTTCATGAACTGGCTGCGGGCCGCGTACGAGGACCACGACAAGGACGTCATCGAGTACGTGGTGCCCAGCCTCGTGGCCACGATGCGCATGATGACCAGGAGCGTGCGGCCAGAGGCCATTCCCACCATGTCCGGCCTGGTCATCGCAGCAGGCACCGGTCTGAGCCCCAGCCTGTGGCGCCGGCAGTACGGGGACTGGACCGAGGGGGAGATGAACTCCCTCGAGGCCACGGCCCTCCTGCTCGCCGAGCACATCAACCGGCTCACCGACGACCGCGACTTCGCCACCCGACTGGTCACCGACGCTCTGTCCAGCGTGGACCACGCCTGACCTGATACGTCTTCGGGGAGCACCCGAGGAGCACCATGCTCACGGACCGGCGGCTCCCGAATGGGGAGCCGCCGGTCGCGTACGTACGCCGTGACCCGCGCCCGCACCCCGCACATGCGCCGGCCCCCATCCACGACCGCTTGGGCCATCGGTCGCCGCGCGCTGCCAAGTGCCGCCCGGCCCGCTACACAGGGTCGGTTGACGGCCTCTTCGCTCGTGCACGCGGTCACAGCCGACGTCGACGGAAGGCCCGCACGGCCGGTGAGATAGCGTGCGGTGTTTGGTTCGCAGATGCGATGCCTGTACGAGGGCGGGAACGGGAGCGGGGATGAGCGATTCGGCGTGGGCGCGCTACCGGCGGCACCGGTGGCTGCCTCAAGCGACGGTGGCCCTGCTCCTCGTGGCGCTGACAGCGGGCTTCGTCCTGGTACGGAGCGGGCAGCGCGACCGCCACAACGAGGACGCGCTGGCCCGGGCTTGCGGCGGGGCGCTCCCCCGGGAGGACGCGGCGAAGCTGCTGGCCGACGACGCCTGGTGGACGCTGCGGACCGGACCGGCGCCGCGGGCACTGGTGTCGTGCACCCTCGGCGGCGACGGCGAGGGAGACCCGTGGTTCACCGTGACGGCGGAGCCGGTCCTGGACCCGCCGCTGAAGGGCGTCCGGGTGGAGCACGTCGTGAACCGGACGCCGTACGAGAAAGTGCCGGACTGGGCGGAGGAGCACGAGCGGGCGGACGAGCTCGTCACGGTTCCCTGCCCCAACGGCCTGCCGGGGTACGCCCGCCCTGTCACGTCCTTCCGGGTGCACGCCTCGACGGACAGCCCCGCGATCGAGCGGGTCGGGGCGCTCGTCGCCGCCGTCGCCGAGAACGTACGCACGAGCCGGCACTGCGGCGGGACCTCCGTGCGGGAGACCGACGTACAGACGGTGTCGCCGTCCCCGCAGGACAACGAGCCGGACACATCCCAGGCGGAGTGTGGCTGGTTCCGCCCGGTGCTGCTCGGCACCGCTCTGAAGGGCGCCGAGCAGTCCGCCCACGGGGCCACCCACGCCTGGGCCAGGGCCTGTTCCACCACCCTCTCGAAGCCGGGAGGAGGCGTGACGGTGAGCTCCGCGAGCTGGTGGGGCGAGGTCCTGCCGGAGGTGCGCACCGAGTACGGGCGCGAGCTCGCGCAGGCCGGGCACGGCGCACCGCCCACCACGCGGCGGAAGAACCACGAGCTCGCCGTCTGGGCCGAGGGCCGGTGCGCGGGCGGGCGGACTCTGCACCGGGTGAGCCTGGAGGGCGCGGACCGCGAGCTGCTCCTCGCCCGCGCCGACTCGCTCCTCGCGCGCTACCTCGACGCGTCGGACGACTGCCATGACACGAAGGTCCTCGGGAAGGTGTGGGGATGAGCGACGTAACCGTGGACCAGGGACTGGACCGGGTCCGCCGTCGGCGGCGGATCCGGCTGGCAGCGGGGCTGACGGCCGGTGCGGTCGTGGTGGCGGGCGGACTGTTCTGGCTGTCGGGTGGCTGGGGGGCCTGGCGCCACGACCGGGCGCTGGACTCGGCGTGCGACGGCACCCTGGCGGCCGACCCGGTGCGGGAGCTGTCGGGCGGGGCGGAGGTGACTGCGGAGACACGGCTGGGCAGGAGCTTCTGGCAGTGCATGGTGAGCGAGGTCGACGACGAGGAGGGCGGCCGGATCGACCTGCGGGTGACGATCAGCGACGCGCGGGACCACCTCGCCTCCCTGGAAGCCGCACGCACCGACGCGCCACTGGGCCACGGCTGGACCGGCGGCTTCGCGTTCGATCCCGACCAGGAACGGCGAGGCCAGGCGACCGCCACCGTCATGCTCGACTGCGACGGCGAGGCCGACAGCGGAGTCGTCGCCGAGGTCCGCGCCCGGATCGACCGGGCCGACTTCGGTCGCCCGGAGGACCGGGCGGGGCTCACCTCCGTACTGACCCGCACGGCGACCGCCTACGCCCGGCAGACGGGGTGCCAGGCCACCGAGGGCGAGCCCGTGCGGAAGGTCGACACCTCCGTGAACGCCTGGGACTACAGGCCCTTCGCCTCGGCGTCGGGCAGCTGCGCCGGAATCGTGGACGCGCGGACCGCCGCCCGCTGGGGCGTCCGTACGGTGGTGGAGACCGCATCGGGACCGAAACCGGTCGAGGGCTGCACGCTGGGCGGCCTGCGGGGCGCGCCTCTGTACACCTTCACCGCGTCGTACGGCCCTGCGCTGAACTGGAGCGAGCGGGAACGTCTGGAGGACCTGACCGGCCGGCCCACAGGTGATGCCGCCGACGGCCGCTACGTACGGTGGGCCGACTGCCCCGGTGCGGCGGAACGGGCCGCCTACGTCGTCGCCCCTGACGACAGCGAACTCGGCCGCGCCTCCGATCTCGTCCTCGACCACGCCGGCCTCCGCACCGCCCTTTCGGCCTTCGCCGAGCGGTCGGCGAAGGCGCATGGATGCACGCTCACCACGGCCGGTGCCGGTGCCGGGACAAGTGCGGGTTAAGGCTGGGTCATGGTCGTGGCCATGAGGACGCTGGGGGCGGGAAACCGCGTGCGGGTGAGGGCGCGGTGCCGGTAACGTCCGGCCTCCGACCAGCCGCGCCCGCGGTTCCCCCGTCGAGAGAGCGATCAGATGACCAGTCAGCCGGCCACGACGACCCTGTGGCGCCCCACCGGCCCGCAGGAGCTGGATCTGGTCCGTGCGCTGAACTGGCGTGCGTGGCCGCCCCGGCTCCCCGAGCAGCCGATCTTCTACCCGGTCCTCGACGAGGACTACGCGATCAAGATCGCTCGGGACTGGAACGTGAAGCACAACGGCGCCGGGTTCGTCACCCGCTTCGAGGTCGAGTCGGAGTTCCTGGGCCGCTATCCCGTCCAGCAGGCCGGCGGGCGCACGATCCTCGAGCTCTGGGTGCCTGCCGAGGAGTTGGACGCCTTCAACGCCCACATCGTCGGCGAGATCCAGGTGGTCCACGAGTTCCGCTGAGACGGGTCGGACCGTCGGCGCCACCTGGCGCGGCCGCGGGCGGCCGTCGGGTCTGCCGCCGGACGCCGGGGCGTCCCCGACGGTGCTTCATGGCGGCCCTTCCCCACGGCTGTCCGCCGAGCCGGCCCGGAAGGGCTGTCACTCCCTCCGCCGCTGAGTACGACCCGTACGGTCCGACCGGCCGAAGGATCCTCCATGGGATCGGTATCGGCGATTCGGCCACCCACGCGTCCCGGCCCCGGCCCGGCCCCGCAACGGTCGGTGTACCCGGCACGAACGGACTTTCGCTCTGCCACGGGGTTCGTACGGCGTCCGAAACACATGTGTTCGACAGGACCGGTGTCGTCGTTGAGCTTTCCGACACATCGACTCGCCTCCTCCTGGAGAACGCCATGTACCCCCTGCCTCATCGTCTTGCCGCTCCCCTTCCTGTTCCCGCCCGGCCTCCGAAGCCCCTCGGGGCCCCGATCCACGTCATGGGCCGTCGCCGTGGCGCGGGCGCGTTCCGTTCAGCACGGCCGGATACGAGGTGGGGGGCATGACGAGCACTTCGGACAAGACGAGCGCTTCGGACAAGACGACCGCCTCGGACGGCTCGTCGCCCGAAGCCGGGACGGGCACTCATTCGGCGTCCGAGCAGCTGCTGTTCGGCGGCCGGCTCGACTACGACCAGGGCTGGAACCAGTACCGCGGCACCTGGGTGAAGCTCGGCATGTGGAGCATGGCCGTGAGCTTTCCGCGGCAGGTCGCCGTCGCCGTACGACTGGCGCGTCAGGCCGACCGGCGGGCCCTGTACACGGTCGCGTTCAGCGAGGTCGGCCGAGGCGTGGCGCAGGCCTTCACCCTGGTGGCGGTGAACGCGCTGCTCGCCGAGTTGCTGGCCTCGGGAACCCTCGCCGACCGGCTGAGGGCATCCGTGCCGGCGCTCGTGCTCGTGTCGGTGATGGCGGTCGTCGCCTCGCTGCTGAAGTCCGCCTCGACCGCCTCGACGGGGGTGCTCGAGCCCAAGGTCCAACGGGTCGCCACCGAGCGGTACCTGGGGCTCGTCGCCCGGGTGGAGATGGACGCGATCGAGGACGACGCCTTCCACAAGCTGATGGACTCGGCGCAGTGGGGCGCCGACGGGGCCCGGCGGATGGTGGGCTACTGCACGGCCGTGGTCGCCTCGGGGATCTCGCTGATCGCCGCCGCGAGCGTGCTGACCGTCCTGCACTGGGCGCTTCTGCCTCTGCTGGTGGCGATGGCGTTGCCGAGCGCGTGGGGCTCGCTGACGATGGCCCGGGCGCGGTACACGAGCTGGCACCGGTTCGTCCAGCACGCGCGTGCGGCGCAGTTGATCAGCCGGCTGCTGATCGACCAGCAGGCGGCGGGTGAGGTCCGGGTCCACGATGTGGGTCCGTTCCTGCTGGAGCACTTCCGGGGCATGGCGGAGACGAGCGAGCGGGAACAGACCCGGCTCGCGTGGGTAGCGGCACGTACGGGGCTGGTCGCTGACGGGGCTCGTGGTGTCGCCACGGTGGCCGCGTACGGGGTGCTCGGTCTGCTGCTGTGGAACGGGCAGATGGCGCTCGCGGTCGGCGGTACCGCGGTGCTCGCGATCCGGGCCGGGTCGTCGAGCATCACCGACCTGGTGCTGCGGGTCACCGACATCCAGGAGGAGTCGCTGTTCGTCGCGGACCTGGAGCGGCTGTGCACCGAGGCGGAGCGGCGGGCGATCCCGGAAGCGGGTGTGGACGTACCGGACGACTTCGACGCGATCCGCTTCGAGAACGTCACCTTCGCCTACCACGGTGCCGACAAGCCGTCTCTGCGGGAGGTGGACCTCGTCATCCCCCGCGGCAGGACCGTGGCTCTGGTGGGGAGGAACGGATCGGGCAAGTCGACCGTGGCGAAGCTGTTGTCCGGCCTGCACCTGCCCGCTTCCGGACGGGTCCTGTGGGGGGAGGTCAGCGCCGCCGAGGCGTGTCGAGCCCGGCTGTTCTCGCGGGTGGCGATGGTCGCGCAGGACTTCCAGCGGTGGCCGTTCACCGCCCGGGTGAACATCGGTATCGGGCGCAGCGACGTCGCCATGGACGACACGGTCATCGAGGCCGCGGCCGCGTACGCGGGAGCCGACGACGTGGCCAAGGGACTCCCCCGCGGCCTGAGCACCCTGCTGGCCAAGGGCTACCGGGGCGGACAGGAGCTTTCCGGCGGACAGTGGCAGAAGATCGGCCTGGCCCGGGCCAAGGCGCGCGACGGGCAGGTGCTGATCGTCGACGAACCGACCAGTGCTCTGGATCCTGCCGCTGAGCAGCGGGTGTTCGACCAGATCCACCGGCTCGCCGGCACAGGCCAGACCACCGTCCTGATCACGCATCGCCTCCACAGCGTGCGGCACGCCGATCTGATCTACGTACTCGATGCGGGCCGGGTCGTCGAGCACGGTACGTTCGCCCAGCTCATGGACCCCGCCACGAGCACCGGGGCGTTCCGGGAGGCGTACGAGCTGCAGGCACGCCAGTTCGCGGCGCCTTCGGTGCCGGCGCAGTCCGCCGCGGCGGAGGGCTGGACGGGTAGCACGTCGGGCGGCACGTCTGCCGGCACGTCGGGCGGGGCGACAGGCGGGTAGTCCGGCCCGACGGAGGGCAGGGCGGGCGGGGCGGCAGGCGATTCGGGCGGAGCATCCTGTGAACACCGCGCCCCCTCCCCCGGCGGACCAGTCGAGGAGGGGGTACGTCGTACGCGGGGGGGGTGACGCAAGCGCTGAGCCTCGGCTCCTCGGTCGGCATCGCCGGGGCGAGGGCCGTCAGGGAACCGCGGTCTCCGAGGTTGTGCGCACGACGAGCCGGAAACGGAGTTCGCCGTGTTGGACCTCCCGTTCCCTGCGAGCGGCACGGGCGGCCGGTTCGTTGTCGTGCGGACGGCCGATCGGCAGCCACTGATGGGTCTGGGGGTGCCACACCTGAACCTGCCAGGTCGTCTCGACACGGCTCGTCGGACCGGTTCCGGGCGGTGCGCCGATCGCGGTCAGACAGGAGCGGCACAGCCGGTCCCAGTCGACGTCGCCGCGTGCGATCTCCATCGTGGGCGCGGTCTCCGGTGTCGGCCGGCACACGGTGTCGCAGCGGAACCGGTCCGGCACCTCGGGGAGCTCGCCGTCGGCGTCGAGAAGGTGAAGGGTTCCTGAGGAAACCGTGCGGCCGAGGTGGTACCCGCCGAGCATCACCGGTTCGTGGTCCGTTCGAGCGGGCGGCTGGGGCGGCCCCGTGCGGGTGGGCGCCTGCCCGGGGAGTCGGTAGCGGGTGGGCGTGTGCCCGTTCCCCGACTCGTACTCCAACAGGCCGCGGTCACGCAGCAACCGGCGGGCCCGGGTGACCGCGGCCGGGCTGTACCCCGTCGCCCGCGCGAGGCCGGCCACGCTGACGGGTCGGCCACCGTGTTCACGGATCGCCTGGAGAACTGCCTGCTCGCTCCGCTGTAACGGCATCAAGGTCACGTCGTTCGTCACCGACCAGAGCCTAGCGGGACAGCCACGGGGACTGTCGTCGATCACTGATTCGGTCGCGCGCGCGGCGCGGGAGGGATGTGCCGCCCCCTACTGACCGTGGTGACGCCGGAGCCATCGGGCCGAGAGGTTGACGGACCGTTCGGCCACGAGGGCACCGAAGGGCGGGCGACGGTCCGCCTCCGGGCCTAGGACCTGCGCCCCAGTGCCCGAACTACCGGCGGCAAACCTCACGCCCCGCACAATGACGCGGATCGGTCCTGGTAGCCGTGACTCCCTCGCCGACCGGAGCCTTGTCCGGCCGTCGCCGTGACTACAGCTCGATCTCGATGTGCTGTACGTCGGTGAACTCCACGCCCAGGCCGTGCGCCCGCGTGTTGTCGGCCCGGAAGTACATCTCCGCCAGGCCCTCCGCGGCGATGCGCTGGAGCCGGCGTTCGTCGGCTCCCTGCTCGCGGGCCGTGTACAGGCGGTCCGCCCACTGGGGCGGCAGGGCCTGGGTGATGTCGCGGATCCGGGCGTCGTCCGTCGTGCCCGGAGCGGCGGTGAAGCCGAAGCGGGCTCGGGTGGAGACCACCAGGCCGTCCGTGGACGCCGCCTTCTTCCGGGCCTTCGCGCGGATCTGCGGCTGCCACCGCTTCCTGACCTCGCGCTCCATGCGCTCGCGGAGCTCCTGGCGGGGCCGCTTCAGCTTGCCGGCGACGTACCGCTCCACCGTGCGCTGCGACACCCCGAGCGCCTGGGCGACGGCCTTGGTGCCCTTGAGCTGCTTGACCAGGTACTTCATCTGCGCCTGCGCGCCCTTGGGGGCCGGGCGGGTGAACGCCCCCTCCAGTGCGCGGTCCAGGCTGTCGCCGAACGAGTCCGCCGCCATGGTCCGTTACTCCCCTTCTCCGGCAGCCGGGTCCGTCTTGATGAGGTTGGCGACGTTGAACACGCCGCCGTGCTCCTCGAACTGCTCCTCGGCCCACAGCACGGTCTGCGTGCCCTGGTGCTTGACCATGCCCGGCGACACCCCGAGCCGGAAGGTGCCCGGTGCGGGCTTGCCCTCCGGGGTGTGCGGCAGGACGTCCAGCGGGGACGGGCCGGGTGAGGGGTACACGATGGCGTCGGTGCCGATCGCGACCGGGTACAGGTCGGCGGCGGCCGCCGTCTTCATCAGCTTGCGGTGCAGGCCGATCCGCTGGTTCGCCAGCACGGCGGCCCGGATGTCGGGGCGCCACGTCTCCCGGGCCAGGGCCGGCCACGGCTCGTAGTACGGGACCTGTCCGCGGTTGCGCTGGCGCAGCTTGCCGATGCCGCCCTTCGCGGTCGCCTTGATCGCGGTCACCAGCAGCGCCATCGTCGGGTCGACCCGACGGGAGTCGGCCATCGCCTCCAGGAACTCGCTCCCGGACAGGTCGGTGGTGACGTCGAGGTCGGCCATCGTCGCCACGTACGCGTCGCGCAGGTGCTTGTACCAGCCGTCCAGGTAGCGGCCGGTCCGGGTGCGCACGTACGCCTCGATCGGCGCGACGCCGAAGCCGAGCTCGACCGCGTACTGGACGGTGGGGGTGGCGTACCAGGCCGGCCCGGTCGGGTGGTCGCCCTTGGGCGTGAACGGGCTCGGGAGCCGGGCGCCGTCGACCGTACGGCCGCCGACGTCCACGCGCGAGAGGTCGACGTGGGAGAGGTCGACCAGCCACGAGCCGGGCAGCGTCGGGTCGAAGGCCGGGTTGCCGGTGAGGTGGGTCGGGCCGTCCAGTCCGACGGTGAGCCCGTTCGCGGCCGCGGCGAACGACATGTTGATGTCGACCGCGACCAGGTACGGGTTCATGCACTCCTCGTCGGTCAGCTGCCGGCACCAGTCGTACGGCTCCTCCATCAGCATCTCGGCCGGGGTCCTCAGGTGGTGCCGGGCGAACCTGCCTTTGAGGAGGGGGTGTTCGTCGGGGACCTCGCACTCCACCACGTCGTACACCGCGGTGAGCGCGTCGGTGTTGAACGCCCGCTTGAACTCGCCGGTCGTTCCGTCCTTCTCCGCGCGGGTCGGCGGGCGCAGCGCGACCATCAGTTCCAGGCCGGTGACCGCCGTGGTGCCGCGCGGCGTCATCACCCTGTCCGCGTACGTACCCAGGTAGCGGGCGAGGTCCGCCGGGTGCATCGTCGGCAGCTGCGGGTCGCTCTTGCGGTCCCACTCGCGGACGTCCAGAGCGTTCCAGGACGGGATGCACAGCTGGACGCAGTGGCGCTTCGCCCCTTCGGCCGGGCGGTAGATCCTCGCCCAGGCGCCGAATCCGCGCTGGGTCAGCTTCCAGTCGGCCTTGGTGAGCTGCTTGACCACCTTGTGGGCGTCCGGGAGCCGTCCGGCGCGTCGCTCCTCGTCCGACAGGGTGGCGGGCAGGCCGTAGCGCTCCAGCGCTGCCTGCGTGAGCACCAGGACCGGGTCGGCGTCGCGGCCGTTGCGGTGCAGGCGGGCTTGGCCGAGCCTGGCCTCGGTCAGCGTCCACTCGATCAGGGCCGGCAGGGACTTGGCGGGGACGTCGAGGACGAGGCCGCCGACGCAGTACGCGGAGACCACGCCGTCCTCGACGTCGACGACGGCCAGTGGCCCGTGCTCGAAGCGGGGGTCCGCGGCGGCGGTCGGGGGCTTTCGGGACGCCGTCTTCTTCGCGACCGGCCGCCGCGCCGAGGCCTGCGGGCTGGGGTTGTGCGCAGGGGGGCGGGAGGGGGGTACGGAGTCCGCGGGGTGCTGGAACGGTTCGACGGCGGGGGGTGGGGCGGCTGTGGGGGTGGGAGCCGCGGCGGGGGTGGGGGTGGGGGCCTGTGCCGGGGGCTGGGTCGTGGCCGTGCCGGTGGGCGCTTCCGGGAATGCCGGTGGCGGGACCTCGGCCGCGTCGATCGCGGCGGGGAAGCGTGCGGCGAGCCCTTCCAGGAGCCGGGCATAGGCGGCGCGTTTCGGCGGCCGCGGCTCCGTGACGCCTGACTCCCAGTTCCCGATGGTCTCGCGCCGGCTCTTCAACGCCTTCGCGAGCTGCTCCTGGCTCAGCCCCGCGGCCTCCCGTAGGCGCTTGCGTTCCTCGGGCGCCGGAAGGTCGTCCTGAGCGACCTGGCCCAACAGCGCATCCACCGCACTGAACAGCTCGTCCTCAGTAGGCACAGAGCTCACCTCCATGCCCCATACCCTACATCGATCACGCGTTGAAACGCTCTTTGAATTTCACGTGGATTGCACATGAGGTGATCTTCGGCATGGGCGGGCCTCACCACCGGGCTCCGTGGCGTCGGGCGTCGGGCGTCGGGCGTCGGAAGCAGGTGCTCCGGGGTCAGTGGAGGTTCGTGGGGAGGTAGGCGAGTGCTTCTCCGAGGTTGTGTTCGGCTATGGCCTCCGTCCACCGGTACGGTCGTGCGAGGGTGATCCGTACCCGTTCCGCGCGCAGGTCAGGAGCCCGCCCATGCACCACTTCGATGTCGATTCGCTGACCGCGGGCCGGTGGCTCAACGGTGGGGGTGCGACGCGAGAGATCGCCTCGCGACCGGTGGGGTCCGACGCGTTCGGGTGGCGCGCGAGTGTCGCGGACATCGACCGGGACGGGCCGTTCTCGGCGTTCCCGGGCGTCGACCGGACGCTCACGCTGCTGGCGGGCGACGGTGTGCGGCTGGTCAGTCCTGGGGAGTTCGATCAGGCCTTGGTACGCGCCGGAGAACCGTTCGGCTTCTCCGGCGACCTCTCGCTGACCGCCGAGCTGCCGGGCGGCGCCTGTCGGGTGCTCAACATCATGGTGCGGCGCGGTCGATGGACGGCCCGGGTGGAGCGTGTCGTCGGCCCCGTCGTCCCGCCCGCCGGGCACAGCGGCGTGCTCTACGTGCTGAACGGCCGTTGGCAGACGGGCGCCGACGGGCACGTCCTGGCATCCGGGCAGGGCCTGTGGTGGGACGGCGACGCGTCGGACGGAGCCGTCGTCGCACCGCTCTCGCCCGGCGACGCTGCCCTGTGGGCGGACATCGCACCGGCACCGGTGGGGTGACGCCCGCGCCGACCGGTGGAGCGCGGCGCCACAGCACGTCACGGTCCGACGTCATGGTCCATCCCCCTTCACGCGGCACCGCTCCCGTACTCCCCCGGGAGTAATCGCCGGCCGGCACCGCCGTCGGCAGTAGCCCTCACCTCGGCCTCCAGCGCGACGAATCCCCCTCCGGGCGACGGGAGTCTGGAATCGACCCCGAAGAGGACCGATGGAGGGAGGCCCCGATGGAGGGCCGTAGGAGAATCGTCGGCTGGGGGGTGCTGGCCCTGTGGGTGATCGTGATCGCCCTCGCCGCACCCCTCGCCGGAAAGCTCGGCGACGTCCAGCGTGACCGCGCCGTCGACTACCTGCCCGCGAGCGCCGACTCGACGCAGGTCGCGGAGATCACCGAGCGGATGCCCGGTGGAGACTCCACCGACCTCGTGCTCGTCTACCACCGCGACGGCGGGCTGACCCCCGCCGACGAGGCCACCGCCGCGCGGGAGGTCGCGCAGGTCGCCGCCGAGCACCCGCTCGCTTCGCCCCCGCGGCCCGTCCCCTCCGAGGACGGCACCACTCTGCTGTACGCCGTGTCCAGCACCGAACCCGGTACGGACGAGGCGGCAAGGGACGCGTTCGTCCACGCCGTCCGCGAGCGTGTGAGCGGTGAGGTCGGCGGCCCCGGCGCGCTCGCCACCGACGCCGGCGAGGTCTACGCCTCCCTCGACGGCCCGCTCCTCTACACGACCGTCGCGGTCGTCGCGATCCTCCTGATCGTCATCTACCGCAGCCCCTTCCTCTGGCTCGTCCCGCTGCTCGTCGCCGGTGTCGCCGACTACCTCTCCATGGCCGTCACCTACGCGCTCCACCAGGGCTTCGACATCAGCGTCTCCGGCCAGAGCACGGGCGTGATGACGATCCTCGTCTTCGGCGCGGGCACCGACTACGCGCTGCTCCTCGTCTCCCGCTACCGCGAGGAACTGCGCCGTACCCCGCGCCCGTACGACGCCATGACCGCCGCCCTGCGCGGCTGCGGGCCCGCCGTCCTGGCCTCCTGCGGGACCGTGGCCCTCGGCATGCTCTGCCTGCTCGCCGCCGACATGAACAGCAGCCGGGGCATGGGACCCACCGCAGCCGTCGGCGTGGTGTGCGCACTCGTCGCGATGATGACGCTGCTCCCCGCCCTTCTCGTCGTCCTCGGCCGGCGCGTGTTCTGGCCGCTGATCCCGGCGTACGGGAGCAAGCCGAAGGCCGCGCGCCGTTCCCTGTTCGCCGCCATGGGCTCCTCCGCCGGGCGGCGTCCCCTCGCCGTCCTGATCGCGGGCGCCGCCGCTCTGGCCGCTCTCGCCCTCGGGGCGCTGAACCTGCCCGGGGCTCTCAAGCAGGAGGACTCCTTCAGCACCACCCCCGAGGCCGTCGCGGCCATGAAGACGCTGGCCACCGCCTACCCGCAGACGGGTACCCAGCCCATCACCGTCATCGCCCCGGCAGCCGACTCGTCCAGCGCCCTGCGGACCGCGCGGCGGACCGAGGGCGTCGCCAAGGCCGAACTCGGCCGCACCGGCGACGGCTGGACCGAGATCTCCGTCCTCGCCTCCCACCCGCCGCAGTCCACCGGCGAGACCGCGACCATCAGAGAGCTGCGTTCCGCGCTCGGAGACGGCGTGTACGTCGGCGGGCCCAGCGCCGAGCAACTCGACATGGCCGATACCAGCGCGCGTGACCGCACCCTCGTCATCCCGCTCGTCCTGGCCGTCGTACTGATCGTGCTGGCCCTGCTGTTGCGCAGCCTCGTCGCGCCGCTGCTCCTGGTCGCCGCGGTCGTCGCCGTCTGGGGTGCGGCCCTCGGCATCGGCGGTCTCGTCTTCGAGGCGCTCTTCGGATTCGAGGGCACCGACCCGGGCCTGGCCCTGCTCTCCTTCGTGTTCCTCGTCGCCCTCGGCGTCGACTACGGCATCTTCCTGATGCACCGGATGCGCGAGGAATGCCTGAACGGTACGGCAACGGGCACCGCGGCCCTGACAGCGCTGCGCACGACCGGTGGGGTGATCGCCTCGGCCGGGCTCGTCCTCGCCGCCACCTTCGCGGTCCTCGTCAACATGCCGATGGTGCAGCTCGCGGAGCTCGGATTCGTCATCGCGATCGGTGTCCTGCTCGACACCTTCCTGGTTCGTACGTATCTCGTGACGAGCGCGAGCGTGCTGCTCGGTCGCACGGTGTGGTGGCCGGGGCCGCTGGCCAAGCAGGACGGGGCCGAGAGTGTGGCCGGGGCCGGGGCTGCGTCGGGTGATGGGGCTGGGGCCGGCGTTGAGTCCCGGTCTGAGTCCGGGTCTGCGTCTGAGTCCGGGACCGGATCCGGGTCCGAGTCGACGCCCGTACGGGTCTGAATCAGGGGCGGGTCGGGGGCATCCCGGACTGTCAGGAGCCCCCGCCCGCAGGGAGGATGGACACCATGGACTTCGCAGCGGCCCTCACCCGCGACCCGCAGGCCGCGCCGTACCCGGTGCGGTGCGACGCGACGGCCGCCGCCGTCTTCGCGGTCGTCGCGATCGCGCTCGCCCTCACCGTCGACGACGGCCGCCGCCCCGACCTGCTCGGCTGGGCGCTGCTGCTCGCCGCACATGTCCCGCTCGCCTGGCGGCGCAAGGCCCCTCTGCCGGTGCTCCTCGCCGTGGTGGCCTGCGTCGCCCCGTACCACGCGCTCGACTACATGCATCTCGCGCCGATCCCGGCCTCGATGACCGCGCTGTACTCCGTGGCCTCCACGAGCCGGCCCCGGAACACCGTGATCGTGGGCCTCTCGGTCACCTCCGTCACCCTCACCATGCAGCTCTTCGTCAACCCGCACGAGATGGTCGAGCTGTTGAGGGTCTCGGGCTGGGTGATCGCCATGCTGGTCTTCGGCGCCAGCATCCGCCTCTACCGCCAGCTCGTCGCGGGTGTCGTCGAGCGGGGGCGGCACGAGGCGGAGCGTCGAGTCACCGAGGAGCGGCTGCGTATCGCGAGGGACCTGCACGATCTCCTCGCGCACTCCATCACCCTCATCGGTGTGCAGACGTCCGTCGCCGCGCACGTCCTGGTCGCCGATCCGGACCGTCTCGACCGTCGAGCCCTCGTCCAGGCGCTCGACCAGATAGCCGAGACCTGCCGGGATGCGCGGGCCGAAGTGCGCACGACGCTGGACGTGTTGCGGGCCGCCCCCGAGGGCCCGCTGCCGGACCTGGCCTCGCTGCCCGACCTCGTACGGTCCTCCGGCGCGGACCTCACCCTGCGGACGGGGCAGACGAAGGTCCCGGCGGCGGTGGGCGCGGCGGCGTACCGGATCGTGCAGGAGTCCCTGACCAACGCCGTACGTCATGGAGGTCCCGCTGCCGACGTACGGGTCGATGTCGGCCTCCACGAGCGAGTGCTGACGGTACGGGTGACCGACCGGGGCACCGCTGCCGTCGGCACCGGTGGTTCCGGATACGGGATCCTGGGAATGCGGGAGCGGGCCCGGAGCGTGGGCGGCACACTGGACGCGGGCCCGCGTGACGGCGGGGGCTTCGAAGTCAGAGCGGCGCTGCCGCTCACGGTGAAAGAGGCGACCGCGTGATCCGGGTCCTGCTCGCGGACGACCAGAACCTCGTCCGCGCGTCGTTCGCGATGCTCGTCGACACGGCACCCGACATGCAGGTCGTCGGGGAGGCGGCCAACGGCAGGGAAGCCGTCGAACTCGCCCGTACGACACGGGCGGACCTCGTGGTCATGGACCTCCGGATGCCCGAGCTCGACGGGATCGGCGCGACCCGTCTCATCGCCGCCGACGAGGACCTCGCCGGAGTGAAGGTGCTGGTCCTCACCACGTACGACACGGACGAGCACGTGGTGGAGGCGCTGCGCGCGGGCGCGTCAGGGTTCGTCGTCAAGGACATCCGGCCCGCCGAACTCCTCACCGCGATACGCACCGTGGCGGCAGGGGAAGCCCTCCTGTCCCCCGGTCCGACGGCACGGCTGATCGCCCGTACCCTCGCACTCCCCCAGACCCCGCAGACCGGCGGCCCGGAAGAGCTCACGGACCGCGAGCGTCAGGTCCTCGCACTCGTCGCCCGCGGCCTGAACAACACCGAGATCGCCGACACGCTCGGCCTCTCGCCCCTCACGGCGAAGACCCATGTCAGCCGCATCATGGGCAAACTCGCCGCACGCGACCGGGCCCAACTCGTCATCGTCGCCTACGAATCCGGTCTCGTCGTCCCGGGTCACTGAGATGGCGCCGCCGCACCGTCCGATGTCGTCGCCGGCAGAGAGGCCCGTCCGTCAGCCTCCGCTGCCGAGCATGGCGAGGATGTGTCGCCACGCTGCCGCGCCCAGGAGCGCGTCGGCTTCGGGTGTGCCTCCGTACTGAAAGTGCGGGGAGGCCGGCGCCCGGCTCTCACCCGGAAGGCGTGGCCGGTGGCCGGCATCGTGACGGGTGATCAGTCTCGCCGGGGCGCCGGCCGAGCGGCGGCGTCGCGCCAAGCGTTCCGCGAAGGGCAGAGACGGCCACATCGCGTCGTCACCACCCGCGACCAGCAGCAGATCAGCCCGGGCCTTCTCCACGGGTATCTCCGCCGGGGCAATGAGATGGCGAAAGGTCTTCTCACTGAGTTCGTACCATTCACGGATGGCGACAGGACCGCTTGACGGTTGTGTGGCCGTCCAGGACTCGTCCATCGGCACAAAAGGCAACGGCTGCCCTCTCCATGTCCAGGACGATCGATAGGGCAGCCGTTCGCCGTCGTGGCCCGGTCCGACGTTGCACCAGACCCGCGAGGTCGGCGCCAGCGCGATCACCACGTCCACGCGCGGGTCGTGCACCGCGGTGAGCAGAGCCGCCTCAGCCCCCTTGGAGGCGCCGAGGATGCCGATGCGGCGCGCCCCGCCGGAGCGGAGGACATCGACGGCGTCGACGAAGGTTTCCAGGGGGATCTCGCAGAGTCCCGGCGACTGTCCGAGCCCACCGAACCAGCGGATGGCCAAGGCCGCGAAGCCCTTCTCGGCGAGGATGCGCGCTCTCTCACGTTCGATGCGCCCGCTGGATCCCGCCAGGACCAGGACGCCGGCGTCGGCGCCGGCGGAGGGAGTGATCAGAACGCCTTCCCACGGACGTATCAGCTCGCGCTCCGTCAGTTCCACGCACTCTCCCTGTGGTCCGTCCTCAGCTGCTTGGGGTACCAGGGCAGCCTATTCGGCCTTGATGCCCCGCTCGGGGACAGGCGATGTCAGAGCCGGCTCCGGCGGCTCGGGCCCGTCGGGCCTTGTTCCGCCGGACAGGACCGAGGAGACGTGGGTCACACGCGGTCGTGTCACAGGCGGATGGGCTGCCTCGTCTCAAGGGGTGTAGGCACTTTCGACCACGTAGGAGCAGACCATGGACGCGCGACTGAACCTCTTCGCCAGCCAGATCACCGGCAAGGCCTTCAAGCACCTCATGGCTGCGGGCAAGGTCCTCAAGGAGTCGACGCTGCCGGCCGCGACCCAGGAGCTGGTGTCCCTTCGTGTCAGCCAGATCAACGGGTGCGCCGTCTGCATCGACATGCACACCAAGGAGGCCGCCGCGGCCGGCGAGACCTCGGTGCGGCTCAACCTGGTGGCGGCGTGGCGGGAGGCCAAGGTCTTCACCGAGGCCGAGCGGGCCGCGCTGGAGCTGGCGGAGGAGGGGACCCGGACGGCGGACGCGGCCGGCGGGGTCGGCGACGAGGTGTGGGCACGCGCCTCCCACCACTACGACGAGGAGCAGCTCAACGCCCTGGTCCTCCTGGTCGCCTTCATGAACCTGGCGAACCGGCTGAACCTCATCACCCAGCAGCCCGCGGGCGACTACAAGGTCGGACAGCTCCACTGAGGCCCATCGGCCGGCAGGCCACGGGAACGGGACCGGGAACGAAACCGGGACCGGAACCGGAACCGCGTACGGAACCGGGTACGGGAACGCCGTCGCGGCCTGCCGACGTTCGATGATCATGGAATTCTGCCCGCCGGGCAGCGGCACGGGGAAAGGACCCGGCATGAGCAAGGTCGAGGAGTTCGAGGAGCTGCGGCCACTGCTGTTCTCGATCGCCTACCGGATCCTGGGCAGCGTGAGCGAGGCCGAGGACGCGGTCCAGGAGGCATGGCTGCGTTTCGACGGCTCGGCCACCCTGCCGACGTCCACCAAGGCCTTCCTGTCGGCCACGGTGACGCGGATCTCGATCGATGTGCTGCGGTCCGCCCGCGTACGGCGGGAGGAGTACGTCGGGCCCTGGTTCCCCGAACCGCTGCTGAACGACCCCTACGAGGACCCGGCCCGGTCGGCGGAGCTCGCCGACTCGGTGTCGATGGCGGCGCTGCTGCTCCTGGAGCGCCTCAGCCCGCTGGAGCGGGCGGTCTTCCTGCTGCGGGAGGTGTTCGGCTTCGGCTTCGAGGAGGTCGCCACGGCGGTGGGGCGTTCCCAGGCCGCCTGCCGGCAGCTGCTCGTCCGGGCGCGGCGACACATGGACGCCGGACGGCCCCGCTTCGAAGCGGACCGGCAGGAGCGGCAGGAGCTGGCCGCGCGGTTCTTCGACGCGCTGAAGGACGGTGACGTGGGCGGGCTGCAGCATCTGCTGGCCGCCGACGTGCAGCTGGTCGGGGACAGTGGCGGCAAGACTCCGCAGCTGGCCCGGGCCGTCACGGGCTCCCAGAACGTGGCCCGGCTCCTCGGCGCGGTCTTCCCCTGGCTCCTGCGGATCGACGTGACGTTCGCGCCCCGCGAGGTGAACGGTCAGCCCGGCGCCGTCTTCCGGGACCCGGACGGCAGGATCCTCCACATCATGGCTCTCGACATCCTCGACGGGCACATCCAGACCATCCGCTCGGTGACCAACCCCGACAAGCTCGGCCACCTCGGGCCGGTCGGCGACGCCTGGGCGGTCGACAGCGCGGTGAAGCAGGCCCGCCGCCGGACACGCTGACGCGGCGGACGGCTCAGGCGTCGAGGCGGCGCTTGGCCAACCAGTCGACCACGGCGGGGTCCCTGTGGTCGAAGAAGAGGGTGTCCGGCGACAGGCCCGCGGTGAAGACCTTCCATCATCCCCAGGTCGGCACCCTGCGCCGAGCGACCGAGTCGGCCGGGCGGGGCCGGCGCCTCGCCGTCAGTCTGGTGTGAGGTCACCCCCCGCACCTCACCACACCCGCCGACCACGCGTCCGGCCTCGGTCCGCCGGACACCCCTCAGCGGGGGGTCAGGACGCAGAACTCGTTTCCGTCGGGGTCGACCATCGCGATCCCGACGCCCGCGCCCGCGTCCGCGCCGGTGTCGATCCGCTTCGCCCCGAGCGACACGAGGCGGTCGACCTCGGCCTGCTGGTCGCCGTCGGCGGGGGGTGCGAGGTCGAAGTGCAGGCGGTTCCTCCCGGTCTTCGTCCGCACGGGCGGACCGCCCCAGGTGACCTTCGGACCACCGTGCGGGGAACGGATCGCGGTCTCCTCGTCCTGGTCCCAGACCAGCGGCCAGTCCAGCGCCTTGCTCCAGAAGTAGCCGACCTCCTGCGAACCGTCGCTCGCGAGCGCTCCGACGAATCCGCAGTCGGCGAGGAAGCTGTTGCCCGGCGCGATGACGCAGAACTCGTTGCCCTCGGGGTCGGCGAGTACGACGTGCCCCTCCTCCGGGCGCTGGCCGATGTCGATGTGCCGACCGCCGAGTCCGAGAGCCCGCTCCACGACCTGCTGCTGGTCTTCGAGCGACGTGCTCGTCAGGTCGAAGTGCATCTGGTTCGGGCCCTCCTTGGGCCCTTCGGCCGCGACGAACCGCATCCGGAACCCGGTGTCGTCGCTCGGCAGGAGCACGATGCCGTCACGGGGGTCGTCGGTCCTCTCCCAGCCCAGGAAGTCGGCCCAGAAGGCCGCGAGCCGGGTCGGGTCGTTCGCGTCGAAGCAGAGTGCGTGGAGGCGTGCGGTCATTCCTCGGTCTCCGATCCACCGACTCGCCGCCCCCGTCGACCGGGTGGGCCGGTCCGTCGGCATGAAGGCTGTCGTCCAGGTCGTGGCCGAGCCTGCCCGGACGGCGCCGCGTGATCAACTCATTAACGACCCGCGCGTCACAGGCTCGCGAGGAGGTCGTCGAGCGGGTCCGGTACGCGGCCGGGTTCCAGTGCCTCGACGAGCAGACGGCCGTAGCGGATCTTGCGGCCCTTCTTCGTGCCGAGGAAGCGGCGCAGCTGCCGCTCCCGGGTGCGGCCCTGTTGCGCGGGCTGGTGCAGGAAGGTCTGCCAGGGACGGAGGTCGCCCTCGGTCCGTACGATCTCCTCGACCCGTGCCGTGCCCAGCGCGCGGATGAGCTCGTCCTCCAGGTCCGCCGCGCACACGAAGACGTCCTGGTGCGGCGCCCCCGCGCGCTCCAGGCCGCGGTCGAAGTAGCTCTGCTCGCGCTCGTCGCACAGTCCTGTCAGGCGCAGGCCGAGGCCGGGCGGCCCGAGGAGACCGGCGTAGCGGCCGACGTTCATCGCCCCGCCCATCTGCACCACGCACACCCCCTCGGCCGCCAGGTCCCGGCCGCGCCGTGCGGCCAGTGCCTCGACGGCCTCGAAGTCGCTCTGCCCTTCCAGCAGGACCGCCGTCCGTACCCCCAGGCGCGCGGCCAGGTCACTCGCCGGCCCGCCGGGACCCCCGCTCGCCCACGCGCCGACCGCGTCCCGAAACGCCTGCATCTCCGTCATGGAGCGAGTCTGCACGTGCGCCCCACCTCACGGCACGGGATTTTCGATCATCGTCAGCCGGTCCACTCCTTGAGCACCGCGGCGACCTGCCGGACGTCGATGCGGGACTCCGCCACCCGCTCGACGAGGTCGATGGCCTCTTCCGCCGTCACGCTCACCGGGTGCCCGCAGGCGTGGAGGTAGGCGGCGGCCACGACGACGCCGTACAGCTCGTTGGAGTGCTCGAGGGCCGGGACGCGGACCAGCTGCTCCAGGAGCGCGGCCGCGCGGTGGTGGGGCTGTTCGTACACGGGGATGTCCATCACGCGGAAGGCGTGGCGGGCGCGGGCCGCTTCGAGCGAGCCCCAGTCGGAGATCTCCGGGTCGCCGGGTATCTCGGACTGGGCGGTGTCGAGCAGCCAGGAGAGGTCGATCTGCAGGAACACGCGGCGGCCGGATTCAGGCGGCCCCGACGGCGGGGCCCCCGGGGCGGTCGA
The DNA here is from genome assembly GCF_026343125.1 of Streptomyces sp. NBC_00094. Classification (NCBI taxonomy): domain Bacteria; kingdom Bacillati; phylum Actinomycetota; class Actinomycetes; order Kitasatosporales; family Streptomycetaceae; genus Streptomyces; species Streptomyces sp. NBC_00094. Next base: position 8,012,077 of record NZ_JAPEMB010000001.1, on the reverse strand, counting down.
AGCGCTCCGCGAAGGCCTGGCCGTGCTGGGCGACGAAGGTGCGGGCGCCTTCGAGGAACCGGGTACGGGTCAGGTCGGCGTCGAGCACGCGGCCCGCGTAGTCCTCGGCGGGCACGTGCTTCTCGGCTGCGGCGCGCTCCAGCGCTTCGTACGCCTCGTCGCTGATCTCGATGCGGATTTCCCGTGCCATGCGACCAAGGTAGCGGTACGCCGTCGGGCGCGACAGAGGCGCGTGAGCGGGCTGTCGCCGCACGGCCGTTGGCCCGGGCGGGGTGTCCTCCCGTGAACGAACTCCCGTGCGGACTCGCCGCCGACCCGTCGCCGCCGCCGTCGGCCGTGATGGCCGAGCCGGTGCCGTAGTCGTAGTCGTCGCCGTAGTCGTGACCGTGGCCGTGGCCGTAGTCGTGACCGTGGCCGTGGCCGTGGCCGTGGCCGTGGCCGTGGCCGTGGCCGTGGCCGTGGCCGTGGCCGTGGCCGTGGCCGTGGCCGTGGCCGTTCGTCGAACTCGTCCCCCGGTCGACGAGATACGCCGACAGCTTGGGCCTTTAGGCGTGCATTGCGTCATATGATCCCTTTTGCCGTACGTCTGCCAGACCTACGGAACCGGGCAATAACGCCTCCAAGGGACGGGGAAACATGACGGGTGGTGTGGACGCCGACGCGGCGCGGCGCATGAGGGACGCCCTCTTCATCGAGAGGAAGTGGCGCAGCCGGAGTTCGACCCGGTTCTGGGTCCTGCTGGTACTGGCGGCGGTCATCGCGAGCGCCGGTGTGGTGGGCGACTCGACCGCGACGGTGATCGGCGCGATGATCGTCGCCCCGCTGATGACGCCCATCCTCGGCAGCGCGCTCTCCCTGGTGCTGGCCGACCGGGAACACCTCGTACGCAGCGCACTCCTCGTCCTCGGCGGGGCCGCGGCGGTCGTACTCATCGGGATGCTGCTCGGGTGGGTCGTCTCCCCGCCCGACGCGTTCGCGTCGAACAGTCAGGTGTCCTCGCGCATCAGCCCCCGGCTGATCGATCTCCTCGCCGCGCTGGCCACCGGTACCGTCGGGGCGTTCGCCCTCGTGCGGACGGACATCTCCGACACGCTTCCCGGCGTCGCCATCGCCATCTCGCTCGTACCGCCGCTCGCCGTGACGGGGCTGCTGATCACCGTGCACCGGTACCACGACGCCGGGGAGTCGGCGCTGCTCTTCGCGACCAACGTGGCCGCCATCGTCGCCACCGGCACCGTCGTCTTCCTGCTGTACGGCGTCCGCGCCGGGGCAGGTGAAGCCGGCATGACCGTCGGCACGTTCCGCGGGGCGACCCTCGTCGCCGTCGGTGCGGTGGTCCTCCTCATCGCGGTGCCACTCACCGCCGGCACGCTGTCGGTGGCCAATGACCGCGCCCTCGCGGCGGACGCGCAGCCCGTCGCGGAGCGGTGGGCCGCCGACCGGAGCTGGCAGATCGCGTCGGTCGAGGCTCGCAACGGCATCGTCGTCATCGGGGTCCTCGGCCTGCCGCCGCAGCCCGCACCGACGGCCCTCCGCGCCGCACTCGACCGCAACGGCATGCAGGACGCCGATCTCGAGCTCCACCTCGTCGGCGGCCGGACGCACTGGTGCCCTGCGGACTCCGTCACCTGCACCACGCGGGAGTCCGGGCGCAGCTGAGCGGCGGGGTGCGGCGACCGGAGCACCCGTGCCGGCAACCGGCGAGCGGTCACCGGCCTCCGGTCGTCATCGTGCGGACGGGCCCGTCGCCCGTGTCAGGCGACGTCGCCGTTCTCGCCGGGAGGGGTCGCACCCGCCCCCTCTCTCCTCACGTATCTGTTCAGCGGTGGCTCATCCGCCAGTACGGCGCCGATCGTCACCGCGAACGTGACGGCGCCGCAGACGACGATCAGCCACGACAGCACGACGAGGACCAGGCCGAAGGAGCCGTACTCGTCCAGGGCCCTGTTGAGCGCCCCCGGCATGTAGAGCCGAGCCGTGAGACTCAGCGCCGTGGTGGCGGCCGCGGCCAGCAGCGCGCCCGGGAGCAAGGCCAGCCAGGCGATGCGCTTGGCCAGGAGCAGGTGTTGTGTCCACAGCCAGACGCCGGTGCCCACCAGGAAGGTGAGGACGACACCCACCAGGGCGCCGGCTCCGAAGCCGTCCCGGATCGGACCCTGGAGCACGACCACGACGAGCAGGAAGAGGAGCCACGCCACCCAGCGCCAGGCCGCGATCCGGGTCCCGGCCCTGGGGAGCCGCCACGCGCGCTCGCAGACCCTGGCCATGGCACGACTGAAGCTCGTCGCCGACACCAGGGCCACCACGGCCCCGACCAGGCCGGTCGTCTCTCGGAGGCTGTCGCTGGTCGTGCCGGACAGAACCTGCTGCAGTTCCTTGTTCGACTCCCCGGTGAGGCCGAACATGGCCCGCAGCGACTCCCCCAACTGATCGCGCACTCCGTCGGGGGCGAAGGCCGCGAAGGCGAAGAGGAGGGGTACGGAGGCCAGGAACGCCTGTGCGGCAAGCCGGGTCCCCGCGTCCAGGAGATTCCCGGACAGCAGCCGACTCGTCAGCTCGGTCAGAGCGGGGAAGCGTTGCTCGGCGCCGGTCCGCAGGCGCTCCAGCCGCAGCTTCCACTCCATGCGGTCTCCTGACCCTGTGTCGCCCTTGACCCTGCGGTCGCCCTGCCGGAGGACCGTCAAAAGCACTCCCGCCGGAGGGCGTTGGTTGCTCCCCCGGCCGCGTGCGGTCGGGGGAGCCGTCGTCCGTTCGTCCGCCGGCCGTCAGGGCCGGCTGCCCTCAGGCCAGGATCTTCGCCTTGGCCTTCTGGAACTCCTCCTCGGTCAGCGCGCCCTTCTCCTTCAGGTCGGCGAGCCGCGCGAGTTCGTCGGCGCCGGATCCGCCGGCCTGCGGGCCCGCCGACTTGCGGATGTAGTCCTGGAAGGCCCCTTCCGCCTCCCTGGCGCGCGCCGTCTCCCGCTGGGTCATGCCCGTACCGCGCACGATGACGTAGACGAGGACGCCGATGAAGGGAAGCAGCAGACAGAGGATCAGCCAGCCGGCCTTGCCCCACCCACTCAGCTCGTGGTCCCGGAAGATGTCCGAGATGATCTTGAACAGCAGGAACAGCCACATGATCCAGAGGAAGAACCAGAGCATGGTCCAGAAGAGTTCCAGCAGAGGGTAGTCATCCATCGTCATCTCCGTCCCGAGGGCCCGATCTAGGCCATTTCGGGAAGTATGTGCGCTTTGTTACGTTATGGCGACTCGACAGCACATGAGGGCGCGACGCGACAGGCGGCTGACACGCCTCCGGGGCCGTTGGCCGCGGGCCCCGCTCAGAGCGGCGGATCGGCGCGGAAAGCGATCATCGCGGTGTCGTCGCGGTGGTCGGAGAGGTCCTGGAGGCCGTGCAACAGCTCGGGCAACGGCGCCTGCCGCCGAAGGGCGGCCTCGTGCGCGAGCCGCCGCTGCCCGTCGGTGAGCGAGGCCGCGGGCGTCTCGACGAGCCCGTCGGTGTAGAGCAGGAGGGTGTCCCCCGTACCGAGGACGCGGGAGTGGGTGCTGCGCGGGAGGCCGAGGTCGACGCAGAGCGGCAGGTCCTCCTCCGCGCCGGTGAGGAAGACCGGGTCGCCATGGGCCGGGATCAACAGGGGCGGCGGGTGACCCGCGTTCGACCAGGTCACGTGCCACCGGAGGTCCGGCAGCCGGCGGAGCTGGGCGTGGACGGCCGTCGCGAAGGGCGTCGCGCCCAGGCCCTCGGCCACCTCGTCGAACCGGGCCAGCACCTCGGCGGGGGCGAGGACGGAACCACGGCTGTAGGCCAGCGCGCGGAGCATGTTGCGCATCTGGGTCATGGCGGTGGCGGCGGCGAGGTCGTGCCCGACGACGTCGCCGACGTCGAGGACGAGCGTGCCGTCGGGCAGGAGGAACGCGTCATACCAGTCCCCGCCGATCTCGTTGGCGGAGCTGGCCGGCTGGTACGAGGCGGCCAGACTCGCCCCGTGGACGGTGGGCGGCCGGGTGAGCTGGGCCCGCTGGAGCGCGAGCGCCGTGCGGCGGGCCCGCTGGAGGTCGAGCGCCTTGCGGATCGGCTGCTGCGCGTGGTGCAGGACCTCCCGCAGCAGGTCGGTCTCGGTCGGGCCGAGGGCCGGGGTGTCGCCGTTGGTGCTCGTCGCCGCGTATCCGAGGACGGTGTCGTCGACGACCAGCGGGATGAGCGTCAGGCTCGTGGCTCCGGAGGCGACGAGCCACCGCTCCGTGACGGCCGGGACGAGGTCGGCCGGCACGGGACCGCCGGCGGGGACCGCGAAGGTACGGGGGACGCGGCTCTCCAGGACCTCGCGGACCGTACGGCTGAGGGTGACGCTCTGCCCGCGCAGGGCCGGTGGCGCGTGCAGTCCGGGGCGGGTGGCGGAGGCCACGCGTCGGGCGGTGACCCTGGCGTGCTCGGGCAGCGGCCACTCGTCGTGGGAGAGCAGCAGGATGAGGCAGGCGTCGGTCAGTTCGGGGACGACCACCTTCACGACCTCGCCGAACGCCTCCCCCAGACTCTGTCCCGTGACCGTCGCGACCCGGGCGAGGAGCCGCTCCCGCAGCTGCGCGCGCCAGGTGTCCTCGATGTCGACGGTGGCGGCGATCCACTCGGCGACCCGGCCCTCCCGCAGCACGGGAACGCTGCGCGTGGACATGTGGCGGTACGAGCCGTCGGCGGCCCGCACGCGGAAGGTGCACTGGAAGACGCCTCCCACGCCGCGCGTCGCCGCGTCGCGCCAGCCCTCACTGAGCCTCTCGCGGTCGCGGGGGTGGATGCGCGCGTACCAGTCCACGTCGGCGCGCGGGTGCCAGGGCACGCCGGTCAGCTGCTCCCAGCCGGCGACGATCTCCTCCATGCCGCCGTCGGCGTGCAGCACCCACACCATCACCGACACGGCGGAGACGAGGGCCTGGTACCGCTGGAGGGCGAAGGTCTCCGTGGTGGTGTCCATCGCCACCACCAGGATCCCGTCGCCCTCGGCGGTGGTCACGGGGCTGCAGGAGTAGACGAAGTACCGCGCCTGAGAGGGCGCCCCCCGATCGGGCTCGCGCGCCCCCGTGACCTGGCGGGCCCGCCCGGTGGCCCGCACCTCGTCCAGGACCGACAGGAACCGCCCGGCGTCGGGGTCGGGGAACGCCTCGCGGGCCGGCAGCCCCCACTGCCGGGCGCCGAACATCCTGGTGAACGCCGAGTTGGTGTAGACGAGGCGCCCCTCGGGACCCACGAGCAGCGCGACGGCGGCGACGGTGTCGTCGAAGACCGCCGGGTCCAGGTGCGGCGGGGGGCTCATCCGGGGGTCACCGCAGTGCGTACGCGGGCACTTCGGGCGCGTCCGTACGCCGCCGGGGCCTGCCCCCGTCGGGCGCCGCACCGGCCGACGGGCCGTCGCGCCCGGTCGGCGTGCGGTGTCACCACGGTGGCGCCCTCCACTCACCGTCCTCCTGATCCGCGACGCCCGTCGCTGCGGGGAGCAAACTGTCGGCCGGCTTCCCGAGCCGCCATGGGGTCTCCAGCCTGCGGCTCCGGGGGTGGAGTGGCGAGGCGAATCGCACCAGTCGAGTGAGCCCCACCACCCGGACCTCTGCCGTCGGCCTCGTCGACGGAGCGGTCGGCCTCGTCGACGGAGCGGTCGGGGAAGACGTACGCGCGAGCGACCGGGGCGGAGGCTTTGCCCCGGGGCACGCGGAGGCCATCGCGGGGCGTGCCGCAGAATCGGCGGCGTGAGGCGGAGGCTGCGGACAGGGGAGTCGTGACATGCGCGTGCTGGTGTCGACGTACGGATCGCGCGGGAGCATCGAGCCGATGGCGGGGCTCGCGGTGCGGCTGGGGGAGCTCGGCGCGGAGGCACGGGTGTGCGCGCCTCCGGACGGGGAGTTCGCCGAGCGGCTCGCCCAGCTCGGTGTGGAGACGGTGCCGACCGGACAGCCGGTGCGCCGACTGGTGACCTCGGTGACTCCGGGATCGGCGGTGGGCCTGCCGCGGCGTGCGGCCGAGCTGATGGCCGCGCAGTTCGACACGGTCGCCGCGGCGGCCGCGGACTGTGACGTCCTGGTCGCGACCGGCCCCCTGCCGGCGACGGCCGGCGCGCGGTCGGCGGCCGAGAAGCTGGGCATCCCGTACGTGCACGTGAGCCACCAGCCGGTGATTCTGCCGTCGCCGTACCGCCGGCCGCCGGCACGGCGGGGCCGGCCGTTGCCCATGGACGTCACCGACAACCGGGCCCTATGGGACCTGGACGCCCGGATCGCCGACGAGATGTTCGGCGAGGAGCTCGACGCCCGGCGGGCGTCGGTCGGCCTGCCCCCGTTGGACGGCGTCCGCGACTACGCGTTCACCGAGCGCCCGTGGCTGGCCACCGACCCGGTCCTGGACCCGTGGCGGCCGACGGATCTCGACGTGGTGCAGACCGGCGCGTGGGTCCTGCCGGACGAACGCCCCCTCCCCGTGGAGCTTGAGGAGTTCCTGAGCGCCGGCACACCGCCGGTGTACGTGGGCTTCGGCAGCACGCCCCTCGGGGACGCGGCCTCCGTCGCGCGGGCGGCCGTCGAGGCGATCCGCGCGCACGGCCACCGCGCGGTCCTCTCCCCCGGCTGGGCCGGACTCGCCCCGATCGACGACCGGGACGACTGCCTCACCGTGGGCGAGGTCAACCACCAGGCGCTGTTCCGCCGGGCGGCCGCCGTCGTCCACCACGGAAGCGCGGGCACCACGACGACCGCGACCCGGGCCGGCGTGCCTCAGGTGGTGATCCCCCAGGGGGCGGACCAGCCGTACTGGGCCGGCCGGGTGGCCGGCCTGGGCATCGGCGCGGCTCACGACGGGCCGACGCCGACCACCGAGTCCCTGACGGCCGCGCTGCGGACGGCTCTGGCCCCCGAGACCCGGGCGTGTGCGGCCGCCGTGGCCGGGACGGTCCGGCCCGACGGGACGACGGTGGCGGCGAAGCTCCTCTTCGAGACGGTCGGTGAAGGGCGTCCCGTGAGGAGTTGAGGTCCGGCCGGGTGGTCGCCGGGGCACGGGGCATGGATACACGGGTGCACCGGCTTCCTTTTCCTCCGATTTCGTCGAACTGCGTGCCGTATCCTGCTAGTTCGCTGATTCTTCTTCGGCTTCAGGGATCGGGGCACGGCCGTGTCGTTGTTTCTGCACCGTTCGAACCAGACCAAGCTCCTGCGCCGGACCGCCGTGGACCGGTGCAGGTACTGCGGGACCCCGATCGAGTGGTACGAGCGCTACGACAGCCTCCGCATCCCGCTGTCACCGGAGTTACCCGCGAAGCCGGTCCCGCCGAAGATGCGGTGGCACGTCAACAAGGGCATCGCCTACCCCGGCGAGGACCCCTCCACGAGGCACTGCCGCATCCCCCACCCGGCCGTCTGCCCCGCGGTCGACCACCAGGACCTCCCTCCGCAGCTCGCGGACGTCGTCGACCGCCTCGCGGTGCGGATGCGCGGCCGGATCGAGCGGGGCGAGTTCACCCCGTACGTCGCACCGGTGATCGAGGAGGAGGTGACCGGCCCGGACCCGGAGTCGGTCGAGGAGGTCCGGCACGTCATCTCGTACTACGGGACGCTGCGGATCGCACCCTGCGAGATCCATGAACTGCGGTGCATCGCCACCGAGTCCAGGAGCGGAGAGCGGTGCGCGAACGGGGTCTTCGACCTCGACGAGGGCAAGTGGGAGGAGGTGGACGTCCCGCACGCGCCCGGCCGGCAGGGCCAGCAGATCCTGTCGACGACGGGGGGTCGCATGTGGGCGTGGGGCATCCACGAGTTCACCTTCCTGCGCCGCTGGTGGAAGCAGCACTGCGTGGACCACTACGGCTCCTCTGCACCCGACCACGTGACGTACGAACTCGTGCAGTTCCACCCGCTCATCCACGCCGACTACATCCTCACCCGGCGTCCCGAGGGGTACGAACGCACTCCCACCGGCCAGGAGATCGTGATCCACGACGGGCCCACCGGCGACTACACCGTCTGTGTCTCGCCCGGCTGCTGGCACTCCACGATCGGCAAGCACCCCGAGGGATGGCGGTGTTGGAGCTGCGACAGATCGGAGAAGCGCCGCTCCCGGGTCCACCGGCAGTGGCAGCACCCGTCCGACGATCGCGATGCCCGATGAGCGGCCGGTTCGGGGACGACGGATACGGCCATGGATACGGCTACGGCTTCGACCTCGCCTCCGACGCGGGTGACCACCTGGCCGGCCTGGACGGGAACGCCCCACGGGACGAGAGGGTCCCGATCCCGACGCCCTGGGAGCCCTTCACCGCCGTCGCCGACCTGGTCTTCCGGCGCAAGGTCGGCATCGTGGCGCAGCGCGGCACCGCCGAGGCCGCCGTGGGCCGGGACGTGGCCGTCCACGCGGCCGAGCAGGGCATCCCCACCCTGCTCTACACGGCCCGTCCGCCCGCCTCCTCGCCCGGCCTGCTCACCGTCGACGGCATCCCGCACCCGACCGCGCGCCACGTCATGGAGCGGGTCGCGCACCCGCCGCGCGGACGACGACTCGGGCTGGTGGTCATGGAGCGGTACGAGCGGCTGCGGCCACGGGAGCGGTACATCCCCGACCAGTACGACCCGGTCGACGATCCGATCGACGACCTGGACCACGAACCGCCCACCGAGGCGGACGAGTTGCTCTGGTCGCTCCGCGAGATCGCGATCACCGTCCCGTTGCTGCTCACCACCACCGTCGCGAGGCGACCGGACGTGTCGCGGACCGTGGACCAGTGGCTCGACGTCAGCCATCCCGCCGTCGTCCTCACCGAGATCTGCAAACCGGTCATCACCCTGCACCGCACGAGCGGGCGGACCGTGGACGCACGACTGGCGCTCGGCGCCCACGGCCCCCAGGGACAGCGCGTCGCCCTGGAGTGGCCCAACCGGTGAGGAGGGTCCGCCGGAGTCTCTCGTGATCATGCTCCTGCGCTACGAGCGGGCGGGCGGGAGAGGTCGGTCGCCCCGCGGATCGCCACCTCCGAGGCCCCTTCCGTACCGCCGGGCGCGTCGACGTCACACGTCCTGGATGCGCCGGAACGGTCGGTCCGCCTCCAGTTCGAAGGCGACTTCCAGCAGGGTCCGCTCGCTGCCGGGTCGTCCGGCGAACATCACGCCGACGGGCAGCCCGTCCTCCGTCGCCGCGGCGGGCAGCGAGATCGACGGTGTGCCGACGACGTTGTCGACGGGCGTGAACGCGACGTACGCGAGGATCCGTTCGATCAGGGTCGTGTAGGGGACGGCCGGGCTCAGGTGGCCGATCCGCGGCGTGGTGTGGGCGAGGACGGGTGACAGGACGAGGTCGAGGCCGCGGAACCCCGCCGCGTACGCCTCCTTCGTCCGCTTCAGCCGGCGCAGCACGCCCGGGGTGCGGTGCCAGTTCCGCACGTACTCCTCCCGCAGCCCCCGGCTCAGTCCGTCCATGCGGCGGCGGTCGAAGCCCGGGCCGAGCGTCCTGCCCGTGGCGCCGATGAGGAAGGACAGCATTCCCCAGTAGGTGAGGAAGTCGTCGGTGAAGCGGGGGTCGATGGCGAACTCCACCGGCTCCACGGCGTGGCCGAGCCGCTCCAGACGGGCGACGGTCTCCATGACGGCCGCCCGGGTGGCGGTGTCGGAGGTGACACCGCTCGGCGAGTCCGGCAGGAACCCGATGCGCAGGCGCCGCTCGGCGGGGCCCTCGACCAGGCCGACGGGCGGCAGCTTCGGGTTGCGTCGGTGCCTCTCGGCGGCGGCGAGGAACGCGGCGGTGTCCCGCACGGATCGGCTCACGACGCCGTCGGAGACGAGGTCCAGGGGCAGTTGACGGCTCTGGTCGTTCGCCACGACGCGGCCGCGGGTCGGCTTGAGGCCGACGAGTCCGCAGCAGGCGGCGGGGATGCGTATCGAGCCGCCGCCGTCGTTGGCGTGTGCGATCGGTACGGCTCCGGCCGCGACGAGCGCCGCGCTGCCGCCCGACGAACCACCCGCGGAGTAGTCCGTGTTCCAGGGGTTGCGCACGGGCTCGGCGCCCTCGTACTCCGTGGTCGGGCTGAACCCGAACTCGGGAAGTCGGGTCTTGCCCAGCACCGTGACGCCGGTGCTCAGGAACTGCCGGGTGAACGGGGCGTCGCGCCGTGCGGCTCGCGGGGTGAAGGCGGCGCTTCCGTGACCGGTGGGCAGCCCCGCGTGGTCGGTGTTGTCCTTGACGAACGTGGGCACCCCGGCGAGGGCGCCGCCGCCCCCGGTCGTGCGTGCCGGCGTCTCGGCGTGCACCTGTACGGCGTGGAGCCGCGCCTCGACCGCCCGGACGCGTTCGGCGGCGTCCCGGGCCGCCTCGGCGGCGCCGACCTCGCCCCGCCGGATCGCGTCGGCGAGTCCGACGGCGTCGTACTCCCCCAGCGCGTCGTCCCGGAAGGCGTGCACCGTGGTCCGTTCCTCGAATGTCGTCACCGCTACCTCAGCCCCCGGCCGTATGGATGGTTGTCCGCCATCATCACCTACCAGCAAGTAACACGCGAGGGTTCAGGGCCCGGTAAGTGTCGGGTAGTCCGTGTAGCCCGTCTCGCCGCCCACGTACATCAGGTGCGCGTCGCGGATCGGGTTGAGGGGCGCACCGGTGCGCAGCCGGGCGACGAGATCGGGGTTGGCCAGGAAGGAACGGCCGAGGGAGATCAGGTCTGCGCCGGCCGCCAGGAGGCGCTCGCCCGCGCCTCGGCCGCCGTCGGCGGGCAGGGGGTCGGGCCACGGCAGGGCCGACATCGGGGCGGCTGTGGCGTGCGTCACGTTCCGGGAACCCTTTCGGGTCGGTCGGACAGTCCGCTGATATGGAGATGAGTGTGCGGGCCCGAATACGAGCGGGAGACTCCGATGCGTTCGGGTCCCTCTTCGACGAGTACGCCAGGGCGGTGCACAACCACGCCTTCCGACTGACCGGCGACTGGTCGGCCGCCGAGGACGTGCTGTCGCTGACGTTCCTGGAAGCCTGGCGGCTGCGGCAGTCGGTGGACCCTGACGGAGGGTCCCTGCGCCCGTGGCTGCTCGGGATCGCGACCAACGTCGTACGGAACACACGCAGGGCCGCCCGTCGCCACGAGGCCGCCCTGCACCGCCTGCCGCGCGAGGAGGTGTTCCCCGACTTCGCCGAGGAGCTGGTCGGCCGGATCGACGACGCCGGCCGGGTGGCGGCGCTGCAGGGGGCGCTCTCCCGGCTGAGACGCCCGGAACGCGAGGTGGTCGCCCTCTGCATCTGGTCCGGTCTCGACTACGCGGCCGCCGCCGAGGCGCTGGACATCCCTGTGGGAACCGTCCGCTCGCGCCTCTCGCGCGCGCGCAAGAAGCTCCACAAGTACGCCGCCGCCACCGGCCTCTCGTCACGGACCGGGAACTCGGATCCGGGTCGCGGACAGATAGATGGTGACCGCGTCCCCGCGGTCCGGCCCACCCAGGAGGACGCCCGATGAGCACCACCCCGCCCCGGCCCACCCCGGCCGAACACGACGAGATCGCCCGGCTGTTGCCGGTCCCGGCCGAGCGGGAACGGCCCGGCCGCCACCATCAGCTCCTCAAGGACCAGCTGCTGCGCGAGTTCCGGCAGGACGCCGCTCCCGCCGCCGCCAAGCCCCGCTTCGGGGTCCGCCGTCTGACGATCGCCGCCGTCCCGCTCGCCGCGGGTGCCCTGGCCGTCACGCTGGCGACGGGCGGTCAGCTCGACCCGCGGCCCGGCGCCGACCCGCTCGCCGCCGTCACCCCCGACAGCTCCGGCTCGGCCTCCGGCAGGACGGGTGGCCAGGCGACGCCGGCAGCGGTGCTGCTGGACCGCATCGCCACCGTCGCCGCGGCGAGGCCCGCGCCCGCCGTCCGCGACGACCAGTACGTCTACGTCTCCAGCACGGTGGCCTGGTCCAGCCAGAGCGCGGACGAGACCGTCATGCGTCTGGACACGCCGCACAGCCGGAAGATCTGGCTCTCGGTCGACGGAAGCGTCCCCGGCCTGCTCCGCGAGAGGGGCAAGAACATCGTGCTGGCCGACGAGGTGGACAAGGCCGGCCGGCCCGTCTCCGACCATCCGGTCGGCAACCCCGCGCCGACCCTCAACAGCCCTACGTACCGCTACCTGGAGTCGCTGCCCACCGACCCCGACGCGCTGCTCGAGAAGATCTACGCGGAGACCAAGGGCTCGGGGCCCGGGCCCGACCAGATGGCGTTCGTGACGATCGGTGACCTGCTGCGCGAGCAGCTGGCGCCGCCGAAGGTCAGTGCCGCCCTGTACAAGGCCGCGGCCAGGATCCCCGGCGTCACCGTCGTCGACGACTCCGTGGACGCGGCCGGCCGCCACGGTGTCGCCGTCGCCCGCGTCCACGCCGGCGAGCGCACCGAATGGATCTTCGACAAGAAGACCCTGGAATTCCTCGGTGAGCGAGGCGTCATGGTCCAGGACATGCCGTGGGCATCGTCCGGCCAGGTGACCGCCACCACCGCCATCCTGGCACGCGGGATCACGGACAAGACCGGCGAGACCCCCGGCCGCACCGGCTGACAGCCGCCGGCGTGGCCGTGGTCATGGCGACGGAGGTCATGGCAACGGCGGTCACGGCGAGCGTCACGGCGGAGGCCGTCGCTCGCTGACCAGCGCCCGGGTGGCCGCCGCAGCGGCCGATCCGGGCGCTCCGCGCGTCCTACGCGCTCCCCCTGCGCACCATCTCGCTGATCCAGACGGGAGCGAACGGTGACGTGCAGCCCGGGGAGGTCGGGTAGTCCTTGAGTACCTGCAGGCGCTCGCCGATGTCGATCGCGCGGGCGCGGTGCTCGGCGTGCTCGATCCCGATCCGGGCCAGGCAGTGGTTCATCGCCCACTGCAGGCGGTCCGGGGCGTCCTTCATCTCCGCCTCGATGACGTCGAGCAGTCCTTCGAGGTCGAGACCCTCGGGCTTCTTCGCCACACGCTCGGTGGTCAGCGTCCAGCCGGCGCTCGCGACCACGGGATCCGGATCGGCGGACCAGGCCAGGCGCAGCTCTTCTGCGTGCGGGTTCTTCTTCACCACGTAGTTCACGAGCCAGTCGTGCACCTTGGGCGTGCGCGCCTCACGCACCATGGCGTCCAGCTCGTCCCGCTCGAAGGCCTTCGGGCGGCAGATCAGGAGCGCGAGCAGGCGCGCCGCGGTGTCGCCGGTCTCCCAGAGCCCGCGCGCGAGCTCCTGCTGGGTCTTCAGCCGCTTCGCGAGCGCGCGCAGCTTACCGAGGTTCACCCCGTGATCGTCACCGTGCCGCTCGTTCACCTCGCGGGCCCGCGGGTCCTCCAGCGCGGCCAGTTCGGCCAGCACCTCGGCGACCGTCGTCCCGGCCTCCGTCGTCCCTGCCACCTGAGGCCTCCTGCCCGTCTGCGTCGCGTGCGGATTCAGCCTACGACCACCCGCCACGGCGTCACGTACCACCGGAGCGTGACGCTCCGGTCCGTCGTGGCCGCGGGCGGGGGAAGAGGGAACGGCCGGTGTCACTGCTCGCGCATGCCCCAGGGTGATCCGTACGCGGTGAGCAGCTCCAGGAAGGGGCGCGGGTCGAAGGCCTCCGGGCCGAGGACGCCGGACCGGGACCAGACGCCGGAGGCCAGCAGCTCCAGGGCGACCACAGGGTTGACCGCGGTCTGCCACACGACGGCCTGGCATCCGTACTCGCTCATCGACCACTGGTTGTCGACGACGTGGTAGAGGTAGACCTCGCGGGGCTCGCCGTCCTTGACTCCCTTGACCCAGGTGCCCGCGCAGGTCTTGCCCGTCATCCGGTCGCCCAGGGTCGCCGGGTCCGGCAGCACCGCCGCCACGAGGTCGCGGGGCGAGACCTTCGCCGGGCCGAGGTCCGTGGCCACCGTGACGGGGGTGGTGCCGTCCAGGCCCAGTGCGCGGAGGGTCTTGAGCTTGCCGATGAAGTCCTCACCGAGCCCGTACTTGAACGTGACCCGTGCCGCGTCGATCCAGCGCGGTACGAGCAGGACCTCCTCGTGTTCGACGTTCACGCACTCGACGGGGCCGATGCCCTCCGGGAAGTCGAAGACCTCGGGCTCGCTGAACGGCTCGGTGGTGAACCAGCCACGGTCGGCCTCGTAGACGACGGGCGGGTTGAGGCATTCCTCGATGGTCGTCCAGATGTTGAACGACGGCGCGAAGTCGTACCCCTCGACCGTGAGGTTGGCGCCGTCACGGATGCCGATCTCCTCGATGGTGTCGAAGAGCTCGTCCGCCGCGTAGCGGGCGAAGACGTCCGACATACCGGGTTCGACACCCATGCCGACCAGCGCGAGCCGGCCGGCCTTCTCCCACTGCTCGGCCTGCTCGAACTGCGCGTCGCCGAGCTTGACCCCGCACAGCTCGTACGGCCGCTCGGCGTGCGGCTTCGACAGCGACATCGCCATGTCGAGGTAGTGCGCGCCCGCCGAGGCGGCGGCGTTGAACAGGGGCATGACGAAGCGCGGGTCGGTGGCGTTGAGGAGGACGTCGCAGCGCTGCTCCCGGAGGAGGGCGGCGACGGCCGCCTCGTCGGAGGCGTCCGTTCGGCAGGCGCTGAACCGGGATCCGCCGTCCTCCAGGGCGGCGACGGCCGCCTCCGCACGGGCGAGGTCGTAGTCGGCGACGACCATGTGGTCGAAGAACGTACGGCGGGCCGCGATCCGGGTGATCGCGGTGCCCACTCCACCGGCGCCGACGAGCAGTACACGCATGACAGGAATCTCCCTCTCCGAGGCTGTGACCTCTGGTGCAGGTGATGAAACCCCTCGCCCCTCGCTAACGTCTATGGCGTTGGCATAAGGTGCGGGTCCGACGGGAAGGGCGGGCATGTCATGGGCAAGCAGGTGGTGCCGGAGTCGGCACGGCGACGGCGGCGTCCGACGAAGAACGGCGCCGTGCTCTCGGAACGGCTGATCGTGGAGACGGCCCTGCGGATGCTGGCCGAGCACGGCGGCGCGGGGCTCACCGCCCGCCGCCTCGGTCTCGCGCTCGGCGCCGATCCCAGCACCCTGTACCGGTACTTCGCGGGCATGGACGACCTGACCCTGGCCATCGGCGCGGAACTGATCGGGCGGGCCCTGAACGGCTGGAAGGCCACCGGTGACTGGCGCGAGGACCTGCGCCGGCTCGGCCTGCGCATTCACCGCGCGTACCTCGCCCACCCCCAGGCGGCCGTGCTGACCGCCAGCCGTGTGACGGGGCGGGAGCAGGAGATCGCCGCGGACGAGGCCATCCTCGCCGTGCTGCGTACCGCGGGGTTCCCCGACCGCGACGCCGTACGGATCTACCACACCTTCATCGACCAGAGCCTCGCCTTCGCGGCCCTGGACGCGGCCTCGCTCGCCCTGCCCGCGGCCGCCCGGGAGGCGGACGAGCGCATGTGGGAATCGGCCTACGCCCAGGTGCCGGAGGCCTCGCACCCGCACATCGCCGCCACCGCCGACCTGCTGGCCGCGCGCATGAACCACAGCGCCTATCCGGCGGCCCTGGAGATGCTCCTGGACAGCGCAGGCGCCCAGCTCGACGCGGTCGTACGAAGGGCTGGCGCGCGGCCGGCGCCGTGAACTCCGCGCGGTCGTACGAAGGGCTAACGCGCGGCCGGCGCCGTGAAGTCCACGTGCCCGGCGTCCCGCTCCGCCGCCTCGCCCTCGGGCCGGTCCTGCGCCGCGCCCCGGCGGCCGGGCAGGA
Source organism: Streptomyces sp. NBC_00094 (assembly GCF_026343125.1). Classification (NCBI taxonomy): domain Bacteria; kingdom Bacillati; phylum Actinomycetota; class Actinomycetes; order Kitasatosporales; family Streptomycetaceae; genus Streptomyces; species Streptomyces sp. NBC_00094. The sequence goes on along the minus strand of NZ_JAPEMB010000001.1, from coordinate 7,996,391 downwards.
CGGCGAGGACGATGAAGGTGCCGACGGCCATGATGATCCCGCCGACGAGGCTGGTCGCGGCGACGCCGTGGGCGAAGGACTCGTGCACCGCGCCGACGAGGGCCTGGGCCTGCTCAGGTCCCGCGGCCGGGTCCTGGGCGACCCGCTCCGCGACCGCGAGACCGGCGCCGACGGAGTCCTGGGCCGTGTGGAGCGCGGCGGCGGGGAGGCGGTTGCCGACCAGGTCGGCCAGCTCATCCCGGTAGGCCGTACCGAGCAGGGAGCCCAGCACCGCGATGCCGAGTGAGCCGCCGAGCTCCAGCGCGGTGTCGTTGGCTCCCCCGCCGACCCCCAGCTCCGACTCGGGGAAGGAGCTCATGATGGTGTCCGTGGCGGGCGAGACGCTCAGTCCGATCGCCAGTCCCAGCATCGTCATCGGCGCCAGGAAGTCGGCGTACGTCGAGCCCGTGTCGATCGCCGTGAGCAGGAAGACGCCCGCCGTGCCGATCGCCATGCCGGCCACGACCGTGACCTTCATTCCCAGCTTCGGCGTCAGGCGGCCGGTCGCCGCCGCGCCGACGAACACGGCTCCGGCCAGGGGCAGCAGCCGTACACCGGTTTCGAGCGCTCCGTAGCCGAGGACGAACTGCAGGAACTGCGTCGCGTAGTAGATCGCACCGAAGGTGCCGAAGAAGAAGAACAGCACCGCCAGCATGGAGCCGCTGAAGGAGCGCGTCCGGAACTTCCGGACGTCGAGCATGGGGTGCGGGTGTCGCAACTCCCACCGGACGAAGGCCACCAGGCCCACGGCCGCCACCGCGGCGGCGGTGACCGGGCCGGCGCCCCAGCCGAAGTGCGGGCCCTCGATGGTCGCGTAGACCAGGGCCCCGACGGAGACGATGGACAGGAGTCCGCCCACGTAGTCGATCCGTCCCATGCCCTGCGCCTTCGACGGAGGCACCAGGAAGAGCGCGCCGACGACGGCGAGGACCGCGATGGGGACGTTGATCAGGAACGTGGAGCCCCAGCCGTGGTCCTCCAGGAGCCAGCCGGCGACCAGCGGGCCGACGGCGATGGCCAGTCCCGAGGTGGCGGTCCAGACCGTGATGGCCCGGGCGCGCTCGCGCCGGGGAAACGTCGCGACCAGCAGGGACAGGGTCGCCGGCATGACGACGGCGGCGCCGATGCCCATGACCGCCCTGGCGAGGATGACCAGCGAGGTCTCGTGGACGAGGCTGCCCAGCACGGAACCGGCCGCGAAGACCACGAGGCCGGTGACGAGAGCACCTCGGCGGCTGTACTTGTCGCCGATCGAGCCGAGGACCAGCATCAGCGCCGCGTACGGGACGGTGTATCCGTCGATGACCCACTGCAGGTCGCTGCTGCTGAGACCGAGGTCCCGTGTCATGTCCGGGGCCGCGACGATCAGCGACGTGTTCGCCATGACGACGATCAGCAGGCTCAGACACAGGACCAGCAGGGCCCACCAGCGCCGCGCGTACGGCCCGGCCGATTTCTCGACGGGGGTGTTCAGGAAGGGTGGCATGGGGGGCTCCTAGCGGCACGAGTTAATTGCCCATTGATGAGCAGACTAATTCGTTGCCCATGGACGTGCAAATAAGGTGACTCGCGTTCCTCCCCTTCGCCGAGGCGGCCGAGAACGACTCTGCCCCGGCCGTATGGGCCGGGGCAGGGAGTCGACTGGGTGCGGATGAGCCGGGATGGGGCGACAGCGGGCGGATGGGTCGGGGCTGAGTCGACAGTGGGCGGATGGGCCGGGGCAGAGTCGACAGCGGGCGGATGGGTCGGGGCTGGGGCGACAACGGGCGGATCCCACGGCCGGGCCGGCCGCGGATCACTCGGCGGCGGGCATCTCCGGGAGCGCCACCGGCGCCATGTCGTCGACCACGACACGCGCCTTCTCCTCCGGCACACCGGCGGCGACGAGTACGGCAACGGCGACCGGGGCCCCCGCGTCCGTCAGCTCCCCGGTGTTGACCGCCTCCAGGAGCGCGACCATCAGGCCTTCCAGCCCGGCGCTCATCACGGCGGGCGGAAGGTGTGCCGGGAAGACTCCGTCCCGCTGGCCCCGCTCCAGGATGGCCGTGCACACGGCGCGGGCCGGGGCCAGGATCTCGGCCACACGCTCGGCGCCCAGGTCGCGTCGGGCCAGCGCCAGCAGCATCCGGTAACGGTCCCCCACGGGCCACATCGAGAACACGAAGTGCCCGAGCGCCCGGTCGGCCGGCTCCCCCGGCCGCGCACCGGCCGTCAGCGCACTCCGCAGCGTCTCGGACGCCTCCTCGGCGAGGGCCTCCAACAGGGCCTCACGCCCGGGGAAGTGGCCGAAGAGCGTGCGCCGTACGACTCCCGAGGCCCGCGCCAGCTCCTCCAGGGTGATGTCCGGGTTCCGTCCGAGCTCCCGCCGGGCCGTGGCCAGGATGCGCGCCCGGTTGGACCGCGCATTGCGCCGCAGCGGCTGACGGGCAACGGGTCTGGTCACGGGAACCTCGGTGGGGTGGGGCCGGTGTCCGGGGCACGACGGCGGGCGAACGGACCGCGGGACGAACGAAGAGGTCCTCATTCTGGCATGGGGGCCCTCGGCCGTGCGTGATCGTCCGCCGGTGCCGGGCGGGCCCGTCGGCCGCGCTCCGCGTACTCAGTCCAGGTAGGCGGCGGTGAGCGCGGCGAAGGCCTCCGGGGTGAGGACCTCGACGCCGATCTCCTGGGCCTTGACCGCCTTCGAGCTCGGCTTGCCGCTCGCTGACGGGGCGGCGACCAGATAGGTGGTCCGGGAGTTGACGCCGCTGCCCACTCGGCCGCCCGCCTTCTCGATGAGCGCGCCCATCTCGGAGCGCCCCCAGCCGTCGAGCGGTCCGGTCATCCTGCCAGTGACGACGACCGTCGCGCCGGTGAGCGGGCCCTCGGCGGACTGCTCGGACGCCGGCTGCCGCGGCTCCGTCATGGTGACGCCGGCCGCGATCAGCTTGTCGATCACCGGGGCGAGTGCGGCGACCTGCTCGACGATGACCGGGGCCTTCTCGGTGCCGATGCCCTCGACGTCCTGCAGGGTCTCCGCGTCGGCCGCCCGGATGGCCTCCATGGTGCCGAAGTGGGCGGCGACGCGGCGGGACATGCTGCGGCCCGTGCCGGGTATGCCCAGTGCGCAGAAGACCCGGCTGAGGGGGCGGGACTTGGCGAGCTCGATCTGCTCGGCCAGCTTCGCGCCCCGCTTGGCGCTGCCGGAAGCGGCGGTGAGCTGCTGCTCGGTGAGGGTGAACAGGTCGGCGACGTCCTGCACGTCCCCGCCGGCGATGAGTGCGTCGACGTACTTCCTGCCCAGACCGTCGATGTCGAGGATGTCGCGCCCGGCGGCGTATTCGATCAGCGGCGCGAGCGCGCAGGCGGTGCCCTTCGCGCAGCGCCACCGCTCCTGGCTCCTGTCGATGTCCCCGCCGCAGTGGGGGCACTGCTCGGGCAGCGGGACCGGCGTGGCGTCCTGCGGGCGGAGTTCGACGACGACGGCCTGGACACGCGGGATGATGTCGCCGGCCTTGTGGACGGTCACGGTGTCGCCGAGGTGGAGGTCGCGCCGCAGGATGTCGGCCGGGTTGTGCAGGGTTTTGTAGGGGCCACTGCTCTGTGGTGTGACGTGGCATGGGAGTCTCTACAGGGTCTGTACGCAACACCTTTGTGTAGGTGTAGCTCACGTTGCGAGACGTACACCACGCGAGGGAGAACACCAGGTGAGAGCATTCGCGGTGACCCTGCCGTCAGGGCAGCGGTACTGGACCGTGTTGGACGAGTCGTTGGTCCCGGTGGCGGCTGCGGACAGGTTTCTGCGGCACGTGCGCTTCGGGAAGAACGGGGCCGAGTCGACGACGGAGACGTACGCGTACGCGCTTGCACTGTTCCTGCGCTGGTGCGCACGCACGGATCGCGACTGGCGGACCGCGGCGCCGGATCTGGGCCTGTTCATGACGTGGCTGCGGTACGCGCCAAAATCAGTCTCCGGTGTCGAGCCGTCGTTGGGGGCGGCGCTGATGCTCGGTCCTGGCGCGAAGCCGGCCCGGAGCGAGAAGCGCGTCAATGCAGTGTTGACCGCAGTGCGGGGGATGGTCGCGGAGGCTGTCACGCACAAGGACGCCCCGGGATGGGTGCTTCCCGTGCTGTTCGATCTTGCGTCGACGGCGGATTTGCCGGCCGTGGCTCGGGGAGAGAACGCCGGGACGGAACTGCGGCTCGGGGCCCGGCATCGCATGAAGGAACCGAAGCGGCCGGTGGACCGGGCGAGCGATGAGGAGATCGTGGCACTGCTTCGAGCCTGTCGGTCGGCCCGTGACCGGCTGATGATCCTGCTCATGGCCCGTTCCGGTCTGCGGCGGGGTGAGCTGGTGGGCTTGCGGCGGGAGGACATGCATTTTCTGCTCGACTCCTCCTCGCTGGGCTGCCAGGTCTCCCGAGCCCACCTGCATGTGGTGCGGCGGGAGTTGAACCCGAACGGAGCGTGGGCGAAGTCCCGACGCGAGCGTGTCGTGCCCGTCGACGGATTGCTGGTGCGGGCTCACGACCACTACGCCATGGAGCGGCTGGCCTGCCGGGCAGCTGCGGCATGCGACTTCGTGCTCGTGAACCTGTTCCGGGCTCCGCTGGGGGCGCCGATGCCACCGCGGGCCGTGAACGAACTGCTGACCGCACTCAGCGAACGGGCCGGCCTGGCGCGAAGGGTCCGACCCCACCAACTCCGCCACGCCTTCGCCAGCAACGCCCGAGATGCGGGCGCGGAGTGGGACGAGTTGTCGGAGCTGATGGGCCATGAGTCGCCCGAATCGCTTGCTCCCTATCTGCATCCGGATCCCCAACGGCTGCGTGCGGCCGTCGAGCGGGTCCCGTCTCCGCGCCTGCTGGACACAGACACGCAGGTGCAGCGATGAGGGCTGGCACTGTTCATGGCGTGGAAGCGTCGTATACCTCCTCGCCGGAGCTGGAACGCTTCAGAGCGCGCTTGGACCCGCAGTTCTTGGCCGAGGCTGGCTGGGACGAGGACCGGCAGACGCTGGTCATCAAGCCGGGCCACACCCTTCTGGCGTGGGCTCCGTGCGTCAACTCTCAGTGCGAGGCGGGGGCGACCCTTTTGTCGGGGTTGTGCCACTCCTGCCAGAAGAGCTGGAACCGATCCAAGCTCTCGATGGAGGACTTCCTGGTCAGTCAGGCAGCCGAGAAGAAGCAGCCACGGCAGCGCTGTGCGGTTCCCAGCTGCGCGCGGATGTGGGCCAGTTCAGTTGCCAAACTGTGCGGGCCGCATCGCAGCCGGTTCCGCAAACTCGGCTTGCCGCAGGAGGAGTTCTTCGCTCATCCGTCGGTCAAACCGATGCCTCCGCTGGGGAGTTGCGGGGTGGTCGCGTGCCTGCGAGAGCGGGAACTGACGACAAGTCCGTACTGCCAGGCACACATGACCAAGTGGAAGCGGCTCGTGCGGGACGGCGAGCCGGAGGCAGCCGACGAAGCACGGTGGGTGCGGACGGAGGCCCCGGCGCCGTCGTATCCCGGGGAGGTGCCCCTGCTGGGGCTGGCTCCACTGGTGGTGGCCCAAGTGCTGTTCGCTCTGCAGGAACGCATCGGACACGAGATCAAGGTCCCGCCCCACATCCTGCGGTCGGCGGTCAACTGGATTCGCCGCCAGGAGTTGACGTCGCTGATGAGCCTCCCCGAGGACATCGGCCCGGACCGGAAGAACACCGCAGCGCTCAACACTCGGTTGCTGCGGGACCATGTGGTGCACGCACTACTGGACCCCGAGGTGGAGCGACGCAAACCCGACCGCTGGGACGCGCGGGCGTGGGGGCATCGAGGGGTGCTGGACTTCACCTGCATCAGCCAGGGGTGGCTGCGTGAGGCAGTGATGATGTGGACCGTCGACGAGCTGCCCCGCCACCACGGCAAGAGCGCCACCCGGTTCCTGCAGGCCCACATCAACTCGGCCGGGCGGCTGTCGACGAGCCTGCGTGCCCACCGCGAGGACCGCGGTGACGTGGCGACTGGCCTGGCTCGGGCAGACATCGAGAACTTCCTGGGCCGACTGACCTTCCAGGTGAGCCGCCAGGACGACGACATGACAGAGAACCTGCGCCGGAATACCTGCCGGATGCTGCGCAAAGTCCTGAACGGCACCCGGGCTCTGGGCGCGACCCGCCCAGGCGGGCCAATGGCCGGCGTCTCAGAGGACTTCGCCCTGCGCGCTGTGGACATCCCCAAGGAGGACAAGCGCAAGAAGCCCCGGGACCTACCGCCAGGGGTGATGCGGCAAGTCTGTGGATACCTGGACGTCCTGGAGAAGATGTCTTCGCCCGAAGTCAGGGTGGCCATCGACTTGATGATCGATACTGGGCGGCGGCCCGATGAGATCTGCACACTGGAGTGGGACTGCCTGGTCACCGACTCGACGGGGAAGTTCGAGCTGATCTGGACGAACATACAAGTGCAAGCGGCTCGGTCTGCGACTGCCCATCGTGCAGGCGACCGCTGACCTGATCCGAGCCCAACAGCAGCGGGTTCGCGAACGGTTCCCGGACACGCCGACAGCCAAACTCGCACTGTTGCCGGCGCCGATCCGCAACCCGCGCGGCACCAAGTCCATCGCGATGGGCACGGTCGGCGACCGGCACGTCGACTGGGTGGCCGCTATGCCGCCGCTGCTGCTGCTGGAGGACGGCAAAACAGAGTTCGATCGGTCCAAGGTCGTGATGTACGCCTACCGGCACAGCTATGCCCAGCGGCACGCAGACGCGGGAGTGCCGATCGACCAGCTCCGCAAGCTCATGAACCATGATCTTCTGGAGTCGACGCGCCGGTACTACCGGATCACCGAGGAGCGGACTCGCAAGGCGGTGGACGCGGTCGCCAGGTTCCACTTCGACCGCCACGGCAACCGTATCTGGCGGGAGGCGAAGCAGCTGCTGGACTCTGAGCACGTGCGGCAGAACCTGGAAGCGGTCGCGGTGCCGTTCGGCCGATGCAGCGAGCCATCCAACGTCCAGGCGGGCGGGGGCGACTGCCCGATCCGGTTCCGCTGCGCGGGCTGCGACCACTTCAGCACCGACGTGTCGTACTTGCCCGAGCTGGAGACGTATCTGTCGAGCTTGCTGCAGACCCGCGAGCGGATCGCCGCGATGACCACGGCTGACGAGTGGGCCAAGGCGGAGGCGATGCCCTCGCACGAGGAGATCCGGCGGGTCCGGCGGCTGGTCGCGAACGTGAAGGACACGCTGGCCGAGCTCGCGCCAGACGAACAGGACCAGGTGCAGGAGGCGATGGTGACGATCCGCAAGAGTAGGGCTGTCATGCTCGGCATGCCCAGCGTCCGCCAGCCGTTGCCGGACGTTCGACCGGAGAGGCCCTGACCGATGAGCAAGACCGGCTCCCCCCGCACGGACGCCATGGTCCGCGGCCGGCAGGCCGACACCGAGCGCCGCCGCACTCGGGTCGAGCAGTCGCTTCGCGACCTCCAGGCCGCGGGCGAGGAGGTATCGGTGACCGCAGTGGCCCGACGCGCGGGCGTTGACCGCACGTTCCTCTACCGCCACCGCGACCTGCTGACACAGATCCATACAGCTGAGCAGAGCCCTGCCGAAGGCGCTGTGAAGGGAGCCGGGGTCTCACGGGCCTCCTTGATGGCCGATCTGGCCGCCGCGAATGAGCGCAACGCAAGACTGATGGGCCGGATCGGCCTCTTGGAGCAGCGGCTGTCGCAGCTCATGGGCGAGCAGACCTGGAGCGAATCCGGACTCGGTGCCCCCGACGGCGTAGACAAGCTCCAGCAGAGAATCGTCCAACTTGAGCAGGAAAGGGGAGACCTCAAGCTCAAGCTCGATGAGGCCGTGGAGGATCTGGACGCAGCCCGGTCCACCAACCGCGAACTGACTCGAGCCCTCAACCAGGCTGGCTGACCACCAGAGGACGCCTCCCGTCATTGGGGAGGCGTCCCTCTCAGCTCTCCACCCAGGTCCACGGCCGTCGACTCGACCCAGGCCAGCAGTGCCCGATGATCACATCATCTTCGCCCTGGAGACGGTGTGTGACTACTATGCGAAGCTACGTGGTCTGATTCACTGGACGCGCCATGCGTGACCATCCACAGGTCTCCAGAGCCCGAAGATCAGTTGCAGCGGCCAGACCACCTAATGAGCGGGCAGGAGACGTCCCGGCTCTCAAGTAGCCGAGTGACTGGCCGGCTCGGAAGAAAGCATCCGCAGCATTTCGGAGAGTGATATTGATATCACCCACGGCTCGCGGGAGAGGGGCTCGATCTCGCCCTTGCTCATCGACGCGGTAATGATCTTGTGGCCCTCGATCGTTCCGGTGGCGCCAACCTGGCGCAGCAAAGCAACCTGCTCAGGGGACGGAACGTCTGCAAGCTCAATGTAGACCAGCAGCCGGTCATCGCTGGCATCTGCGGGAGACATCAACGCTAGCCGCAGCCGCCCCCTGAGCTTCCCCTGACTCACGTCTAGCCCCTCAGATTTGGGATAGATCCACAAGCCCATACCCCCACTTAGGGTGGAACGTGCCTGATGGATGGGCAGGCACGGAGCTGAGGGCACTAAGCTTACTGATGACAGCCGCAGGGGCAAGCGTTGGGTCCGCCTGCAGCATGAGGGCCACGGCTCCTGAGACAAACGGGGCCGCCATGCTGGTTCCGTACATAACGCAATGCTCGGCGTCAATCACGCTATGTGCATCCATCTGAGCATGGTTCGAACGGCAAGAAACTATTACCGCCCCAGGGGCTGTCACATCTGGCTTGCTAGCACCATCGCGACGCGGCCCCTCGCTGCTGAAATCGCAGACGTCGTTAAGTTTGAACCTGGCTTTCATTCGTGCGCCGTTGGCGCTAGTCCACCCAACTTTCGTCGTGTATGCAGCAACAGCAACGGCGGAGTTTGCGTCAGCAGGTTGACACACCGTCATGGATGAGTTTGCGTCAGGTCCAGCGAATCGCGACCCACCTTCGTCTTCCACCCAAAGATCGACTCGACCTTTTCTAATTGCCCGGCCGTGTAGGCGAATGTTCCAAACGACTTGCGTGCCCATAAAATCGTGAGGCCTGACGTTCTTAAAAACTAGCTCAATACTACGATCGCCACCCGGGCCATCTCCCCGGGAAATTTCCACCGTCCCATCGGGAAACGTCCAGGCGCTGGCAGAGTATTGCCCATGCTCGATGTCAGTGGTACCCCCAGAAGGGGATACTACTGACACGCCTATGTCGTCCTCTGCGGAGTACCACCCGGAAACATAAGTATCGCCCTTAACTGGGTGCAGATATACGTCGCTGACTTTTCCATCCACAAGCGTCGGCCCAGAATGAATGACATCGAGGCCCTCATTTCCTGCCGCACAGCAAATAATTCGCCCCTCCTCGGTCAGTTCGTTGACTCGCCCTGAGAAGTGGCTTGTGCCATCGTGGGGGCCAAAGTGATTACCGAGGCTTATGTTAACTACGGCAGGCATCTCGACCTGGTCGGCATACCTGAAAATGTAGTCGACTCCATCTAGCAGCATATTGCCAGACTTCACCTCGGGCAACTTTACGATCACAAGCCGCGCAGCAGGTGCGACGCCGAGATAGAGGCCGGCGCCAGCTGCAATTCCAGCCACATGTGTCCCGTGCCCGTCGACGTCCCTGCACTGGTGGATTTGAGGTCCTGTCAGCTCGACTCCATAGGCTGCCCCTGGGACGCCATCCCCGGGGACGCTCTGATCCCAGACCCTGTCGATTCGCCCCTGAAAGGCCGGGTGGCCTGCATCAATCCCCGAGTCAATGATCCCGACGATGACATTCGATCCATCCAGGTCGGGGTTATCGCCTCTGCCTCTTAAGGGATTAATCCCAATCGTTCTGGCTGCATCATCTATTTTGGATCGCAGCGGCGGCGAAGAGGCGACGTACCTCACGCTCGGGGAGTCAGTAATGGCAGAGATGGAGCTGATGGGTGCTATTCCCGTGCGTATGGACGCACCGCTGCCGCGCCGTAGGATTAATCCAAAGTCGTCGCAGAGCTCATCAAGGGAGGCGCCCGGATCGCACTCCAGAGAAATGAGCATCAGAGAATTCTCGATAGCTTCATCGACGTGTGCGAAACCTAGAGCATTGGATCGCCTTCTTAGAGTTTGAACATCCCCATCAAGGTACTCCTTGTAGGCAATCCTAAGCAGCGGAGCTAGCTTTTGATATTCCATGGCTCGGCCTCGGATGCCGTTGGTAAGGCGGCGCCGCGTACCATCGGTCTGACTTCCAGGACCTCGCGGCCCTCTCCTCTCAGAGTAGCCATGTGACTGCTGATCTTCACGTCGCTGGGCGCCACGCCAGGGTCTGATAGGGCGCGCAAGGACGTTGGAGGTGGCGGCCAGGGATGGGTCGCGTTGTCCTCGGCGAAGGTGGCAGTCAGGCGATGGCCCGCCCGACCATCCAGCGGTGGGCTCCGAGTCCGGACAGCCTGGCGATGACAGGTGTGATGCCCTTCGCCTGGACCAGGCGTTGATCTATTGCGGTCGTAGCCGCGGTCAGCGGGCACCCTGTCGAGCCGCCAACGGTCCTCCTGCTGCCCCCCAGCAACCGATGGAATCTACACCAGAGGAAGAGAGGCTGAGGTGACGTCAGTCGAGCAGTCGACCATCTTCTCGGGGTTAGCGTGACACTCTTGCACAACATCTGTTGCACTCGATAACCTCCGACGCGTAAGGCATCTGAGCTGCACCGATTGAGACTCACTCAGCCGCGCAGAATCGCGCTCCCCGACAGAAGCAGGGTGGCGCGGGTGACCGTGGATCCGTCGAGCTCCACCGGGGCGAGCACGGCGGTGGGTGCGAGCACGCCCGTCCGGCCCACCTCCCAGATCACGTCCCGGAGCACGGTCTGCCGCTCGACGGCGGGGAGTTTGTAGGCGACGGCCCAGTACGGGAAGCGGCTGCCGACTCCCACGGCCGTCTGCTCGGCGACGCTGTCGGCCTTGATGACGACGCCGTCGATGCCGAAGGGCAGCCGGGCGCGCATGGCGGCGATCTCGTCGACCTTCCGCCGTGCCTCGTCGAGGGTGTCGACGACGTGCAGTCCGGCCGGGGTCTCGGCCGTCGTCCCCACGCCTGCCCGCGCCACCGCGGCCAGCGTCTCGGCGTGCGTGGCCCCGGCGGGGAGGAACGCCTCGCCCTCGCCGTCGAGTTCGACCGCGCCGTACGCCCAGAACGTCATCGTCGGCTGGTACGGACGGTCCTTGGCCCGCAGGGTGCCCGCCGCGCCGTTGCGCGGGTTGGCGAAGACGGCGCCGCCGTGCGCGGTACGCAGTTCGTTCGCCTCCTCGAACTGCTGCTGGGTGAAGAGGACTTCGCCCCGGGCCTCGAAGGTGACGGGGAGGGGCAGCTGCTCGGGAAGGCCGACGATGGTGCCGATGACGTGGCTGACGTCCTCGCCCTGCGTGCCGTCGCCCCGGGTGATGACCTGCACGAGACGTCCGTCGCGGTAGCGGGCGGCGATGGCCGCGCCGTCCATCTTCGGTTCGACGGTGAAGCCGCCCGTCGGCTCGTGGCCCAGGCGGCGCTTGAGCGAGGCGCCCCAGGCCGCGAGTTCCTCGGGGGTGAAGACGTTGTCGAGGCTGAGCAGCCGCGTGGTGTGCGCGACGTCTCCGGTGGGAGCGGCGCCGTCCGCGACCTGGTCGGTGGGCGACCCCGGGCCGACGGCGTCGGGGTGGCGCTCCTCCCAGGCCTTCACCTCCAGCCGCAGCCGGTCGTACGTGACGTCGTCCATGAGGCTGTAGCCCGCGCCGTAGTACGTACGGGACGCCTCGCGCAGGTGGTCGAGAGCGGCCTCGTACGCGGCACGGCCGGACGCCTCGGAGGTGCCGGACATGCTGGAGAACGCCTCAAGGGCGGAAGGGGTCGTCATGAGGAACATCCTTGCTCACGGCACTGACAACGCCCCTTCCACGAGGGGAAGGCACCCCGTCACGTCGCCGTCGGGGCGGCCGAGGAGACCTTCGACTCGGATCTAAGGGCGCCATTCCTCGCGGTAATCCGGATGCTCGTCCCAGGACTGCGCGAGCACGCGGAAGCGTCAAGTGCTGGGGAGGGCTCCCTGACCCTCCCCAGGAGTGCACGCCATGCTCGCCTACACGGATGAGGCGACAGGCCAGGTGTATTCGAGCTCGGGCAGCTCAAAGCCCTGCTCGAACCGGCAGACACGCTCGTCGGTACGAAGGGCACCATGCCGCTCGTAGAAGGCGATGGCGCGAGTATTGGCGCGCAGCACTTCCAGGTAGACCGCGCTGCCTGGGTGTTCATCGGCCGCCCACGCCAAGGCGTGCGACAGCAGCCGGCCCCCGAACCCGGACCCGGTGCGGCCCGGCCTAGCGTGCAGGTTGTCCAACAAGAGCCGACCATCGGATTGAGGAATCACATACGCGAAACCCTCTATTTCAGGCGCCCCTTCCATCACGAACAGCGCCGCCCCTGGATGCGGCTCGTCAAGTCGGCCGCGCCAAAGCTCCAGTCGATTCTCGAGGAGAGGGCCGGTCAAGAAACTGCTGGGCATGATTCCCGCATAGGCCGTACGCCAACTCTCGGCATGCAGTGCGGCAACCTCGGTCGCATCGCTCCTGCGGCCCGTTCTGATCTCCATGGGTTCCAGCCTCGCCCATGAGCATGAGCGAGGCCACATCAGGGGAGGTGAAACCGCTAACAGTGCCCTTGGTATAGCCCACGGGGGGACTTGCGGCAAGGCCCCGGGTCTGACGCAGAATCAGCGGGCCAAGCCTGGACTGCGGAAATGGATATTCATGATGCTCGACGTACTCATTGCCGGCGGCGGACCGACCGGACTGATGCTGGCCGCCGAACTGCGGCTGCACGGCGTCCACGTCGTCGTACTGGAGAAGTTGACCGAACCGACCGCGCAGCAGCGTGCGCGCGGCATCCACGTGCGCAGCGTCGAGGTGATGGACCAGCGCGGCCTGCTCGACCGGTTCCGCGCCGCCGGCGAACCGTTCTCGGTCGGCGCGCTCTTCTCCGCCATCACCAAGCCGTGGCCGGACCAGGTGGACACGGCGCACCCGTACGGTCTCCTGCTCCCGCAGACGGTGACCGAGCGGCTTCTCACCGAGCACGCCGTCGAGCTCGGCGTCGAGATCCGGCGCGGGAGCGAGCTGGTCGGGCTGAGCCAGGACGAGGACGGGGTGACCGCCGAGCTCGCCGACGGAACCCGGCTGCGGTCCCGCTACCTCGTCGGCTGCGACGGCGGCCGCAGTACGGTCCGCAAGCTGCTCGGCGTCGGCTTCCCCGGTGAACCGGCCAGGAACGAGACGCTGCTCGGCGAGATGGAGCTCGCCGAGGACCCCTCGACGGTGGCCGCGGTGACGGCGGAGGTCCGCAAGACCCAGGTCCGGTTCGGCACCATCCCCAACGGGGACGGGACGTACCGCGTCATCGTGCCCGCCGCGGACGTGAGCGAGGACCGCCCGACCACGCCGACCCTGGAGGAGTTCACGCAGCGGCTCCGGGAGGTCGCGGGTACCGACTTCGGCGCGCACTCGCCGCACTGGCTCTCCCGGTTCGGCGACGCGAGCCGGCTGGCGGAGCGCTACCGGGTCGGCCGGGTGCTCCTGGCCGGCGACGCGGCGCACATCCATCCGCCGACCGGCGGGCAGGGACTCAACCTCGGCGTGCAGGACGCGTTCAACCTCGGCTGGAAGCTGGCGGCCCAGGTGAACGGCTGGGCGCCGGAGGGCCTCCTCGACAGCTATCACGCCGAGCGGCACCCGGAAGGCCACCGTGTGCTGACCAGCACCCTCGCGCAGGGCGTGCTCCTGGAGGACAGTCCGGGCGCGAAGGCGCTGCGGGAGCTGTTCTCGACACTCCTGGACTTCGAGGAGGTCAACCGGTACGTGACCGAGTCGATCAACGCGGTCAGCGTCCGCTACGACGTCGGAGAGGGTCACGCACTGCTCGGCCTGCGGATGCGGGACCTGCAGCTGAAGCAGGGAGGGCGCCTGTACGAGCTGATGCACGGCGGCCGCGGGCTCCTGCTCGATCAGACGGGCGGTCGGCTCTCCGTGGAGGGCTGGGCCGACCGGGTCGACCACGTCGTGGATGTCGTCGGCACCGGCGAGGAACTGGACGCCCCCGCGCTCCTGTTGCGGCCGGACGGTCATGTGGCATGGGTCGGTGACGACCAGGGAGATCTCCTCGCCCACCTGCCGAAGTGGTTCGGTACCGCCGCAAGTTGAGCGGGTGGTACGGGGGTGTGTCGGCCCGGTCTCACGTGACGTGATCCACACGGGAGAAGGGATGTCAGGGGGAAATGGGGGGAGTCCGAACGGCGGCAGCGGAACGTTAGCGCGACGCCAGCGGGACGTCAGCACCGCGAGGGAACCTGGACTGGACCACAGTGGCCGGTGTCCCGGCCGCTGACCAGCAGAGCACAGGGGGACCCACCATGCGCGCCGACCAGCGGCCGCGAGACACCGGCATGGCCGCCTTAATCGCCATGACCGGGAGCTCGACCACTCACGGACCGACGCGGCGCGCGGGAAAGAGCAGGTAGCAGACGTGCTCACCCAGCGGGTGACGGTTTCCGTCCACGCAGCCGACCCGCTCAGCCGGGCCGGCCTCATCAGCCACTTGCGGCACCAGCCGACCCTCGACTTCGTCCCCGAGCAGGACGACGGCAGCCGGGACGCCCCGGCGGTCGCCGTCCTGCTCGCGGACCGGATCGACGAACCCACCACGGCCGAGCTGCGGCGTCTGCTGCGCGGCCGGGAGCAGCGCGTCGTCCTCGTCGCACGCGAGCTCCGCGAGCCCGACCTGCTCGCGGTGGTCGAGTACGGCGTGCGCGCCATCATCTGGCGGCACCAGGCCACCGAGCAGCGGCTGCTGAGCGCCGTGCACAGCGCGGCGCGCGGCGAGGGCGAGCTGCCACCTGACCTCGTCAGCCGTCTGCTGAACCAGGTGGGGCGGCTTCAGCGGGCGACGACGGCGGGGACGTCCACCGGCGGGGCGGTGCCGCTGTTCGGGATGGCGCCGCGCGAGGTGGACGTCCTGCGGCTGCTCGCCGAGGGTCTGGACACCCGGCAGATCAGCGAGAAGCTCGCCTATTCCGAGCGCACGGTCAAGAACATCCTGCACGCGCTGATGACGCGTCTCCAGCTCACCAACAGGGCGCATGCCGTCGCGTACGCGCTCCGCGAAGGTTACATCTGATGATCCACGAGATCGACGAGGCACTGCGCCGGCTGCTCGCGCCCGCCGTCACGGGCGACATCGCCTTCGACGCGCCGACCCGGGACTGGGCGGCCCGCCGCAACGCCCCCACGCTGAACGCCTATCTGTACGACATCCGGGAGGACGTGGCCCGGCGGGAGCGCGGCGCCTACGCCGAGCGGGACGCCCAGGGAATGGTGACGCGCCGACGCCAGCCGCCGCGCTGGTTCCGGCTCTCGTACCTGGTGACCGCCTGGACGTCCCGGCCGGAGGACGAGCACCGGCTCCTGTCGGGCGCGCTGGCGCTGCTGCTCCCCCACGAGGTCCTGGCCGGCGACGCGGTGCCGGAGTCGGTGCGCCCGATCGCCACGTCCCTTCCGCTCTCCGTCGCGCTGCCACCCGCCGAGTCGCGGTCGCTCGCGGACATCTGGTCGGCGCTCGGCGGCGAGCTCAAGCCCTCGATCGACGTCGTCGTGACCACTCCGTTCCCGGTCACCCCGGTGTACGAGGTGGCGCCGCCGGTCACCGAGGGCGCGGAGGTCGTCGTGCGCGGGATCGGCGGCTCGCCCGGCGACTCCAGGCCCCGGATGATGCGGCGCTCGGTGACCACGGGTACCGCGTCCGGCACGACGCGCGGGGCCGGGGCATGAGCGACGACCGCGAGAGCCGTGACGGTACGCGCGGACCCGGCGTTCCGGAGCTGATCGCCGCGCTCCGGGCCCGGGTCGCCGCGCTCGTGGACACCCGCAGCGCCGGGGACCCCACGGCGGGCGATCCGCTGCGCGGCCTCTACGTCACCGAGGAGACGGCCCGGCGGATCGCCGCGGATCCGGCGCGTACGGCAGGACACGGCACCGCCGTCCCCCTGCCGGACATCGGCGGATCGGACCGGCTCGCCACCCTGGCCCGGGCTTTCGGGCTGTCCCCGCTCGACGCGCACATCCTCATCGCGGCGCTCGCGCCCGATGTGGACCGGGGCTTCGAGACGCTGTACGGGTACCTCAACGACGACGTCGGACGGCGCCGCGCCACCGTGGCGCTGGCCCTCGACCTCGCGGGCACCGGCCCTGCGGACCCGACGGCCCGTGACCGCTTCCACCCGGCGGCGCCGCTGCGCTCCGGGGGGCTGCTGGTCGTCGAGGACGAGGACCGCCCCCTGCCCGGACGGGCCCTGCGCGTGCCGGAGCGGCTGGTGGCGCATCTGCTGGGCGACGACAGCCGACTGGACGCGGAACTGTCGGGTGTGGGCGTGGAGTTGCTGACACCCCACGGGGCGCCCCCGGCTGCCGGGGCGGGTGCGGCGGCCGGGGCGGGCACGACGCTCGGTAACCGCGTCGCCGCCGCCGGGCCCGTCACCGTACACCTGCGGGAACGTGTCCCCGGCGCCGCCACCGACTCCGTGGTCGCCGCGCTGCGCGCCGCCGGGCGGCCCGTGCTCCGGTACCGGCCGGAGTCGGTCGACGACGGCGTGGCGCGCGCCCTGCTGCGCGAGGCGCGGCTGCGTGGCGCCGCCGTGGTCGTCGAGCCGCTGCCGCCGCGCCCCGGGCCTCTGGTCCGGGTGTTGGCGTCCGCCGGTGCGACGGTGGTCCTCGCCGGGACCGAGGCGCCCGACCCCCGGTGGGCGCCGGAAGCGGAGCTGCTGGCGCTGGACGCGCCCGGCGACGCCGCGACTCCGGAGGATCTGTGGGAGCGCGAACTCGGCTCTCTGGACGGTGACTTCGATCTGGACGAGGCCACGGCACCGTACCGCCTGAGTGGCGACCAGGTCCGCCGGGCGGCCCGTTCGGCGCGGGCGCTCGCGGCGTTCGAGGGCACCTCGCCGACCCTCGCCCAGGTGCAGCGCAGCGCCCGGCTCGTCTCCGCGCCGCTCCTCGACAGCCACGCGCGCCGCATCCGGCCCGCCGTCGGATTCGACGATCTCGTCCTGCCGGAGGAGCCGCTGGGGCTGCTGCGTGAGCTGACCGGCCGGGCCCGCAACCGGGACCGGGTGCTCGGCGAGTGGCGGCTGCGGACCGGCGGCGGGCGGGGACGCGGAGTCGTCGCCCTGTTCGCCGGGGAGTCGGGGACGGGAAAGACCCTGGGCGCCGAGGTCGTCGCGGGCGAACTGGGCCTGGACCTCTACGTGGTGGACCTGTCCTCGGTGGTCGACAAGTACGTCGGGGAGACCGAGAAGAACCTGGAGCGGATCTTCGTCGAGGTGGACCGTACGGACTGCGTGCTCCTGTTCGACGAGGCCGACGCGGTCTTCGGGAAGCGGTCGGAGGTGAAGAGCTCGCACGACCGGTACGCCAACCTGGAGAGCGCGTATCTGCTGCAGCGCCTTGAGGCGTTCGCCGGGATCGCGGTGCTGACCACCAACCTCCGGGCCAACATCGACGAGGCGTTCACGCGCCGGCTCGACCTGGTCGTGGACTTCCCGTTCCCGGACATCGAGCAGCGCGTCTCCCTCTGGCACTCCTGCCTGGCGGGGACGCCCAAGGCGGCGGGAGTCGACGAGGAGATCGCCCGCTGCGCCAAGGAGTTCGCGCTCGCGGGCGGCGCGATCCGGTCGGCCGCGGTGACGGCCGGATACCTGGCGGCGGCGCGCGGCTCGGCCGTGACCGGTGCGGACGTACGGGCCGGGGCGCGGCGCGAGTACCAGAAGGCGGGTCGGCTGGTCATGGACGCGGGAGTGCCCTGGGCACCGTGAGGTCATCGACGTGGGAGCCCCCGCCCGGGGGCTCCCACGGGCGCCGTGGGGTCGGGGAGCACGGGAGCCCCTGAGTTGTCGAGGGGGCCACCCGTGCGGGTGGCCCCCTCGTCCGTTCGCGTGTCCCGCTCGTCAGCTCATCGCCGTACGCTGCCGCCGATCATCTTCCTGAGGGTCGCCCAGTCGGCGATGCCGGTCGGCTGCAGCCCGACGGCCGACTGGTACTCCTTGATGTGCGCGGCGACTTCGGTGCTGGACGTGCTGGTCTTGTCCCGCGCCGAGCGGAAGTGGTCGATGCCGTAACGGGCGTTGGTGCGTGCCACGTCCATGTCGTGGGCGTCGAAGCCCTTGTTGATCGCCCACCAGAAGGCCGCCATGAGCTGGGTGGTCTCCCAGGTGGTGGCGCCCGCCTTCACCTTGTCCGGCGTGATTCCCTGGGCCCACAGCGAGGTGAAGGTGGCCCTGCCGAGGGTGCCCTCCGTGTCGGTGAGGAAGATCGCGGCGGAGTTCTTGCCGTTCTCGACGCCGTCGTTGTAGACGGCTCGCTGGTAGCAGGAGAGCGACGTCCGGGTGGCTCCGTCGATGACTCCCCTGGTCCAACCCGGTTTGAGCGTGCAGGCGTTGTTCAGAGCGGCCAGTCGCTCCTGGGCGAACTCGACGACCAGTTCCGGCGCGTCGCCGGCGCGCCACGGCGGTGCGGTCCTCACCGGAGCGGGCGGGGCCGTGGGCTGCGAGCTCGCGCCGCCGCCGGAGTCCGGTGCGGGGACGGTCGGCGCGGCTCCGTCCTGCGGGGGCCGGGTCGGCGCGACTCCGCCCGGTCCGGCGTCGGTCGGCGCGGTTTCGCCCGCGCTGCCACCGCCCCCGGTGCCGCCGCCGGAGCCGCCACCTCCACCACCACCGTCGCCGCCGCCGCCGTCTGCGGGCGGCGGTACCCCGTCCGTGAGGGGCGGCGGTGATTCGCCGGGCGGGTTCGCGCCGGGCGTCGGCGCTCCGCCGTCGCCGGGTGGGGGCGGCGCTTCGGGCAGCTCTCCCCCACCGCCCTGCTCCGCGGGTCGGGGCGCGGTCGTCGCCCTGGCCTCCTTGGCCGCGCTGACGATCGTCGGGGAGAAGTTGAACCAGAGCACGAGGAAGGCGATGAGGGCGGTCATCAGGAGTCCGCCCGCCACCATGAGCCAGTTCCCGAGGACGGGGCGCTGGTCGAACGTGGCGTCGAGGTCGAGGGCGGTGTCGTCGCCTGCCCGCCGCACGGCCACCGTGAACCGGTGCGACTCCTCGGCGCCGGTCCACCGCACGGCCTGCGGCCGCACCACGAGTTCGCCGAAGGCCGCGCGGCCCGGGGCTATCTGCACGGCGTTGGGCTTGACGTCGAAGGTCAGCCGGTTCGCGTCGTCGCGCACCACGAGGGACGCGGTCAGCGGGGTGTTGCCGAGGTTGTCCACGGCGATCCGGGCCCGTCCCCGGAACCGGCCGAAGAGGGCGGGCGGGAGCAGTTCGGCGCGTGTCTCGGTGAAGGGCGTGAGGGTCAGCCGGCCCTCCACCACGTCGCGGGTGGCGGCGTTCTCCCGGGGGTCGACGCGGATGCCGTACGCGACGGGTCCGGCCTCCACGTCCGAGGAGCGCGGCGGGGCGAACGAGATCTCGGCGGTCCCCTCGCTGCCCGGGTAGAGGCGGAGGACGTCCGGCTCCACTCGGGACCAGCCGGAGGGTTTGCCGACGAGCGAGAGCCGGTACTCCTCGACGGTGTCCCCGGTGTTGCGTACCCGCAGGCGGGCGGAGGTCCGGGCCCCTGGCTCGACGGTCACATCGGCCGGGTCCAGAGAGGTCCACATGGTCATGGGCGAAGGCTAGAGGGGCGGGGTGGGTGCCCGGCTGCCCGAAAGTCCCTGTTCGGGGGCAGCATGGCGTGCCCCCGTGCCACCACACCGACGACCGGGCGCGCGGTCGCGCACCGGGGCGCCCGGCGGTTCGAGGCGTTCGGCGGGGGCCGGGCCTGACGCGGGACGACCGGCTGGAGACGTACCTCACGGAACCGACGCCCTCCGGCCCCCGGCCGGTAGGCCCGTCGGGCGCGGGACTTTCGGGCACACCCTCCTGCCCTCGCGCCCGCCCCTTCACTCCTCCCCGGACGAACGCCGTCAGGGGAGAGTCGACCTCGTCGGAGCGCTGCGCCGCGACGACGCCGACGCCTCAGCCACGAACCGCCGCCTCCGCGCGGTCACCGGCCGACAGACCCCACCAGCGAGGAGCAACCGACCGTGCCCACCTATCTGTCCCCCGGCGTCTACGTCGAGGAAGTCGCCAGCGGCTCCCGTCCCATCGAGGGCGTCGGGACCTCCGTCGCCGCGTTCGTCGGCTTCTCGCCCGTCGGGCCGCTCAACGAGCCGGTGCTCGTCACCAACTGGTCGCAGTACGTCGCGTCCTTCGGCGACTTCACGGACGGGTACTACCTCGCCCACTCCGTCTACGGGTTCTTCAACAACGGCGGCTCCGCGGCGTACGTCGTGCGCGTCGGCGGCGGGGACGCGGCGGGTGCCGCCCAGGCCGTCGGCGCGGCCGCTCCCGCCGTGCCGCAGCTCGTCGCCGGCGAGGCCGTCGCGCTCGGCGCCTTCCGCGTCGCCGCGATCGCCGCCGGTTCCGAGACCGGCGGGGCGCTCACCGTCGAGGTGCAGGACGTCGAGGGCGACGCGGAGCGCTTCAAGCTGGTCGTCAAGGACGGCGAGAAGGTCGTCGAGAGCTTCGACGCCTCCGCCAAGAAGAGCGCCCGCAACTACGTCGTCGCGCAGGTCAAGCAGCGCTCGAAGACCATCGTGCTGGAGGAGGCGACGGCGGGTGGGCAGCTCGCCAGGCCGGACGCGCAGGCCGTGACCCTCGCCCCGCCCGCGCAGGTACCGGTTCCCGTCGCCGCGCAGGCCGGCGGGGCCGCCGCGCTGGAGTCCGGTCAGTTCATCGGCGACTCCGCCGACCGCACCGGCTTCGGCGGTCTGGAGGCGTACGACGAGATCAACATGGTCGCGGTGCCCGACCTGATGGCCGCCTACCAGCAGGGGCTCATCGACCTGGAGCAGGTCAAGGCCGTCCAGCTCGGCCTCATCGCGCACTGCGAGCTGATGGGCGACCGGATGGCGATCCTCGACCCGCCGCCCGCCCTGAACGCCCGCGACATCCGCACCTGGCGCCAGGAGACGGCCGGTTACGACTCCCGGTACGCGGCGCTCTACTACCCGTGGATCAAGTCGTTCGACCCGGCCACCGGCCAGACGCGTACGGTGCCGCCGTCCGGCCACATGGCCGGTGTCTGGGCCCGCAACGACTCCGAGCGCGGTGTCCACAAGGCCCCCGCCAACGAGATCGTGCGCGGTGCGGTCGACCTGGAGCTCCAGATCACCCGCGGCGAGCAGGACCTGCTCAACCCGATCGGCGTGAACTGCATCCGTGCCTTCCCGGGGCGCGGCATCCGGGTGTGGGGCGCGCGGACGCTGGCCTCCGACCCGGCCTGGCGCTACCTGAACGTCCGCCGCTACTTCAACTACCTGGAGGAGTCCGTCCTCGTCGGTACGCAGTGGGTCGTCTTCGAGCCCAACGACCAGTCGCTGTGGGCCCGTATCCGCCGCAACATCTCGGCCTTCCTCGTCAACGAGTGGCGGCAGGGCGCCCTGTTCGGCCAGCGCGCCGAGGACGCCTTCTACGTGAAGTGCGACGCCGAGACCAACCCGCCGGAGTCGGTCGACCTCGGTCGCGTGGTCTGCGAGATCGGCATCGCCCCGGTGAAGCCGGCCGAGTTCGTGGTCTTCCGGCTCGCGCAGTTCCAGGGCGGTGGCGGCGACCTGGAGGAGTGACCCTCCGCCGCACCGACCGCACCACCCCTTCTCCACCCCTCCCCCGCTCTCCCCGCCTCACGGGCGAGTTCACCGAACTCCTCGGGCGGGTCCCGTCACAAGAACAGGAGTGATCCCCCATGTCCCTCGACACCGGCGACGCCCTCACCACCCACAATTTCGGCCTGCAGATCGACGGCGTGATGGTCGAGACCCTGCAGGAGATCAGCGGCCTCTCGATGGCGCAGGACGTCATCGAGTTCCAGCAGGTCTCGGCGGACGGCAAGCCGATCATCAAGAAGCTTCCCGGCGTGAAGAAGGCCGGAGAGTGCACGGTGACCCGCGGTGCCACGCAGTCCGCCGCGTTCACCGAGTGGATCGCGTCCTCCATCGCCGGTGACATGGGGTCGGCCCGCAAGGACGCGTCCATCATCTTCCTCGACTACCAGCTCAGCGAGGTGAAGCGCTACAACCTGCGCAACGCCTGGTGCACCAAGGTGGAGTTGAGCGCGACCAAGGCCGGCGACGCCGCCGCCCTGACGGAGCAGGTCACCATCACCTTCGAAGAGCTGACCCTCGGCTAATGCGACGCGAAGGATCGGCGGGACCGCAGCAACACCGCCAACAGGAGCCCCTCCGCACGGAGTTCGCGTTCGAGCTGCCGCGCGGGTTCGTCGACGAGGCGGGCACCGTGCACCGCGACGGGGCGATGCGGCTGGCCACTGCCAGGGACGAGCTGCTCCCGCTGCGGGACATCCGGGTCCGCGAGAACCCGGCGTACCTGTCCGTGGTGCTGCTCGGCCGGGTCATCACCCGGCTCGGCACGCTCCCGTCGGTCCACGACGGGACGGTGGAGAACATGTTCGCCTCCGACCTGGCGTTCCTCCAGGACTTCTACCGGCAGATCAACGCGGAGGGCCACACCAGGGCCGCCGTCGCGTGCCCGCACTGCGAGGAGTCCTTCGAGGTCGAGCTGGCCGGGAGCCGCCTGGGGGAATCGTGACGTACGCGGCCGACCGGATCGAGGAGGAGACCGCGTACCTCGCCTTCCATTTCCACTGGGGCATGGACGACATCCTCGACCTGGAGCACGCGGACCGGCGGCGGTACGTGGCACAGGTGGCCTCGCTGGTGGAGCGGTCGCAGGCGTAAGGGCAGTACCGGGAAGGGAGGCGGGAGACGGTGGGGATGTTCGAGAAGTGGCGGGCGCGGAAGTCGCCCGGAGCGGCGGCCGGTGCCCCTGCGGAGGGCGCGGCTCCCGTCGCCCGCGCGGCGGCGGCGCCCGGGGACGCGTGGCGGGCACTGCCGCCCGTGCAGCGGGTGCTCGACGCTCCCCGCACCATCGCGGAGCACGGCTTCGCGGCGTCCCTCGCGACCCACTGGAACCCGTCCTTCCAGAGCGACCTGGGCCACGGCGCGGTACCGGACGCGCCGGCGGGTGTCCTCCTCGACGCGGTACGGCCCGTACGCCCGGAGGCTCCGCTCCCCGCGGGGTCGGAGCCGCCGGAACTGCCGGGGCTGCGGCTGCCGACGGCCGGGACGGCGACCCGCTCGGATGTGGGCGGACCCGCGGCCGGGGAGTCGCGGGCACGTGGCGGCGCGCGGGCGAGTGTCCAGCGCGAGACCGTCGCGCCGGTGGCGGCGCGCGCGGGGACGACTCGTCCGGTACGGGGGGAGGCCACGGCCACTCCGGTACGGAGCGAGGGTGCGCCGCGCGGGGGCGGACCGACGGGCGCGCCCGGATCGGCCGCGGCTCCGGCGCAGGCGGCTGCGCCTGTGACCTCGCCCGGGTCGGCGTCCCGGTCGGCGTCCTCGTCCGGGCCCCGGCCCACTCCATCGGCCGCTTCCCCGGCCACTCCTCCGCCCACGCCACAGGCCGACCTTCCGTCCACTTCCCGGTCCGCGCCCTCATCCACGCCCCGGCCCACTCCATCGGCCGCTTCCCCGGCCGCGCCTCCGCCACAGGCCGGTCCTCCGGCCGCGCCCCGACGCACGACCCCGACCACTGCCCCGTCCGCGACAGAGTCCGCGCCTCGGTCCACGACACCGGCCACGACCAGGCCCTCGTCCGCGTCTCGGCCTTCCTCTCCCTCCGCCTCCTCATCTCGGGCCGAATCCCCGGCGGTTCAGCGTGCCGCCGCGCCCGCGAGCGCTCCGTCGACGGCCTCCGAGGCATTCGGGAGCCAGGCCCGGACACCGGCGGAGGCGCCGACGGCCGGGGCCGCGCGGCGCGCCCCTGTCCGGCTCGCCCCCGTGCGGCGTACGCCCCTGGTCTCCGCCCTGCCCGTGCAGCCGCCGCGCCTCCTGACCCCGGCCGGTACCGACCGGCCCGGTGACACCGTCACGTCCGGCAGCGCGAACGTCCAGCGGGCGGCGGCCCCTCCGCGTACGCCCGGGAGTGACGCGGCCACCTCCACGACCGGAGCCGCGCCCACCACCGCACCGGGGGCCTCGGCCTCCGGGCGGTCCCAGAACGTCCCGGGCCCCGTTTCCCCCACGGGGCCCGGGATGCCCACTCCCGCCGACAACGCGCCCGGCACTCCGGTACAGCGCCGTGCCCCCGTACGCCGTTCCCGGCGTGCTCCGGGCGCCGACTGGAGCGCGACGGCGTCCACTCCGCCGCCGGCACCCCAGGTGAGCCCGGCGCCTGCCGACTCGCCCGTACCTCCGGCACCTCCGGTCGCCGACGCGCCCCGCGTGAACCCGGCCACCCGGCCGGGCCCGGCAGGCACGCCCACCTCTCCGGTGCGGCCGGGGCTCGGCGCACCCGTACAGCGCTCCGCCACCGAAGCACCCTCCCCGCGCGCCAACCCCGCACCGCGACGGTCACCGATCGGTGCGCCGCTCCCGCGCGGGGCGACGCCTCCCGGGGCCTCGACCCCGGCCACGTCCGTTCCGCCGGCGGGCGCTTCCGTGGCGCCCGCACCGCAGCCGGCCTCACCGGTTCCGAACGCGGTGCCCGAGCAGGCGCCGGTCCAGCGGGCGACGGCGCCCCAGGCCCCGGGCGCGCCGCACACCACTGCTGCGGCCGCCCCGGCGACGTCGCACGCCCCCGGCGCACCGAAGACACCTGGCGGCCGGCCCACCGCGGTCCCCCACGCGCCCGCCTCGGCCACGTCACCCACACCTGTCACTCCACCAAACGCTTCGGAGCCCCGCACCGCCACGCCCCCGCAGGCGCCGAAGACCCCCACCACGTCCACGTCCGCGCACGCACCCGCCGATCCGCGCGCACCCCGCACCACGTCGAGCCCGACACCGCGCCCCGCCGAGACCCCGGCAGTCCAGCGCACCGCGACCCCTCACACACCCACCCCGAAGCCGGACCCGACGCCGAACCCGACGCCGCGCCCGGCCCTGCCCCGTACCGTCACGTCACCGACACCCGCACCGGCACCGGCACCCGCACCCGCACCCGCCACCTCCAGCGCGCCCCCCTCTCCCATCGCGTCACGCCCCACCGTCCCGACGCCGGCCCAGCCCGTCGCCGGTCCCCTTCCCGTCGTGCAGCGCACCACGCCCCCGGCCCCCGCCGACTCGCCCATGCCCACACCGGCACCGGCACCGGCACCGGCACCGGCACCCGCACCCGCACCCGCACCCGCCAAGTCCGTCCAGCCCGCGCCCACCCCCCTGGTCACCGTCACCGGCCTCCCCCGGGCGACCGCGGCCACACTGCAGCGGCGGGCGGCCGTGCTCCCGC
The DNA here is from genome assembly GCF_026343125.1 of Streptomyces sp. NBC_00094. Taxonomy (NCBI): domain Bacteria; kingdom Bacillati; phylum Actinomycetota; class Actinomycetes; order Kitasatosporales; family Streptomycetaceae; genus Streptomyces; species Streptomyces sp. NBC_00094. The sequence goes on along the minus strand of NZ_JAPEMB010000001.1, from coordinate 7,970,959 downwards.
TCGCGACCACCCGGCCGCTCACCCCGAGCCTGCCCGGCACCCCCGGTCGTCCCGGCCCCGCGGCCGCGCCCACCGGCCCCCGTATCCCGGTCCGCCAGGCGCCCGTTCCTCTCGCCACGGCCACCGCCGCCGTCCAGCGACGCGCCGACGCGGCCCCCGGTCCCGCCCGTCCCGTCGTCCCGATCGGCCCGCCCGCCGCCGCGCGGCCCGTCGACCGTCCGGTGGTCGTCCAGCGGCAGAGCGCCCCGGCGGCCACGACGTCGACCGCGCCCGCCGTCATCTCCACGCCCGTCCCCCTCCGGCAGATACCGGCCCCCTCCGCTCCCGCCGTCCAGCCCCCGCCGGCCCCCCGCGCCACCACGGTCAGCCGCACCACCGCGTCCGGCGGTGCGCCCTCCGTGCAGCGGACCGGCGACGCCGCAGCCACCCCGTCCCTCGGGGATTCCGAATCGCCCACGCAGCTGGACGAGTTGGCCCGTCGGCTCGTCACCCCGCTGTCGCGGCTCCTGCGCGCCGAGCTCCGCGCCGACCGCGAGCGCGTGGGCCGCCTCCGCGACCACGGTCACTGACCGAGTACCAGCTCACCCTCCTCCGCGCCCGACACCGACGACCCGAGAGACCCGCCACCATGCCCACGCAGCTGGACCCCGCATCCACCGTCTTCTTCAAGCTCGCCATCGACGGCCAGGACCTCGGCCTGTTCAACGGCTGCGACGGCCTCTCCTCCGAGGTGGAGATCGAGCGGCGTCAGGAGGGCGGGATCAACGGCTTCGTCTGGCAGCTCCCCACTCGCGTCACCTTCTCCACCATCCGCCTCACCCGTCCCCTCACCCCGGACACCGCCAAGGTCGCCGCCTGGATCTCGTCCCTGGCCACCGGCATCACCCGTCCGACGGCGCAGATCGCGGCCCTGCGCGCCGACGGATCGATCGTCGCCCAGTGGGGCCTCGTGGAGGTGCTGCCGGTCCGCTGGACGGGCCCGACGCTCGACCCGGCCAACCCGGCCGTCGCCACCGAGACGCTGGAGATCGCGCACCACGGCTTCACGGACGCGGGAGGCGCCTGAGATGGCCGGCATCCTGGGCGCCCTGGCGGCCCGCGGGCTCTCCCGCGCCTCGCTCGCGATCCATCAGCCGCCGACCGACCTCGGCGGCTCCATGGGCGGCCGGCTCGGTGAGGTGAAGTTCCAGTTCAACCCCGACCAGCTGCAGCTCAGCCGGTCGGCCGACTGGCACACCGAGCCTGCCGTCGCGTACACCCGCGGCGCGCCCCCGAAGTTCACCGGCAGCCGGCCCGCCCAGCTCCAGCTGGACGTCTTCCTCGACCGCTCCGACGACCCGTCCTCCAACGACGTGCAGCAGCAGGTCGAACTCCTGCTCTCCTGCTGCGAGGTGACCCGGCAGAGCATCAGCGCGAAGGCTCCGTCACCGCCCTGGGTGAAGTTCTCCTGGGGGTCGTTCTCGACCGTGCAGTTCGTCGCGTACGTCACCTCCGTGTCCGCGACGTACACCCTGTTCAGCCCCAGCGGCATCCCGATCCGCGCCACCTGCTCGCTCTCGCTCACCGAGGTCTCCACCGCGACCAAGGGGCAGAACCCGACCTCGGGCGCGCTCTCGGCCCGTCGTGTGCATCGCACGGTCGCCGGTGACTCCCTCGCCTCGCTCGCCTGGCGGGAGTACGGCGACGCGACGCGCTGGCGGGTCATCGCCGAGGCGAACGGCATCGACGACCCGATGCGGTTGCGCCCCGGCACGGAACTGCTGCTCCCTTCCACCACCGAAACGCCGGAGACCGAGGGCACCTCATGAGCGAGAAGACCTTCACCACCGTCCTGCACGTGCAGCTCGACGGCACGCCGCTCCCGGACCCGCTCGCGGTCCGTCTCACGGAGGGCTGGGTGGACGCCAGTGTCAACGTCCCCTCCGCGTTCCAGCTGACCTTCAGCGACAAGGACGGCACCCTCACCGCGAAGTTCCCCTACCTCAAGGTGGGCGCCATGGCGGTGCTGTCCCCCTTCACCGACGGACGGCTCGGCGAGCCCATGCTCACCGGCGAGGTCACCGCCGTCGAGGTGGACGCGGCGCCCGGCCACGGGCGGTACCTGATCGTGCGCGGGTACGACCCGGGCCACCGGCTCCTGCGCAGCCGGCGCGTCGAGGGCTATCCGAACATGACGGCCTCCGACATCGTCCGGAAGCTGGCCGCGCTCAACCGCATCCCCATCGGCCGGATCGACGCCACGCCCACCGTGTACGAGCTGGCGACCCAGCCCAACATCACCGACTGGGACTTCCTGTCCCGGCTGGCGCGCGAGAACGACGTGCGGCTCTCGCTGGACCCGGCCGGCCGGCTCGTCTTCGCCGCGCTGCCCCCGGCCTCCTCCGCGCCCGCCGACACCACGCCGGCGGCGCAGAGCCCGTACGTCCTGGACTTCGGGTCCAACACCCTGCACAGCCGGGTCTCCGTGACCGCGGCCGGGCAGGTGGGGAAGGTCGACGTGCGGGGCTGGGACCCCCGTACGAAGCAGGCGCTGTCCTCTCCGACTCCCGCCGTGGCGAGCCGGGACATCGTCTCGGACATCACTCCGGCGCAGCTGTCGGCGCCGTTCGGCACGGCCGAACTCGCGGCGACGGGAACCCCGTTCACGACGCAGTCGGAGGTGACGCAGGCGGCCGCGGCGCTCGCCGACGACGTCACCGGGTCGTTCGCGGAGGTGGAGGTCGCCGTCACCGGCAATCCGGCGCTGAAGCCGGGGCAACCGGTGGCCGTGAAGGGCGCGGGTTTCCCCTTCGAGGGGCGCTACACCGCCACCGGTGTCCGTCATGTCTTCGCGTCGGGGCGGCAGTTCACGACCTGGCTGACCGTGTCGGGACGGCAGTTCCGCTCGCTGTACGGGACGGCCTCGGGCGGCGGCGAGCCCGCGCCGCCCATGCCGGGCGTCGCGGTGGCGCTGGTCACCAACACCAAGGACCCGCTCTCGCTCGGCCGGGTGAGGCTGCGCTTCCCGTGGCTGTCGGCGACGTACGAGAGCGGCTGGTGCCGGGTCGCGCAGCTCGGCGGGCGCGGGGGTGGCGGTCTCGTCCTGCCCGAGGTGGACGACGAGGTGCTGTGCGCCTTCGACCGGGGCTCCCTGGAGCATCCGTACGTCCTGGCGGGGCTCTACAACGGCGTCGACCGGCACACCCCGGCCACCGATCGCGTACCGCCGGTGGACCCGACGAGCGGCCGGGTCCAGTGGCGTGCGCTGACCTCCCGTACGGGCCACACCGTGGAGCTGCGCGAGGAGGGCGGCCGGATGCGTGCCTCGCACGGCATCCGGCTGCGGACCGCGAAGGGGGGACTGAGCGTCGAGTTGAACGAGGCCCGCACCACGCTGACGATCGACAGCGACGGCACGGTCACCATCTCGGGGGCCCGGGGGGTGACGGTCGAGTCGGGGGCCGATCTGACGCTCTCCGCGAAGGGGCGGATTCGGCTCGACGCGGGGCTCGGCGTGGACATCAAGGCCGGCGCGAAGTTCAAGGTCTCGGCGCTGACGCAGGCCGTCGTGAACGCGCCGGCCTTCATCACCTCGACCGTCCCGATGCCCAACCCCATCGCAGCGAACCTGCCGTTCTGAGGAGGACCGCCCCATGAGTGAGCACTTCGTCGGCGCGGGCTGGGCGTTCCCGCTGCGCACCGGACCGAACGGCTCGATCGCCCTCGTCCGGCGCGACCGCGAGATCGAGGAGTCGATGCGGCTCGTCCTGGCGACGGCGCCGGGCGAGCGGCCGATGCGGCCTGAATTCGGTTGCGCTGTGCACGAGTTGGTGTTCTCCCCGGTCAACGACGCGACGATGGGCCGGGTCCGGTACGAGGTGATGTCCTCGCTCGACCGCTGGGAACCGCGCATCGAGGTGGAGGACGTCGTGGTCGCCCCCGCGCCCACGGATCCGACCACGCTGTACATCGACGTCCGCTACCGGGTGCGCGGCGCCAACAACCCGCGCAACCTCGTCTTCCCCTTCTACGTCATCCCCTCCGAGGACTGAAAGAGCCACCATGGCCCTGCCCGCACCCCATCTCGACGACCGGCGCTTCCAGCAGTTCGTCGACGACGCCAAGCGCTACATCCAGCAGGCGTGCCCCGAGTGGACCGACCACAACGTCTCGGACCCGGGCGTCACGTTGGTGGAGGCCGTCGCGCACATGGCGGACCAGCTCGTGTACCGCCTCAACCGGGTCCCGGAGAAGAACCACCTGGCCTTCCTCGACCTGCTGGGCGTGACGCTCTTCCCGCCGGCCGCCGCCCGCGCCGAGATCACGTTCCGGCTCTCCGCGCCACAGGCCGAGCCGGTCCTGCTGCCCGCCGGCACGGAGGTCTCCACCGGGCGTACGGAGACGGAGGAGGCCGTCGTGTTCGCGACGACCTCCGATCTCACCGTCGTGCCCTGCGAGTTGACCCGGCTGCTGCGCCAGGAGGCCGGCGGCACGCCCGAGGACCGGTCCCAGGACCTGCTGGGCGGCGAGGACGTCTCCGTCTTCTCTCCGCTGCCGCGCGTCGGCGACCTGCTGCTCCTCGGCCTGTCGGCGGCGGTGCCGGACTGCGTCCTGGTCCTCGACCTGGACAGCCGGGTCGACGGCGTGGGCGTGGACCCGCGCCGCCCGCCGCTGGTGTGGGAGGCGTGGACGGCGGCCGAGGGATGGACGGTGTGCGAGGTCGACGAGGACGCCACGGGTGGACTCAACCGTCCGGGCGAGGTGGTGCTGCACATGCCGTCGGGGCACGCCGTGTCGCGCCTCGGCGGGCATACGGCGGGTTGGGTGCGCTGCCGGGTCGTGGCGCCCGCCGACGGACTGCCGTCGTACAGCGAGTCGCCGACCGTGCGGGCGGCGGGTGCGTTCACGATCGGCGGCACGGTGCGCGCGGCGCACGCCGAGACCGTGCGGAACGAGCAGTTGGGCGCGTCCGAGGGTGTCCCGGGGCAGCGGGTGCGGCTCGCGCACGCGCCGGTCGTGGACCGGCCTCCGCTGCTGGTGCAGGTCGCCGAGCGGGCGGACGGCGCCGTGGACGAGTCGGACCCCGAGGCCGGCTGGCAGGAGTGGACCGTGGTGCGGGACTTCGCCTCCTCGCGCCCCGGTGACCGGCACTTCACGCTGGACGCGACGACGGGTGAGATCGCCTTCGGCCCCTGCGTGCGCCAACCGGACGGCACCCTGCGCCAGTTCGGTGCCGTGCCGCCGAAGGGTGCGGCGATCCGGGCGGCGCGCTACGGCACCGGGGGTGGCCGGGCCGGCAATGTGGCGCGCTCCACGATCACCGTGCTCCGCAGCTCCATCCCGTACATCGCGCGGGTGGAGAACCGCGAGGCGGCGCGGGGCGGGGTCGACGGGGAGACCGTCGAGGAGGCCAAGGCCCGCGCGCCCATCACGCTGCGGGCGCAGGAACGGGCCGTCACCGCCCGCGACTACGAGGAGCTGGCGCGGCGGGCCGCGCCGGAGGCCGCGCGCATCGCCTGTCTGGCGGCGGATGCGGCGGAGGCGGGCGACAACGCGGTCCGGGTCCTGGTGGTGCCGCAGGCGGTGCCGGACCGGGGTGGACGGCTGCGGTTCGAACAGCTCGTCCCGGGCGAGGAGTTGCTGTCCCGGGTGACGGGTTTCCTCGACGAGCGGCGCCCGTTGGGTACGCGGCTGGCCGTCGGGCCGCCGTTCTACCAGGGGGTGACGGTGGTGGCCACGCTGCACTCCTTCCGGGCGGCCGAGGCGGAGCGCGTACGCGCCGAGGCGCTGGACGTGCTGTACGCGTACCTGGACCCGCTGACGGGCGGGGCGCACGGCGAGGGGTGGCCGTTCGGGCGTCCGCTGCGGGCCGGGGAGGTCTTCGCCGCGCTCCAGCGGGTGCCGGGCGTGGAGCTGGTGGACGAGGTCCTGCTGCATCCGGCGGATCCGCTGACCGGCCGGCGGGGCGACACGACGGACCGGATCGAGCTGCTGCCGTCCGCGCTGCTCTTCCCCTTCGACCACCGTGTCCGTGTGATCGAGGCGCGGTGAGCGGGTCCGCGCGGGGTACCGTCCCCGGGCTCGCGACCCCGTACCCGCTGGGGGCGGCGCTGCCCGCCGTGTACGCCGAGGACGACTTCGGGCAGCGATTCGTGGCCGGCCTCGACGTCGTCCTCGCTCCCCTCTTCACCGTCCTGGACTCGCTGGAGGCGTACTTCTCGCCCGCGCTGGCCCCCGACGACTTCGTCGACTACCTCGCGACCTGGGTCGGCGCGGAACTGGAGGGCACCGAGCCGCTTCCGCTGCGGCGGCACGCGGTCGCCTCGGCCGTGGCGCTGCACCGGGTCCGCGGCACCCGGCAGGGTCTCGCGGCGGCGGTCCGGCTCGCCTTCGGCGTCCCCCCGGAGATCACCGAGAGCGGTGGGGCGAGCTGGTCGGCCCGCCCGCTCGGCCCGTTCCCCGGGGCGCCGGAGGCGGGGCTGCGGGTCGTCCTGCGGGTCGCGGACCCCGGCGCGGTCGATCCGCACCGGCTGCGCGCCGTCGTGGCCGCGGCCCGTCCCGCTCACCTGCCGTTCACGGTCGCGGTGACCACTTCCCGTACATCCGAAGGAGCCTGACCCCCATGAGTGACGCGCCCCAGTCCCGTCCGTGCCCGGACTGCGCGAGCCCCGTACGCGCGACGGACCAGTCGTTCTGCGACAGCTGCGGAGCCTTCCTCCGCTGGGACACCCCGGGAACGACGACGCCCCTCCCGGACCGGGAGGAGTCGACCGCCGGCCCTGCCCCCGTCGTCGAGGAGCCGAGCGGGGACGTTCCGGAGGACCGGTCCGCGCCCGGCTCGGACCCGGGCCCCGAGCCCACCGCCGAAGAGGTCACCGCTCCCCTGCCCGCCGTGGTCCCCTCCTCCGAGGAGCCCGATCCGGTGGCCGTCCCGGAGGCGCGGCCCGCGTCCGACGCGAGTGGGACGCCGCCCCAGGCGGGTGCGACGCCGTCCGACGCGCCGGCGGACACCGTCGTACGCTCCCTCCTCGTCCCGGTCCCGGGGAACCGGCCCGCCGAACCGGCCGTCGCCGCCCCCGTGCTCCCCGCGCGTCCGGAGGCCGCGCGTCCCGCGTCGAGGGCGGCGGCGGCGCCCGCGCCCGTCGCGGGCGGCACGCCGTGCCCCGCCTGTTCCACGGCCAACACCCCCGGCCGCCACTTCTGCCGCTTCTGCGCGACCCCCATGGTCCCCGAGCGGCTCTCCACGGCCGAGGGTCCGTACGCGGGACGGCGGCCCGGACTCGCCCGCGACCGGAGCCGGTGGATCGCCCGCGCCCTGATCGCCACGGCGGTCGTGACCGTGGTGGTCGGCGGCGTGATCGGCGGCCCGCCCGCCGCCCGCGCGGTCCAGGACCACTTCGCCACCCGCGTCCCGGTGCATCCCGTCGCCTGGGTCGCCTCTCATGCGGCGCCCAGGCAGGACCCGAAGCTGGCCGGTGACGGGTACTCCAACACCTGGTGGGGCACGGGGTACGCGGGCGACTCCGCGGGCCAGTACCTGGAGGCCCGCTTCGCCGAGCCGACGGATCTGCTGAGCCTCCTCATCACCCCCGGCAGCTCGAAGAACACGACGCAGGCGGACGGGCAGGCGACCCCGCGCACCTTCGACCTCGTGGTCAAGGACTCCTCGGGCGAGACACACGTCTCGCACCACCGCATCAACGACGGCGGCACCCAGCGCGTCGACCTGCGGGTACGGGACGCGCTGTCGGTCCAGCTCGTGCTCCGCACGGCGTGGCGGGCCGACCCGCGGAAGCAGGTGGCCGTCGCGGAACTGGAGTTCTTCGGCAGGTCGGTCACCTGAGCCGGCGAGCCCGCGAGCAGGATGGTCGCCTGAGCCCGCGGGCCCGCGAGCCCCTCACACCGCCGGGCCGTGCCCGTCGAGCCAGGCGCGGGCCGCCGTGAGTTCGGCCTCGGTCGGGGCGGGGCGGAGCTGGTCCGGGTAGCGGATCAGGTGGTGCTCGCGGGCTGTCCGGAGGCCGATCGCACGGGCCTGCGCCGACAGTCCGGGATGGTCCGCGACCTCCTGCGCGCGCCGCCACCAGTCCCGGCTGTGCAGGTCCACGGCGTAATGCCACAGGGGCTGCGCCGGGTCGGCCACGCCGATCAGCACCTGCTCCAGGACGTGGGTGCGGATGCCAGGGGTGCCCAGGAGCCGGTCGGCGACGAGCAACGGGGGCTCCCCGTCGAGCCGGGCCCGGAGCAGGACCCAGGTCATCAACTGGCCGTCGTCGTGGGCGCCGGAGGTGACGAGGTCCCACAGTTCGGCCGCCTTGGTCTCGTCCGGGGCGCCGAGGTGGGTCAGCGGGCGCAGGGCGTCCTTCCACGCGGGCCGGGGCCTGGCCCACCAGGCGGTCAGGGCGTCGGCGGCCGGGTGGTCCAGGTCGAGGGCCAGGCAGGTGAGCGTGACGAGCGGGTGGCGCCATTCGGTGTACGTGGTCCGGTACTTCTTGGTGAGCTCCTTCTTCCAGCGGGGCAGCAGCGCCTCCACCTCGGCCTCGGTGGCCTCCCCGTGGGCCAGGAGGAGTTCGAGGCAGAACGCGAGCCCCTGGACGCCGGTGGCCGGGTCGGCCACCTGGGCCCGCAGCCAGCGGACGTCGGCGGCGGTGAGGGTCCGGTACCGGTGCCATTCGCGGCCCAGTACGCCCTCGGCGAGGGTCAGGTCGGGGCCGGTGCCGGCCAGCAGCTCGTCGCGGACGGCCTCGTAGCGGTCGGCGGCGGCCAGCGCCTCCGCCGGGTCGGTGCCGGTGGCGTCGGTGTACGCGGGTCCGAGCCGGGCGGCGTCCTCCCGGACGTGGGCGAGCCCGTCCCGCGCGGTCTCCGCGAGGCACACGCGCAGTTCGCGCGGGAGCCGTTCGTCCGTACTGAAGCGGACCGCGGCGAGCGCCGAGAAGCGCCGGCCGGTCTGGTAGTCCGCGCCCGTCGCCTGCCGCCGGTCGGCCGTGACGGCTCCGGTGAGGGCGGTCGCCAGGGCACGCATCGCCCTCTCCGGGGCACCGTGCGCGGTCAGTTCGGCGGCGAGGAAGGCCGCGGCCTGTACCGCGTCGGGTTCGCGGACCGCACGGTACGCGGCCAGCCACGGGACGATCGCGGCGCGGTCGCCGCCCTGCCCGAGTCCACGCAGGACCGTGAGGCCACGCTCGGACGGCACCTCGCCGAGGACGCCGGCCGCCTGGGGGCCGACGGCGGTGACGACGTCCCAGGCGTCGGCGTGGTCGTGGCGGAGCAGCGCGTGGAGCAGCCCGCGCCAGGCGTCCCAGGCGGCGAGACGTCCGGCGTACTCCTCCCGCCAGACGCGCAGCAGCCCATCGGTCTCGTCGTATGTGAGGGCGTCCCGACGCTCCAGCGAGGTGACGAACCGGGACGCCTCGGCCAGGTCGACGGGTTCGCGCAGCCGGTCGTGCAGCCAGGCCGCCTCGGGGGCGGTCAACGGCCGGTAGCGGTAGGGCAGTCGGGTGCGGTCGACGGGTTCGTCGAGCGCGGCGAGGAACTGGCGTGTCCCGGCGGGGTCCCGGGGGTCGGGCATCCCCGTACCGTCCCGGGATGTCACCCGGTCCAGCCGGAAGGCGCCCTGCGGGCCGCCGTCGACGACCTGGAAGCCGTCGGGGCCGGGCCCGAGTCCCGCGGCGACGGCCGCGTGGGTGCCGCCCCAGTACAGCATCAGCTCGCCCTTCAGGGCGCCGGAGCGGTCGAAGGCCTGGTGGGCCTGCCAGTGCCAGTACGCGAAGGAGGTGCCGGTGGCGAGTCCTCGCACCGCGAACAGCTCGGCGGCGTCCTCGTGACCGTCGGACTGGGTGAAGCGGCTGCGGGTCGGCGGCGGAAGCACCACGAACCCGTCGCCGCCGAGCGTGCGCCACCAGGCCCGTACGCGGTGGAGATCCGAGCGCCCCTCGGCCGGGTTCCCGTCGGGCGCGGCGTCTGCGCGAGGGCTGGTCATGTGCTGCTCCTTGGACGGTCGTTCCGGCGCCTCACCCTGTCATACGGCGCGCAGGCCGGTGAGGAGGGCCCGCCCCGCTCAGACGCCGCCTACGGTCGGGGCCAGGTCCGGTACGGCCATCGCGAGCGCCACGACGGTGAGCAGGCCGACGTACGCCCAGGCGTGGACGCGGTCCGGGATGTGGGGCGGACGGCGCCGGAGGACCGCGATGACGGGGAGGGCTCCGAGGAGCAGCGCCCCGGCGGCCCAGGGGTCGACGAGGCCCACGAGGTCGACGTGCGACGCGGCGACCGGGAGCGGGGAGCCGGCGAGGGAGACGGTGGCGGCCGGGAGCGCGATGGCGAGGGTGAGGGGGTTGGCCAGCGCCGTCGCCACGCTCATGGGGTGGCCTGCCCGGCGCATCGCGGGGACGGTCATCACGCTGCCGCCCACGCCGAGGAAGGCCGCGAGCGCGCCGATGGGCGCACCCGCCGTGGTCGGCAGCGGCCGCCTGTGGTCGGCCCGGGCCGGCCTGTCCGTCCCTGGGCGCGTCCTGGTACGGAGGAAGCCGGGGCGGAGCAGCAGGTCCAGGACCGTCACGGCGACGTACAGGACGAACGCCCAGCGGGCCAGGGCCGCCGGGGCGAAGCGGGCCGCGTACGCGCCGGCGCAGGCTCCGGCGGCCAGCAGGGGAAGCAGCGTGCCGCTGCCGCGCAGGGCGAGGAGCACCCGCCGCGGGGTGACGGCCGTCGCGAAGGCCGCGTTCACCAGCATCACCAGGGCCGAGGTGGCCGTGGCCACCCGTATCGCGTCCGTACCGAGGGCGGTGTCCGCCCACACCACGACCGGGACCGCCACGAATCCTCCGCCGAACCCGAACAACACCGTCGTCGCTCCGGTGAGGAGCCCGATCGCCACCAACATCGCCATGTCCATGGGGTCAAGACCATCAGCCGAGCAGCGTGTCCCGCATCCGATGGTCGGCACACTTCTTTCGCGTCTCGGCCAGTAGGGTGATCCGGTGAAGAACATTCCGCTGGACGACGTCGACCACGTCGACCGGGCCGTCCTGCCGATCGGCACCGACTATCAGGACGGGCAGGTGCTGGACTGGCACGAGCACCGGCGCGCGCAGTTCCTCTACGGGGCGACCGGCGTCATGGTGGTCGACACCGCCGACGGCAGCTGGACCGTCCCGCCCGAGCGGGCCGTCCTGATCCCGGCCGCCACCCCGCACCGGGTCCGGATGCTGGGCGTGAGCACACGCAGCCTGTACGTCGAGCCGGGTGCCGTCCCGTGGTGGCCGCACCGGTGCACGGTCGTGGACGTACCGCCGCTGCTGCGTGAACTCCTGCTCGCGGCGGTCGAGTTCGGACCCGACTACAGCCTTTCGGGGCGGGAGGGCGCGGCCACGACGCTGCTCCTGCACGAGATCGCCGCGCGTGCCCCGCTCCCGTTCCACGTCGACATCCCCACCTCCGCCGCTCTCGCGGAGCTCTGCCGGGAGTACCTGGACGCCCCGGACGCGGGGGTCACCAACACCGACTGGGCGGCCCGGACCGCCCTGAGCGAGCGGGCGTTCACCCGTCGCTTCCGGGCGGAGACCGGCGAGAGCCCGGCGGTCTGGCGGGCCCGCGCCCGGCTCCTGGCGGCCGTCCCCCTGTTGCGTACCGCCTCGGTCAGCGAGGTCTCCGGCCGCCTCGGGTACGCCTCCCCGGCCGCGTTCACCGCCGCTTTCACCCGGACGTTCGGCCTCCCGCCGTCCCGCTTCACCGCGAGCCGCACGTCCGGCGGGCGCTGACCGCCGGGGCCGGTCCGGATCCGGCCCCGCCCCGGCCGTCGGCGCCGGCCTCTTCCGGTCAGCCGGGGTTGCCCGCGTGGGTGAGGGTCCCCCAGGCGACGAAGAGGTTGTTCGTGCCCGCGGGCCGGCCGGCCTCGGTGAGCCGCTGCGTGTTCGTCATGCCGTATCCCATGCGGTGGTGCAGCGCGTTGAAGCCGACCTCGGTGACCGGCCCGAGGTGGTCGTGGAGGGTGCCGCCGCAGAGCCAGCCGGGCACCGGCTCCCCGAGCTCGTACTTCGCCTGGAGGCCGAGGGCGTGGCGCAGCCGGTCGGCTACCTCGGGGTACAGGTCCTGGCTCTGGATGCGGCTCGTCTCGGCGATGTGCGAGATGGCGGCCAGGCCGTATCCGGTGTGGGTGAGGTCGCGGCAGGTCTCCTGGGTGAGGCCGTCGACGAAGGTGGTCTGCCCCTGCCAGTACCGGACGAGCTCGTCACGGGTGTCGAGGCCGCTTCCGGGCGCCGCCTTCGGGAGGGCGCCGTCGCTCGTGAGGTAGATGTACGCGGGGACGCGGCCGCGGAACGTGGCCACGGCCTTGTCGTAGGCGGCGCGGTCCTCCAGGAAGACGGCGATGCCGATCGCGGCCTCGGTCATGCTGAGCTCCCAGTTGCCGTTGGAGTGGGAGCCGTTGGTGACCTCGGGGAGGTAGACGGTGCGCAGCATCGTCTTGAAGCGGTCGACGCGGGCCTGGGGCCAGGCAGTGGAGGTGTAGCGGATGATCTCGGCGGCGCGCGGCCAGGAGGAGCCGGCCCAGCCTGTCTGCAGGGGTGCGTTGGAGTTGGTGTGGTCCGTGATCACGGCGGACCAGGCGTCCATGATCTCGATCGCCTTCTGGGCGTAGCGGCCGTCGCGCGTGATGTACCAGGCCAGGGAGAGCGTGTACGCGGCGATGGCGTCCTCGCGCTCGTCGGTGCAGCCGAGGTTCGGGTTCGAGTACGAGCCGCACTCCACGACCGATCGGGGCTTGGGGACCCGGGACAGCGAGGCGTACTTGCTCGCCATCATCTGGTCGAAGGCGCCCTTCCACGGCTGCGCCCCGGAGTTGACCTTCTCTCGGGTGAAGTCGAGCTGGCCCCGCGAGACCAGGACGCCGGGGTGGACGAAGGTGGCGGGGGCCGCCTCGGCGCGGCCCCCCGTGGGGCCGACGAGGAGTGTGGCGAGGAGAGCGGCGAGGAGTAGGGGTGCGGCGAGCAGGAAGCGCCTTCGAGACATGGAGTTACCCCATCTTCATGTATGTGAACGGGGAATGGCTGTCGAGGGGGGAACCTAAAGGTCTGAACCAAAGGCGTCAAGACCGGGAGTTCGAGCTCGGCAGCGATCGCCGTCACCGACGACACACACAGGAAAGCTTCTCGCGATTCACATACGTGAACATGCGGGCACCCCCCACGCTCACCACCTCCCCCACCCCCACCGGCGGCCCGTGTCGTTCCCGCAGGTCCGCACGCCGTACGATTCCCCGCGTTGCCACTCACACCGTCCGAAGGAGATCTCCCATGGCCCAGGTCACGCTGAAGGGCAGCCCGGTACAGGTCAACGGCGCTCTGCCGATCCCCGGCAGCCAGGCTCCCGACTTCACGCTCGTCGCCGAAGGACTGGCAGACAAGTCGCTGAAGGACTTCACCGGCCAGCGCAAGATCCTCAACATCTTCCCGAGCGTCGACACCCCGACGTGCGCCTCCTCCGTCCGCGCCTTCAACAAGAAGGCCGGCGAGCTGGACAACACGGTCGTGCTCTGCATCTCCGCCGACCTGCCCTTCGCCCAGGCCCGCTTCTGCGGCGCCGAGGGCCTGGAGAACGTCAAGAACCTCTCGACGCTCCGCGGCCGCGAGTTCCACACCAACTACGGCGTGGAGATCACGGACGGGCCGCTGGCCGGCCTGACCGCGCGCGCCGTCGTCGTCCTCGACGAGAACGACACCGTGCTGCACGCCCAGCTCGTGGGCGAGATCGCCGACGAGCCCAGCTACGACGAGGCCCTCGCGGTCCTGAAGTAGTCACCGCCGCACCACGGCGTACGAGAGGAGCCCCTCCACCGGACAGGTGGAGGGGCTCCTCTCGTCGCACCCGGGAACGGGACCGGGACTCTCAGGATCGTCACACCCCGGGAACGGGACCGGGACCCTCAGGAGCACGCCGGGCAGAGCCCGCGGTACGTCACGTCGGCCTTCGACACGGTGAAGCCGAACCGCTCCGTCGACGGGAGCACGGCCAGCGGGTCTCCCGTCGGGTGGACGTCCCGGATGAGGCCGCAGCCCGAGCAGACCAGATGCTGGTGCGGGTGGTGCGCGTTCGGGTCGTACCGCTTCGCCCGCCCGTCCGTGGAGAGCTCCACCACCTCGCCCAGCGCGACCAGTTCGCCCAGCGTGTTGTAGACCGTCGCCCGCGCGATCTCCGGCAGCCGCGCCACGGCCCGGGCGTGCACCTCGTCCGCCGTGAGGTGCACGTGGTCGCCGGCCAGGACCTCCGCGACGACACGCCGCTGGGACGTCATCCGCCAACCCCGCGCTCGCAGTCGCTCCAGCAGGTCACTCATCGACTCACCTCTTCGGCATCGGCGCGGGACCCCGCATGGAGCGACGTACGTTCGGGTTCCCGTCGGACGGACGTTTGGCGCGGTTCTTGACTTGGACTACGTCCATCGTAGGATCGGATTCGTAGATGGCCAAGGGACAGGAAGACTCCCGTACGAGCGATTCGTCCACAGCACACACGATTCGTCCATAGCGTCGACGAGGCCGGCGCCGCACCCGGGCCCGGCGCCCGACCGCTGCGTCGACCGCACTTCCTGAGCACTGTGATCCGCGAGGTCCGGAAGGATTCCCATGTCTGAGAACCATGATGCAATCGTCGTAGACGCGAAGACGGAGGGCGGCGGCGGCTGCCCGGTCGCACACGAGCGCGCCGCGCACCCGACCCAGGGCGGCGGCAACAGTCAGTGGTGGCCGAACCGGCTCAACCTGAAGATCCTCGCCAAGAACCCCGCCGTCGCCAACCCGCTGGGCGGGGACTTCGACTACGCGGAGGCGTTCCAGAGCCTCGACCTGCCGGCCGTGAAGCGGGACATCGCCGAGGTCCTCACGACCTCGCAGGACTGGTGGCCCGCCGACTTCGGCCACTACGGCCCGTTCATGGTCCGGATGGCCTGGCACAGCGCGGGCACGTACCGCATCAGCGACGGCCGCGGCGGCGCCGGCGCCGGCCAGCAGCGCTTCGCGCCGCTCAACAGCTGGCCGGACAACGGCAATCTGGACAAGGCCCGCCGTCTGCTGTGGCCGGTCAAGAAGAAGTACGGCCAGAACATCTCCTGGGCCGACCTCATGATCCTCGCCGGCAACGTCGCGCTGGAGTCGATGGGCTTCGAGACCTTCGGCTTCGCCGGTGGCCGCGCGGACGTGTGGGAGCCCGACGAGGACGTCTACTGGGGCCCCGAGACCACCTGGCTCGACGACGAGCGCTACACCGGCGACCGCGAGCTGGAGAACCCGCTCGGCGCGGTCCAGATGGGCCTCATCTACGTCAACCCCGAGGGCCCCAACGGCACTCCGGACCCGATCGCCGCGGCCCGCGACATCCGGGAGACCTTCCGCCGGATGGCGATGAACGACGAGGAGACGGTCGCCCTCATCGCGGGCGGTCACACCTTCGGCAAGACCCACGGCGCCGGCCCCGCGGAGAGCGTCGGCGCCGACCCCGAGGCCGCGCCGCTGGAGGCCCAGGGCCTCGGCTGGAGCAACTCCTTCGGCACCGGCAAGGGCGGCGACGCCATCACCAGCGGGCTCGAGGGCATCTGGACGGACACCCCCACCGCCTGGGACAACAGCTTCTTCGACATCCTCTTCGGCTACGAGTGGGAGCAGTTCAAGAGCCCCGCCGGCGCCCACCAGTGGCGGCCGAAGGACGGCGCGGGCGCGGGCACCGTCCCGGACGCCCACGACTCGTCGAAGACGCACGCCCCGACGATGCTGACGACCGACCTTTCGCTCCGCTTCGACCCGGCGTACGAGCAGATCTCGCGGCGCTTCCACGAGAGCCCCGAGGCGTTCGCCGACGCCTTCGCGCGTGCCTGGTACAAGCTCACCCACCGTGACATGGGCCCGGTGGCCCGCTACCTCGGCCCGGAGGTCCCCTCCGAGACCCTTCTCTGGCAGGACCCGCTGCCCGCGCTGGACCACGAGCTCGTGGACGCCTCGGACGTCGCCGCCCTCAAGAGCAGCGTGCTCGCCTCGGACCTCACCGTCTCGCAGCTCGTCTCGACCGCGTGGGCGTCGGCCTCCTCCTTCCGCGGCAGCGACAAGCGCGGCGGTGCCAACGGCGCGCGCGTACGTCTCCAGCCTCAGAGCGGCTGGGAGGTCAACGACCCCGACCAGCTGGCGACGGTCCTCCGTACGCTCGAGGGCATCCGGGAGACGTTCGACGGCGCGCAGACCGGCGGCAAGCGGATCTCGCTCGCCGACCTGATCGTGCTGGCCGGTGCCGCGGGCGTCGAGCAGGCGGCCAAGGACGCCGGCTTCGAGGTCGAGGTCCCCTTCCGTCCGGGCCGCGTGGACGCCGCGCAGGACCAGACCGACGTGGAGTCGTTCGCGGCGCTCGAGCCGGTCGCCGACGGCTTCCGCAACTACCTCGGCAAGGGCAACCGCCTCCCGGCCGAGTACCTGCTCATCGACCGGGCGAACCTGCTGACCCTGAGCGCCCCCGAGCTCACGGTCCTCGTCGGTGGCCTCCGTGTGCTCGGCGCGAACCACCAGCAGTCGCGGCACGGTGTCCTCACCACGACCCCGGGCTCCCTGACGAACGACTTCTTCGTCAACCTGCTCGACATGGGCACGGTCTGGAAGGCGGTGTCCGAGGACGCCACCACCTTCGAGGGCCGGGACGCCGCCACGGGCGCCGTCAAGTGGACGGGTACCCGCGCCGACCTGGTCTTCGGCTCCAACAGCGAGCTGCGCGCGCTGGCCGAGGTCTACGCGAGCGACGACGCGAAGGAGAAGTTCGTGACGGACTTCGTCTCCGCGTGGAGCAAGGTGATGGAACTGGACCGGTTCGACAACGCCTGATCCTCGTCATCCGGTCGTCGCGTCCCGGCAGGCCCCCATGGGCCCGCCGGGACGCGACGGTCACCGGAAGGCGTCCGAGTGGGGCGGGCCACCCGCTGCCCACTCGGACACGCCCGGCGACATCAGGCCGTGGGGCCGGGAATCTGCAGCGCCTTGGTGTTGCGGCTCCAGCCGGACCACAGGTCGTCGTCGACGCAGTAGGTGCAGTCGGCGCCGAAGAACATGCCCCGGGCCCGCTCGTCGCCCATCAGCCAGAAACGGAGCCAGGCGGTGGTCGGGGCGCGGAACTCGCCGCCGTCGCCGATGGAGCTGAGGTGTCCGGCGCCGCGGACCTCGCCGTAGACGGCGGGGACGTGGGAGGAGTCCCGGTAGAACGCCTTCACCAGGGCCGGCCACACCGTCAGGTCCCGCTGACCTGCCAGGTAGAAGACGGGTTCGCCCATCAGGTCGGGGTCGGCCAGGGGGCCCGGCTGGATGGGGACGGCGGTGTCGACGCGCGGGTCGATCGCGGCGTTGATCGCCGCGGCGCCGCCCTGCGAATGGCCCGCGGAGCCGATGTGTTCGAGGTCCACCTTGCCGTGGAACGGGCTGCCGCTGTCCGCGTTCCACCGCTCCAGCACGTCGATCCCGGAGCGCATGGTGATCGCGAAGTTCGAGGTGGGGGTGTTCGCGGCGGCGACGATGAAGCCCTGGCTGGCCCAGTGCCGCAGCAACGAGCTGTAGACGCCCGGCACGGCGCCGGTGCCGTTGCCCCAGATGACCACCGGGTGCCGCTCTCCCGACTGCCCCATGTTCCGGGGGTAGTAGAAGGTGTGCACGACGCCGATGTCGACGTTCACCTCGTACGGGCCCGTCTGGCCCCAGTCGACCGTGGCCGACGTGACGCTGCCCGTGGTCTCCTCCGCCGCGCCGGCGGTGCCCGGCGTGACGTACGACGCCAGCACGACGGCGAGCAGGACACTGCCGAGTGTGCGGCTCAATCTCCCTGACATGGGAACTCCTCTACGGATACGGCGCGTTGCGCGTCCTCGCAATCGCGACCCGTGCCCATGGTCGGGGTCCCCGACACGGCTGTCTCCCCGCAGAAGCCCAGCGCTGCCGTGCTCGGACTGGGCATCTGCCCAATCCGCCTCGACCTCCGGACGAGACCGTCGTCGGCGTCGAGGGCCGTGGCGACGGCGAGCGGCCGGGCATGGCAGAGCGCTCCGGCCGCCGGTCGTCGGGGTCGTGACGACTGGCCGGAGCGCTCTCGGGGATGCCGCGCAGGTGTGCGGGCCTACGCGGCTGTGGCCGTTGGCCAGGCTTTGACCGTACGGTCAGCGGCCGGCGAGGAGTTCGAGCGAGTCGATCACGCGGTTCGAGAAGCCCCACTCGTTGTCGTACCAGGCGACGACCTTGATATGGCGGCCCTCGACGCGGGTCAGCGCCGAGTCGAAGATCGACGACGCCGGGTTGCCCGTGATGTCGGAGGAGACCAGCGCGTCGTCCGAGTACTCCAGGACGCCGGCGAGCGGGCCCTCCGCGGCGGTGCGGTACGCGGCGAGGACGTCCTCGAGCGTCACGTCGCGGGCGACGGTCGTGTTGAGCTCGACGATCGAGCCGACCGGGACCGGTACGCGGATCGAGTCGCCCGACAGCTTGCCGTCGAGCTTCGGGAGCACGAGGCCGATCGCCTTGGCGGCGCCCGTCGTCGTGGGCACGATGTTCCAGGCGGCGGCACGGGCGCGGCGGGGGTCACGGTGCGGGCCGTCCAGCAGGTTCTGCTCCTGCGTGTAGGCGTGGACCGTCGTCATGAAGCCGTGCTCGATGCCGGCGAGCTCGTCGAGGACCGCGGCCAGCGGCGCGAGCGCGTTGGTCGTGCAGGAGGCGTTCGAGACGATCGTGTGCAGCTCGGGGTCGTACGCGTCGGTGTTGACGCCGTACGCGAGCGTGACGTCGGCACCGTCGGCCGGCGCGCTGACGAGGACCTTCTTCGCACCGGCGTCGATGTGGGCGCGGGCGGCCTTGGCCGACGTGAAGCGGCCGGTCGACTCGAGCACGATGTCGACACCCAGCTCGGCCCAGGGCAGCTGCGCGGGCTCACGCTCGGCGAGGACCTTGATGCGGCGGCCGTCGACGACGAGGGTGTTGCCCTCGACGCTCACCGGACGGCCGAGGCGACCCGAGGTGGTGTCGTAGGCGAGCAGCCGCGCGAGGCTGGCCGGCTCGGTGAGGTCGTTGACGGCCACCACCTCGAGTTCGCTGTCGCGCTCCAGGAGTGCGCGCAGCACGTTCCGTCCGATGCGGCCGAATCCGTTGATCGCGATGCGAGTCATGAGCGGTGTCCCTTTCCGTTCCGTTCCGTTGCGCTTCAGACTCGCGCACGAAATCCGCCCGTGACAGCGGCGTGATCGCCACGGTCCGCAAGGATCGCGCCAGGGACGGCGGAGCCGTGTGACGGAGGGGTCGACGGGGGTGCGGAGAGGACGCGCGAGAAAGCGGCGGGCGTGCGGGGGCGGGCGGGGATGCGGGGGCGGCGGGCGGGCTACTCGCCCTGCGCGAAGGTGCGCCGGTAGTCGCTCGGTGTCGTACCGAGGATGCGCTGGAAGTGCAGCCGCAGATTCGCGCCGGTGCCGAGACCGACGTCGGCGGCGATCTGCTCGACGCCCCGCTCTGAGCGTTCCAGCAGCTCTCGGGCCATGTCGATCCGGGCGCGCATCACCCACTGCATGGGCGTGTACCCCGTGTCCTCGGCGAACCGGCGGGAGAACGTGCGTGCCGACACCGCCGCGTGCCGGGCGAGGATGTCGAGGGTGAGGGGCTCGTCGAGCCGGTGCAGCGCCCATTCCCGGGTGGCGGCGAACCGTTCGCCGAGGGCTTCGGGCAGGCTGCGCGGCACGTACTGCGCCTGGCCGCCGCTGCGGTAGGGCGCCGCGACGAGCCGTCGGGCCGCGTGGTTCGACGCGGCGACGCCGAGGTCGCCGCGCAGGATGTGCAGGCACAGGTCGATGCCCGAGGCGGCGCCGGCCGAGGTCAGCACGCTGCCCTCGTCGACGAACAGGACGTTCTCGTCGACGTGGATGAGGGGGCGTTTCGCCGCGAGCGCCCGTGCGTAGTGCCAGTGCGTCGTGGCGCGCTTTCCGTCGAGGAGGCCCGTGGCGGCGAGTGCGAAGGCTCCGGTCGAGATGGCGGCCAGCCGCGCGCCGCGCTCGTGGGCGGCGATCAGCGCGTCGACGACGGCCCGCGGCGGGTCCTCGCGGTCGGGGAACCGGTAGCCGGGGACGAAGATGATGTCCGCCCAGGCGAGGGCGTCGAGGCCGTGGGCGACGTGGTAGGACAGCCCGTCCCCGCCGGCGACGGGCCCGGGCGCCGCGCCGCAGACCCGTACCTCGTACGGCATGCTCGCGCGGGTCGTGAAGACCTGCGCGGGGATCCCGACGTCGAGCGGCTTCGCGCCTTCGAGGACGAGGACGGCGACGCGATGCGGGTGGGAACTGGGCACGTGAACGAGGGTACGCGGCGCCCTCGGACACCGGCGCCCCCGTACTCGGAATAACACCCTCCGCAACTGCTCCCCCCGTGTCAGGAACCCTTCCCGGGCGTTGGCACTCATGATCCATGGGGACAGGGGGGCGCGCCGTGACGGTCACGCACTCCCGGGCCCCTCGGCGCACCGCTGCCGTGCGCCGTGCCGAACGATCCGAACGTTCCGGAAGCACCGGAAGAACCGGAAGAAGTCGAGGAACCACCGTGCCCCTGACGTCGCACCGCCGCCTGGCCGTGAGCGCCACCCTGATCGCCGCGCTCGCATCGGCTGTCGCCCCGGCCACCAGCGCGTTCGCCGCCCCTGACGCTCGATCCGCCGATGCCACCGCCATCAGCTCCGCCTCCGTCACCGCCTCCGAGTCCACGACCGTGCCCGTGCCCGCGCCCGACATGGAGGGTGTGACTGCCGCTCTGAACGCGGCGATGGCCAACGGCGCACCGGGCGCCATGGCCCGGTACGTCGGCCCCGACGGGGTCCAGAGCCGCACCGTCGGGGTGCGTGACCGCGTCTCGGGCGCGGCCATGGACGTCCACGCGCGCTTCCGGATCGGCAGCGTCAGCAAGACGTTCTCGACCGTCGTCCTCCTCCAGCTCGTGGAGGAGGGCGAGCTGGAGCTCGACGCGCCCGTCAACACGTATCTGCCCGGGCTGCTCCCCGACGACCGCATCACCGTCCGCCATCTGCTGACGCACCGCAGCGGCCTGGCCGACTACACGGACGCCATGTTCCAGAACACCGTGCCCGGCTTCGAGGCGGTACGGAACCGGGTGTTCAGCTACCAGGAGCTGGTCGACCTCTCCCTGAAGCTGCCCCGGACGACCGAGCCGGGCGTGGCGTACAAGTACTCGAACGCCAACTTCGTGGTCGTCGGCATGCTCATCGAGAAGGCCACGGGCCGGTCGGTGGCGAACGCGTACGAGCGCCGCATCTTCAAGCCGCTGAAGCTGCGCTCGACCTCGTACGTGCACCCCGACACCCGTATCAAGGGCCTGCACGTACGCGGCTACCTGCACCCCGACGAGGCCGGTGCCCCGCTCGTCGACTCCACGGAGCAGACCGTGTCCTGGGCGCAGTCCGCCGGGGCCGTCATCTCCACCCCCGGGGATCTGAACACCTTCACGAGCGCGCTCCTGCGCGGCAGGCTGCTCTCCCCGGCGATGCTGGACGCGATGACGACGGTCACGCCGACGGACGCCACGAACACCCGGTTCTACGGGCTCGGGCTGCGCCGCTACAACCTGTCGTGCGGCACGCAGATCTTCGGCCACACCGGGACCGTGCAGGGCTTCTACACGTACGCCTTCTCGACCCGGGACGGGCGCCGCAGCCTCTCGGCGGTGGCGAACACGTCGAACCACGGCTCCGCGAACACGGCGCTCGGCGGGACGCTCGAGGCCGCGTTCTGCGGCAAGAAGCCGGCGCCTGCGGCGTCCTCGCGCGCGGCCGCCGAGCCCACGGCCGGTGAGTCCACGGCCGGTGACCTCACCTCACGGCCGGCGGAGCGGGACCTGCCCGAGCGGCACTGATCCCGGGGCGCGGGTCAGGCCTCGTACTCGGTGAGGTCGATGGCGTAGACGCGCAGCGGGACGTCGAAGACCGGGTGGGTCGCCTCGCGCTCGGCGGCCATGCCGAGCTTCCCCAGGATGTTCTCGGCCGCCGTGTTGCTGATGTGGGTGAGGGCGACGACCCGGTCGAGCCCCCGGTCCTGGAGCGAGTACTCCAGGACCGCGTGGGCGGCCTCGGAGGCGTACCCCTGGCCCCAGAAGGGCCTGCCCAGACGCCAGCTGATCTCCACCTCCGACATCAGCTCGGGCAGCGCCTCCGGCACGGACAGACCGGCGAAGCCGATGAGCTCGCCGGAGGCGATGAGCTCGATGGCGAACAGCCCGAAGCCCTCGTCGTCCCACTCCTCCTCGTACCGCTCGATGTCCTCGGCGGTCTCCTCCAGATCCCGCACCGAGCCGTCCCCGATCCATCGCATGACCTCGGGGTCGGCGTTGATCTCGGCCAGCGGGACGAGGTCGTCGTCGGTCCAGCGTCGGAGGATGAGGCGGGGGGTACGGATCTCGGTCATGCCTCCATCCTGACGCATGCGCCACCACCCGAACGCCACGGTCCCGCGGCCGGTGCGGCCGGCCCCGTCAGGACGGGGACAGGACCGTCAGGAGGTGCGAGACCTCCCGTGCGACCGCCGACCGGGCCGGCGTGAGGTAGTGACGGGGGTCGAACGCGGTGGGATGGTCGGCCAGGTGGGTGCGGATCGCCTGGGTGAAGGCCTTGTTGAGGTGGGTGGAGACGTTGATCTTCGTCATGCCCGCCGCGATCGCCGCCGCGAGGTCCGCGTCCGAGACGCCCGAGGAGCCGTGCAGGACCAGCGGGGTGTCGACCGCGGCCCGCAGCCGGGCGATCAGGGCGAAGTCGAGGACCGCGTCCCGGGTCACCATCTGGTGGGCGCTGCCGACCGCGACGGCCAGCGCGTCCACGCCGGTGGCCGCCACGAAGGCGCGGGCCTCCTCGGGGTCGGTGCGGACGCCGGGGGTGTGCGCACCGCCCTTGCCTCCGACCTCGCCCAGCTCGGCCTCCACCCAGACGCCGTGGCGATGGCAGTGCTCGACGACCTCGCAGGTCGCGGCCACGTTCTCCGCGTACGGCAGTTTCGAGGCGTCGAACATGACCGAGCCGAGGCCGAGCGCGACCGCCTCGCGTACGAGGTCGGGGTTCTCGGCGTGGTCGAGGTGGACCGCCACGGGGACCTTCGCCGCCCGGGCGACGGCCAGCGACGCGAGGGCGACCGGCTCCAGGGCTCCGTGGTAGCGGACGGTGTTCTCGCTGATCTGGAGGACGACCGGACGGTCGGCGGTCTCCGCACCGGTGACGATGGCCTGTGCGTGTTCGAGCTGGAGGACGTTGAACGCCCCCACACCCGTACCGGCCGCGCGGGCCCGGCGGACGATCTCATCGGTCGGCGTCAGCGGCATGGTCTTCCTTCGCGGGTGTCGGTGGCTACGGGGCGGCGGTCAGGCATGGTGGTCGGCCAGGACCACGGAACGGGTCAGGTTGCGGGGGGTGTCGGGGTTGAGGCCCTGCGCCTCGGCGACGGCCACCGCGAGCCGCTGGGCCCTGATCAGGTCCGCGAGGGGGTCGAGGTCGCTCTCGACGACGGTGCCGCCGACCTTGCGCACCTCGTCCGCGAGGCCGGCCGGGAGGGTGCCGAAGCCCCAGGCGACGCGTCCGGGGCCGGTGATGCTGATCGGACCGTGCCGGTACTCCATCGCCGGGTACGACTCCGTCCACGCCCCGGCGGCCTCGCGCATCTTCAGCCCGGCCTCCAGGGCGAGGCCGTACGTCCAGCCGGTGCCGAGGAAGGTGAACTGCTCGGCGGTGCGGACCGCTTCGTCGAGCGGGACGGCGAGGGCGCGCTCGGCGTCCTCGGCGGCCTCCGCGAGGGGGCGCACGCCCTCGGGCAGGGCGCCCTCGGTCTCCAGGTGCGCGCGGAACAGGGCGAGCGCCGTGGTCGCGAAGCGGGTCTGGACGACCGACTCCTCGTCGGCGAAGTCCAGGACGGCGACCTCGTCGGCGAGGTCCATCACCGGGGTCGTGGGGTCGGCCGTGAGCGCGCCCGTCGGCACCTCGCCGCGCAGGCGGGAGAGAACGGCCAGCACCTCGCTCGTGGTGCCGGAGCGGGTGATGGCGACGACCCGGTCGTAGCGGCGGCCGTAGGGGAACTCGGAGGCGGCGAAGGCGTCGGTCTCGCCGTGGCCGCCGGCCTCGCGCAGTTCGGCGTAGGCCAGGGCCATGAACCAGGAGGTGCCGCAGCCGATCACGGCGACCCGCTCGCCCCGGCGGGGCAGGGCGGCGGTGTGCCGGGGAAGGGTACGGGCCGCCTGGCGCCAGGTGGCCGGCTGGGAGGCGATCTCCACTGCGGTGCGAGAGGTGGTCATGCAGGACTCCTTGCAAGAAGGGTGCGCGAGGAATGATTGAAGATGCGTGAAGATGGGTTCATTCAAGCAGATACACGCATCGCGTTGCCAGATCCCTGCTGATCGACGGATAGAATCGGACGCGCGCACGAAGGGGAGGGATGGATCCATGTCCAAGCACGAGCGGTGGAACACGCTCCTGGAGTTGCTGGCGGCCTCGGGGAAGGTCGAGGTGGAGGAGGCGGCGACCACGCTGGCCGTATCCGCCGCCACGATCCGCCGGGACCTCGACGAACTCGCCGAGCAGCAGCTGCTCGTACGGACCCGGGGCGGGGCGGTCGCCCACGGCGTGTCGTACGAACTGCCGCTCCGGTACAAATCGGCGCGGCACGCCTCCGAGAAGCAGCGGATCGCCGCGGCGACGGCCGATCTCGTCGCGCCGGGGGAGGTCGTCGGGCTCAACGGCGGTACGACGACGACGGAGGTGGCGCGGGCGCTCGCGCTGCGGTTCGCGAGCGGCAGGCCGGAGGGGCCGGGCGCGGTCGCGGCCGGGCCGGCGCTGACGGTCGTCACCAACGCGCTGAACATCGCCGGCGAGCTCGCGGTGCGGCCACAGATCAAGATCGTCACGACGGGCGGGGTGGCGCGTCCGCAGACGTACGAGCTGGTCGGACCGCTGACCGTCGGCGTCCTCAACGAGGTCGTGCTCGACGTCGTGGTCCTCGGGGTCGACGGAGTCGACCCCGAACTGGGCGTCATGGCCCACCAGGAGGACGAGGCGAGCATCAGCCGGCTCTTCGCCGAGCGGTCGAGCCGGGTCGTCGTCGTCACCGACTCCTCCAAGATGGGCCGCCGGGCGTTCGCCCGCATCTGCGGCCTGGACCGGATCGACCTCCTGGTCACGGACACCGGCATCTCGGCGGAGGCGGTGGCGCAGCTCACCGAGGCGGGGGTGGAGGTCCTCACCGTCTGACGCGGCCGGGGGGCCGCAGCGGTCGGCGCGGCGAGACGCACCCGTCGAGGCGACCGGAGCGCCCTCCCCGCCTCGACCGGCCGCCATGATGGTTCGTCAGCACCCGCCCCATGCCCTCGGGATGCGGAGTCCGTCCGCTCCGCTTAGCGTTCGGTGACGGCTGCCGGACGCGTGTCCGGAGCCGCCTCGGGACGCCCGCGAGTCATCGCCCCGGCACCACGCGGGCACAGGTGGCAGGGGTGGGGAGTACGTGTGACGTCCGAGCGAGTCCAAGCCGTGGATGCCGATCCCCGCCGATGGAAGGCCCTGGGCGTGCTCGCCCTGGGGCTCTCGATGATCGTTCTCGACGGCACCATCGTGGGTGTCTCGCTGCCGGTCGTCATCGACGCACTCGGCCTGGACTTCACCGACGCCCAGTGGGTGAACTCCGTCTACTCGGTGGTCTTCGCGGCCCTCCTCATCGTCTCGGGTCGGCTCGGGGACCGGCTCGGCCGACGCCGGCTGTTCATCGGCGGCGTGGTGCTGTTCGCGTTCGGCAGCATGCTCGCGGCGGACGCCACGTCCGCGACCTCGCTGATCGTCGGCCGGGTGGTGCAGGGCATCGGCGGCGCCGGCGTCCTGCCCGCGACGCTGTCCTCGGTGAACACCCTCTTCCGGGGCCGGGAGCGGACGATCGCCTTCGCCATCTGGGGATCGGTGATCTCGGGCATGGCCGCGCTCGGTCCGTTGCTCGGAGGCTGGCTGACGACCTCCTTCACCTGGCCGTGGATCTTCCTGGTCAACCTCCCGATCTGCGTCGCCGTCATCGTGGGCACCCTGCTGTGGGTGCCCGAGACCCGGGCGCGCGACGGAGCGGAGGGCTTCGACATCGCGGGCGTGGTGCTGAGCGCCGGGGGCTTCGGGCTCCTCGTCTTCGCGCTGATCGAGGGCCAGTCCTACGGCTGGTGGGAGCCACTGAAGGACCTTCACCTCCTCGGTCTCACCTGGAGCACCGACGCGCCCGTGTCGCCCATCCCCGTGTGCCTGGCAGCCGGGCTGCTCATGCTGGGCGCGTTCGTGGCCGTCGAGCGCCGCCGCGCGGCACGTGGCGCCTCGGTCCTGGTGAACCTCCATCTGTTCGACTCGCGCGGCTTCCTCTGGGGGAACACCGCGGCTCTGCTGGTCGCGCTCGGCGAGTTCGGGCTGCTGTTCGTCCTGCCGCTCTACCTGGTCAACGTCCTGGGCCTGAGCACCCTGGGCGCCGGTGTGGTCCTGGCGGTCATGGCCCTCGGCGCCTTTCTGGCCGGCGGGCTCACCGAGGGCCTGGCCCGGCGGATGCCGCCCGTGCGGATCGTCCGGATCGGGCTGGCCCTGGAAGCCGGCTTCGTCGCCCTGACGGCGGTCGTCGCCACCGCGCACACCGCACCCTGGCTTCTGGCGCTGCTCCTCGCCGGCTACGGGCTCGGCCTCGGGTTCGCCTCGGCCCAGCTGACCGGCACCGTCCTCGCGGAGGTGCGCGTGGAGCAGTCCGGGCAGGGTTCCGCCGTCCAGAGCACGGCCCGCCAGGTCGGCTCCGCCCTCGGCGCCGCCGTCATCGGAGGCCTGCTCTCCCTGCAGCTCGCCCACACCCTGCCCGACCATGTCGACGAGGTCCCCGGGATTCCCCCGCAGGTGTCGAGCCAGTTGGTGGAGGCGACGCGCCAGTCGGCGGGCTCTGCCATCGACACCCTGCGCGCGCAGGGGACCGACGGCCCGTTGGGTGCCGCGACTCCCGCCGCGGTGTCCGCCCTGGACGACGGCTTCGCCGAGGCGACCCGTACCACGCTCTTCGCCGCCTCCGGGTTCCTCGCCCTTGGCCTGGTCGCCGCGTTCCGCATCCCCGGCACCCGGACCGCCCGGAGCACCGCGGCGCGTGAGGCCGGCGGCTCGGCCGCCCCCGACCCCAAGGATGCCGCTCCCGCCGCAGAACGCTGAGCCCCGACAGCCCCCGTCCCCTCGCCCGGCCGACCACATCCCTTATTGGTATGAGGTCGGACCAATCCCCGCACTGGTTTTCCCTGGTCCTTGGTTGTTAATCCAGGAATTACCGCACGGATGTATACCTTTAAGCTCCCCTCCCCCATCATGGCTCCCGACGTGCCGCCCGGGCACGCCGCGACATGAGAGGCGGGGCATGCTTCCCATCAGCCGCAGGGGATTCGTCGGGATCGGCGCGGGGCTCGTCGCCGGGGCGGCGCTGCCGCCCGTCCAGGCGTCGGCCGCCGCGAGCACCGCCACCGGCACGCTCACCGACGTCCGGCACGTGGTGATCCTCATGCAGGAGAACCGCAGCTTCGACCACTACTTCGGCACGCTGCGCGGGGTACGGGGCTTCGGCGACCGCGCCGCGGGCAATCTGCCCGGCGGCTGGGGCATGTTCCACCAGCCCAACTGGGGCGGCCGGCAGTACCCGTGGAAGCTCAGCGACACCCCGCCCGCCGGTGGCATGGACGGCGAGGCCCTCGCCCAGTGCAACGGCGACCTGCCGCACAGCTGGAACTCACAGCACGCGGCCTGGAACAAGGGCCGCATGGACAACTGGGTCACGGGCGTCGGCAACACGCGGACGCTCGGTCACCTGGACCGCGGGGACATCCCGTTCCACCACGCGCTCGCCGACCACTACACGGTCTGCGACGCGTACTTCTGCTCGGCGCTCAGCGCCACCGGCCCGAACCGGACGTTCCTGTGGAGCGGGAAGATCGACGCCTCCAGCAAGGACGGCGGCGACGAGTCGGGGCTGACCTGGGAGACGTACGCCGAGGCGCTCCAGCGCGCCGGGGTGAGCTGGAAGGTCTACCAGAACGCGCAGGACAACTACGGCGACAACGGCCTCGCGTACTTCAAGAAGTTCACCGACGCCCGCCCCGGCGACCCTCTGTACGACCGGGGCATGGGCTCGGTCCCCAAGGTCACCGGTTCGACCCCGGACGACATCGCCGCCGCGATCCGCGCCGACGTCGTGGCGGGCACGCTGCCGCAGGTGTCGTGGGTGGTGGCGAGCGAGGCGTTCTCCGAGCACCCCTACGCCCCGCCCGGGGACGGCGCGCACTTCGTCGACCTCGTCTACCGCGCGCTGGCGGCCGACGCCGAGGTCTTCGACTCGACGGTGATGATCCTCAACTACGACGAGAACGACGGGTTCTTCGACCACGTGCCGCCGCCGGTGGCCCCGCCCGGGACCCCGGGCGAGTACCTCGACGGCGCGCCGATCGGGCTGGGCTTCCGCGTCCCGATGGTTGTCATGTCCCCGTGGACCCGGGGTGGTTGGGTGAGCTCGGAGGTCTTCGACCACACCTCCGTCCTGCGCTTCATGGAGACCTGGACGGCGGCCCTCGGTACACCGGCCACCTGCCCGAACATCAGCGCCTGGCGGCGCCGGGTGACGGGCGACCTGACGAGCGTCTTCGACTTCGCCCACCCCGTGTACGGAGTGCCCGCCGGCCTCCCGTCCACGGCGAAGGTGATCGGCCAGGCCACCTGCGGCCCGCTGCCGAACCCGGCGCCCCAGAACAACGCGCTGCCCGCCCAGGAGTCCGGCACCCGCCCGGCGCGCGCCCTGCCGTACCAGGTGAACGGCAACCTCGACCGGTTCGAGTTCGGGTCCGCGGGCAAGATCCTGGCCTGGTTCTCGATGACGAACCAGGGGGCCGAAGCCAAGCGGGCGGCGCACTTCTCCATCCACCCGCACCAGCACCGCGACACGGCGGCCTGGCAGTACACCGTCGACCCGGGCGGCACGGCCTCCGACTACTTCAACATCGGGCTGGGACACGGCTCCGGGAAGTACGACATCTCGATGATGGGCCCCAACCGCTTCCTGCGGCGTTTCATCGGTGACGCGTCCAAGGCGGGCAAGGCCGTGGAGGTCGCGGCCCGGTTCGCGCCCGAGGCAGGGTCGGGCCGGACGGCCCTGTGGCTGAAGATGACCAACACCTCGGCCGGACCGGTGACCTTCACGATCCGCTCGAACGCCTACCGCTCGGACGGGCCGTGGACGTACACGGTTCCGGCGAACTCCAGCCGCGAGGACTACTTCAACGCGGTGGCCTACAACGGCGGCTGGTACGACTTCACGATCCTCGCCGACATCGACGGCACCTGGTCGCGTCGGTACACGGGTCACATCGAGTCCGGAGCCCCGAGCGTCACCGGCTGACCCCGGCCGACCTCCGCCGCTTTCGGGAGGCAGCCGACTGCCGGGCGACGGTCGAGACCGTCGCCCGGCGAGTGCCTGAGTGGCCGGGGGTACGTCGGCGACCGGCGGCTGCGTCGGCGTCCGGGCGGGTTCGTCGGCGTCCGGGCGGGTTCATCAGCGTCCGGGCGGGTTCATCAGTGGTCGTAGGGTGCGTCAGCGACCGGCGAGCTCGGCGCGGCGGATCGTGGCGTCGAGGAGGCCCACCGCGTCGGCGGCCGTCCGGCCGGGGGCCCGGTTCCACGGTCCGATCAGCTCGCGCCACCCCTGCGACCGCAGCTCGGTCATGATCCAGGCCGCCGCCTCGTTCATGGTGTCCGCGCTCCCGTAGCCGAGGCGGTGGGCGGCGAGGAGGGCGCCGCAGACGCACCGGGCCCCCCGGACGTCGCGCAGCTTGTACGGGGCGTTCTGCCAGCCCCATTCCGTGAGCACCAGACGCGCGTAACCCAGGTGCACCGAGGGTCGCAGCTCGGCCCGGCCGATGCGGCGCCAGGCATGGAGACGGTCCGGGAGTACGGCTCCGATCCGCCCGGGCAGCCGGCGCTCGGCCGGAGCCGGCGGCGGCAGCGCGTCGAGCGCGTCGGCCACGAGCCGGTCCACGGGCACGGAGAGCAGGGCCCGCCAGTCGGCTCGCTCCGGCCCGGGTTCCAGCGTGGGTCTCCACCCGGGTTCCCCCGCGACTTCCGGTGCGGGTTCCCGTGTGGGGGTGGTCCAGTCCGTGACGATGCGCTGCCAGGTGGCGCTCTCGAAGAGGGCGGCCGCCTCGCGATCGAGGGCGTCAGGGCTGGGCGGGGTGGTCGTGGGCGTGGGCGACATCGTGGGACTCCTGGGTCGGGTGGATCCCATCTTTCAAGAAGAATGTCTGGTTTGCGACTTTTAGCCACTCGGGCGCACCCGCCTCACGCCTGCCGCACTCCCACGCGAGCGAAGGGCCCATCAGGGTCAATTTCCGCCCATTTGCTCACCAACGGAATTACATCGCATATTCGGACATTGTTCGCCGGGTGATGCGGTTCACTTTTCCCGCACCCGGCCACGGACCAGAACACCCGGAGGCCGTACCGCGCACGGAAGTTCGGTGGGCCCGGAGCTCGGTCGATCTTGAATTACCGGAATTCGGTGATCCTTTCCCCCGAGAAGCGGATCCTCTCCCCTTGTTATCCGCCGCATTACTGGCCTACGGTCACCCCCATTCGAGCGGAACGCCTAATCCTGCCGCCGCTTGAAACACCTCCCATTTCACCCGACGGCAGGAGCGGGGGACCCACGAATTCGCCGGTCCGGAATCCGGAACGGCTCGGGGTGAAGCCGCGTGCTCGCGGCCGGACATCTCCCGTCCGAACCCGACAGCTCACCCCGCAGGCGCCGGAGAGGAACCGTCATGCCTGCTCACGGTAAGCACCGCCGCCCCCGCCGCCACACCGTCTCCCGTGGCCTCGCACTCGCAGGCACAGGCGGAGTCGCCCTCGCTCTGCCGCTGATCGTCCCCGCCACGGCCGGCGCCGAGACCGTCTCGGCCGCACCGAAGGCCGCCACGACCGCGCCGACCGCCGCTGTCGCGGCACCCGCGGCTCTCGCGGCACCGTCCGCGCCGACCGCGCCCGCCGCCACCCGCACGTACACCGTGGTGAGCGGCGACTCGCTTTCCCTGATCGCCCGGAAGAAGGGAATTCAGGGCGGCTGGAAGTCGATTTACCGGGCCAACAAGGCGGCCGTGGGTGACAATCCGTCACTCATTCACCCCGGTCTCGAACTGACGATTCGTCGGAATTCCGCGAAGGCCGCCCCCGCGCCGGAGAACGCCCGGAAGAAGAGCTCCGCCACGACCGACCGCGCGAGCCGCTCCGAGCGCCGCGCGGCCCCGGCCACCGGTACGTCGGGCGCCTCCGCGGCGCAGGCCGCCCCCGCCGCCGCCCCCGCCCCCGCCGCCGCCCCCGCCGTCCAGGCGGCCCCGGCGGCCGCCACCCAGTACCCCGACAACCTCGACGGCTGGATCCGGGAGTCGCTGGCCATCATGGCGCAGCACGGCATCCCCGGTTCGTACGACGGAATCCTCCGCAACGTCATGCGCGAGTCCTCGGGCAACCCCCAGGCCATCAACCTC
This sequence comes from Streptomyces sp. NBC_00094, assembly GCF_026343125.1. Classification (NCBI taxonomy): domain Bacteria; kingdom Bacillati; phylum Actinomycetota; class Actinomycetes; order Kitasatosporales; family Streptomycetaceae; genus Streptomyces; species Streptomyces sp. NBC_00094. Next base: position 7,939,394 of record NZ_JAPEMB010000001.1, on the reverse strand, counting down.
TGGGACTCCAACGCCGCGGCCGGCACCCCCTCGAAGGGCCTGCTCCAGGTGATCCAGCCGACCTTCGACGCCTACCACGTGCCGGGCACGTCCACCGACCTGTTCGACCCGGTCGCCAACATCACGGCCGCCTGCAACTACGCGGCCGACCGCTACGGCTCCATCGACAACGTCAACGGGGCCTACTGAGGCCGGAAGTGCCCCGCGAACCAGGAGGTGGCGAGCTCCGCCACCTCCTCCAGGGCACCTGGCTCCTCGAAGAGATGGGTGGCGCCCTCCACGACGGTCAGCCGGTTCTCGCAGCGCAGCAGTGACTGCGCCCGCCGGTTGAGGTCCAGCACGAGCGCGTCCCGGCCGCCCACCACGAGGAGGGTCGGGGCGCGCACCCCGGCCAGGCGGTCGCCCGCCAGGTCGGGCCTGCCCCCGCGCGAGACGACGGCGGCGACGCCGGAGCCCGGATCGGCCGCCGCCCACAGCGCGGCGGCCGCGCCCGTGCTCGCCCCGAAGTAGCCGAGCGGCAACCCGGCGCTCTCGGGTCGGGCGGCCAGCCACTCCGTGGCGCTCACGAGTCGGCCGGCGAGGAGCGGGGTGTCGAAGACATGCGCCCGGTCGACCGCCTCGGCCTCGGTGAGCAGGTCGAACAGCAGCGTTCCCAGGCCCGCCTTGTTCAGGGCGTCCGCGACCGACCGGTTGCGCGGGCTGTGCCGGCTGCTGCCGCTTCCATGGGCGAACAGGACGATGCCCGCCGCTCCGTCGGGCACGGCGAGCCGCCCGGCGAGGGTTGCCCCGGTCGCCGGGATCCGCACGTCCCAGTCCCGGACGACGGGCCCCTGCACGGCCCGGATCCGATCGAGACAGGCGAGCACCTCCGCGTCGGACGTCTGCGAGAAGTCCCCGTAGAACTGGCCGATCGCGTAGAAGAAGTCGGGCTCGCGGACGCTGACGGTCTCGTCTGCCTCGCCCCCGAGGCGAGTGGTCCAGCCGTGCGGCGCGACCGGCACCGCGAGGACGATCCGCGCGGCCCCCTTGGCACGGACCACCCGGCAGGCGGCCAGGGCCGTGGCGCCCGTGGCGAGCCCGTCGTCGACGATGACGACCGTCCTGCCGTCCAACGGCACGGGCTCCCGGCCACCCCGGTAGCGACGAGTGCGCTGTTCGAGCTCGACACTCTCGCGCTTCTCCACGGCCGCGAGGTCCCGCTCCCCCACCCCGGTCTCGCGCAGCACCCGCTCGTTGAGGACCCGGACACCGCCCTCGCCGAGCGCGCCCATGGCGAGCTCCGGCTGGTACGGCACCCCCAGCTTCCGCACGAGACAGATGTCGAGGGGCGCGCCGAGCGCGTCGGCGACCTGCGCGGCCACCGGAACCCCGCCGCGCGGGAGGCCCAGGACCACGACGTCCTGCCCCTTGAGGTGGTCGAGACGGGCGGCGAGCTGCCGGCCCGCGTCGGTGCGATCGCTGAACTCCATGGTTCGCCGCCCTTCCGCGTCCGCGGCCGGGCCCGGGGCGGAACGGTGTGCCCCGTCCCCTGCCCATCCCTCCAGCGTAGACGGGTCACCGCGGAGGGAGACGGGTCAGCGGGACTGCAGGGCGTCGAGGGCTACGGCCTGGGCTATCGCGAGCCGCCGGTCCAGCTCCGGGTCGGCTATGTCCACCACGTACCGGTCGCGGACTCCGAAGATCTTCTCGACGGACATGACGGGCCGGCCTGCCTCCGCGAAGTCGAAGTGGTACGGCACGACGAAGGGGAGCAGCTCCGTGAAGGGCAGGAACTCCCAGACGCGCCGCAGCAGCCCCACGGTCCTGTTCCGCTCCTGGCCCGTGGTCTCCTGCCGCGCCCCGTCCCGGCTCAGGTGCCAGGTGCTGCGCAGGAGGGAGGCGCCGAAGTCCTTGCGGAAGCCGCCAAGGCGCGCGCCGGAGGCGCCGTGCACGTCGTAGGTCGCGCCGAGGTCGATGACCTGGCGGGCCGAGAAGGTGAAGAGGACCTGCCGCTGGGACTCGTCGGTGTAGAAGGTGACGTGCTCCTTGAAGGCCATCCGCTTCTGGTGGGCGAAGGCGACGACCTCGGCCTCCTCTCCGTCGGGGCCCAGGGTGTGCACCAGATAGCGATTGGCCATCAGCGTGACCTTCTGCCGCACCAGGAAGCGGTGCTGCGACTGCGCGAGGCCCATCGGTCGTACTCCTGCCGGTCGTGGACGGTCCGTCGGAGACCGTCCGTGGGGACGTGAGCACGATGATCCGGTGCGACGGGGGCACGCCGCTGTCCTCGAAAGTCGTCGGTCGCCTCGACCTTCGGATGAGCGGCCCTCACCGCTCCCCGGAGCCGTCCCGCCGGATGAAGGCGTGGACGACGGTCAGTCGCGCTCCGCGTACGCGTGCCTCGTGAGCGGCGGCCTCCACGGCCCGCAGCGCGGACTCGGAGCCGTCCGCCCCGACCAGTACGGAGCCGGGGCCGTCGCCGCGCCCACCGCCCGCGCCCTGCGCCTGGCCCTGCGGCCTTTCCCGCTCCCTCTCGACCCGTCCCATCACGCGCCTCCCGCCTTCCGGTCCGCCGGCCGGTGCGCTCGCGCACCCGTACACCCGTCGGATGCCCGGCGACCGGGGTGTCACCCGGGACGGAAGTCCCCGGTGACACCGTGGAAGGTCCCGTCAGGCGGCGAGGAAGGCCTCGATGGCCTCGGCGAGGGCCTGCGGGGTCTCCTCGGGCGCGTAGTGGCCCGCGTCCTTGAGCACCTCGAGGCGCGCGTTGGGGTACCAGCGCAGCCAGGTCGCCTCCATCGCCTCCGTACCGAGCGCCGGGTCGTGGGCGCCGACGACGAGCAGGACGGGGGTCGGGTTGTCGCGGACGCGCTCGTGGAAGTCCGGGCCGGACCAGGAGTCCAGGTAGGCGCGGAAGGCCGTCGCCGAGGAGCGGTTGACGGAGCGGTCCACGAGCGCGCTCAGCCATGCGTCGTCGTACCGGCTGCCGGTGGTGTTGTCGATGATCGCGCGCCGGTTCGCCGGTGACTCGGCGGCGCCCGCGAAGAGCTCCCAGGTCGCCCCGTCGAGCGGGAACCCGGCGGCGGAGACGGGCGAGATACCGACGATCGAGCGGATCCGGTCGGGCGCGTCCAGCAGCATCAGCTGGGCCGCCTTGCCGCCCATCGAGTGGCCGATGACGGAGAACGACTCCCAGCCGAGGTCGTCGGCGACGGCGAGGGCGTCGGCGGCGACCTCCTCCATCGTGTAGGCGCCCTCGACGTCACGGGCCTCGCCGTAGCCCCGGCAGTCGACGAAGGCGTACGTGCCCGCGGTGTCGTCGAGGTGGGCGCGGAGCGGCGCGAAGCTGGTCCGGTCACCGAACCAGTTGTGGAGGACGAGGGCCCGCCCTGGACCTTCGCCTTGAACGTCGTACGGAAGAACCCGGCCCGTCATCGTGCCCCCTGGCAGCGAGGTGGTGGCGCCGCGTCGGCGGCGGTGGTCGACGACCGAGTGTGACGGCGCGGGCGCGTGCGGTCAACATGGCCGGGGTACGGAGAGCCCCCCGCGCCCCGGGCACACCGCGCGCGCCGGGTCCGGGATGCGGGGCCTTCCTCGACGGGCGCATCCTGACTGTGTGACCTCGCACGGCACGTCCGGCCCCGGCCCGGCGGGCGGTCCTGGGCGTCCGTCCGGGACCGGGGCTGCCCACGGGCCCCCTTCGGGCGTGCTGACGCGGACGCTGGCGGAGGCGGCGCTGCGGGCGATCGAGGCCGTGGGCGGGTACGCGGGCGGGGTGTACCTGCGTTCCGAGACGCCGGGGCTGCTGCGGCTCGCGGTCCTCGTGGGTTTGCCGGGGCCGTTGTTCCGCCCGTGGTGGCGGATGCATGTGAACAGGCCGTTCCCCGTGGCCGAGGTCCACCGCTCGGGGCAGGCCGTCCAGCTCGCCGACGTCGAGGACACGATGCGGCGGTTCCCCCAGTTCGTGGCGAGCCTGCCGTTCCCCTTCGCCTCGCTGTACGCGCCCGTCGTCGCGGGCCGGGAACGCTTCGGGGTGCTCGTGGCGCTGCGCTCGCCGAGCCCGGGCGAGGACGTGAGCGCGCGCGACCGGAAGCGGATGACCGCCGACGCCCTGCGCCTCGGCACGACGCTGTCCGCCCTGTCGGAGCTCGGGACGGCGACCACGTGGCGCGGCGACCCGGTGTGCGTGCAGCTGTCCGCCGGGGCCGCGCCGCCGGTTCGGTTCGGTTCCTTCGACTGGGACCTGGACTCCGGCACGGTCACGATGGACGTCGGGCTGCGGGAGATCCTCGGGACCGGGGTGGCCTCGCCCTGCTCGATCGAGGTACTGACCTCACGGCTGGACGCGGAGGACGCGTACGCGCTGTGGGCGGCTGCCCTGCAGGCGACGGGGACGGACGGGCGCCCTGCGGTGCGCAGGATCCGGCTGAAGGGCCCGGACGGCGGGCTGCACCTCCTCGAAGTGTCCGCCAGGACCCGTCAGGACCCGCCGAAGGCCCCGGAGCCACCGGACGGGTCACCTGCGCCGGGCGCGCCGGACACTCCAGACGCCCCGGCCCCGGCCGCAGGCCCTCCCCATGCCGGCGACCGGCTCGCGGGCACGCTCGTCGACCTGGGGACGGGCCTCGTCGGCTCGGACGCCACGGACCGGCTGCCCCGGGCGATCCTGGCGATCGACCGGCTGGGCCGGATCACGTACCTCAACGAACGTACGGAGCGGCTGCTCGGGCGGCCGCGCGGCGCGCTCGCGGGGCGGCCCCTGTGGGAGGCCCTGCCCTGGTTCGGTCTCCCCTTCCACGAGGAGCAGCTCCGCGCCTCGCTGCTCTCCGACGACCCCGTGCGCTTCCTGGCCCGTCCGGGACGGGGCCGGTGGCTTTCGGTCTCGCTGTATCCGGGTCGGGACGGCGTGACGATGGTCCTGGTTCCGGCGGACGACCCCGTGCGGCTCTCCCCGGACACGGGCACAGGCACAGCCACGAGCACGGGGGCGGCCACAAGCACGGAACCGGACAAGGACAAGGACGCGGACGCGGACGCGGACGCGGACAGGCGTATCGTCCCTCCGGACCCGGGCGTGGACGACGAGCCCGCCGATCGCGGCGACCGGGCGGCTGCCCTGTACCGGCCGGTGGCGCTGGCGATCGCCCTCTCGGAGGCGGTGACGGCCCGCCAGGTGTCGGCCGTGGTGACGGAGGAGCTGCTGCCGGCCTTCGGCGGGCGACAGCTGGCGATCTATCTGCTGAGCGACCGGCGCCTGTACCTGGCCTGGGAGACCGGCTTCCCGACCGGTTTCCTCGAACCCTTCGACGGTGTCGCACTGGACTCCCGCATGCCGGGCGTGGACACACTGACGAGCGGTCGGCCGCTGTTCTTCGAGTCGATGGAACAGCTCAGGCTGGCGTACCCCGGGCTGCCGCTCGACGCGCACGCGGGCGCGCGTGCCTTCCTGCCGCTGATCGCCTCGGGACGGCCGGTGGGTTCCTGCATCCTCGGCTTCGACCGTCCGCGCGCTTTCAGCTCGGAGGAGCGGACCGTGCTCACCGCCCTGGCCGGCCTGATCGCGCAGGCGCTGTCGCGGGCACAGCGGTACGACACGGAGTCGGCGGTCGCGCGGGGGCTGCAGGACGCACTGCTCCCGCACCGGCTGCCGGTGCGGGACGGGGTGGAGACGGTGGGCCGCTATCTGCCGGGCACCGAGGGCATGGACGTGGGCGGCGACTGGTACGACGTGATCGAGGCGGGCCAGGGCCGGCTCGCCCTGGTGATCGGCGACGTACAGGGGCACGGCGTGGCGGCCGCGGCGACTATGGGGCAGCTGCGCAGCGCGGTGCGGGCGTTCGCGCTGGGCGGTCATCGGCCGCAGGACGTCATGCGGGGCACCAACCGCCTTCTCATCGACCTGGACCCCGGGCAGTTCGCGAGTTGCTGCTACGTCCTGCTCGACCCCCTTACGGGAGAGGTGCGGGCGGTACGGGCCGGGCATCCGCAGCCGCTGCTGCTGCGCCCGGACGGGACGGCGCTGCCGGTGGAGCTGGCGGGCGGGGTGGTGCTGGGGGTCGACGCCCGGGCCTCGTACCCGGTCACTCGCTTCCGGCTCGCGCCCGGAGCCGTACTCGCGCTGTTCACCGACGGGCTGATCGAGCGGCCCGGCACGGACATCGACGAGGGGATCGAACGCCTGCGGCAGGCGCTCGCCGCGACGGGATCGATGCCGCTCCCGGACGCGGCGGACCGGCTGATCCGGGAGGCCCGGCAGGCCACGGCCCGACCGGACGACATCGCGCTGCTCCTCGCGGCCCGCTGGCCGGACACCCGCTGAGCATGCATGTCCCCGCACGTCCCCGCGACGTCACCGCACGTCACCCGGTCGGGCCCGTGGCGCTGGTCGGCCGCCGCGGGCGCGGGGAGGCTGGGGGTGCGTCAGGGCGTACGAGTCAGGGCGAGACAACCAGGGCGGAAGCCCGAGGAGGACACGTGCAGCAGGACAAGCAGCCCGAGTACGGACCCGTGGTCTTCCGCGACCGGACGGCCGGGTACGCCTTTCTGACCCGGTCCACCGCGTCCAGCGAGCGGACCATCGAGTGGGACGACGGCAACACGTACCCGGTGATCGACGTGGAGATCTCCTCCGAGAGCCACCCCTTCTACACGGGCACGGCGCGCACGGTGGACTCCGAGGGCCGCATCGCGAAGTTCGAACGCCGCTACGGCGAGGAGAGCTGACGGAGCGAATCCGGTCACGCGGAGATCCGATCGCGAAACTGGCCAGAAGATGGCCAGTTCACCTTCCAGGATGAGGTCACGAAGACGGCGGAGCGTACGTGCTCCGCCGCGGACCCCTGGGAAGGGAACTGCCGTGATCGTGGTGACCGGAGCTACCGGAAACGTCGGACGACCGCTGGTGGAGGCGCTGGCCGCGGCCGGCGAGGAGGTCACGGCGGTGAGCCGTCGCCCCGTCGACGGACTGCCCGCCGGGGTCGCCCACCGGCAGGGCGACCTGGCCGACGTCGATGGCCTCAAGGAGCTGTTCGAGGGCGCGGAGGCCGTCTATCTGCTCGTCGCCGGACTCGGCGACACCCTGCGGCCGCGCGAGATCGTGGCGGCGGCGGTGGCCTGCGGGGTGCGAAGGGTCGTGTTCCAGTCCTCCCAGCTGGTGGGGACGCGGAGCGACTCCGTGTCGCACGCCTTCCTCCGCGCTTTCGAGGAGGCGGTACGGGACTCGGGCCTGGAGTGGACGGTACTGCGGCCCGGCGGCTTCGCCTCCAACGCGTACCTCTGGGCCGAGGGGGTGCGCTCCGCACGTACGGTGGCGGCCCCGTTCGCCGATGTGGCGCTGCCCGTCGTCGACCCGGCGGACATCGCGGAGGTCGCGGCCGCCGCGCTGCGCGATCCGGCGCACGCGGGACGGACGTACGTCCTGACGGGTCCGGTCGCGGTGTCGCCGCGCGAGCAGGTGCGTGCCGTCGCCGAAGCGGTGGGCGAACCGGTGGAGTTCGTGGCGCAGAGCGCGGCGGAGGCACGCTCGCAGCTGGTGCGGTTCCTGCCGGAGGACGCCGTCGACGGCATGTTGTCGGTGATGGGCGAGCCCAGCGCGGAGGAACAGCGGGTGAGCCCGGACGTGGAGCGGGTCCTGGGCCGTGCGCCGCGCCCGTTCTCGGCGTGGGCCAAGCGGAACGCCTTCGCCTTCGCCTGAGGCGAGGAGGCCGAACTGGCCCAACAGGGCCGAACGGCGTCGAACGGGGGCTCAGCTCGCGGGAGGGTGGCCGGGGCGGGGAGCCGCGCCCCATGGACGGTGCGTCCGGCTGGACGTCGTGTCCGGTGGACGGCGTGTCCAGTGGGACGGCGTGTCCGGTGGACGGTGCTCCCCTGCCCCGCCGTGCGGGGCGAGCGAGGGCCTCGGGCCCTCGGCTCGTACTCCGCCGAGGCTACCGATCAGTGCTGCTGGAACCAGTGCTGCTGATCCGGCCTCAGGTCAAGAGCCTGTTCAGACCTTGACGATGCCGGACTCGGCGACCTTGATGGTGGCGCTGGTGGCGCCGGAGCGGGAGCCGAGGCCCTCGATCTTCTTGACCAGGTCCTGGCCCTCGACGACCTCGCCGAAGACGACGTGCTTGCCGTCGAGCCAGTCGGTGACGATCGTCGTGATGAAGAACTGCGAGCCGTTGCTGTTCGGGCCGGCGTTGGCCATCGAGAGCAGGAACGGGCGGTCGTGCTTGAGCTTGAAGTTCTCGTCCGCGAACTTCTCGCCGTAGATGCTCTTGCCGCCGGTGCCGTTGCCGCGGGTGAAGTCGCCGCCCTGCAGCATGAACTGCGGGATGACGCGGTGGAACGGGGAGCCGGCGTAGCCGAAGCCGTGCTCGCCGGTGCACAGCTCGCGGAAGTTCTGCGCGGTCTTCGGGACGACGTCGTCGAAGAGCTTGAAGGTGATCCGGCCCGCGGGCTCGTCGTTGATGGTGATGTCGAAGTAAACGTTGTCGCTCATGGGGACATCCTGTCATTACTCACGCACGGCGCGCGCACGGGCTACCCCCTCCCGGGTCACGGCGCGCCGGTGCCCCGCGCCGCCCTGGAGGACGCGGGGGACCGGTCGCAGCGGTTCGGGCGAGGGGTCAGAGGAGTCCGCCGGTCTGCGGCGCCTGAAGGGCGGAGCCGGCGCCCTGCACGGTCTCGACCGTCTCGACGACGGTCTCGACGCCCTGATCCTCCTGGAGGAGGCCGGTGGCCCCACCGAGGGGGCTCTCGGCGGCGCTGGCCTGCGGCGGCGGGGTGACGAGGGCGGTGACGACGCCTGCGGCGAGGGAGGCGATGGCGAGCATGCTGCGCTTCTTCATGCCCTGGTCAACTGCTGAGGCGCCGAGGGGTTACGGCCGACTTCGGACCCAGGCCAGGAGCACCAGCGACGCGACGGCGGCGAGGGCGCACCAGGTGGAGACGAACTCCGCGCTCCACAGCAGCGCGCAGACGGCGGCTCCGGCTCCGGTCAGAAGCCCGAGCAGCCGCAGGAGCCGGTCGCCTGCGAGGAGCAGGGCGCCGACGGTGGCGAGGAGATAGCCGGCCAGGAGCAGGGCCGCGTACGGAAGGTCGACGACGTACCCGACGGTGTGTCCGCGGATCTCCGCGGTGACCGGGCGTGTCACGAGGTGGTACGCGAGGGCGCCCGCGGTCGCGAGACCCGCCGCGAGCGGTACGAGCGCGCGCCGTCGCCCGGCGGGACGGGCCGCGGTCAGGACGCCGACCGGGACCCAGACGGGCAGCAGGGGCAGCGCGATCACGGCCCAGGCGAGGACGGCGGGGCCCGCTCCCCCGCCGTTGCGCCAGACGGCGGACTCGACGACCTGGTGGGCGCCGAGGAGCAGGGGCAGCGCGGCGAGCGGGACGTCCCCGGCGCGGCGTGCGGAGGCGATCGCGGCCACGCCGACGGCGCCGACCCCGAGGCCGGCCCAGAGGTCGGCCGTCGCGCTCCAGCACATAGCGCACTTCTACCCCATATCGGGTGGAACCGTATGGTTGTGGTGGATGTCTCTGTCAGTGACACCACTGTCCCCGGAGCTGGAGAAATTGGGGGACGTCATGCATCACCGTCACACTCTCGCGGCCGTCGCCGCAGGGATCCTCCTGACCGCCGGAATCGGCGCCACGATCCCGGCAGGCGCTTCGAGCGCCCCGTCCCGCGCCTCCGCACCACCGGCCACGGCCCAGGTCGTCAACGCCCGTTGGGGCGGACACGCCGGCTTCGACCGGATCGTCATCGACATCCGGGGCGCCGTGCCCCCGGTCACCGTCCGGCAGGCGAGCGCCCTGCACTACGACGGCTCGGGGCAGAAGGTCCCCCTCGCGGGGAAGTACTTCCTGCAGATCAGCCTCTCCCCCGCCGCCGCCCACGACGACAACGGAAGGAACGTCTACCAGGGGCCCCGGCTGCTGAAGATCTATCTGCCCACGCTCAAGGGGCTCGCTCTCACCGGCAACTTCGAGGGTGTGGTCACGATCGGAGCGGCCTTCGACACCAAGCCCGCCTTCAAGACCTTCACACTGCACTCCCCTGAGCGCCTCGTGGTCGACATCGCCCACCCGGTCGGCTGCCGGGCTGCCTGAGACGCCACGAAGGGAAGACGGGCACGGGTGGGGCCGTCCGGGCGGACGGCCCCACCCCGCTTCAGTCCACGGAGGCGCCGGCCTCCACGTACACGGTCGATCCCGTCCTGCGGGCCCGGTCGATCTCGGCGAGGCGGGTGAACTCGCTCGGCGTCATCTCGCGCTCCCACTCCGCAAGGCTGCGCACGCTGTACTCGCTGTGCTCATCGGGGTCGAGGACGACGGCGGCGATCTGCTCGTCCGTCAGCTCGCCGCCGTCGAAGATGAAGCCGATGTGGTTGGCCGGCCACTCCTCGCCCCGATCGGTCATGAAATGGGTACCGAGGAGACGCGGCTCCCCGGTGAAGACGAGTCCCGTCTCCTCGTGGCACTCGCGCACCGCCGTCTCCCACGGGGTCTCCCCCGGGTCCATGTTTCCGCCGGGCCACTGCCACAGCTCGGTGCGGTAGGTGGCGCGGAGCTGGAACGGGCGGCCTGCCGTGTCGGTGAAGTACAGGCAGGCGTACGCCGTCGCTCTCGGCAGGGTCGCGACGTACTCGACGGGCGGCAGCCAGATGTTCGCCATGGGCGCTCTCTTTCGACGGGCCGGTGGGACTCCTCCATCCAATCGGCCCCGGGGCCGCCGACCGGCCCGTGACGGGGAGATCACCGGATCGTGTGATCACGGCTGTCGGCGAACCGGGTCAGGAAGCGGAGACCGGCCGATGCGGCGGCGGAGGAGGTGCTCGTGGACGAGGCGCCCGGTGAGGGCGCCTCCGTACACGACGAATCCGACGCCGACGAGCCAGGACTGGAGGACGAGGACGGTACCGAACTGGCCGTACGTGACCGCGTTGGAGGCGATGAGCGGGGAGAACACGAACTGGGAGAAGATCCGCAGCCCGAGGAGGCCGAGCGCCGTGAGGGCGGCGCCGGGGGCGAGCGCGCGCCAGCGGATGCGGCCACAGAGGAGGAAGCGCTGCGACCACCAGAAGAAGAGGAAGGTGCCGATGACGTCGGCGACGGCGACGAGCGCGGTGACCGAGGCCGGGGACTCCTCGGGGGCGGGCGTGGCGACGAAGAGGAGCAGGGCGGCGACGAGGACGGCGAGCCACACGACGTGCCGCCACATGGTGTGCCAGCGGGCGGTGGGGAGGTCCCAGGCACGCTCGTACCCGGTCTGGACCGCGGAGCCGAAGGTGACACCGAACGCGGCGAGGGCCGCGAGACCGAAGGCCGTGGTGCGCTGGAGGGCCTGCCCCGGCTGGCCGAAGAGCCGCTCGACCTCCTCCTGCGAGACCTCGGAGACGCCGAGGCCCTGGACGAGCCAGCGGGCGAAGCCCTGACCCCTGGCGAGGTCGGCCGCCGCGACGACGATGAGGAGGGGCACGAGGGTGAGCAGGCTGAGCGCCGCGAAACCCATGGCGCGGTGCATGAGCTCCATGGCGCGGCCGCGGTTCCACGCGACGCCGACCGGTGAGGCGACGACGCGCGCGTGGAGCCGGTGGAGCCAGTGGCCGTGCTCGGCGGGGGAACCGTCGTCCGGCGGGCCGGGAGTGGGGGGCATGGTTCGTGGGGTACCCGTATGGGAGGTGTGACACCTCCCCTGTGCCGCCGAACGGGTGCAGCCACGCCGGATGGAGGGGTGCGTCAGCGGACGAGCGGGCGGGCTCCCGGGCCCGGCCGGACGGTGACGTCCCGGGCGGCGAGGGTGGCGTGCTCCTCGCCCTCGCACTGGACGACCACACGGACCGGCGCCCCGCAGTCGGTGTGCCGGATGTCGAGCGCGGGGCCCTCGGGGTCCCCCGCGTGGGTGTCGCCCCACTGCTTGAGGGCGAGGAGTACGGGCCAGAGGTCGACGCCCTTGGCGGTGAGCCGGTACTCGTACCGGGTGCGCGCGCCGGGTTCACGGTAGGGCTCCGCGCGCAGGACACCGGCCGCGACGAGCTTGCGGAGGCGGTCGGCGAGGACGGCCTCGGAGAGGCCGAGGTGGCGCCGGAACTCGTCGTACCGGCGGATCCCGTTGAAGGCGTCCCGCAGGATGAGCAGGCTCCACTTCTCGCCCACGAGGTCCAGGGTCCGGCGGACCGAGCAGTTCTCCGTATCCGTCTCCAGCCACTTCATCGTCACACTCTAACCACCTGACTGCGTCGTTGACAGTCAGCTCACACGAGGGCTAGCTTCGCCGTACAGAGTCAGCAGCGTCGACACGGTCGGCGGACACGGAGCGGAGTGGTGACGGTGCGGTCACGGACGGTCGAGTGGCAGGACGCCGGGGTCAGTGCCCGGGCCGCGGGGACGATGGCGGGGCTCGACTTCCTGCGCGAGATGGTGGCCGGGCGGCTGCCCGGGCCTCCGATCGCCGCGCTGCTCGGCTTCACCCTGGAGGAGGTCGAGGACGGCCGTGCCGTGTTCGCCTTCGAGCCGGGCGAGGAGCACTACAACCCGATCGGGAGCGTGCACGGCGGGATGTACGCGACCCTGCTCGACTCGGCCGCCGGCTGCGCGGTGCACTCGACGCTCCCGCAGGGCACGGCGTACACGTCGCTCGACCTGTCGACCCGCTTCCTCCGGCCCATCACCACGGACACGGGGAAGGTCCGGGCCATCGGCACGGTCCTGTCACGCGGACGCCGCACGGCGTTGGCCGAGGCCGGCCTGTACGACTCCGAGGACCGTCTGCTCGGCCACGCGACCAGCACGTGCATGCTGTTCCCGATGCCCGGACAGGGCTCCGGGGGCACGACCTAGGAACGTGGTTCAGCGGATGCCCTGTACCGGGCGGGTGCGGGTGCAGCCGTCCGGAGCGACGTCGGGGACGCCGTTGGCCTGGAGGGCCGCGCTCACCAGCGTGGCGAGCAGGTCGATGTCCGAGCCCATGTCCAGCCGGACCGTCACCCACCCCGATCCGGCGCACAGCCGGACGGCGCTCGACCCCAGGAGGGCCGGGCGCAGTTTCGCGACCATGGCGCGGGTGAGGTGGACGTCGGCCTCGTGCTCCCCGTGGAAGTGCACGATTTCCTGCGTCGCGGTGCCCAGTCCGAGCTCGGCGCCGCAATGGGCGCGGCCGGGGGTCAGCGAGGGCCAGCTCATCAGACGTTCACTGGCATGCCTGGCCGTGTTCATACGAGGAGCGTGCCGGGCCCCGGGGCCGCGCACAAGCATCCTGGCGAAAGAATCCCGCGCAGGTGGGAAACCTGCTGCGGACTTGCCGGTGTGACCGTGTGTCACGGCCTCCCCGCGGGGAGGGAGTGGCGTGGGGTCGACGCGGGAGTGACGTCATGTCACGTGGTCCGACGCGCGCGGACGCGGGCCGCGAGGACGGCCACGTCGTCCTCGGCCTGGTGGGCGCCGAGGCGGTGCAGCACCTCGTCGACGACCTGTTCCGGGCCCGGGTCCGGGGGCAGCCGGAGCGCGGCGAGGCGCGCCAGCGACACGTCGATGTCCTCGCCGCGGCGCTCGACGAGGCCGTCGGTGAAGAGCAGCAGCGTCTCGGCCGGAGTCAGGGGGCGGGTGACGGGCTCGTAGCCGCCGACCCCGGTGCCCAGCGGCGGGCCGACCGGGAGGTCGACCAGCTCCGCCGAACCGTCCGCGCCGAACACGGCGGGCGGCAGGTGGCCCGCGCTGGCGAAGGTCGCGGCGCCGCGGGCCGGGTCGACCCGGACGAGCAGGCAGGTGGCGGGGCGTCGGGCGTCGTCCCCGGCGACGACGGAGTCCAGGTGGCGCAGGACCCGGTGGGGCGGCAGGTCGGTGGCGGCCACCTCGCGGAGCACCGTGCGGTACGCGTTCATGTCCACGGCCGCGTCCAGGCCGTGGCCCATCACGTCGCCGACGACGAGGAGGGTGCGGCCGAAGTGGAGCCGTACCGTCTCGAACCAGTCGCCGCCGACGAGGGTGTGGTGCCCGGCGGGCAGATAGCCGCCCGCGATCTCCAGGTTGGGATGCGGCCGGCCCGGCTCGGCGACGAGGGCGCGCTGGAGGTGGAGCGCGGTGTCCTCGGTGACGGCCAGGCGGCGCGCGTGCCGGATGTGCCGGGCGGCGAGCCGCGCGGCGTGGTGGAGGACGGCGGCCTCGTGATCGGCGAAGGAAGCGCCACCGGTACGGGTGACGGTGACCGCGCCGAGGGGCTTCTCGTCGCGGCCGACGGCGAGCTCGGCGGTGAGGGTGCGCACGGGGGTGTCGGATCCGGGGGTGTCGGATCCGGGGGCTTCGGAGCCGGGGGATCCGGAGCCGGGGGATCCGGAGCCGGGGGCTTCGGAGCCGGGGGATCCGGAGCCGGGGGCTTCGGACGATCCAAGGGTTTCGGGCGCGCGGGCTGCGGGCGCGACGGAATCCGGCCCGCCGGGTGCGTCGCGCGTGGGGGCCTCGGAGCCGGGGCCCGACCGGTGCGACTCCGTCGCTGTTCTCGCCGTCGCGGCGCGGCGGGCCGGGGTGCCCGGCTCCGTGAAGAGGTCGACCGTCACCGAGCCGCCCAACCGGCGCACGAGGAAGCCGGCGAGCTCGCGGCAGGTGTTCGTCTCGTCGAGCGTCGTACCGATCTCGCCGATCGCCTGCTCCATCGCCCGCACCCTGGCCAGGAGTGCCTCGTCCCGTTCCGCCACGACACCTCCACCGCCGCGCGGTTCTCCCGGCGGCGTACCCGGTCCCCCCATTGGACCAGCGGGTCGCGTTCCGCGCGCGGGCAGGGACCTCGCGCGGAACGGTTGTGCGGCGCTCCGGCATCTGATCAAGTACCACCGAGGCTACTGGCCAGTAAGAGTTTCCGCTCCCCGGGGGGACAGACATGACGACCGGATTCTTCAGCTCCGTCGACGACGTCGCCGAGCGACTCGCCACGACCGGCTACCTGGCGTCGCGGGCCGTCGCCACCACCGTCTTCCTCGCCGACCGGTTGGGCAAGCCCCTCCTGGTCGAGGGGCCCGCCGGAGTCGGCAAGACGGAGCTCGCCAAGGCCGTCACCGAGGTGACGGGCGCCCGGCTCGTCCGGCTCCAGTGCTACGAGGGCGTCGACGAGTCCCGCGCGCTGTACGAGTGGAACCACGCCAAGCAGCTGCTGCGGATCACCGCCGGCCGCGGCGAGTCCTGGGACGAGACGCGGACGGACATCTTCTCCGAGGAGTTCCTGCTCGCCCGGCCGCTGCTGACCGCCATCCGCTCCGAGGACCCGACCGTCCTCCTCGTCGACGAGACCGACAAGGCCGACGTCGAGGTGGAGGGCCTGCTCCTGGAGGTCCTCAGCGACTTCCAGGTGACCGTCCCCGAGCTCGGCACGATCAGGGCGGCGCGCCGGCCGTTCGTCGTGCTCACGTCGAACGCGAGCCGCGAACTCTCCGAGGCGCTGCGGCGGCGCTGTCTCTTCCTGCACATCGACTTCCCGGAGGAAGAGCTGGAGCGCCGGATCGTGACCCTCAAGGTCCCGGGGCTCGACGCCGCGCTCGCCACGTCCGTCGTACGGGTCGTGGGGGCGCTGCGGACGATGGACCTGCGCAAGGCGCCGTCGGTCTCGGAGACGATCGACTGGGCCCGCACGCTGCTGGCGCTCGGCGCGGACCGGCTGGACGAGCGGGTCGTACGGGACAGCCTGGGGGTCCTTCTCAAGCACCAGGAGGACATCGTGAAGGCCGCGGCCAAGCTCGACCTGGACGCGGTGTGAGCCCGACGGACCCGGCCGGGTCGACGGCGGAGACCGGGGCAACGGCGGAGACCGGCTCGACGGGTGAGACCGGCTCGACGGCGGCGTCCAGGTCGACGGCGGCAGCCGGGTCGACGGCGGCAGCCGGGTCGACGGCGGCAGCCGGGTCGACGGCGGCAGCCGGGTCGACGGCGGCAGCCGGGTCGACGGCGGATCCTTCGGACGGGACCGTCGCGCGGCTCACCGGGTTGGTGGGTGCCCTGCGCGACCACGGGTTCGGGATCGGGACCGGAGAGACGGTGGACGCCGGCCACGCCCTGGAGGCCGTCGGGTTCACGGACCGCGAGCTGATGCGGGAGGCGCTGGCGGCGACGCTGCTCCACGGAGAGCGGCAGCGCCCGGTGTTCGACCGGGTCTTCGACCTGTACTTCCCGCTCGCCGGGGACTCCGACCCTGCGGTGCTCCACGGCACGGCGGCCGACCTCGCGGCGCTGCGGGACCGGCTCGCGGCCGCGCTCGCCGCCGGTGACGGAGCCGCGCTCGACGGGCTGGCCGCCGAGGCGGTGGGCGGTTTCGGCGGCTTCGGTTCCGGCCCGGAGTCGGACGGCTGGTCCTCGTACCAGACGCTCTCCCGGCTCCGCCCCGAGACCTTGCTCGCCCGGGTGCGGGCGGCGGAGCGGAGCGAGGAGCCGGAGTTCGCCGACCGGCTGCTCGACGACGAGATCCGGCGGCGCATCGAGGCCTTCCGCGAGCGGGTGCGGAGCGAGGCCCGACGGCGGGTCGCCGAGCGGCAGGGCCGGGACCGGGTCGCGCGGCGGGCGGTCGCGGGGACGGTGGACGGGGTGGACTTCCTGCTGGCGGGGCGGGAGCAGCTGGCCGAGTTGCGCCGTACGGTACGACCGCTGGCGCGGAAGCTGGCCACCCGGCTGGCGGCCCGGCGGCGGCGGGCGGCACGCGGGGAGATCGACCTGCGGCGGACACTGCGGCGCTCGCTGTCGACCGGGGGCGTCCCGGTGCGTCCGGTGTTTCGGCGGCGCCGTCCCGGACGGCCCGAGCTGGTGCTGCTGTGCGACGTGTCGGGCTCGGTGGCCGGCTTCGCGCAGTTCACGATGTTGCTGGTGCAGGCGCTGCACGACCAGTTCAGTCGGGTACGGGTCTTCGCCTTCGTCAACCGCGTCGACGAGGTGACGGGGCTGATCGCACGCGGCGCGGCGGACCCGGCGGGGCTCGGCGACCGCATCCTCGCGGAGGCGGAGGTGACCGGGTGGCACGGGCAGAGCGACTACGGGACGGCGCTCGGGGAGTTCGCCGACCGGTACGCGGAGGCCGTCGGCCCGCGCACGGTGCTCTTCGTCCTCGGCGACGGCCGGACCAACCGCGCCGACCCCAACCTCGCGGCGCTGAAGCGGGTAGCGGACCGGGCGCGCCGGGTCTACTGGCTCAACCCCGAACAGCCCTCGCTGTGGGGCACGGGCGACTCGGAGGCTCCCGCCTACGCCGAGGTCGTGGACATGCGCCCGTGCCGCAACGCACGCCGGCTCGGAACGCTGATCGGGCGCCTGCTGCCGATCTGACCCCCGGTCCGGGGCGCCGTGCGCACCCTGGGGTGAGCCCGAGGGTTCCAAGGGTTCGCGGTGCCGTCGGTTTCACGGCGGGCGGGGCGGCGAACTAGCGTGGCCCCCATGGAACTCTTGGGAGAGATCACCGCCGACCGTCCCCTCTTCGTCCTCGCCGTCAAGGAGGAGGCCCAGTACCTCGACACGGATCTGCCGGTGCTGCTCACCGGCATGGGCAAGGTCAACGCGGCGACCGCCCTCGCGACGGTACTCGGCCGGGGGCCGCGGCCGTCCGGGATCGTGAACCTGGGCACGGCCGGGGCGCTGCGCCCGGGCTGGACCGGGACGCACGTCGTCGGCACCGTGCTCCAGCACGACCTGGACGGCGCGCTCCTCGCCACCCTCACCGGCGAGACGTACGGGGCGCCGCTGACGCTGCCGGACGGCGGGGACGTGGTTCTGGCCACCGGCGACGCGTTCATCTCGGACGAGGCCTCTCGCGTCCGGCTCGCGGAGCGGGCGGCGCTCGTCGACATGGAGGGCTACGCGCTGGCGACGGCCGCGGAGCTCGCCGGAGTACCGCTGCGCATCGTGAAGCACGTCAGCGACGAGGCGGGGGACGGAGCGGCCCGCACCTGGCGCGAGTCGGTCGCCGAGTGCGCGCGGGCACTGGCGGACTGGGCGGCGGAGAACACCCCGTACCGCGCCTGACGGCCCCGCACCGCCCCTGGCCCCGCCCCCGTCCCCGCCTCCGGCAGACGGGGGTCAGCGGTGCTGGAAGTGGACCTCCGGGTTGTCGGCGGTCGGCCCGTCGAGCACGGGCCGCGCGACACCGCGCAGGTGCCGGTCGAAGAAGGCGGCCACGTACGTCCGGGTGACGGCGACGGCCCGGTCGGCCGGGAGCGTCGGCCCGGGCAGTCCGAACCCGCTCTGGATCACGGGGTAGTCGGAGAAGGTGAAGTGCTCCGCACCGGCCACGGTGACCCACCGCTTCCAGCCGTCGAGCGTGGGCCACGTCCGGTCCCAGCTGGCGTCCTCCCCGCCGGGCAGGTGCATCGCGTCGTGCGTGCCGAGCATCAGGAAGGGGCGGCCCCGCAGACCCTCCACCGGCAGGTCCTCCCAGAAGGCGCCGTCCATGTTGAGCCCGGCGTCGATCCGCCGGTCGGCCGCCATGGCGGTGGCCGCGCTCGCCCCGCCGATCGAGTGGCCCGCCATGCCGACGCGGCGCGCGTCGATGACCCGGGCATGGCGCCAGGCGGGTCGCGGCCCGGTGAGGCGGTCGAGGACGAAGCGCATGTCGGCGGCGCGGGTCGCGGTCACCACGCTCGCGTGGACACCTCCCTCGTCGAGCGCCGTGCAGGCGACGCAGTCGAGGGTCCGGCCGCCGGGGACGGAGATGCCGTACGACTCGTAGGCGTGGTCGACCGAGGCGACGACGTAGCCGCGCGAGGCGAGGTCCTCGGCAAGGTGGGTGAGCGTCCAGCGCGAGGCGCCGAATCCCGGCGAGAGCAGCACGAGCGGGTACCGACCGGGGGCGGGACGGGCGTCTGTCCTGCTGTGGGTGCGCATCCGGGCGAGCGCGTCGCCAGGGACGACGGAGCCGATGCCGAGCGCCTCGGTCAGAAGGCGCGCCTCCTCACCGGTGGCGTACGGGGCGGGACGCCCGTCGCCGGGGCGCGCGGCCGGGTAGTGAAGGGTGACCATCAGTTCGCGCCCGGCGGCGGTCGGGACCCAGGGATCGGTACGCGACCGGTCGACAAGCGGGATGACGGTGCTGCCGACGGCGTACGGCCCGGTGGGAGCCGGCAGCGCGGGTGCGGCGGTGGAGGGGGCGATGGAGGCCACGGCCGTGGCCGGGGCCGCGGCGGACGGGCCGGCGGTGGCGAGGGCGCCGGGTAAGGCGAGGGAGCAGGCGAGTACGGCGGCCGCGGCCGCCCGGGAGAATCGGGTCATGCGGGCACGCTAGGGGGATCGGGCGGGGCGACGCGTCCTTCTGCGGGTGCATCTTCGACCGGGCCGGCAGGTGCGGGAGCGCGGTCGGGAGACCCTTGGCGTACAGGACCCGGGCCGCCCGCGCCTGCACGGGCCGGCTCCTCGCCGCCTCCGTACGGGCCGGCTCCTCGCCGCACGGAGCTGTGTCCCCACCGCACGGAACTGTGTCTCCGCCATACGGATCGCCTCCCCGCCCCCGTACGCGCCAACTGCCCTCCCCCCATGGCCCGCTGACGCTCCCACCAGCCGGGACGGGCCTTGACAGTGGGGAAGCCCGCCTGCCTAAGGTGAGACGTTCCTTCCCTGACGCACGGGGCGGAGCGGGACCGGATCCGAGGGGAGGCGCACGTGGACGCAGCGATCACCGTGGCGCACGGCCCCGGCCGGGCGAGTGCGCCGCTGGTCTGCCGGCGGCACGTCGACTTCTGCCGTACGTCCTCGGCCATCTGTCCTTCCCCCGGCGCCTGACCCCGCTTCGCGCGGGTCCGCGCGTTCCGTGACATCCCGCCGCACGGCCGTACGCCGGCGCGTCTCCGCGCGCCCGTGCCCCGTCGCGCGCTCCTGTCTTCCGGAAGGACACCTCCATGCCCCGCCCTGCCCTGCACCTGGCCGTCGAGCTCGACGGCGACGGTGCCCATCCGGCCGCGTGGCGCCGTGCCGCGCACGCCCCCGGCGAGCTGCTGACACCGCGTCGGCTCACCCGGACCGCGGCCGCCGCCGAGAACGCCGGGTTCACGCTCGTCACCCTCGACGACTCGATCCTGCCGCCGGCTTCCGGCACCGACCCGGTCGGCCGGATCGGCGCGGTCGAGCGGGCCGCGTTCGTCGCCGCGTCGACGAGCGTCCTCGGAGTGGCCCCGGTGCTCGCCACCACCTACGCCGAACCGTTCCACGTCTCCTCGCAGCTCGCCTCCCTCGACCACGTCTCGGCCGGCCGCGCCGGCTGGGTGGTGGGAGTCGAGGACGACCCGGCGGCCGCGCGGGCCTGGGGGCGCCCGCTCGTCGAAGGCGACGGGGCGCTCGCCCGCGAGGCGCATGACGGCCTGCGTGTCGTCCGGGACCTGTGGGACTCCTGGGAGGACGACGCGGTGATCCGGTCCGTCGCCACGAGCCGCTATCTGGACCGGAAGCGGCTCCACTCCATCGACTTCGCCGGTGAGACGTACTCGGTGAAGGGCCCGTCCATCGTGCCGCGTCCCCCGCAGGGCCGTCCCGTGGTCCTCGCCCGCGCCGGTCTCGTCCCGGCCGGGCTGACCGACGTGGCGCTGGTCGGCGGGCCCACCGCCGGCGAGACGGCCGCGGCGGCCGGGACGGCCGCGGCCGCCGGTGCGCCGCTGGCCTTCGCCGAGATCGAGGTGGCCCTCGACACCCCGCGCGAGGCGGCCGGGGAGCGGATCGCCGATCTGGAGCGGTACGCGCCCTGGGCGGGCCGCTCGGACCGGCTCCGGTACACGGGGTCCGCGGACGGTCTGGTGGCCCTCCTCGCGGAGCTCGCCGGGAAGGTCGACGGGGTGCGGCTGCTGCCGCTCGTCCTCGACGAGGACCTGTCGGTGCTCTCGCGTCTCGTCCTGCCCGAGCTGTTCGTCCGGAGGCTCGCGACCCGCCCGCTGCCGGGCAGCACCCTGCGTACGTCGCTGGGGCTCCCCCGGCCCGTCAGCCGGTTCGCGGCCGGCCCCGCCGCCGACGCCGACGCCACCGCCGCTCTCGTCCGGGAGGAGACCCGATGACCCGCACCGACCCCACCGACGTCCCCCGTCCCGACGCCCGGCTCCACTTCGGGGTCTTCTTCCAGGGGGTCAACCACTGGACGATCTGGTCCGACCCGTCGAGCGGCTCGCAGATCGATCCGGCCTCCTTCCTGCGCGTGGCCCGGACCGCCGAACGCGGGCTCTTCGACGCCTTCTTCCTCGGTGACGGGCTCCGGCTGCGCGAGTCGGAGGGCGGCATCCACGAGCTGGACGTCGCGGGCCGGCCGGACTCGATCACCCAGTTGTCGGCGCTCGCCGCCGGCACCGACCGCATCGGGCTGGTCTCCACCTCCAACACCACCTACAACGAGCCCGGCGATCTGGCCCGGCGCCTCGCGGGCCTCGACCTGCTCTCCGGCGGCCGGGCCGGCTGGAACGTGGTGACCACGCACAACGCCTGGACCGGGGAGAACTTCCGGCGCGGCGGCTACCTCGACCACGCCGACCGCTACCGGCGCGCTGAGGAGTTCCTCTCCGTGGCGCGTGCCGTGTGGGACGGCTGGGCGGAGGGTGCGGTGGCCGGCTCCGCCGAGGCCCGGTCCTGGTCGGTGCCGGGGGCGGTCGGGCACGTCCGGTCACGGGGGGCGCAGTTCGACGTCGATCTCGCGCCGACCCTGCCGCGCAGCGCGCAGGGCCACCCGGTGATCTTCCAGGCCGGGGACTCCGGCGAGGGCCGGGACTTCGCGGCGCGCAACGCGGACGTCATCTTCTCCGCGCACGGGACGGAGTTCGACGACGCCCTGGCCTTCGCCGAGGACGTCCGAGGCCGGCTGCGTGCGGTGGGGCGGCCCGAGGACGCCCTGCGGATCCTGCCGGGTACGGAGATCATCATCGGAGCCACGGAGAAGGAGGCGGAGGAGAAGGAGCGCTGGGTCCGCCTCGAACAGGTCACGCCCGCCGTGGCCCTCGGCATCGCGAGCCGACTGTGGGGCTTCGACCTGTCCGGGCGGGACGCCGACGGTCCCCTGCCCGCCGAGGACCCGGTCGTCGCCGCGTACACGGGGACGTTCGGGACGCGCTCGGTGAAGGATCCCGGGGCCGTGGTCGCCGAGTGGCGGGCCAGGGCGGAGGCCAACGGCTGGTCGCTCCGCGAGACCGTCATCGAACTCGGCCCGCAGCGCGGGCACGTGGGCACTCCCGCGGGGCTCGCGGAGAAGTTCGCGCGGTTCGCCCGGCACGGCGCGGTCGACGGCTTCAACATCTCGCCGTACCTGGTGCCTGACGGACTCGACGACATCGTGGACCTGCTCGTGCCCGAGCTCCAGGAGCGGGGGGTGTACCGGACCGCGTACACGGGGACGACGCTCCGCGAACACCTGGGCCTCGCGCCGGTGGAGTGACGTGACGCGGTGGGGGCACGGCCTCGGGACGCGCCCCCACCCACCTCACGTACGGCCTCCCGGACTCAGCCGAGGGGCAGTTCCAGGAACGACGGCTCGTCCTCCGGTGAGCCGACGGCGGTCTGCGTCCAGGTGATGGAGGCGCCGCCGTACAGCGGGTCCATGCTGTCGACGACCAGCATCAGCCGGTGGCCGGCGGGGATGTCGTACGCGGCCGCCTGGAGCCGCCAGGTCACGGTGGTGTCCTGCTCGGGCGTCAGGCCGTACACGTTGAGCGGTTCGTGGGTGATGATCCGGGCCGTCTCGTCCTCGGCGACGTCCAGGAGATGGGCGACGAGACCCGCCGAGGTGGACGTGGAGCGGACCGTGAGGCGCAGGCGCGGGATGCCCCGGACGCGGCGGCCGGCCTGTCCCCCGTCGGGAGCGCGGAGTGGTTCGGTGGTCCAGGCCACGGCGTGCCGGCGGTCGATCTTGCGGGTGTCGTAGATCTTGGGGTTGCCGCCCCACTCCGCCTGGCCGGTCTTCATGAGCGGCATGTCCATGGCGGTGGCCTCGGTGTCGACGCCCGCGACGAACGCGCGTCGCCAGCCGGTCTCCTCCGGTGGGGTCGGCCCCTCGCCGACGCGCGGTACGAGCAGGCCGTCGGCGCCTCCGGCACCGTCGCCGGTGAGGCCGAACACCTCGACGCCGGTGGTCACCTCGCTCCAGTCGGCGCGGGTCTCACGGACCGCGGGTTCGACGATGCGGTTCTCCCCGGTCGGCTCGCCGGTGCCGGGATCCGTCACGGGTTCCGTGACGTAGGTGAACATCACCTGGTTGCTGACCTGCTCCCAGTCCTCCACCCCGTTGCTCTCGCCCTTGAGGTGGTGGTCGAGCCAGGCGTACGCCTCCGCCATGGGGAGGTTGACCTTGCGGGGTTCCGTGCCGATGAGGCCCGGGCCCTCGGGGGCCGCGTGGTCGCCGATCCAGAGGTTGAGCCGCTTGGGCACCTGCAGGGCCTCGAAGGTCGTCAGGACCTGGTTGACCGCGAACAGACTCTCGTGCCAGGTGTTGGAGAAGAAGGTGGGTGTCTCGTTCTCGCGGGTGAGTTCCAGGTACGACTCCGGCGAGCGCAGCCGGCCCCACGTGACGACCTTGTCCAGGTTCCGGTCGGCCTGGAAGTCGGCGAGGATCTGCTGGTTCCCCTCGTCGAACTTGTCCTCCACCGGTCCGCCGGTCAGCCCGATCAGCGCCTTCACGGCCGCGAGGTGGCGGGTCTTGTTGTCGTAGAGGCTGGTGGCGAGGTTGCCCCAGGTGCTGAGGGCGACGACGGCGGCGACCCGGTCGTCGTGCGCGGCGACGAGCTGGCTGATGCCGGAGCCGTAGGACTCGCCGAGGAATCCGATGGTGCTCGGGGCGAGGTGCTCGACGGCGAAGTCGATGACGGCCGAGCCGTCGGCCCAGTCGTGGGGTCCCGCGACGTCCACGAAGCCCTCGGAGGTGGAGGGCAGCCCGGGAATGCCGAGGCCGCGGGGCGTGTAGGCGAGGACGTGGTAGCCCTTGCGGGCGAGGGTGAGGTACGACCAGAGGAACAGCGGCCAGCCGAAGGGGGTCCAGCCGGCCGGGACGACGACCAGCGGGTGCGGGCCGGGGCCGAGCTGCCGGAGGCTGAAGGCGGAGAGCCGGACGCCGTCCGCGGCCTCGATGCGGTGGTACGCGGGCCAGGCCAGGCCGCGGACCTCCTCGACGTGCGCGGCGAGTTCGGCCGGGAGCAGGGGTTCGGCGCCCGCCCTCTCGGCCGGGCCGCCGCCGAGGAGCGCGGTGGCGAGTGTCTGGCCGAGCCGGACCGCGTCGGCGTTCACCGTTCCGTCGGCGGCCCAGAGGCCGTTCCCGCTCTCGGCGATGCGGGCGGTGTCGGCGGCGGTGAGGCCCGCCGTGACGTCCGGGAAGCCGGGGAACTCTTCGGACGATCCGGTGGCGATGGGGTTGTCCTGGGGCACGTGCACCCGTTCCTCTCGAGTGGACTGCTGACTGTCCGCGATGCGGACGGTCGCAAGCCTCACGTATGTGGCGCGGAGCGACCAGAGCGCACGAACGGCGCACGTGTCACGCAACCGTGCGGGAACGACACAAGGCGCCCCGAACTCGATGTTTGAGGGCGGCGCGGGTGGTGCGGCGGGCAGTCAGTGGGACTCGGGCGGACGGACGACGAGCAACGCGGCGACGTCGTCGTCGAGGCCGCCGGCGCCGTACGCGGCGAGATCCCGGTGGAGGAGCCCGGGCACCTCGGCGGCCGGTTCCCGTACCCAGCCGCGCAGGCGCAGTTCCAGCGGATAGAAGGTGCCGGCCCGGTCGCGGGTCTCGCTGACGCCGTCCGTGTAGAGGAGCAGCCGGTCCCCCGGGCCGAAGGGCACCTCCTCGATCCGGTGGTGGTTCTCGGCGAGGCCGGCGAGGTTGACGGGCAGCGAGGGGTCGGCGAAGGCGACGGGCGCGACCTCGCTCCCGTGCTGGAGCATCGGGGCGGGGTGGCCGCAGCTGAGGAGCCGGGCGACGTCCCGGTCGTCGGGGAGCTCCACGAGGACGACGGTCGCGAAGCGTTCGGCGGCGTCGGACTCGGGGTCCCAGCCGCCGTAGCGCGCGAGGCCCTCGTCGAGTCTGTCGGCGAGGGCGGCGAGGTCGGGGGCCTCGTTGACGGTGGCGCGGAAGGAGCCGAGCAGGACGGAGGCGGTCTCGACGGCGCCGAGGCCCTTGCCCTGGACGTCGCCGAGCATGATCCGTACGGCTCCGGGGACCCGGACGGCTTCGTAGAAGTCGCCGCCGATCCGGGCCTTGGCGGCTGCTGCGACGTACAGCAGGTGGAGGTCGAACCGGCCCAGACGGCCGGGCAGCGGGCGCAGGACCACGCGCTGGACGACCTCGGCGACGGCGGTGACCTCGCGCAGGTCCTGTTCGTAGCGGGTGCGGACCCTGCTGGCCCAGGCGGCGGAAGCGGTGACGAGGGCGAGGACGACCTCGCTGGCGAGGAGTTCGGGCACGAGGGTCTCGGACCTGCCGAGGTGGAGCAGGGCGCGCACCCCCATGGCGAGCAGCCCGATGCCGATGGTCCCGCGCACGCTCCAGGTGACGGCGGCGAGCGCGGGCGCGGCGACGAGGAGGCGTTCGAAGCGCTCCTTGTCGGGGGTGAGGACGTCGGCGACGGCCGTCACGGCGAGGATCAGGAAGGGCAGGGCCCGACCGATGTTGAACTGGTTGCGCTCCGCTCTGGTCGGCGGGCGCCGGTGACCGGCATCGGGCATTTCATGATCGTACGCAGAACCGCCGTCCCGACCGGGGTGGCGTCGGCCCCGGGCGTGTCCCCGGGTCGCGCGCCGCTCCCGGCAGGGCGAGGGCGGCGGGGAGGGCGAGGGCCGCGATCACGGCGAGGACGGGGAGGGCGGCGCCCCGGTCGGGGACGAAGCCGCCTTCCGGTACGAGGGCGAGGAGCAGGGTCGCGGTGGCGACGCCCAGCGCGGGGCCGATGTTCATCGCCGTCTGCTGGAGGCCGCCGGCGACTCCCGCGTGGGCCTCGGGGGCGCGGTGCACGACGACGGAGGTCGCGGTGACCATGAGGGTGACGAAGCCCGCGCCGAGGAGTGCGGAGGCGGTGCCGACGGAGGACGCGGAGGCCGTCGCGTCGAGCCGCGAGAGCAGGAGGACGCCGAGCGCGAGCAGGACGGCGCCCGCGGTCGCCGTACGCCGGGGGCCGAACCGGCGCTGGAGCAGCGGGCAGAGCGGCGCGCCGAGCACCATGAGGACGGCGAGCGGCAGGACGCGCAGCGCGCAGGCGAGGGGGTCGAGGCCCTGGACGTCCTGGAGGAAGTACGTCGCCACGAAGAGCGACCCGAAGAGGGCGGCGGAGGCGGCGAGGAGGACGGCGAGCCCCGCGAGGACGGGCCCGCTCCTCATCAGCTCCGGCGGGAGGAGGGGGTACGGGGCGCGCCGCTCGTGCCGGACGAGCGCGGCGCCGGCGGCCAGGGCGGCGGCGACCACGAGCGCGGTGGTCCATGCCCCGGGTCCGGTTCCGGTTCCGCTGGGGCGGGGTGCGTCGACGAGTCCGTGGATCAGGAGGCCGAGGGCGGCCGCGAGCAGGACGGCTCCGAGAGGGTCGAGCGCGGCGAGTCCGGTGGCGGGGCGGCGCTCCCGGCCGGCGCGCGGTTCCGGTCCGGCGAGGGCGAGCAGGCCGATGGCGAGGGTGGGCGGCACCCCCAGGAGGAAGACCGCGCGCCAGCCGTACGAGGAGACGAGCGCGCCGCCCACGAGGGGCCCGGCCGCCGCGGCGAGGCCGATGGCGGCGGTGCGCACGGCGATCGGGGTCGCGAGTCGCTCGGGCGGGAAGGCGGTGCGCAGCATCCCGAGGGTCGCGGGCTGCAGGAGCGCCCCGCACACCCCTTGGACCACCCGCAGCGCGATCACGGCGCCGATGCCGGGGGCGAGGGCGATGCCGGTGGAGGCGGCGGCGAAGCCGAGGGCGCCGACGGCGAAGACACGGCGGTGGCCGTAGCGGTCGCCGAGACGGCCCGCGAAGACGAGGAGGCTCGCTACGGCCACGAGGTAGGCGGTGCTGGTCCACTGGACCTGGCCGACGTCGGCGTGGAGGTCACGTTGGAGGGCGGGTTGGGCGACGGTGAGGACGGTGCCGTCGAGCGCGACGACGGCGGCGCCGACGACGCTGCAGGCGAGGGTGGAGGCGGTCGAGGCGCGGCGCGCGCCGGTGTCCGCGCCGGCCTTGTCGCCGGTACCTGCGCCGGTCCCGGCCCCGGTCGCGGAGCTCGCACCGGCCCCGGTCGCGGAGCTCATACCGGCCCCGGTCGCGGAGCCCGTACCGGTCCCGTGAAGCCCGCTCACGACGCGGGCTCCACGGGACCGAGGTGGGCGTCGAGGGCCGCCGCGATGAGCGGTCCGGGGTCGTCGCCTCCGGTGACGAGCCGGAGGCTGCCCCAGTGCCAGAGCTGGGCGATGCCGTGGAGGTTGGCCCAGAGCGCGCCCGCGCGGACCGCCGCGTCGGCTCCGGCTCCGGCTCCGACGGCGGCTCCGGCTCCGGTCTCGTCACCCGCGCCGGGTTCGGCGACCGATCCCGGAGCCGTGACGCGCGCGACGAGCCCGGTGAGGTGGGCGAAGAGCGGCAGGCTCGTCTCCCGCAGGCCCAGCCGGCCGCTTTCGAGCAGGTCGTGCCGGAACATCAGCTCGTACATGCCGCGCCGCGTCCCCGCGTACGCGAGGTAGACGCGGGCGAGGATCGCGATCCGTTCGCGCGGCCCCGCGTCCTCCCGGTCCTCCTCGGCGAGGCGGCCGGCCAGTTCGGCGAAGCCCTGGCGCGCGATGGCCGACAGGAGGTCCAGGTGGGTCGGGAAGTAGCGGCGGGGCGCGCCATGGGAGACACCCGCCCTGCGGGCGATCTCGCGCAGGGACAGGGCCTGCGCGCCTTCGGCGTTCACCAGCTCGACGCCGGCCCGGACGAGCCGTCCGCGCAGTCCGTCCTCGCGCTCGTCATGTCCCTCGTTCTTCTCCTCATGCTGCATAGACACTGTCTACCAAGATCGAGTAGACGGTGTCTACCTACGCTCGCGCCCTCTTCGGTTACACTGAGGGACAGCGAAGGGGAGTAGCCCTGCAAACCGGTCGTCGACACACTGGAACCCCCGGGTTCCCGGTGACCGGGTCCGCGCACGACGCGGACGGGCGAGACCTTCGGCCAGGCATCAACCGCGTCCGCGCATCCGTGGGCGTGGTCCGTCATGCCGGGCCGAGTGGTCCTCCCGTCGCCTTCGAGGTGCGGAGCCCACGGGCCCGGACCGAGCAGAGAGCCCCGGTATGCACCTCGACCCCTTGGCGATCCTCACCGCCTTCGGGCTGATCTTCCTCGCCGAGCTTCCCGACAAGACGATGTTCGCGTCCCTCGCCATGGGCACGCGGATGCGTCCCCTGTACGTCTGGATCGGCACCTCGACCGCCTTCCTGGCGCACGTCGCCATCGCCGTGGGCGCCGGCAGCCTGCTCGGGCTGCTCCCCGGCTGGATCGTCAAACTGGTCTCGGCCCTGCTGTTCGGCTTCGGCGCCTTCATGCTGCTGCGCAGCGGGGGCGACGACGAGGACGACGACACGGGCGGCCGGACGGTGACCGGTTTCTGGCCGGTCTTCTCGACCGCTTTCATGGCCGTCTTCATCAGCGAGTGGGGCGACCTCACCCAGATCACCACCGCCAACCTCGCCGCCACCAACGGCACCTGGTCGACGGCCATCGGTTCGCTCGCCGCCCTGATGAGCGTCTCCGCCCTCGCCCTGGTCGCGGGCCGGTTCATCGCGAAGCGCGTACCGCTCAAGACCGTGCAGCGCGTCGGCGGCGTGTGCATGGCGGGTCTCGCGATCTGGTCGCTGGTCGAGGTCTTCACCGGCTGACGGCGACCCCGGCACGCTCCGCGCACCCCCGTCCTCTCCCGGGCGGGGGTGTGCGGCGTCCGGGCCCCGGTGCGATCATGCGGGGATGTCCCTCACCTCCGAACCGGGCGACCGCCTCGCGGCGTTCGGCAACCAACTCGTCGACGTACACATCTGGCTCCGGGAGGAGCTCTCCCGACTCCGCGAGGACGTCGACTCCTTCCTCTCCGGCGACAGCGGCCGCCCCCGGAACCTGCGGGCGCACTGCCTCGCCTTCTGCACCGCGCTCACCCGCCATCACACCGCGGAGGACCAGGGCGTCTTCCCCGTCCTCGCCGAGACCTTCCCCGCGCTGCGGCCGGTACTCGACGAGCTCGCCCGTGACCACGAACAGGTGGAGGAGATCCTGCTCCGCCTCCAGGGCCTCCTGGACGGACTGCCGACGGGCGACGCGGAATCCGGCGCCGCCCGGGACCCTGCCGAGGTACGGCGGGTGCGGGGCGAACTGGACGGGCTCATCGCCCTCGTGGAGTCACACTTCACGTACGAGGAGAAGAAGCTCGTCGCCGCCCTCAACGAGCTCGGCACACCGCTGCCGGACGACTTCAGGCTCTCCGACCTGACCGGCCGCTGACCCTACCCGGCGCCCTTGCCCGCAGGCAGGGGCGCCGTTGTCGGACCTCTTGATGAAGCAGTGAATCACTGCTTCACTCCTTCCATGCCCTACCGACGCACCCCCGCCGTC
Organism: Streptomyces sp. NBC_00094; assembly: GCF_026343125.1. NCBI lineage: Bacteria > Bacillati > Actinomycetota > Actinomycetes > Kitasatosporales > Streptomycetaceae > Streptomyces > Streptomyces sp. NBC_00094. Next base: position 7,909,935 of record NZ_JAPEMB010000001.1, on the reverse strand, counting down.
CAGGCCCGGCTCGACGCCCAGCGCGCCTCCGTCGTCGACGCGGCGCTCGGGCTCCTCGCCGAGCAGGGCTACGCGGGATGCACGATGGCCGCGGTCGCCGGCCGCGCCGGCATCGCCACGGGCAGCGTGTACCGCCACTTCCCCAGCAAGGCCGAGCTCGCCGTCGAGCTCTTCCGGACCGTGGTGAGCCGGGAGGTCGCGGCCGTCTCCGAGGCTGCCGGGCACCCCGGGCACGGCTCGGCCGCCGAGCGGGTCGTCGCCGTCATCGAGACCTTCGCCCTGCGCGCCCTGAAGTCGCCGCGCCTCGCGTACGCGCTGCTCGCCGAGCCGGTCGACCCCGCCGTGGACGCCGAACGACTGGTCTTCCGGCGCGCGTTCCGGGACGTGTTCGCCGAGCGCGTCGCCGAGGGCGTACGGAGCGGCGAGCTGCCGCCCCAGGACCCGGCGCTCACGGCCTCGGCCCTGGTCGGCGCGGGCGCCGAGGCGCTCGTCGGTCCGCTGGCGGAAGGGTCCGTCGGGCCCGGCACCGTACCCGCACTCGTCACTTTCACCCTGCGAGCACTGGGAGTTCCCGATGCCGACCACGCATGAGGTCACCAACCAGGCACCGCCGCTGAGCGGTTACGACGTCTCCGCCGATCCCGCGCTCCTGGAGGCGCTGCGCCGGGAGGGCGCCGGCTGGGCCGAGGGCGAGGTGCGCGAGCTCGGCGCGCTGGCCGGCGGCGAGCGGGCCCAGGAGTGGGGGCGGCTCGCCGAGCGCCACTCCCCCGTCCTGCACACCCACGACCGGTACGGGAACCGGATCGACGAGGTCGAGTTCCATCCGTACTGGCACGAGCTGATGGACGTGGCCGTCCGCAACGGGCTGCACGGCGCGCCGTGGCGGGACGAACGGCCCGGCGCGCACGTGGCGCGCGCGGCCAAGGTGTTCGTGTGGGGGCAGGCGGACGCCGGGCATCTGTGTCCGGTGTCGATGACGTACGCGGCGGTGCCGGCGCTGCGCGCCCAGCCGGAGCTGGCCGAGGTCTACGAGCCGCTGCTGACCTCCTCCTCGTACGACTTCGGTCTGCGGGTGCCGACGGAGAAGCGCGGGATCATCGCCGGGATGTCGATGACCGAGAAGCAGGGCGGCTCGGACGTCCGGGCGAACACGACCCGGGCGGTGCCGGCGGGCGAGCCCGGCCTGTACGCGCTGACCGGGCACAAGTGGTTCACCTCGGCGCCGATGTCGGACGTCTTCCTCACCCTCGCGCAGGCGCCCGGAGGCCTGTCCTGCTTCCTGGTCCCCCGGGTGCTGCCCGACGGCAGCCGCAACGCGATCCGCCTCCAGCGCCTCAAGGACAAGCTGGGCAACCGCTCGAACGCCTCCTCCGAGATCGAGTACGAGGGCGCCCTCGGCCGGCTCGTCGGCGAGGAGGGGCGGGGCGTGGCCACCATCATCCGGATGGTCAACATGACGCGGCTCGACTGCGCCATCAGCTCGGCGTCCGGGATGCGGCTGGGACTCGTACAGGCGGTGCACCACGCGTCGCACCGCGAGGCGTTCGGGGCGCGGCTCGTGGACCAGCCGCTGATGCGGAACGTCCTGGCCGACCTGGCGGTGGAGGCCGAGGCGGCCACGGTCGCGGCGCTGCGCCTTGCCGGGGCGGTGGACCGGGCGACGCGCGGTGACGCGGAGGAGGATCAGCTGCGGCGGCTGGGCCTCGCGGTCACCAAGTACTGGGTGTGCAAGCGGGCGCCCGCGCACGCGGCCGAGGCGCTCGAATGCCTCGGCGGCAACGGCTACGTGGAGGACTCGGGCCTTCCGAGGCTCTACCGGGAGTCCCCGCTGCCGTCCATCTGGGAGGGCTCGGGGAACGTCGCCGCGCTCGACGTGCTGCGGGCGATGGGCCGTCAGCCGCAGGCGGTGGAGGCGTACTTCGCGGAGGTCGACCGGGGTGCGGGTGCCGACCGGCGGCTCGACGCGGCGGTCGCGGGCCTCCGCAAGGAGCTCGCGGGGCTCGGCGACCCGGAGGCGGCGGCGTACGGGGCGCGGCGGCTCGTCGAGCGGCTCGCACTGGTCCTCCAGGGTTCGCTGCTCGTCCGGCACGGTCACCCGGCGATCGCGGACGCGTTCTGCGCCTCGCGCCTGGACGGCGACCGGGGCCTGGCCTTCGGCACGCTGCCGCCCGGGGTGGACACGGCGGCGATCATCGCGCGGAGCGGTCCGGACGCGCACTGACCCCGAGAGTGTGCGTGCCTGACTCCGCAAGTGTGCGTGCCTGACTCCGCAAGCGTGCGTGCCTGACGCCGCGGCCCAGGCGGGACTTCGACGACAGGCTCCGGAAAGAGGTGCGGATCTGCCCGGGACCGGGCACGTCGGCGAGGTATCGTCGTGCGTAGCCCGGCTTACCGATCCACGCCCGTGCGGGCGTCAGCCGCGCACCGGCTCCAGCCAGGGGCGGCGTCCCGGTCCGGTCGGGTGCGTGCCCGTGGCGCCCATGACCACCGAGTAGAGGCTGGTCTCCGCGGCGATGAAGAGGCGGTTGCGCTTGGCGCCGCCCCAGGAGATGTTGGCGACCGCCTCGGGGACGTTGAGCCGCCCGATGAGGGTGCCGTCGGGGTCGTAGCAGTGCACCCCGTCGTCCATCGCGGCGGCCCAGAGCCGACCGCCGTCGTCGAAGCGCAGGTTGTCGAAGCGAGCCTTCTCGCGTGCCGCGGCGTCGGCGAAGACCTTGCCCTCGGAGAGGGTGCCGTCGTCGCGCACGTCGAAGACCCTGATGAAGCCGGCCCGGGTGTCGGAAACGTACAGCTGCTGCTCGTCGTGCGAGAAGACCAGCCCGTTCGGCGCGCCGAAGCAGTCGGCCACCAGTCGTACTTCGCCCGTGGCCGGGTCGATGCGGTAGACGTTGTTGGAGCCGATCTCGCTCTCCGCGCGATAACCCTCGTAGTCGCTGGTGATGCCGAAGTCCGGGTCGGAGAACCAGATCGAGCCGTCGGACTTCACCGCCGCGTCGTTCGGGCTGTTCAGCCGCTTGCCGTTCCACCGGTCCGCCAGCACGGTGACGGTGCCGTCGTGTTCGGTGCGCGTCACGCGGCGGTTGCCCTGCTCACAGGTGATCAACCGGCCCTGCCGGTCGAGGGTGTTGCCGTTCGTGTGCCCGGCGTCGCGGCGAAAGACACCGACGGCGCCCGTCTCCTCGTCCCATCGCAGCATCCGGTCGTTCGGGATGTCGCTCCAGACCAGCTGGCGCCAGGCGGGCACGTAGATCGGCCCCTCGGCCCAGCGGCAGCCCGTGTACAGGACCTCCAGCGCTTCGTCACCGTTCATGCACCGCCCGGTACGGAACCGGTCGTCGAGCATCTCGTACAGCCCGGGGCCCTCGCCGCTCATGGGGCACTTCCCTTCTCACGGAGACCATTCACCGAAGCTCATCTTGCTTCAGGGGAAGATTGCAGGATGAGCTACGGTCAGCACAAGAAGATCTCGAACGGAGTCTTATGGATCACATCGATCGCGCTCTGCTGGCCCAACTCCAGCTGGACGCCACCCAGTCCTACGCCGCGCTGGGCCAGGCCGTCGGCCTGTCCGCCGGCGCCGCTCATGAGCGTGTGCGGAAGCTGCGGGAGCGCGGTGTCATCCGGCGCACCGCCGTCGAGGTGGACCCGGTCGCGGTGGGCAGCGCCGTCCTCGCCTACGTGATGGTCGACTCGACCTCCTGGATGGGCGATTCGGCGGAGGACTTCGCCGCGCTCCCCGAGATCCTGGAGGCGCACGTCATCGCCGGCAGCGCCTCGGTACTCGTGAAGGTCAGGACCGCTACCACCGAACAACTGCAGGACGTGCTGCGGCGGATCTACGCCATCGACGGAGTCAGCGGGACACAGGCCACCGTGGTGCTGGAGACCTTCTTCGAGCGGCCGCTCTCGCCGCTGGCCGTCGATCGGACCTGAGCCCCGCGTGCCGCGTCCCCGGCGTGTCCGGACTCGCCCGGCATGAGTGACCCCGGCGTGTCCGGACTCACCCGGCATGAGTGACCCCGGGGTGTCCGGACTCACCCGGCATGAGTGACCCCGGGGTGGGAGGCTGTTGGCGCACGGTCCCCATGGCCACGGCGTGAGCCGGAACGGGAGGGAGTCCCCGTTGGGTACGGAGTCGATCCACGGCGAACTGGACGAGCGGGCGGCGAAGGTGGCGGACCGGGTGGTGGCCTGGCGGCGCCATCTGCACCGGCATCCGGAGCTGTCGAACCGGGAGGTGAACACGGCCCGGCTGGTGGCGGACGAGCTGCGCGCGCTGGGCCTCGACGAGGTCCGTACCGGCATCGCGGGCCACGGGGTCGTGGGCGTCCTGCGCGGCGGCGCCGCGTCACCGGGAGGGCGCGTGGTGGCGCTGCGGGCGGACACGGACGCGCTGCCGGTCAAGGACCTGTGCGGGACGGAGTTCGCCTCCGAGGTCGTGGACGCCGACTATCCCGGCGGCCCGTTCCCGGTCTCGCACGCCTGCGGACACGACTGTCACACGGCGATGCTGCTCGGCGCGGCGGCGGTGCTCGCCGGGGTCCGCGACCGGCTCCCGGGCACCGTGCTCTTCGTCTTCCAGCCCGCTGAGGAGGGCCCTCCGGTGACGGAGGAGGGCGGGGCGCGGGCCATGGTGGAGGCGGGCGCCTTCGCCGACCCGGTGCCGACGATGGCGTTCGGGCTGCATGTGACGCCCTATCCGAAGGGGTACGTGGGGTACCGGATCGGCAACCAGTACGCCGCGTCCACCCTCGTCCGCGTGGTCGTCACCGGCAGGCAGACGCACGGCTCCACGCCCTGGGAGGGCGTCGATCCGATGCCGGCGGTGGGTGCGGTCCTGACGGGCGTCGGCCAGCTGTACCGGCAGGTCTCGGCCTTCGCGCCGGTCACGGTCTCCATCGGGCACGTGGAGGACGTCGGCCGGTTCAACATCATCGGGGAGACGGTGACCCTGTGGGGCACGGTCCGCTGCGCCGTGGAGTCCGACATGGCGGAGGTCCGGCGCCGGCTCACGACGCTCGTGGAGCACTCCGCCGCGGCGTACGGGGCGACGGCCTCGGTGGAGTACCTGCAGCCCGTGCCGCCCGTGCACAACAGCCGGCCCTGGGTCGAGTCGGCGCTGCCGACCTTCCGCCGGGTGGTGGGCGAGGAGCGGGTGGTGGAGACCGGCGGGACGCTCGGGTACGACGACGTCTCCGAGTTCGTACGCCGCTTCGGCGGCCTGTACGTGATGCTCGGCGTCCAGGACGCGGCCCTGGACGCCTCGGGGCGGCCGGTGCCGGTGCCGGGCGGGCGCGGGATCGCCACCAACCACAACCCGCGCTTCTACGCGGATGACGACACCCTCGTCACCGGCGTCCGGCTCCACGCGCACGTGGCGTACGACCATCTGACGGGGGCACTGGTGGCATCCGCACCCGTACCTGTACCCACGCCCCCACACCCGGACTCGCCCCCACCCACGTCCCCGCACACGCCCGTCGACGCGTCTCAGGAGGCGTCGGAGGCGTCAGGGCCGTGATCCGCCGACCGCCTCCACGAAGGCCCTGAGCAGCGCGGTGTCCGCGGCCGTCGGCCAGACCAGGCCGTACTCGACGGGCGGGGCGCCCCGGAGGGGGACGTAGGCGATGCCGGGGCGCGGGTGGTACCGGGCGCCGAGCGCCGCGCCGGGGGCGACGCCCCGGCCGGCGCTCACATGGGAGAGGACCTCCTGCCAGGTCGCGGCGACGGGGCCCCGGCCGACATGGGCGCCGGACGGGGTGCGGCACGGGTAGTGGTGGTCGCGCCAGTAGCGGGGGTTGGCGCCCTCGGGGGCGATCAGGGACAGTCCCGCGAGGTCCTCCAGACCGAGGGAGGACCGGCCCGCCAGGGGATGGGCGGCGGGCAGGAGCAGCACCCGGTCCTCCGCGAGGACGACGGGGCCGACGGTGAGGTCCGGCTCGCGAACGGGGAACGCGACGAACTGGACGTCGAGCGTTCCGTCCCGGAGGGGGCCGAGGCCGCCGTCGAGCGGGACCTCGCGGACCGTGATCTCGCACCCCGGGTGGCGGGTGAGGAGCGTGTCGGCGGCGGCCGTGAGGAGGTCGCCGCCCCAGGGCGTGGCGAAACCGGTCCGGAGCCTGCCGTGGACGCCCCGCCCGGCATCGGTGGCGCGTTCGACCGCGGCGCGGATCTGCCGGTACGCGGGCAGGAGGTCCTCGTACAGGCGCAGACCGACGGGGGTGAGGCGGACGCTGCGGCTGGTGCGGACGAACAGCGGGGTGCCGAAGCGGCGCTCCAGCTTCTTGACGGTCTGGCTGATCCGGCCGGTGGAGACGCCGAGGCGTTCGGCGGTGCGCCCGAAGTGGAGCTCCTCGGCAAGCGTGAGGAACGCCTCCAGTTCGTACCGTTCCAGCATGGATCCCCCCGATGATCGTTGAGTGTGGCTCAACGCCGCTTCGATGATCGCATCTTGTTCGAGCGGGGTCGCGGCGAGGAGCCTGGAGGCGTCGCCCTCCCCGTACGGAAGAGAGTCCGTGGAACCGAGCCCCGCCGCCGTCCCCTCCGCCGCGCCCGCCCCCGCCGGGTCCGTGAACGTCCTGTTGTTCGCCGTGGCCGGGGCGGTCACCGTCGCCAACATCTACTTCCCGCAACCGCTGCTCGCCGCCGTCGCCCACGGTCTGGACGTCTCGGAGCGGACGGCGGGGCTGATCGCCTCGGCGGCCCAGATCGGGTACGCGCTCGGCATCCTGCTGCTCGTGCCGCTCGCCGACACCGCCCGGCTGCGCCGGCTCACCTCGGTGCTGCTGGCACTGACCGTCCTCGCGCTGCTCGTCGCCGCGGCGGCGCCGGACGTGGTCACGCTCGCGCTCGCCACGCTGGCCCTCTCCACCACGACGGTCCTGCCGCAGATCCTCACGCCGGTGGCGGCGGTGCTCGCGGGGCCGGGTCGGCGGGGCAGGGTCGTGGGCCTCGTCGGACTCGGCCTCACCCTGGGCTCGACACTCTCCCGTACGGTCTCGGGGGCCGTGACCGACGCGAGCGGAAGCTGGCGTACGGCCTACGTGGTGGCAGCGGCGGCGACGGCGGCGCTTCTGTGGGTCCTGCCGCGGCGGCTGCCCGAGCGGATGGGGACGGGTGGCGCGGTACCGAAGGGTGCGCGCCGCCGTTCCTCGTACCTCCGGCTCCTGGCCGGACTGCCCCGGCTCCTCGCCGAGCACCGGGAGCTGCGGATCTCGGCGCTGCTCGGGGCCTGCGTCTTCGCCGCGTTCAGTGTCTTCTGGGCCGTGCTCGCCTTCCACCTGGCTGCTCCGCCGCTCGGGTACGGGCCGGGCGCAGCCGGGCTCTACGGGGTGCTGACGCTGCCGGCGGCGCTGCTCTCCGCAGGGGCCGGGCAGCTCGCCGACCGGTACGGGCCATGGGCGGTGAACGCCCTGGGGCTGGTGGGCGCGGGCCTCGGTCTGGGGGTGGCGGGGCTCGCCCCGTACTCCCCCGTGGCGCTGGTGGTCGGGGCGAACCTGCTGGTCGTGGGGGTGAGCTCCAGCCAGGTGGCGAGTCAGGCCTTGATCTTCGCGATCGGCCGGGCGGTGGCGGCCCGGGTGAACACGGTCTTCATGCTGGCGACGTTCTGCGGCGGTGCGATCGGCTCGTTCGTCGGGTCCTGGCTGTACACGGCGTACGGCTGGTCCGCCGCCCTGCTGCTCGCGGGCGTGTTCGTGGCCGTCGCCGGGTTCGTGGTGACGGTCGCGGCGCGACCGGCGGCCCCGAGTTGCGTCCCGGACGCCACACGAGAGGCTGGGAGTATCCGCCCGCGCACCTCGCAGGAGTGAACCCCGCAGGGAGAGACATGATCCTGGACCTCGCCGCGCTCGCCGACGAGCACCTGACCGCGGCCCGCAGCGCGCCGCACGGGCGCAGCGCCCATCTGGTGATGCACGACGGGGTGCTCCGGCAGACCGTCATCGCCCTGACGTCGGGCACGTCGCTGGACGAGCACAACGCGCCGCCGGCCGCGAGCCTCCAGGTGCTGCGGGGCCGGGTGAAGCTGACGACGCCCGGGTGGGCGGAGGAGCTCCCCGCGGCGACCCTGCGGATGATCCCGAAGGAGCGGCACGGGCTGACGGCTCTGGAGGACGCGGTGGTCCTCCTGACCGCCGTGAACGACTGACGGACGCCCGGCAGGCGTCCGGGGTGCGGTCAGGCGGTCACTCGGTCGCGTCGAGGTCCTCGGCGTAGTGCTCGATGGCCCGCCTGTACTCGCGTACGGACGGGTCCTCGCTGGTGGCCGCCAGCAGGCGCAGCAGGGTACGGACCGACTCGTGGTGCCGGCCCGTGTTGTAGAGGGCCATGGCGAGGAAGGTGCGCAGGGACCCGTCCTCGGGGAACTCCTCGACGGCGCCGGTGAGCAGGGTGACCGCCTCGTCGTACCTGCCGAGGATCCGGTAGGTGCTCCCGAGGCCGAGGAGGGCGCCGCGGCGGTCGTCCGGCGTGAGCCCGGTGCCGGCTCCGGCGAGGGCGCGCTCGTAGTACGGCACGGCCTCCGCCTCCAGACCGAGGACGTCGTGTGCCCAGGCCGTCTGGTACGCGACCTCCGCGTCGTCCGGCCGGTCGGCGGCGAGCGCGACGAGCAGCTCGCGCGCCTCCTCCCTCCGTCCCTGCTCGCGCAGGGCGACCGCCTCGGCCAACAGGTCGTTCTTCTCCTCGTGGTGCTCCATGAGGGCATCCTCGCAGCTCGTGCGGCCACTCTTCGTGAACGGGGACACGCCGGTAACTCTCACGGTCGAGTTCAGGGAGAGACCGGCCGTGGTCCCTACCCGGCGCGACGCGGCTCCGCGCCGGGGCACGAGGCACGGGTGTGAGGGTGTGAATGCGCTGCTAACGTGCGCGAATGCGCCTTTTGTCCCGTATCGATGTGCGTGGTCTCGCCCGCCGGGCAGCCTCGTTGCGGCCCCGGCGGCGCGGGAGCACCGTGACCGTGCCGGAGGCGGAAGGCGCCGGGCGGGAGTGGTTGCGGGATCTCGCCGCGCTCCTGTGCGAACTCGGCTCCGAGCTGCTGCGCGCCGGGGAGCGGACCGCCGAGGTCGAGCGGGTCCTGCACGACGTGGCCGCCCGCTACGGCATGCGGGTGCGAAGTTTCGTGGTGCCGACCGGGCTGTTCGTCCGGGTCGGGGGCGGCCCCGACGGCCGGGGCGGCGAGCTCGACTTCGCCCCCGTCGAGGGGCCGGACCTGCGGCTCGACCAGGTGGAGGCGGTCCAGTCGCTGGTCGAGCGGATGCGGACGCGGGAAGTGCCGTTCGACGACGCGCGGCGTGCGCTGCGGGAAGTCCGGGCGAAACCCGAGCGGTTCAGCCCGGCCGCCACCATCCTCGGCTACGTCCTGCTCACCGTCGGCCTGGGCACGATGCGGCACGCGACCGTCCCCGCCATCATCGGATACGCGGTGCTCGGCGCGGGCGTCGGCCTGCTGCGCCTGTTCGGCGACCGGCTCCCGGCTGCCCGCACCGCCCTGCCGGTGGTCGCGGCGATCCTCGTCACGACGGCCTCGCAGGCGTGGGCGGGACCGCTCCTCCACGAGGCGCCCACCGTCCTGTACATCCCCCCGCTGATCGCCTTCCTCCCGGGCTCCGCGCTGACACTGGGCGCCATCGAACTCGCCACCGGCGCCGCCCTGTCGGGCATCTCCCGGCTGGCCGGTGCCGCGAACGTGCTCCTGCTGCTCGCCATCGGCATCCTGGTCGGCACCGAAGTGCTCAGCCCCCGCCCGCCGGACGGGCCCGCCTCCGATCCGCTCGGGGCCTGGGCGCCCTGGGTCGGCGTGCTGCTCCTCGGCTTCGGCTTCCTCCTGTACTTCTCCGCCCCGCCGCGGGTCACGGGCTGGCTGCTCGGCGCCCTGCTCACCGAGCGGCTCGTGCAGTCGCTGGCCTCGGAGTTCGCCGGCCCGACCTTCGGAGCCTTCGCGGCCGGGGTGCTGCTGCCGCCGATGGCGAAATGGATCGCGCGGCGCTCGCACACCCCGGACCAGGTGGTGTTCCTGCCCTGCTTCTGGCTGCTCGTCCCGGGCGCGGTCGGGCTGACCAGCATCTCCGAGATCATCGTGGCGGGCGACACCGGAGGCGGCCTGGACAGCATGGTCAGCATGGTGATCACGGTGGCCTCGATCGCCATGGGCGTCCTCGTCGGCGCCGGACTCCAGCAGCGCCCCAAGCTCCTGCTCGGCGCCCCCGCTCCCCCGGCCCCGTCCGGCGTCGAGGCCCCGGCCGATCCGGACGCTCAGCGGGCCTTGGACACCCGGACGGAGTAGCGGAGCAGAGGACCACCCGGCCCTCGCGCCCCTCCCCCGGCCCACCCTGGTCAGCGGGGCGACTTCTCCCATTCGAGGGTCACCCGCAGGCTGGCGTTGGCGCTGCCCTGGACGACAAGGGCGGTGAGTCTGCCCGCGTCCAGGCCGAGCTGGCAGCCGAACTCGACGGTCGCCCGGTCCGGCGCCGCCCGGTCGAGCGCCTCGCCGATCTGCCCGGCGAAGGCGGCGAGCGCTCCGGTGACGGCGGAGAGGTCGGGCAGCCGGTCGCCGAACCCTTCGAGCTCGGTGTCGGGCCCGAGCCGCCGCGCTTCCACGAAGAGGGTCGCGCCCCCGACCTCGACCTTGGTGACGTCCGACATCGAAGCTCCCTGCGGGCGGCGGAGACGGGCAGGACGTCAGTATCACCGAGAGGTACGGGACCGGGGGCGCCCGCCGGAACGCTCGGCGTGGCGGGCGTGGCCCCGGCGCGTACGGGTCAGAGCTCGGGGTTCAGAGCGCCGCCCGGGGCGGCGGGGCCGGCGGTGACCGCCGCGGTGAGGGCGCTGCCGCGGCGCCACTCGGCCCAGCTGAGGTTCCAGTCCCCGAAGCCGTTGCCGAAGGGGGCCATCGGCTCCCGGTACGCGTTGACGACCTGGACGAGGTCGCCCTCGCGGACGGTGCGGAAGAGCCACGCGGCGTCCTCGGTGCTCATCCCGGTGCAGCCGTGGCTGACGTTCTCGCTCCCCTGCGCGTCGACGGACCAGGGTGCGGCGTGCAGATACTCGCCGCTCCACGTCACCCTGGTGGCCCAATGGACCTTGAGGTCGTAGTAGTCGGGGCTGCGCCGGGCGATACCGATCGTGTCGCCCCGCATCCGGACGAGGCGTTCCTTGCCGAGGACGACCTTGACGCCGCCACGGGTGCGGTAGCCGGGCTTCCCGGTGGTGACCGGGATCGTGCGGATCGCGCGCCCGTCGCGGAACACGGTCATCCGCAACGTGGAGACGTCGGTGACGGCCTCGACCCGGTCTCCGGTGGTGAGGGTGAAGGGCCGTGACCGACCTCCGATGAGGCCGCCGCCGATGCGCATCCCGTCGAGGCCGCTACGGACGCGGACGGTGGTGCGAGCGGGCCAGTACGTGCGTGGCCGGTAGTGGAGGGTGTCGGAGTCGACCCAGTGCCAGGAGCCTTCGACCCGGGCCTCGGTACGGACCTGGAGGGCGCTCTCGACGAGCCGTCGGGCGGCGGGTCCGGTCGCGGGCAGGGGACGGCTGAGTTCGGCGGTGATCGGCTGGCCGACGCCGTACGTGCCGCCGCCCTCGGGGCCGAAGGAGACGGTGAGCCGCTCTCCGGCGGGCACGGCGGCCGTGCGGAGCTCCAGCCGGGCGAGCCGGCGGCGAGGGGTGGCGGGCCCTGCGCCGCCGACGGGACCCTCGACGACCAGGCGGGCGGTGTAGCGGCCTCCGGCGGGGAGCGCGGCGACGCTGGTCCAGCGGGTGCCGTCCGCGCTCGGCGCGCCGGCGATCCGACGCCCGCGCCGGTCGGTCACGGTGACGTCGGCCAGCAGGCCGGGGGTGCGCAGCACCAGCTCAAGGGGCCCGTCGGCCTTCGCGCCGAGAGTGACCGGGTGCCCCGTGAGGAGGCGTCCGCCGCTCAGGGCCACCGTGTGGCGGAGCTCGGAGCACAGGCCGCCACCGGTGGGACAGCTGTCCACGGAGACGACGGCGGTGGACGGTGACGCCCCGGCAGGGAGCTTTCCCGGGCTTGTCGGCGACTGGGCCGCCGTGCCGACGAGGACGACTCCGACGGCCAGGGAGACAGCTCCCCACCCCCGTACGTATCTGCGTGACGACACGTCGGACACCCTCCCCTTCCGGACCACGGCGTCGGCGGGCGTCGCCGACCGCAGCATCAAAACCGATCAAAGGAGGAAAAGATGATCAAGACACCGAGTGTGGCCGCCGAGCGGGCGAGGAGACGACTCGAATGGGCCAGCAGCCGGTCAGCGGGGCGGCTCGGGAAGTTCCTCGCCCGTCTCCAGCAGGGACTTGAGACTCGAGACGAGCGCGGGCCAGCCCTCGCCGATCAGCCCCTTGATGATGCCGTCGGGCTCCAGATCGCCGTGCGCGACGGTGAGTTTGACGGTGTCGCCCGAGGGCTCGATGGTGAAGCTCACGCGGGACCGGCGCTCCTGGGCCAGGCGCGCGTACGCCTCCCTGTCGAGGCCGACGGCCTCCGCCCAGACCGGGGTGAAGGTGTGCCAGGTGTACGAGAGGAGACGGCCCGGCTCGGCCGCGAGAACGACCTGTTCGGGGTCGGCGGTCCTGCGTCCGCCCTCGTCCCAGACCATGGGGGCGCCCGGAGTCCACTCCGACTCGAAGGCCACGCCCCAGTAGCGGCGGGTGAGCGCCGGGTCGGTGAGGGCCTTCCAGAGCTCGTCGGGGGTGGTCCGGATGTAGGTGGTGTAGACGAACGTGTCGCTGTCCATCGCGCTGCCCCTCGGATCTGCTCCCCGCGGCCCTCCTGGTCCCCCCGGCCGTCTCCCTCCACCCTAGGCAGGCGCCGGAGCGACGTGCCAGCGAAGGACACCTGTCCGGTTGAATAGGTGTGAAGGGAACTATTCAACGTGCTGCTAGCGTGTCCGGATGTCCCTCAAGCACGCCGTCCTCGCAGCTCTCCTGGAGGGCGAGGCCTCCGGATACGACCTGGCCAAGATCTTCGACGTGTCCGTCGCCAACTTCTGGGCCGCCACCCCGCAGCAGCTCTACCGCGAGCTGGACCGTCTCGCCGCCGACGACTTGATCGCGGCCCGTGTGGTGGAGCAGGAACGGCGCCCCAACAAGCGGATGTTCAGCCTCACGGAGTCGGGACGGCAGGATCTGTACGCCTACACGTCGACGCCTCCGCGCCCGACCGCCGTCCGTGACGAGCTCATGGTCCAGGTGCAGGCCTGCGACGAGGGCGACACGGGCGCGGTACGCGGTTTCGTCGCACAGCGGATGGACACGGCCCGGACGAAGCTGGCCCGCTACGACCGGCTGCGGGAGTGGATGCTGAACGGCCGGGACGAGGAGACGTATCTCAGCGAGGCGGAGCGGGTCGGCCCGTATCTCACGCTGATGCGCGGCCGGTTCCTCGAGGAGGAGAATCTGCGCTGGGGGGAGCGGACCCTCGCCGTGCTGGACCGGCGCGCCGCGGCGCGCGGCGGCGTTCCGGAGCCCGCCCGCTGAGCCTCACCCGAAGGGGTGACGGGGTCGCCTACTCTGCGGTAACGTCACCGCCCGGCCGCCGGACGACCGGCGGCGGAGCGTGGGACGGATCGGGGACGGGCCTCAATGAACGTCGGTGACCTTGTCGAGGACTTCACCCTTCCGGATGAAACGGGCACCCCGCGGTCCCTCACGGAGCTGCTGACCGAGGGCCCGGTCGTCCTCTTCTTCTACCCGGCGGCGCTCACTCCGGGCTGCACCGCCGAGGCCTGTCACTTCCGTGACCTCGCGGCCGAGTTCCGCGCCGTCGGCGCGCTGCCCGTGGGCATCAGCACCGACGGAGTGGAACGGCAACTGGAGTTCGCCGAGCGGCACTCCCTGGGCTATCCGCTGCTGTCGGACCCGGACGGCGCCGTGCGGGAGCGCTTCGGCGTGAAGCGCGGCTTCTCGCTCGCGCCGACGAAGCGCATCACTTTCGTGATCGGTCAGGATCGGCGTGTACGCGAGGTCGTGCGCAGCGAGATCCGCATGAGCGTGCACGCGGATCGGGCGCTGGCCGCCTTGCGCCGGCCTTGAGTCGTCCCTGAGTCGTCCCTGAGTCGTCCCTGCGTTTGACGACGGCCCGGGACGGGGCTGCACTGGATTCATGGACGCTGCGGCGACTCCGTCCTAGGGAGAGCAGCGATGACAACCATGGAGAGTTTCAGTCTTCTGCAGCCGTACAAGATCGCCGAGGAGACGTTCGTCATCCCGTGGGCCCTTGAGGCACCACCGGTCGGCCACTTCCCGATGAACTCGATGGTGATCCGGGGAGCCGAACCGGTCCTCGTGGACACCGGGGCGCCCGCAGTGCGCTCCCAGTGGCTGGAGGCAGCCTGGTCCATCGTGGATCCCCTGGACGTGCGGTGGATCTTCCTCACCCACGACGACCGCGACCACGCGGGCAACCTGCTGGCGGTCCTCGCCGAATGCCCGAACGCGACCCTGTTGACGACATGGTTCTCCATCGGCCGCATGGCCGAGGAGTGGGAGACCCCGATCAACCGGTGCCGCTTCATGACCGACGGCGACACGATCGACGTGGGCGACCGTACGCTGGTCGCCAAGCGACCACCTCTGTTCGACAACCCCACGACCCGTGCCCTCTTCGACACGAAGGCCGGCGTCCTGTGGGCCGTGGACACCTTCGCCACGAACGTGCCGACCCCTATGCCCGACATGGCGGCGCTGTCGCCGGACGAGTTCCGCGACGGCCAGTTCTTCGGCGGAAGGCTGGTCTCCCCGTGGGTCGCCCTGCTGGACGCCCAGAAGTTCGGGGCGGTCGTCAGTGACTTCGAGCAGCTGAACGCCGAGGTCATCGCAGGCTGCCACTGCCCGGTCCTCCGCGGAGCCCGGATCGCCGAGGCCTACGACCTCCTCCGCCGGCTCCCCGGAGTCCCACCGTGGACGGAGTTCACCCAGGCCGACCTGGACCAGTGGATGGCGGTTGCCGAGAGCTCGGTTCCGCCGGAGCAGCCGCGGCCGTCGGGGACGTGAGCGGCGCGCGCGACTACCCCGGACGGCCCACCGCTCCCTAGCCGGCTGGTAGTCGGCTGCGAGGCGACCCTGAACCGCCTCAGACGCCGAGGAGTTTCGCCTTGGCCGCCGCGAACTCCTCGGGGGTGAGCAGGCCTTGCTGGGCGAGTTCGCCGAGCCGGGTCAACTGGTCGGTCACCGTGGAAGGCGCTCCGGAGCCCGGCGCAGCCGCGGGCGGGGCCGCGGCGGGCGGCGGCGGTTGCTGTGGTTGCTGCTGCTGCGCCTGGAGGTCGGCGATGGCCTCCTCCTGGTCCTGTTCGCGGCGCGCGGAGCGGGCGGAGCTGCGGCCCGCCGCGTAGGCCGCGCCGCCGACGAGGGCGCCGCGCAGCAGGGGTGCTCCGCGGGGCCGGACGACCGGGCGCATGAGGGGGCGGCGTCGCATGAACATCGGTCAGCTCCTTCCGGCAGCGGCGGCGGCCACGGCCTCGCTGTGGGCCTCCAGGGCCTGTTGGACGTGGTGGGGCGGGATGCGTACGGTGCCGGAGATCCGGCCACCCGCGTCATGGATCGCCTCCGCCGCACGCGTGGCCCAGACGTGCTCGACGAGCAGCATGAGCGCACTGGTGCCCGGTTCGAGGGTCTCGGCCGCCTCGGCCGCGTCCTCGGGGCCGAGCAGGTTCGCCTCGGGCCCGATCACGGCGGTGGCCTCGTCGTACTCCTCGTACTCGACGAGTTCGGAGGTGGACACCTCCCCCGACTCGGACTTGACGACGACGAGCGAGTCGATCAGCCTCACCTGGCCCGCTCTGCGCAGTTCCGCGACGGCCGTCACCGCCGCCACCTTCAGCCGCTCCCCCGGGAAGGCGAGCACGACACATTCCACCGGCCCCATGTTGCTCCGTTCCTCATGTGGTCCTCGGCCATCATCCGAACACGGCGGGCGTCGGGTCGCACGTCGGGCCGCTCCGACATGCGGAAGCGGGGCACCTGCACGAGACTCGCCCTGACGCCGGACCTCCAGGTCCGCACGGGAACGGAGTGTGCAGGCATGGACGACTACCCCCTTCTCGACCTCTTCTGGACCATGCTGTGGTTCTTCCTCTGGATCATGTGGCTCTTCCTGCTGTTCAAGGTGATCACTGACATCTTCCGTGACCACGACCTGGGCGGCTGGGGGAAGGCCGGCTGGCTGATCTTCTGCATCCTGCTCCCCTACCTCGGCGTGCTCGTGTACGTCATCGCCCGGGGCAAGAGCATGGGGCAGCGTGACGTCAAGCAGGCCAAGGCCTCCGAGGCCGCGTTCCAGGACTACATCCGCAAGACGGCCGGTGCGACGCCGGCGGGCGGCGGCGCAGCCGCCGAACTGGCGCGGCTCGCGGAGCTGAAGGAGAAGGGCTCCATCACGGCGGAGGAGTTCGAGAAGGCGAAGGCCAAGGTCCTGGCCTGACGCAGACGCGAAGGGGTGGCCCGTCACCGCTCGGTGACAGGCCACCCCTTAATGCGTACCCGAGATACGTCTTTGATACGGTCGGATCGTGAGGCTGACGAAGTTCACCGACCTGGCGCTCCGTGCCGTGATGCGCCTGGCGGTCACCGCGCAGGAGGAGTCCGTCACCACCCGCGAGGTGGCGGAGTCGATGGACGTGCCCTACGCCCACATGGCGAAGGTCGTCACACGACTCCAGCACCTCGGCGTGGTCGAGGCGCGGCGTGGTCGCGGCGGCGGTCTGGCCCTGACGGAGCTGGGCCGGCGTTCCTCGGTGGGCTGGCTGACCCGCACCCTGGAGGGCGAGGAGGAGGTCGTCGGCTGCGAGGGCGACCCCCCGTGTCCGCTGCGTACGGCCTGTCGACTGCGGGGTGCGCTGCGCGAGGCGCAGGAGGCGTTCTACCGGGTGCTGGATCCGCTGACCGTGGCGGATCTCGTGACCTCGCCGACGGGGCCCCTGCTCCTCTCCCTCACTTCTCGCCCCTCGTCGCCCGCCTCCCCGTCCCCCTGAACGTGCGCGCCCCTCTCCGAGGGCCGTGTGGGTTTAAATACGCAGATCATCTACCAGATTGAGAGTTCCCATGCTGTCCGAGCAGGCCACTCCGGTCGTCCGTGCCACTCTGCCCGCCGTCGGCGGCGCGCTCGACGAGATCACCGAGCGCTTCTACGCGCGGCTCTTCGCCGCCCACCCCGAGCTGCTGCGCGATCTGTTCAACCGGGGGAACCAGGCCAACGGCGACCAGCGGAAGGCACTGGCCGGCTCCATAGCCGCCTTCGCCGTCGCGCTCCTCGACAACCCGGGCAGCCGTCCCGACCTGATGCTGTCCCGCATCGCGCACAAGCACGCCTCGCTCGGCGTCACCGCCGAGCAGTACAAGGTCGTGCACGAGCACCTCTTCGCCGCGATCGTCGAGGTCCTCGGCGAGGCGGTGACCCCGGAGGTCGCCCAGGCCTGGGACGAGGTGTACTGGCTGATGGCCAACGCCCTCATCGCGGTGGAGGCACGCCTCTACCAGGAGACCGGCGTCCCCGAGGGCGAGGTCTGGCGGCGGATGGAGATCGCCGAGCGGAACGAGGAGACCCCCGACACCGTCTCCTTCGTCCTGCGCCCCACCGACGGGACCCCCACGGTCGCCTTCCGGCCCGGTCAGTACGTGAGCGTCCAGGTCACCCTGCCCGACGGTGCCCGACAGATCCGCCAGTACAGCCTCTCCGCCGCGCCCGGACACCCGCACTGGCGGATCACGGTCAAGCGGGTCGACGGCGACCCGGCGGGCGAAGTCTCCTCCTGGCTGCACGCCCACGCGGGCGCGGGCGACACCGTGGAGGTGTCGGCGCCCTTCGGCGACCTGGTCCTGCCCGAGGGTGACGGCCCGTTGCTGCTCGCCTCCGCCGGTATCGGCAGCACCCCGATGCTGGCCATGCTCGACCACCTCGCGGCCACCGGTTCGACCCGCCAGGTCGTGGTCGCGCACGCGGACCGCTCCCCCGCATCCCACGCGCACGCCGCCGAGCTGCGCCGCCTCGTCGAGGCGCTGCCGGAGGGGGCGTTGCACCTCTGGTACGAGGAGCCGGGCGAGGACTCCGCGGCCCGCCAGGGCCGCGCCGACGTCACGGCGCTCGACCTGCCGGAGGGAACGACGGCGTACCTCTGCGGGCCGCTGCCCTTCCTGCGCACGGTCCGCGGCGACCTCCTCACCCGCGGCACCGCCGCGTCCGACATCCACTACGAGGTGTTCGGCCCCGACCTGTGGCTCGGCGCCGAGGTCTGACAGCTCCCCTCCGTTCCCTTCGATACCCAAGCAGCATGGCGATTACGCTGCTGATACTGCATAGTGAAGGCCCGTATCGGCCTCGCAATCAGCGGGTACGGAGCGAAGGACGGAAGCGATGGGATCGTTCGGATCAGCCGGCGGCGATCGGGGCACGGGGCGACGGCCGGTGCGCGGGATCGCCCTCGACATCGGCAGCTCGCGGACCCGGGCCTGGGCCCCGGGGGCGGGCGTCTTCGCGGACGTTCCGAGCGGTCCCGTACGGCGTGGCCGTGTGACCGACGCGGACTCCCAGCTCCGGTTGCTGCGTCGGCTGACCGCCTCGGCTCCGGGTGACGGCGGGCACGACACCGTCGTCATGCTGACCCACCCGGTGCTCGCCGCCCCGGCGGAACGGGAGGCCGCGCGCCGGATGGTGGACGGGCTCGGCCCGGCACGGGTCATCGCCGTGGACAGCGCCCGCGCCGCCGCGGCCTATGCCGCCCCGCCCGGCGGCGGCCCCCTCCTCGTGGTCGACCTCGGCGCCCAGTTGACCGAGGTCACGCTGGTCGTCGACGGTCTCGTCGAGGACGCGCGACTGGCCGAGGTGGGCGTCGACGACATACCGGAGGCGGGACGGGTGCCGGAGGCGATCGCCGGGACGGCCGCCGACATGGTCAGCGACCTGTGGCGCCACGACCGCACCGGGGCCGTCCGCGGCGCGCTGCGTCGGGGCGTCCTGGTGACCGGCGGCGGCGCACTGCGGCTCGACGTCACCGGCCGACTGGCCCACCTCCTCCGAGCCCGTCTGCGGCTGGCGAACGACCCGTCGACGAGCGTCGTCCGCGGCGCCGGACTGATGCTGGCCTCCGCCCTGCGCCACCCGGGCGGTCCCCTCGGCCGTGGCTGACGGGGCGGAGACGGGTCAGCAGCCGGTCGACCAGATGTGGGAGTCCCCTCGGTCGTTGGCGGCGCCGTTGTAGCCGACCTCCTGGCCCGGTGCGAGACAGACGGTCATGCTGCCGCCCTGCCAGGCGCTCTCGTAGACCCGGACATGGTCCTTGATGCCGGGTCCCGAGATGCCGTGGTTGGCCCAGGAGGAGTCGGTGTCGGAGATCCAGCTCTCCCACCAGCCGTCGTCCCCGCCCCAGTTGGCACGCTGGCCGCCGAAGTCCGAGTCCTGCCAGACGCAGAACTCTCCGCTGGGGCATTCGGCGGCCCCTGCGGAGGTGGAGAGGGCGAGGCCTGCGGTGACGGCGAGCAGGGCCGCCGCGGAGAGGGAGAGAATGCGCTTCACGAGTGGTCGTGGCCTTTCTGCGGATGGGTGGGCGCGGACAGCTCGACTGCCCGCAGCAGTGCGCGGTCGCGCAGCTGCCGGTATGCGGTGAGCTCGTCGCGGTGCAGGGCCCGCACGGCGAGCAGCTCGACGGCCTCCAGCCGTGCGCGGACGTCGCCGAGTCCGCTCTCACGGGCACAGCGGGCTCCGACGGCCGGATCGGGACGGTCGGGACGGGGTCGGCCGGGCGGGGTGGCGCACCGGGTCCACCGGGCGAGCGCCTCCTGGTGGGCGGGGTCGTCGCGGACCCGGGCCTGGGCCTCCGCGCGGAGGTTGTCGACGGTGACCTGGGCCCTGAACCAGCGGCGTGGGTCGCCGTAGAGCCGGCCCCGCGCGGTGGCGAGGCAGCCGTCCTCGTGGGCGGTGACGGTGGCGCCTGTGGCGAGCGTGACGGAGAGCTCGCTGGGCCCCGCTCCGAAGAGCGCGGCCTGGAGGGTCCGGTCCTCGGCCGGGGAGCGGGCGCGGGCCGTGAGGGTGAGGCCCCGATCCGCGAGACAGTCCACGGCGAGCCGGTGCTCGGCAGCCTTCAGGAGGGTGTCCTGGGCGGCTCGATCGGCCGGGACACCGGGCTCTCCCGGCCCGTTCGGTCCGATCACGGCGCAGCCGGAGAGGAGCAGTGAGGCGGCGGCGGTGACGAGCGCGCGGCGGGCACGCGGTGTCCTGCGGAACATGGAGTCCCCCTTCGAACGTCCCAGGTCGGCGGGGCTCCGGTCAGCGTGCGGAGGGCCCGGGAAGATCACTGCCCGGGGAGGGGGAGGCCATGCCGAGGCTCACTCGAACGGGTCGAACGCGCCGGGTCACGCGCCTCTCGTGCGCCGTTTCGCCTCCGCGTGAGGGCTCCGGTGGTTCCGGGAACGGCAAAGCCCCGGTTGGACGGGGGATTCCAACCGGGGCCGTGAGCCGTGACGGCGAAGAGCGGTCACCTCTAGGGGGGGACCTTGGGGACCAGACCCCTTCACAGTCACATACATAGGAACGGTAAACGTATCCCGAATGTTCCGTGCACCCCCGTGTGGGCGGTGTGAGGCACCTCACCCGGTTTCACCAGGTCTCGTCAGTCCTTCTCGGGACCGTAGACGGCCCCCGGCTCGGCCCTTCCGGGCGCGAGGAGTTCGGGCACCGTCACGAAGGTGAAGCCCCGGCGCGTGAGCTCGTCGATGATGGACGGGACGGCCGGCACCGTCCCGTCGTAGATGTCGTGGAGCAGGATGATCCCGTCGGCCTGCGCCTGTTCCAGGACCCGCTGGCGTATCAACGCGGAGTCGGTGGTGGAGAAGTCCTTGGCGGTGACGCTCCACAGGATCTGGGCGAGACCGAGTTCCTTGCTGATCTCGGAGACCGTGTCGTCGGTGCGGCCCTGCGGCGGGCGCATCAGGGTCGGCCTGTGGCCGGTGATCCTCTCCACGGCCGTCTGGGTGAGGGACAGCTCCTCGCGTATCCCGGCCTCGTCGAGGTCGGTGAGTATCCGGTGGCTCCAGGTGTGGTTGGCGACCTCGTGTCCCTCGTCGGCGATCCGCTTGACCACCCGGGGGTAGCGGTCGACGTGATTCCTGCCGAGCAGGAAGAAGGTGGCGGGGACCCGCTTCTCCTTGAGGATGTCGAGGAGCCGGGGCGTGTCCTTGCCCGGCCCCGCGTCGAAGGTCAGGGCTATGCACTTCACCTTGGCGCAGTCGACGCGACGCGTTCCGGTGCCCCCCTTGTCATCCGTCCTGGCCTTCCCCCGCGCGTCCCGCGGGGTGACCCGGTCGACGCCGCAGCCGCCGAGCGTCAGCATCAGCGATGTGGCGGCGAGCAGGGCGACGGCCGTCCCCCTGCGGCTGCCCGGCCTGAATCGGAACATGCTGGAACCCGCTTTCCCTGTGATGACGTCGGTACCGTCGCCACCGCCTGGTCAGGACGGATCATGCGACGTCAGGGACTCTACACACGGTGTATACCGATGATCGCAGGGGGGTCCTACGGGCATGCCCGAGCCCCGGGCGGAGCCCGTCCGCTCCGCCCGGGGTGTCCGTACCTCGTCCCTCAGCGGGAGGCGAGCAGCAGCCGCGCCTCGGTCTCCTGGTCGCCGGAGACCGACTGCAGGGACTGGATGTCGAATCCGGAGGCGAGCACCCGCTCGACCTCGTCGACGGCGTGGTAGCCGCCGGTGAGCGTGGCACCGACCGGTGCGGACAGACGGGTGGGGACCACGTCCTCGTGCCGCCCGGCGGCCGTGTCGAAGGTGGCGACCCAGACGGTGGTGGCGGGACTCGTCACCTTCTGCGGGCTCGGGGTCTCCATGTCCTCCAGCTGGTAGACGCGGTCGAGGACGTCGAAGACGGCCTGGGCGTCCTCCCGGCAGCAATCGCTGAGCTGCACCGTGACATCGGTGTCGATGTGCAAGTCGTACACGTCGCTCATCTCCTCGCGGCCCGCGGCGCTCGTCGCGCCCCGCACCCTCGTGCCACGCACCCTCGTGCCACGTTTCCAGCATCCCTCGCGGGGCGGCCTCCCGCGAGGTCCCGCTCCCCCGCCCTCAGCCGCGGCCCGTGACCGCCGCCATGGAGTCGGCCTCCGAGGCCGGCTTGTCGGGGCGGTGGCGTACGACGCGGGCGAACCGGAGGGTGACGCCCGCCGGGTACCGGGGCGAACGCTGGAGTCCGCCGTAGGCGATCTCGACGACCAGCTCGGGCCGCACCCGTACGGTGAACCCGTCGTCCTCCACGGCGAGTTCACCGAGCCGCTCGGTCTGCCAGCGGAGCATCTCGTCGGTGAGCCCCTTGAACGTCTTGCCCAGCATGACGAAGCCGCCGTCGTCGCCGCGCGCACCGAGGTGGAGGTTGGAGAGGAGCCCGGTCCTGCGCCCGTGGCCCCGTTCGACTGCGAGGACGACGAGGTCGAGGGTGTGGACGGGCTTCACCTTCAGCCAGGTGCGGCCCCGGCGGCCGGCCACGTAGGGCGCGTCCAGGGCTTTGACGAGGACACCTTCGTGCCCTCGTTCCAGGGTCTCCGTGAAGAACCGCTCGGCGTCCTCGACCCGCGCGGGATCGGCCGGCTCCGTGACGACGAGGCGGCGGATCCGCCGGGACTCGGGGAGCAGCCGGGCGAGCACGGTGTGACGGTCCCGGCCGGGCCGGTCGATCAGGCTCTCGCCGTCGGCGGCGAGCACGTCGAAGAAGACGGGCGTCAGCGGCAGGGCGGCCCGTGCTCCGGCCACGTCGGTACGGGAGCCGACCCGGCCGGCGATCGACTGGAAGGAGACGGGCCGCCCGGTGCCGGGGTCGAGGGCGATCAGCTCTCCGTCGAGGATGAACGCGTCGGAGGGCACGGCGCGGGTGGCCGCGACGACCTCGGGCAGGCGGTCGGTGATGTCGTCGAGGGACCGGGTGTGGACCCGTACGTCGTCGCCGCGGCGGTGCACCTGGATCCGGATGCCGTCGAGCTTCTCCTCCACGACGCAGGGCCCCAGGGCGGCGATCGCCTCGGTGACGGAGGCGGCGGTGTGCGCGAGCATGGGCTGGACCGGGCTGCCGACGCGTAGCGTGAACCGGTCGAGGGCGGTGACCCCGTGGGCCAGGACCGCCTGCGCGACCCGGGGCAGCGAGCCTTCGAGCATGACGGCGCGGCGCAGGTCGGCGGCGGGCACGGTGGCGGCCTTGGCGACGCCTTCCAGGGCGACGGCGTCGAGGGCCCCTTGCCGGACGTCCCCGGAAAGGAGCCGGAGCAGGAGCTCCTGTTCGTCGCGGGTGGCGGCGGCGAACAGCGCGCGGACCTGCCGGTCCCGTTCCGCCCGGGCGCCCGCTCCGGAGACGGCGGCGAGCTCGTCGAGTGCGGCGTCGACACGCGCGAGCGTGAGGGCGGGCACCTCTGCGGGCGGGACGGCCGGCGGCACGACGTTCTTGAGGACGCTCCACCCGACGCCGATCCTCCCCTGCGGAAGCCGACCCGAGAGATAGGCGATGACGAGGGGGCTCTCCTCGGGCACGGCCTCCGCGAAGAGCTCGGCCAGCAGGCCGGTCTTGCGGGAGCGCGCGGAGGTGGCGGCGACCTCACGGGACACCTCCGCGACACGGGAGAGCAGCATGGGCCCATCCTCCCCACACCCCCTCTCCGCCGCACGCCGACCGCGCCGCACGCCGACCCCAGCGCATGCCGACCCCAGCGCGCGCCGAGCCATCACGGCCAGGCCGCTCGACGCCTCCCTCCCCTGACCCGCGCGGCACCGGCCGCCTTACGACGTAGGAGCCGGTCGAGCAGGCGGGGGCGTCCGGGAACGTCTCGCGGAGGGACGACCGCCGCCGGGCGCACCACCAGGGGACGCACCGCCGGCAGCCGTACGCCCGGCACACCAGGAGTGTCCGGCGCGTCCGGGGCGCCGAGGGTCGAAGGTAGTGGCGCGATCAGCGGCGGCCTCGACCGTGCCGGTGGCAGCGGCACGCGGGCCCGGGGCTCGCCCGGGCGCGGGGCCGGACGGTCCGCGCGTGCCTCCTCCAGGGCGAGGGCCAGGCTCATCCGGTGCCAGAGGACTTCGTCGGGCTCGTCGGCCCGCGCGAGCCGGTCGGTGACCTCCCGCGCGGCCGGCGACACCGCGTGAGCGGGCTGCGGCAGTGGGCGCAACCGGTCGAGGTGGGCGCGCTCGTACGGATCGCCGACGACCTCCGCCAGGTGGACGGGGTCGAGCATCGAGGCGATCGCGGCCGCCCGCACCCAGGGGTCGTCGGTGGCGCGGAGCAGCAGTCCCAGCCGACGCATCCGCCAGTTCCTGGGCCGCGCGTCCTCGTGCGCGTCGAGCCGTTCGCGTACGTCCTGGGGCAGCCGTCCGGCGAGCAGCGCGGGGTGAGTGAGGGCGAACTCGGAGACCTCCGCCGCCAGATACATCCAGACGACGGCCCGGTAGCGGTTCAGGTAGAACCGCACCGGACTGAGATGCCCCGTCCTGGCCAGCCGTGTGAACCGGTCCTGGGGCACCGAGAGCAGCGCGGCTGCCTCCCGGGTGCCCACCGCCCGCACCCGTTCACGCAGGCCCTCGGGGAAGTCCGGCGCGGCCCTGAGGCGGTCGATCTCCGTCCGCTCGACCCGCCGCCGCTCCCCCTCGCCCACCGGCACCGTCCTCACCAGGCCCAGCTGCGTCGCGAGCCGGAACTCACCGCGCCTCAGCTCCAGCTCTTCCGCCGCCTGGCCCGGTGTCACCGTGCGCGCGCCTTCGTCCACCGCCATCACGTGGCCCTCCCCCGTACGTCCGTGGTCCCTCGTTCTCGTCATCCGACAAGAAGGACCGTAACGCAGAGTGACGACATCCGTGCGGGCTGTGGACAGCGCCCTGTGGACAACGCTCCGTCAGAGTGCGCTGCCGCCCGGGCGGCCCGGCTGGCGTGCCGCCACGCCGAGGTGCTCGCCGACGCGGTTGACCAGCAGCGTCATCTCGTACGCCACCTGGCCGACGTCCGCCTCGGCCGCGCTGAGGACGCACAGGCAGCTGCCCTCGCCCGCCGCCGTCACGAAGAGGAGCGCCTCGTCGAACTCGACCATCGTCTGCCGGGCCCTGCCGGCCCGGAAGTGCCGGCCCGAGCCCCTGGCCAGGCTGTGCAGCCCTGAGGAGACGGCCGCGAGGTGTTCGGCGTCCTCGCGCGCGAGACCGCTGCTCGCCCCCGTCACCAGACCGTCGTTCGACAGCACCAGCGCGTGCCGTATGAACCCGACCCGCTGGGTCAGATCGTCGAGAAGCCAGTCCAGTCCCTTGTCCAGTGCCATGTGTGGCCCTCCCCCTTGGTGGTGCGTCGCGGTCGACCCGCAAGTCGTCGGGTCCGCGTGTCGTCGCAAGCCTTACGCACTGTCGTGAACAGGGCAAGCACCGCACCTCGCCCGCGCGTGCCGCACGATGTCCGAAGCGCCCGGCAAGATGGGAGCCATGACGAGAATGACCGAGGATCAGTGGCGGACCTTCGTGTCCGCGGGGACGCGCACCGGCAAGCTGGCGACCGTCCGTGACGACGGTTCTCCCCACGTCGCGCCCGTCTGGTTCCTGCTCGACGGCGACGACTTCGTGTTCAACACGGGCAAGGACACCGTGAAGGGCCGCAATCTCGCCCGGGACGGGCGGGTGTCGCTGTGCGTCGACGACGACACCCCGCCGTTCGCCTTCGTCACCCTGACCGGCCGCGCCCGACTCAGCGAGGACCCACTGGAGTTGCGCCACTGGGCCGCCCGTCTCGGCGCCCGCTACATGGGCGAGGAGCGGGCGGAGGAGTTCGGCGACCGCAACGGGGTCCCGGGCGAACTCCTCGTCCGGGTACGGATCGACAAGGTGATCGCCCAGGGCGGCGTCTCCGACTGAGCGGGGCCGCGCTCTCAGCCGACGCTGTCGAGGAGCCGGGCGGTGTGCATCCGCCCGGCGTACTCGACGAGCCGGATGAGCACCTCCTTGCCGGAGTCGCGGTCGCGCGCGTCACACAGCACCACGGGCGTGCCCCGGTCCAGGTCGAGCGCGCGGGAGACCTCGTGCGCGCCGTAGGTACGGGCGCCCGTGAAGCAGTTGACGGCCACGACGAAGGGGATCTTCCGGTGCTCGAAGTAGTCGACGGCGGGGAAGCAGTCCTCGAGGCGCCGGGTGTCGGCGAGCACGACGGCCCCCAGGGCGCCCTGCGAGAGCTCGTCCCACAGGAACCAGAACCGGTCCTGCCCGGGGGTACCGAAGAGGTAGAGGGAGAGCCCGGAGCGGATCGTGATGCGGCCGAAGTCCATGGCGACGGTCGTGGTGGTCTTCTGGTCGACTCCGCCGGTGTCGTCGACGAGTTCGCCGGCGCGGCTGAGTCGTTCCTCGGTGCGCAGGGGCCGGATCTCGCTGACGGCGCCGACCAGGGTGGTCTTGCCCACACCGAATCCTCCCGCGACCAGGATCTTCAGGGCGAGGGCGGTGGTGTCCGCGCCGTCGCCCACTCCGGTGCCGGTGCCGGTGCTCTCAGAGCGCTCGTAGGCCATCGATGACTTCCCTCAGGATTCTTTCGTCGGGGAGCTGTGCGGGGGGTACGGGCCTGCTGACGCGGACGAAGCCCGATTCGAGGAGGTCGCCGAGGAGGACCCGGACGACGCCGACGGGCAGGTCGGCGTCGGCGGCGAGCTCGGCCACCGACTGCGTCTCGGCCCGGCACAGGGCGAGCAGGGAGCGGTGTTCGGGGCCGAGGAGGCTCTCCTCGGCGGCGCCGGGCGGATCGTCGTCGACGATGACGAGGGCGATGAGGTCGAACCGTACGTTGCTGGGCCCCGGTCGGGTCCGCCCGCCGGTCATCGCGTACGGACGTACGAGCGGCCCGGCGTCGGCGTCGTACCACTGACTGCCCGGCGCGGACGGGCCGCCGCCGGTGCTGTCCTCGTTCATGGGGTTCTCCGAGTCAGCCTGCGGCCGGCGGGGTCACCGTGAGCCGCGGCGGAGTGTGCAGGTGCTCGCCGACGCGCTTGACGAGGCGGGCCATCTCGTAGGCGATGAGTCCGATGTCGGCACTCACCGAGCTGAGGACGGCGAGACAGGAGCCGTCCCCCGCCGCGGCGACGAAGAGGAAGCCGTCGTCCATCTCGACCATCGTCTGGCGGACGCCTCCGGTGTGGAACTGCCGTCCCGCGCCCTTGGCGAGGCTGTTGAAGCCCGAGGCGATGGCGGCGAGGTGCTCGGCGTCCTCCCGGCTGAGTCCGCTGGAGGAGCCGACGGCGAGTCCGTCGTTGGAGAGCACCACGGTGTGGCGGACCTCGCGGACCCGCATGACGAGGTCGTCGAGGAGCCAGTCGAGTTCACCGGACCGGTGAGGGGAGATCCTCTCGTGGTCGATCATGCGTCGTCTCCTTCGAAGCGGGGGGCCAGGGGGTCGTCAAGGTCGTGGTGGGGCTCGTGGTGCGCGGCGTGGCGGGGAACGCCGTCGAAGCCGGCCCCGAGGGGGCGCCTGCTGCCGGGGGCGGGTCCGCCCCCGCGCTGCCAGCCGTCCCGGTAGGCCGCCATCCGGTCCCGGACCTGTTCCGGGGTACGGGCGTCCGCGCCGGGTGCCGCCGGTACGGACACGGGGTCCGGCACCGGAGCCTCGCGCAGCTGTGGGACGAGGCTCGCCTGCCGTACGCGGCGCGGCAGGTCGCCTTCCGGATCGCCGTGATCACCATGGCCGCCGTGATCGCTGTGATCGCCGTGATCGCCGTGGCCGCCGGGGTTCCCGTACGGGCCGTACGGGCCCGCACCTGCCGCCGGAGTCGTGGGCGGCTGCGCGGGAGCCGGTGTCCGTGGCCGCGGCGGAGTCGGCGCCACGGGCGCCGCCGGTGGGGGCGTCGGCACCGCCTGTGCCGGAGGCGGCGTGGCCGAGGTCGAGGTCGGTACGGAGGCGCCGCGCGGGCGCAACGCGGTGACCCCGGGCGGCGGAGGCCCCTGCTCCGGACCCGCCGCGAGGGCGGGCACCACCGTCGGGCGCGGCAGGGACTGCGGTCGGGGGCGGTCCGTCGGCTGGGGCCTGCTCAGGGGCTGCGGGCCGGCCTGCTGCTGGGGGGTGGTGCTCCGGGGTGCCGCGGTGGGGCCGAGGGGCAGGGTCGGCGTCGGTGTGCGGGGGCCCTGCGGGCGGCCGAAGCGGCGAGCCTCCGCGCGCTGGGCCTCCTCGTGTTCCCGAGCGGCGCGCGCGGCGCCCGCGACGGCGCCACCCACACGCGGGTCGCCCGAACGCGACGCGTCCGTACGGGGGTCACCGCCACGGGAGTCACCGCTCCGAGGGTCACGACCACGGGACACGTCGGCCGGAGCCCGCTGGGGCCCGGGGTTCGCGGCCGGAGTGCCGGACTGCGCGCCGTCCGCGCCCGGCCCGGTGGACGCCTGCGTGCCACGCCCGGGCGGCAGCGCGCCCTGGAGGACGTCGGTCGGCAGCAGCACGACGGCCGTCGTGCCGCCGTACGGCGAGGTCCGCAGCTGGACCTTGATGTCGTGGCGGGACGAGAGCCTGCTGACCACGAAGAGGCCGAGCCGGTCGCTGTCGAAAAGGTCGAGGGCCTCGGACTGGGCGATGCGGGCGTTGGCCTCGGCGAGCGTCTCCTTGCCCATGCCGAGCCCGCGGTCCTCGATCTCCAGGGCGTATCCGTTGCCGACGGGTTCGCCGCTGACGCGCACCTTCGTGTGGGGCGGAGAGAACTGCGCGGCGTTCTCGATGAGTTCGGCGAGGAGGTGGGTGAGGTCGGCGACGGCGCCACCGACGACGGCCGTCTCGGGCAACCGGCGCACCTCCACGCGCGCGTAGTCCTCGATCTCGGAGACGGCGGCGCGGACGACGTTGGTGAGAGGGACGGGCATCCGCCAGGCACGGCCGGGAGCGGCGCCGGAAAGAATGATCAGGCTCTCGGCGTGGCGACGCATCCGGGTGGTGAGGTGGTCGAGCCGGAAGAGGTCGCCGAGTTCGTTGGGGTCGTCGGCGCGCCGCTCCATGCTGTCCAGGAGGTTGAGCTGGCGGTGGACGAGGACCTGGCTGCGGCGGGCGAGGTTGACGAAGACGCCGGAGATGCCGCTGGCGAGTTCGGCGCGTTCGACGGCGGCGGAGAGGGCCGCGCGGTGCACGGTGGTGAGGGCCTCGCCGACCTGGCCGATCTCGTCCTGGGAGTCGGGCCCCGGCGGCGCTTCGGCCTGGACGTCGATCTCCTCGCCGGCGCGGAGCCGGCGCATGGCGGCGGGGAGTTTGCGGCGCGCGATCCCGAGGGCGGTGTTGCGCAGGCTGACGAGTTCGACGACGAGGCCGCGGCCGATGCGGACGGAGATGACGAGGGAGGCGGCGACGGCGGCGAGGCCGAGCAGCACCGCGGCGCCGCCCATGCTGAGGACGCCGCCCGCGAAGGGATCGGCGCGGTCGGCCGCGGCGCCGCGCGCGTCGGTCTCGATCGCGGTGAGTCCGCTCCGTACGGCGGCCGACGTGTCGTCCCACTCGGCGGAGGTGACCGCCTGGGCGGCGGGCCGGCCGGCCGCGGCGGCGAGGACGCGGTCCTCGGCGCGGACGAGGAGGGTGTGGTCGCGGCCCGCCGCGAGCCGGTCCCAGGCCGCACGGGCGTCGGCGGGCAGGTCGACGGTTGCCGAGGCGATGAGGGTACGCCGGGTCTCGACGGCCCCGGCGAAGGCGCGGAGCCGCTCCGGGGTGAGCCGTCCGGTGAGGTGGGCGGAGCCGAGGAGGGCGTCCTCGCGGGACAGCATCTCGCCGGCGCGGCCGAATTCGAGGAGCACGCGCGCGTCGGACCCCTGCTGGGGGTCCTGGATGCCGGTGAGGGAGCCGCCGACGGCGAAGCCCGCGGAGACGGCGGCGGTGTACTCCTCGTACACCTGGTCCCCGTCGGCGCGCCCGTCGACGGCGGCGGTGCGGAGCCGGGCGAGGCCTTCGACAGTGCCGACGAAGGCGCCCACCCGTTCGGGGACGTCGCCGGGCAGGTCGCCGGTGTCGCCGACGGTGTGCTCGCCGTCGAGCCGGAGGCGGTCGAGGGCCGCGTCCGTGCGCCGTATCCGGTCCTTGAGTTCGGCGGTACGGGCGGTGCCGGGCGCCGCGACCTGGCGTACGGCGGCGCGCCGCTCGGCCTGGAGCGCGTCGATCGCGGCCGTCACGGGTTCCCGGATCTCGGCGTCGACGCGCTGGAGCTGCCGGAGCCGCGCGACGTCCTGGGCGGTGGTGACGGTGGCGAAGCCCCACAGGGCGAGGAGCGAGACGACGGGGACCATCAGGAGCGAGACGATCTTGGCGCGGACCGTACGGGGACGCAGACCGTGTCGCGTGGCGCGGCCGCCCCGCGGCGCGACGGGGGTTCGGGCGCCGGGGGTTCCCACGGCGTGCGTGCCGGCGGCGTGCGTGCCAGGGGCGGGGGTGCGCTGTCCGGCCGTGCGCCCGGTGGTCGGGAAGGCCTCGGGGGTGTGCGGCCCCGGTTCGTCGGCGGGCGGCCCGGCGTGTGCCCGGCGTCCGCGCGCGGCCGCCGGCGGCGGCGCCGTCGCCTCGGCGTCCTTGGTCTTGCGGGGAGTTCGCATGGCCTCCTCGTTCCGGCTGCATCGGTCTCTGGTGCGGTGGGTCCTGCGTGCGGGTGGGTCCCGTGCGGGTGGGTCCTGCGTGCGGTGGGTTCTTCGCGCTGGTGGGTCCTGCGTGCGGGGGGGGGCGGTCGGGTCAGTGGCGGCGGGCGGCTTCGGCGGTACGGAACCCGGGAGGTGCGACGTCGACCGCACGCTCGTCCGGCTCGGTGAGCCGCTCGGCCGAGGCGTACGCAGCCCGTTCGCCCGCCGTCGGGGAGAGGGCGACGAAGGCGGCGGTGATGAAGAGGTAGGAGCCGAGTCCGACGGCGAGGGGGAAGATGAACTGCATGACCGTGGCGCCGGGGAGACCGGCGGCGGACGGGACGACCTCGACCCGCACCGCGAACATGCCCGTGTAGTGCATGCTGCTGACCGCCGCGCCCATCACGAGCGAGGCGACCGCCACCGCCGCCGGTGCGTGGATGTTGAGGGCCGCCCACAGTGCCGCGGTCGCGGCGACGACCGCGATCACGACCGAGAGGGCGACCATCAGGGGGTCGTACCGGACTTCGCCGTGCAGCCGGAGGGCGGCCATGCCCATGTAGTGCATGCTCGCCACGCCGACGCCCGTGGTCAGTCCGCCGATCAGGAGCGAACGGATCCGGTCACGCCCGTAGCCGACGGCGAAGACACCGACGCCGACGACGGCCATGGCGACCACCAGGCTGAGGATGGTCAGGGGAACGTTGTAGCGGATGTCGGTTCCGGTCACGCCGAAGCCGAGCATCGCGACGAAGTGCATCGTCCAGATGCCGGTGCCGATCGCGGAGGCGGCGGTGAGCAGCCAGTTCCGCCGTGACCGGCCGGTCGCGTCGAGCGCCCGTACGGTGCAGCGCAGCCCGAGGGCAGCGCCGATGCAGGCCATCGCGTACGACAGCGCGGGTGTCAGCCAGCCGAAGGTGGCGTGGTCCAGGTGTCCCATGGCTCAGGGACGCTAGTGCGCACCGGGGGGCGCACCAGGGGCGCATTTCGAAAGCTGATGGAATATGACAGAGAGATGGTCCCGAACGATCACACCGCGTTCGAACGAGCACACAGAACGTTCACACCTCCGAGTGCGGAATCATGTGCGCATGAGCGATGACCCCACGCATGTCCGAGAGTTCTTCGGTGTTCGCGCCGCCGACTGGGACAGCCGGTTCCCCGACGACGGACCGGCGTACGCCGCCGCCGTGACCGAGATCGGGCTGCGCCCCGGCGACGCGGTGCTCGACGCCGGCTGCGGGACCGGCCGGGCCCTGACTCCGCTCAGGGAGGCCGTCGGCCCGTCCGGCACCGTGCTCGGCGCGGATCTGACCCCCGAGATGCTGACCGAGGCCGTACGGGCGGGACGCGGCGGTCACGGCACCCTCCTGCTCGCCGACGTCGGCCGGCTGCCGGTCCGCGACGGCGCGCTCGACGCCGTGTTCGGGGCGGGACTCATCTCGCATCTCGCCGAGCCCGTCGCCGGCCTGACGGAACTCGCCAGGGCCGTCCGTCCGGGCGGCCGCCTCGCGCTGTTCCACCCCATCGGGCGTGCCGCCCTCGCGGCCCGCCACGGCCGGCAGATCACACCGGACGACCTGCGCGCCGAGCCCGTGCTGCGCCCGCTGCTCGCCGAGGCCGGCTGGCGGCTCGTCAGTTACGTGGACGAGGACACCCGCTACCTGGCACTGGCCGTCCGCGAGGGCTGAGCCACCGCAGCGACGTCCCCCGCACCGACGCCCCGCACCGGGACGCCGAGGCGGCGGGCGGCGCCGCCAGGCGGAGGACAGACGGGCCGGACACCCCGTCGTCCAGGGTGATTCTCCTGATGATCGGGTGATCATGTCGCCTACACGCGGAACTCTCCCTCCAGTTTCTGCAGGTGAACCAGGTGCACGCGGAACAAGTGCCCCGGGAAACAGGAGGAAGAGATGGCCCGCTACAGATGGACGGGCGGTGTGGCCCTCGGCGCGATGGCGCTGGGGGTCACCACCGTGACCGGCTTCGCCCCGGCGCGGGACGGTGGTGAGGCCGGGTCGTCCGGGACGGCCGCGTACGAACGAGACGTGCGGGAGGCCGTGGCTGCGGGGGCGCTGAGCCCGGACAGCGGCGAACGGATCACGGCGCACACCCGCCCTCGTACGGACCCGGGCGCGGGTGCGCGGGCGACCGAGGGGGACGCCGCCGAGGACTTCGGGGCGCAGCACGTCAGGGGCCGCGTCGCCCGCGTCATGCCCGCCGCGCTCGCCCCCGTGTGCGGCAGCGGCTACGGCCGAGAAGTAACGTTTCCCCTCTTCGGCGACGTGACCGTACAGGCCGTCGAGGAAGCCCGTTCGACCGTCGGTTCCACCCTCGTCTGGCACGGGACGGTCGCCGGCACCGCCGACCAGGACATCGTCCTGACCCTGGACGGCGGCTGCGACAAGACGCCCGGCAACGAGATCCTGAGCGGCCAGTTCATGCTGGGCGGCGACCTGTACGCCATCGAGCCGCTGGGGCCCGGCCGGGTGACGATCGCTCAGCTCACCCCCCTCACCGACGAGGACGAGGGGCCCACGCTCGAACCCCCGGCCGCCGCGCTCGCCGCGGAACTCGGCGACAGGGCGACCGCCGTCGAGGCCGAGAACGACACCCGGGCCGCGCTCAAGGCCGCGGCGGCCGCCGCCTGCAAGGGTGGCAAGGGGTACGCCCTCATCGACACGCTCGTCGGGTACACCCCCGGCGCCCGCACCGAGGCGGGCGGCGACGCGCAGATCAAGGCCCTCGCCGCCAAGGGCGTCGCCCTCGCCAACGACGCCTTCTCCGCCAGCGGCACCAAGGTGCGCCTGCGGCTGGTCGGCACCACCCTCGTGACCGTCCCGGCCTCGCTGGACGGTGTCACGAACAAGCTGCTGAGCGCGATCGCCCTGCCCACGGACGGGGTCGCCGACACCGTCCCGCAGCTGCGCGACCAGTACGGCGCCGACCTGGTCTCCGTGATGGCGGCCGGGCGCGCCGCCGGCGGCCTCGGCTACACCCCGCCCGAGCCCGGCCCGTCCACGGCCGCCTGGGGCTACAGCGTCGTCGGACGCGGGGCCATCGGCAACTACTCCATGGGCCACGAGATCGGCCACAACCTGAGCGCCGACCACGACCGCGTCACCCAGCCCGTGCAGCCCGAGAACGGCGCCACCGGCTACTTCCCGGCCAAGGGCGACTGGTCGTCCCTGATGGCGTACGAGTCCAGCTGCCGCAAGTCGACCAAGGGGACCTGCACGCGGATCAACCACTTCTCCAACCCGAAGCAGAAGTACCGCGGCGAGCCGATCGGCATCCCGCTCGGCAAGCCGAACCAGGCGGACTCCTCCGACGTGCTGAGCAGGACGGGCGTCGCCGTCGCCGCGTACCGCGCGGCCAAGACCTCGGACGCGATGTGCGCGGTCACCTCCTCGGTGTCGCCCGCGGGCGCCGGCACCGTCGAGCCCGCGATCCCCGGCCCGTACCCGCCGGGCACCGCCACCGTCCACTCGGCGGTGGCCGCCAAGGGGTACGTGTTCAGCGGCTGGAAGCTCGACGGCAAGGCCGCCAAGGGCGGGGCGACAGGCTTCCGCGTTCCGGCCGGCGACCACACCCTGGTGGCCCTCTTCAAGAAGGGCGCCACCCCGACGTCGGCCGTCACCACCAAGACCAGCGGCAGCGGCACCGTGAAGCAGAGCCCCGCCAAGCGCGCCGAGCAGGAGGGCGCCGACCTCCTCTACGAGGCCGTGCCCGCCGTCGGCTGGGACTTCTCGGGCTGGCGGCTCGACGGGTCGAGCGCCGGTGACGACGACACCGTCGGCATCGATGTCGGCACCGAGGACATGGAGCTCACCGCGGTGTTCGAGCAGCGGCGCCACGCGCTGAAGGTCGCGTGCGAGGGCGGCCGCGGCACCGTCTCGCTCTCGCAGGACGGACCGTACTCGGACGGCGACACGGTCATCGCCACGGCCGTGCCCGACCCGGGGTACGTGTTCGTGGACTGGATGCTCGACGGGGAGCCCTACGGCGGCGACGAGGAGCGTTCCCAGGGGGAGACGGCGGTCAGCTTCGACGGGGAGGGACACACCCTGACGGCGGTCTACGCGCGCGCGTAGGGGCCGTCCGGCGGATCGGGGCCGGACCGGCCCTACGTCGTCCGCCGGCC
The DNA here is from genome assembly GCF_026343125.1 of Streptomyces sp. NBC_00094. Lineage (NCBI taxonomy): Bacteria > Bacillati > Actinomycetota > Actinomycetes > Kitasatosporales > Streptomycetaceae > Streptomyces > Streptomyces sp. NBC_00094. The sequence continues at coordinate 7,875,228 of NZ_JAPEMB010000001.1, read as the reverse complement.
GGAACGATCCCAACGCCCCCTTCTGTCCCGGCACTTCGCTGTCTACGGTGGAGGTGCCGGGCAGTCGTGCCCGGGGAAGGCGGCGGGCGATGGCACGGGTATCGGAACGACTGCGCAAGCTCCTCCCCTCCGCCCGGCGGGCGCCCGCGACCGCCGCACCCGCGCCCCCGCGCGCGCGGCAGGGGCACAACCTCTTCGAGGCGGCGGCGGTGTACGTGACCGCGTGCGCCGAGGACGACCAGGTCCGGGCGGAGGAGGCGGCGAGCCGGGTCTCCCCCGGCGCGCTCTCCTTCGGCGTCACCGAGCTCGCCTGCCGGGCCCTCATCGCCCTCGCCCGGGAGCGGGACGAGTCGCCGGGCGCCGTGGCCCGATCGCTCCTCGGCCTCAGGGACGAGTGAGGGATTTCTCCGCCACGAACACCCTCGACGCGCGGGTTACTCACTGGTTAAGGTGCGCCGACGACCAGATGGGGAGGCTGCCGTGGGTGGGACGGACCCGAACGCCGAGGCCGGTGCCGCAGGCGATGCCGAGGCCGACGCCGACGCGCTCTTTGTGCTGACCGCGGCGCTGCTGACGCCCGCGCGCTTCCCGAGCGTGCTCGGTGACGACTATCCCGCGGCCTGTGCGGCGCTGGGCCTCCAGCCCTACGCGGACGGGTACGGGCTCGTGTTCGGCCAGGACGGGCTCGGCGCGCGGTGGACGGTCGTCGTCGACGACGTGTCGCTCGTCGCGGTGGCCATCTCCTCCTGGGACTGCGGCATGGCGTACGACCTCTCCCCCGACGAGAACTCCGTGGTGGCCGGCCTGCCGGGCTGGCCCCTCGCCCTGGCCACCGCCGCGCCGGGCGTCCCCGCCCCGCACGACCCGGAGCCGGAGGAGGGCGACCCCGCCCCGCTGGTTCCGCCGTCCGGTGACGAGTGGGGGCCGGCCCAGCGCCGGCTCGGCGCGGACGAGGTGGCGCTCCAGTGGGCGGCCTGGCGCGCCCAGGTGAACGACGAGACACCGGGTGACGGCGCCCCGGGCGCGGCTTCGGGGTCGGGTGCGGCGTCGCACTCGGACTCCGGTGCGGCTTCGGTCCCGATTCCGGGTACGGCTTCGGACCCGGGATCGGGTACGGCGTCCGCCCCGGAATCGGGTCCGGCTCCCGACGCGGGCGCGAGCGCCTCTCCCGCCGCCGTACCCGATCCGTACGACGGAGTACGGAAGGCGCTGAGCGAGCTCCGGGGCTATCTGGAGGAGCCGCCGCCGGTGGGCCGGGTGCGGTCCGCCGGCGGGGCCGAGGGCGGTGCGCGGATGCTGCGCGCGGACGGGCCGGGCTGGTCGCTCGTGGCGCGGACCGACGACATGGCCTTCGTCCTGCTCGACGAGCTGCCGCGCGAGGTGCTGCCGGTCGCCAGGGGACCGCGGCTGCCCTCGCTCCTCGACGCGCTGGACGCGATGGCCGTGCGCCCCTCCTGAGCACGCGTGACGGAGGAGCGGGGTCAGACCCGTTCCAAGGGGCGGTGCGGCCCCTCGGGCAGCTCGGCCCGGATCGTGTCACCGGGCCGTACCTCACCGCCGGTCAGCACGATCCCCATGATGCCCGCCTTGCGCACGATCTCGCCGTTCTCGTCGCGGCCGAGGACCTGCTTGAGCAGTCCGTGCCGGAAGTTGTCGATCTGCGCGCACGGGTTGCGCAGTCCGGTGACCTCCACGACGGCCTCGGCGCCCAGGTGGAGCAGGGTGCCGGTGGGCAGGCCGAGGAGGTCGATCCCCCGGGTCGTGACGTTCTCGCCGAGGTCGCCGGGGGCCACCTCGAAGCCGGCGCCGGCCACGTCCTCGAAGAGCTCGGCGTGGATGAGGTGGACCTGACGCAGGTTCGGCTGGGTCGGGTCCTGGGCGACGCGCGAACGGTGCTTGACCGTCACTCCCGCGTGGACGTCGCCCTCCACCCCGAGGCCCGCTAGGAGGGTGATGCCCTCCCGGTTGGGCTTGGTGAACGAGTACGTGCCGTTGCTGCTGACCGTCTGGACGGTGCCGCTGCTCATGCTGAGGAGCTCCCCTTCTCCGCTGCTGCTCGGTCGCTCCGGGCGGCGGACCGGCCTCGCCCGAACCACCCCGGACCGATGATCACACCGCGTGTGACCGTCTCCGACCCTACTCGGCGCCCTCCGCGCGCTCCGTCCGCAGGGGCTCGCCCACCTCGTGCAGGTGCCCGAGGGCCTGGCGGTACGACTCCACGAAGCCGGTCTCGGTGTACGGCACGCCCAGCGCGGCACAGTGGGCGCGTACAGCCGGCTGGGCCAGCCGCAGGTGGGGGCGCGGCATGCTCGGGAAGAGGTGGTGCTCGACCTGGTAGTTGAGACCGCCGAGGAACCAGTCGGTCAGGGCGCCGCCACGGATGTTGCGCGAGGTGAGCACCTGGCGGCGCAGGTGGCCCCAGCTGTCGCCGTCGGCGTGCTCGTCGGGCCGTTCCATCCCCTTGTGGTTGGGGGCGAAGGCCATCCCCAGGTGGACGCCGAGCAGCATCTGGTGGACGAGGGCGAAGACCAGGGCCTGGAGGGGGTTGAGGAAGGTGAGGAGCAGGGCCGTGTAGCCGGCGAAGTGAGCCAGCAGCAGCGCGCCTTCGACGAGCCGCTCCTTCCGGGTACGGCAGGGGCCGTCCTTCGCGAGCAGCGCCTGGACTCCGTACACCTTGAGGGCGATGCCCTCCAGGGTCGTCAGCGGGAAGAACAGCCAGGCCTGGTGGCGGGTGAGGAACCCGCGCAGCCCCTTGCGGCCGGTGGTCTGGTGCTCGGCGAAGACGAGGATGTCGGCCGCGACGTCCGGGTCCTTGTCGAGGTGGTTGGGGTTCGCGTGGTGGCGGTTGTGCTTGTCGTTCCACCACTCCCGGCTCATGCCGAGGAGGAGGTTCGCGTGGACGAGCTGGATGACGCGGCTCGCCCTGCGGTTGCCGGTGATCTGGGCGTGCCCGGCGTCGTGGCCGACGAAGGCGGCGCGGGCGGAGAGCAGCGCGAGGGGGACGGCGAGCAGGAGCGCCCACCAGGAGGGTCCGATGAGGGCCAGTCCGGCGACGACGGCGGCGATGCCGAGGAGGTTGACGGCGATGCCGCGGGCGTACCAGCCGGGGCGGTGTTCGAGCAGGCCCTGTTCCCTGACCGTCCTCAGGAGGGGGGAGAACTCGCTGCCGCCCCGGGTGCGGGCGGACGCCACGGCGGGGGCGACTGCCGGGGGCAGGAGGGTGGCCTGGGGCATGGCGGGCTCCGGATTCTGTCGGTGGCGCGGGGCGGTGGGGCGGGACGGTAGGGCGGTAGGGCGGCGGGGCGGTAGGGCGGGGCCGTCGGGCCAGGCCGTGTCGCCTACCGAAAACGTACGGATCCGTGATCGCCCGGGGCCATGGCGTCACCACCCGTCCCGGCCGGGGGGCGTCCCGGGGTGCGGGGGTAGGGGGAACCCCACCCCCCACACCCCGCTCCCCCATGTGGCGTGAATCACGCCATTCCTGCGCACATCCGGGCGATCGCGTGAGGTAACCTCGGCGGCTCGGTCCCCAGGTAGTCAAATTTGAGGAATGCGTTGTCGCTGTCGCACGAACCCGATGATTCGACCCGCGAACCCGCCCAGGAACTCACCCTCCACTCCGCCGTCTTCCTCCCCGCCGATCCGCCGCGCGCGGGCCGCGTCGCCTTCTGGTCACCCGAGGGCGATCCCCTGCCGGACGGCGTCCCCACGGACGTCGAGCTCACCGTCGTCGAGCTCACCGTCGTGGACGGCGACAGCCTCCGGCCCGTGACCGTCCCCGCGCACACGCTCTCCGTACGGGACGCCCTGCCGCTGCTCACCCGCGCCCGGTTCGCGGAGCCCGCCTCGCCGGCCGCCTCCTTCTGGGGCGCCGCCTCCCTCCTCGCCCTGGACCTCGTCGCGCGCGGCCTCGTGCTGCCCGGTCTGACGCCCGGCGACCACGACGCGTGGCGGGCCGGTCCGCTCGGTCCGGAGGAGCTGGCGCGGCTGCGCACCCTCGCCGCCTCGATGCCGCCGAGCGCCCACGCCGTACCGCTCTCCGACGACGAACCTCTGCTCCTGCCCGAGCCCGAGGCGCTGCTCCGCGCGTTCGCGGACGCGGTCGCGGACACCCTGCCCCGGAGCCCGGCGGCCTCCCTCGCGGCCGGCGGGCCCGCCTTCGCGGCCGACGCGCCGCAGTCGATTCCCGAACAGCGGGGCTGGGCCGCCGATGTGGCGGCGGGTCACGACGCGGGCGTCCGGCTCTCGATCCGGCTCGAACTCCCCGGCTTCACCGCCGAGGCGAGCGAGGCCCCCGCCTTCCGCGCGGTGCTCCAGCTCCACGGCGTCGCCGACCCCACGCTCGTCGCGGACGCGGCGGACGTGTGGGCGGGTGCCGGTACGACGGCGGGCGCGTTCGGCCCGCGCGCCCGGATGGACACGCTCCTCGCGCTCCGGCGCGCCTCCCGCGCCTGGCCGCCCCTGGCCCCGCTCCTCACGGCTGCCGTGCCCGACACCGTGGAGCTGGCCGACGAGGAGGTCGCGGAGCTCCTGGGCCCCGCGGCCCGGGCCCTCGCGGCGACGGGCGTCCAGGTCCACTGGCCGCGCGAGCTCTCCGACCGGTTGACCGCCCACGCCGTGATCGGCCCCTCCGTCACGGAGGGCGAACAGAACGGCGCGCGGTACGGAATCGGCGACACGCCCGTCGACGACGGCGCCGCGTCCCCGCTCGACGGCGACACACCGGGCGAAGGCCGCGGCCCCGGCGGCTCGCTGCCCTCCTTCCTCTCCGCCGACGCCCTGCTCGCCTTCAACTGGCGCTTCGCGGTCGGCGGGCACGAGCTGACCCGGGCCGAGCTCGACCGGCTCGCCGAGGCCGGCCGGCCCCTCGTCCGGCTTCGCGACCGCTGGGTCCTCGTCGACCCGGCCGAGGTGCTCCGCGCCCAGGCCCAGCAGGACCGCAAGGTCACACCCGTGGACGCCCTGTCCGCGGTCCTCACCGGCAGGACCGAGATCGACGGCCGTCCCGTCGAGGTGGCCGCGTCCGGCTGGCTGGAGCGGTTGCGGGAGCGGCTCGCCGACCCCGAGGGCGGCCGTCCGGAGGTCGCGCAGCCCGCCGCGCTCACCGCGACCCTGCGCGACTACCAGCTGCGCGGGCTCGACTGGCTGCACCGGATGACCTCGCTCGGCCTCGGCGGCTGTCTCGCCGACGACATGGGCCTCGGCAAGACGATCACGGTCATCGCGCTCCATCTGCACCGGCAGACCGACCCGGCCTCCGCCGGGCCCACACTCGTCGTCTGCCCGACCTCGCTCATGGGCAACTGGCAGCGGGAGATCGAGAAGTTCGCGCCCGGCACGCCCGTGCGGCGCTTCCACGGCGCCACGCGCGACCTGGGCGGCCTCGCCGACGGCGGCTTCGTCCTCACCACGTACGGCACCATGCGGCTCGACACCGAGCGGCTCGCCGCCCGGAGTTGGGGACTGCTCGTCGCGGACGAGGCACAGCACGTCAAGAACCCGTACTCGGCGACCGCGCGTGCGCTGCGGACGATCGGGGCACGCGCGCGCGTGGCACTGTCCGGCACACCGGTGGAGAACGACCTCTCCGAGCTGTGGGCGATCCTCGACTGGACGACACCGGGCCTGCTCGGCAGCCTCGGGGCGTTCCGTACCCGCTTCGCCGCCGCCGTCGAGGGCGGCGGGGACCCGGCCGCCGCCGAGCGGCTCGGCGCGCTGGTCCGCCCGTTCCTCCTGCGTCGCCGCAAGTCGGACCCGGGCATCGCGCCCGAGCTGCCGCCGAAGACGGAGACCGACCGGACCGTCTCCCTGACGCCGGAACAGGCCGGTCTCTACGAGGCGGTGGTCCGCGAGACGCTGGAGGCGATCGCCGAGGCCGACGGGATGGCGCGCCGCGGCCTCGTCGTGAAGCTGCTGACCGGTCTCAAGCAGATCTGCAACCACCCCGCCCAGTACCTCAAGGAGGACCGTCCGAGGATCGAGGGGCGTTCGGGCAAGCTGGAGCTGCTCGACGAACTCCTCGACACGATCCTCGCCGAGGGCGCGAGCACCCTGGTCTTCACCCAGTACGTGGGGATGGCCCGGATCCTGGAGGCGCATCTCGCGGCGCGGGGCGTGCGGACCCAGTTCCTGCACGGCGGTACGCCCGTCGCCGAGCGCGAGGCTATGGTGGCGCGTTTCCAGGCCGGTGACGTGCCCGTGTTCCTCCTCTCGCTCAAGGCGGCCGGAACGGGGCTCAACCTGACCCGTGCCGAGCATGTCGTGCACTACGACCGCTGGTGGAACCCGGCCGTCGAGGCGCAGGCGACCGACCGCGCGTACCGGATCGGTCAGGACCGTCCGGTGCAGGTGCACCGGCTGATCGCCGAGGGCACGATCGAGGACCGGATCGCGGCCATGCTGGACCGCAAACGGGAACTGGCCGACGCCGTTCTCGGGACGGGCGGGGACACCCCGCCGGAGCTGACCGAACTGACCGACGCGGAACTGGCGGAGCTCGTACGGCTGCGAGGGGACGAACGATGAGCGGGTACGGACACGGGGGCGACGAGCGGACCTTCGAGGCGCTGCCGCCCGCGAAGGGCGCGGCGTTCACCAGGACCTGGTGGGGCCGGGCGTGGCTCAAGGCGCTGGAGGACACGGCGCTCGACGGCCAGCAGCTCAAGGCCGGGCGGCGGCACGCGCGCGCGGGCGCGGTGGGTGCCGTGTCGGTGCGGCCAGGCCGGATCACCGCGATCGTCAAGGACCGCGACGGTACGGCGCACCGCAGCGACGTGCTGGTGCGGGAGTTCTCGGAGGAGGAGTGGGAGCGGCTGCTCGACCTGGCCGTGGACAGCGCGGGGCACATCGCGGCGCTCCTCGAACGCGAGATGCCGCCGCACCTGGTGGAGGACGCGGCGGTGGCCGGTCTCGATCTGCTGCCCGGGATCGGCGATCTCGATCCGGAGTGCGGGTGCGAGGCGTGGGACCACTGTCCGCACACCTCGGCGCTCTGCTACCAGGTGGCACGGCTGCTCGACGAGGACCCCTTCGTGCTGTTGCTGATGCGGGGGCGCGGCGAACGGACCCTCCTCGACCAGCTCCAGGAGCGCAGCGCGCGGCGGGCCGCGGTGCCTTCGGCACCCGGCGGACGGGCGGAGGCCGGGCCGGAGGGTCCGGGCGGTCTGCCGGGCGTGTCGGCGGCGGAGGCGTACGCCGCGCGCGACATCCTGCCGCCCCTCCCCGCTCCCGCGCCGGCCCCGTCCGCGCCGGGCGAACCGCCGTCCCTGGACACGGAGACGGAGCCGGAGCCCGGGGTCGACCCGACGGCGCTGGAGTACCTCGCGAGGGACGCGGCGGCACGCGCCCACCGGATGCTGGTCGCGGTCCTCGGGGCAGGCGGCGCACCGGCCGTTCCCGACCGGGGCGTGTCGTCGGCCGGTGGCTTCGGCGGGCCGGAGTCCGTGGAGCCGTCGCTGACGGTCGCTCAGGACGCGGCGCGGCTCGCGGCGGGCTCCCCCGAGTCCTGGATCGCGGCGCGGCTCGCCGTCGGTTCGGGCAGGACGCGGGCGGAGCTGGACGTGGCCACGCGCGCGTGGCGGTTCGGGGGCAGCGCCGCCCTCGCCGTACTGGAGGAGGAGTGGACGCCGGACGCCGAGACCCTCGCCCGCGCGGCGGCGCGGCTCGCGGAGGCCTGGGAGGACGACGAGCGGCCCGTGCTGCGACGGACGGCCGGTGCGCGCTGGACCGTGGTGGGCGCCGAGGCGCAGCTGCGCCTCGGGACGGACGGCCGCTGGTGGCCGTACCGCAAGGCCGGCGCCCGCTGGTCCCCCGCGGGCCCGGCGGACCGCGACCCGGCGTCTGCCCTGGCGGCGGCGCTGGCGACCGACACCGCGCCGGCCGGCGGGGCCGGCGGGAGCTTCGGGACCACCCGGGCCGGGGGCGCTACCGGAGGCGGGCGGTGAGCTTGTCGCCGCTCGCGGAACGGGCGGCCAGGCTGCAGGCGGCGGTGTCCGAGCCCAGCAGGTAGCTGGTGCGGTAGGGGTACTGGACGAAGGTCGTCCACCGCGTGCCGAGCGGCTGCAGGGCGGCCTTGTCGCGCAGCGGCACGCGGCAGAGTTCCGTCGCCGCCTCGCGCACCCGCTGGTCGTCGGCGTAGGAACCGGTCAGGCGTGGCCGGGCGACGAGCTCGGCGTCGTGCGGCGTGTTGCAGGAGCGGCGGAGGGCGGTGCCCGGCGTGTCGCGGTCGATGTCGAAGCAGTCGCCGACGCGCAGCGCCTCGAAGGAGACGGGCCGGGCGGGCGGCCGCGTGCCCGTCGGTGCCGTGGAGGCCGCCGGCCTGGTCGTGGCAGGGGCGGTGCTCGGGGTACGGGAGGAGTCCGGCGAGGCGCTCTCCCCCTGCTGCGGGTCGGAGCCCTTCTCCGTCGCCGCGGCCGTCGCGCCGCCCTCGGGCGTGCTCGTCGGCGTATTCGTCGGCGTGTCGCCCGCGGGAGTGCCCGTCACCGGCGCGCCGGTCGGCGGCGCGTCGGCCTTCGGGGTACGCGTCCCCGCGGCGTCCTGCTCGGTGACGGCCGGGGCCGGTACGGCCTCCGGGCCGCCCCCCGGCTCCCCGTAGGCGGCTCCTTCGTGGTCGCCCCAGCCGCCGACGGCCGTGAAGCCGCCCACGACCAGGGCGGCGAGGAGCAGCGGGACGAGCGGGACGCCGAACCACCGCGCGCGGCGCGCGGCAGGCCCGGGCCGGGGCGCCCCGAGGCGCACGACACGCGGCCACGCCACGCCGGCGGCCCGCTCGGCGGAGTGGGGCGCGGACACGAACACGGAGGCGTTCGTCGGGCCTGACGAGAACGGGGCATCGTCCGGGCCGGACGCGCCAGGCCCGGAGTCCGGCGGCGGGCTGACGGTCGGTTGGTGCGGCACAGGGACCAGGGTTCCCTGTCGACGGCCGTGTGGCGAGTGATCCGGGACCGTTGGCCAAGGCCTGTACGGAATCGTGACCATCACCGATGACACATTGTCCGAGCATGCCCGGACAATGCCCTCCCCTTTCCCTACGGCCCCGCTCCTACAGACCCAGCTGGCGCTCAGCGCCCTCGACCGTCTGGGCGAGCAGCACGGCGATCGTCATGGGGCCGACACCGCCGGGGACCGGGGTGATGAGGGAGGCGCGCTCGGCGGCGGACGCGAAGTCGACGTCGCCGATGTTGCCCGGGTTGTAACCGGCGTCGATGACGACGGCGCCCGGCTTGATGTCCTCGCCCTTGATGAAGGCGGGCTTGCCGACGGCGGCCACCAGGATGTCGGCCTCGCGGATGACGGAGGAGAGCTCCTGGGTACGGGAGTGGCAGTACGTGACGGTGGCGTCGCGGCCGAGGAGGAGGAGACCGGCCGGCTTGCCGAGGATCGCGCTGCGGCCGACGACGACGGCCCGCTTGCCGCTCAGCTCGACCTCGTACGCGTCGAGGAGGCGCATGATGCCGCCGGGCGTGCAGGAGACGAAGCCGGGCAGCCCGAAGCCCATGGCGGCGAACGAGGCCATGGTGACGCCGTCGACGTCCTTCTCGGGGGCGATGGCCTCGAAGGCGGCGCGCTCGTCGATGTGCGGGCCGACCGGGTGCTGGAGCAGGATGCCGTGGACCTCGGGGTCCTCCGACAGCGCGGTGATCGCGGCGACGAGCTCCTCGGTCGTCGTGGCGGCGGGCAGTTCGACGTGCCTGGAGCGGATTCCGGCCTTCGCGCAGCGGTTCTGCTTCATCTTCACGTAGGTCACGGATGCCGGGTCGGCGCCGACCAGCACGGTCGCGAGGCACGGCGTGACGCCGGTGCGGCGGGTGACCTCGGCGGCGCGGGCGGCGGTCTCCTCGACCGTACGGCGGGCGAGGGCGGTGCCGTCCATGAGGGTGGCGGTGCTGGTGGACATTGCTGCTCCTGGGCGTCGTCTCTGACGGATGGTTCGCCCAGGCGCACGGCAGCGGCACGGCCGCCCCGATCGGGTGCGGTCCACCGGGGCCGCTCCCCGGTGGTGATCCACCTCAAGCGCCAGTCACGGCCCGAGCCCCACTGTACGTGAGGGGCCGGGGGCGGGTCCCGGACAGGGTGCATATGCCGGGCTGCCGGGGCGCTTGTCGGCGGCCCGGGTGCGCACGACGATGAGCCCGACGTGCAGGACGACCTCGACGGGGAGGCCGAGTTGAGCGATGCGTGGGTGGCAGGGACAGTGGGTCGGGGCCGTGCGGAGTCGACGGAGGGGGCGAGGGCAGGTGCCGCCCCTGACCGCGACCGCGACCCCAGCCCAAGCCCAAGCCCTGACCGCGACCACAGCCATAGCCCCGGCCGCGACGGCGGGCCCGGCCCCCAACCCCACCCCAACCGCGATCCCGGCCGCCCGGATCCGATGCGGCCTCTGGTCGCCGCCTCCTGGCGCCGTTCCGTACGGGCAAGGGTGAGCCAGGAGGGCGAGGCCCGGGTCGAGCTGGACGAGGACGAGCTGGCCGCGCACCGGGACGGTCATCCGCTGGCGGCGGCGATGCCGGTGATCCGGGAGCTGATGGGGGCGTACGCGACGGACGGGGAGCATCTGCTCGCGGTGTGTGACGCCGCCGGGCGGATGCTCTGGGTGGAGGGCCATCCGACAACCCTGCGCCAGGCCCGCGCGATGAACTTCGTGGCCGGGGCCCGCTGGTCGGAGTCGGCGGCCGGGACGAACGCGCCCGGCACGGCGATCGCCGTCGACCGGCCGGTGCAGGTCGTGGCCACCGAGCACTTCCGGCGGCCGGTGCGGGCGTGGACGTGCGCCGCCGCTCCCGTGCACGACCCGTACAGCGGGCGCGTGCTCGGGGCGGTCGACATCACGGGCGGGGAGCGGCTCGCGCACCCGCACAGCCTCGGCTTCGTCCAGGCCGTGGCGCGCGCGGCCGAGTCCCAGCTGGCGCTGCTCGGGCCGCCCGCGCAGGCGGGCCGGCTCCGACTCTCCGCGCTCGGTCGCGACGAGGCGGTGGTCTCGATGGCCGGGCGGAGGGTCCGTCTGTCCCGCCGTCACAGCGAGATCCTGGTGGTCCTCGCGCACCGCCCGGAGGGGGTGGGCGGCGACGAGCTCCTGACACTGCTGTACGAGGACGAGTCGGTCACCCCGGTGACGCTGCGGGCGGAGCTGTCCCGGCTCCGCGCGCTGCTCGGCCCCGACGTGCTGCGGTCGCGCCCGTACCGGCTGGAGGGCGTGGTGGACGCGGACTTCACGACGGTCGACCGGCGGCTCGCCTCGGGGGCCGTCTCGGCGGCGGCCGCCGAGTACGCGGGCCCGCTGCTGCCGGCCTCGCTCGCCCCCGGGGTCGTACGGCTGCGGGAGCGGCTGGCGGACCGGCTGCGGGCGGCGCTGGTGGAGCGGGGCGATCCGGGGCTGCTCGCGGACTGGGCGTACAGCACGTGGGGCGAGGAGGACATCGCGATCTGGCGGGCACTGTGCACGGCCGTCCCGGCGTCCCAACTCCCTCCCGTACGCGCCCGGCTCGACTCCCTGGAGGCGGAACTGGCCTGCGATGCAACGGGATTGCAACGTTCGGGTCCGCAGACTCGACGGTGAGCGCCGGCCAGGGACGGCCGGCGCACCGAGGGAGGCCATGCCGATGACCCGATACGCCGCACCCGGCACCGAGGGCGCGCTCATGTCGTACGCGGACCGCTACGACCACTGGATCGGTGGCGAGTACGTCGCCCCGGCGCGCGGCCGGTACTTCGAGAACCCGAGCCCGGTCGACGGCCGCACGTTCACCGAGGTCGCCCGCGGTACCGCCGAGGACGTGGAACGCGCGCTCGACGCGGCGCACGCGGCGGCTCCGGGGTGGGGCCGGACGGCACCGGCGGAGCGCGCGAGCGTCCTCCTGAGGATCGCGGACCGGATGGAGAGCAACCTGGAGGCGCTCGCGGTCGCGGAGAGCTGGGACAACGGCAAGCCCGTACGAGAGACGCTGGCCGCCGACATCCCGCTCGCGATCGACCACTTCCGCTACTTCGCGGGGGCGCTGCGGGCCCAGGAGGGTTCGCTGAGCGAGATCGACGACGACACCGTCGCATACCACTTCCACGAGCCGTTGGGCGTCGTCGCGCAGATCATCCCGTGGAACTTCCCGATCCTGATGGCGGTCTGGAAGCTCGCCCCGGCGCTGGCGGCGGGCAACGCGGTGATCCTGAAGCCCGCCGAACAGACCCCGGCCTCCGTGCACTTCTGGCTGAGCCTGGTCGCGGACCTGCTGCCGCCGGGCGTGCTGAACATCGTCAACGGCTTCGGCGAGGAGGCGGGCAAGCCGCTCGCCTCCTCGCCGCGCGTGGCGAAGATCGCGTTCACCGGGGAGACGTCGACGGGCCGCCTGATCATGGGGTACGCGTCGGAGAACCTGAAGCCGGTCACGCTCGAACTCGGCGGCAAGTCGCCGAACATCTTCTTCGACGACGTGTGGGCGGCGGACGACGACTTCCGGGACAAGGCCCTGGAAGGCTTCACGATGTTCGCCCTCAACCAGGGCGAGGTGTGCACGTGCCCGTCGCGCGCCCTCGTCCAGCGCGGCCACTACAGCGAGTTCCTGGAGGCGGCGATCGCCCGCACGGAACAGATCGTCCCGGGCCACCCCCTGGATCCGACCACGATGATCGGCGCCCAGGCCTCCGCCGAGCAGCTCCGCAAGATCCTCTCGTACCTGGAGATCGGCCAGCAGGAGGGCGCGAAGATCCTGACGGGTGGCCGGCAGGTCACGTACGACGGGGACTTGGCGGGCGGCTACTACGTCCAGCCGACGATCTTCGAGGGTGACAACCGCATGCGGATCTTCCAGGAGGAGATCTTCGGCCCGGTGGTCGCGGTGACCTCCTTCACCGACTTCGACGACGCGATCCGCACGGCCAACGACACGCTGTACGGCCTCGGCGCCGGCGTCTGGACCCGCGACACGAACACCGCCTACCGCGCGGGCCGCGCGATCCAGGCGGGCCGCGTCTGGACGAACTGCTACCACGCGTACCCGGCCCACGCCGCTTTCGGCGGCTACAAGCAGTCGGGCATCGGCCGCGAGACGCACCGCATGATGCTGGACCACTACCAGCAGACGAAGAATCTTCTCGTGTCGTACTCGCCGAAGAAGCTCGGCTTCTTCTAGCGGCACGAAAAGAGGCGCCTGACCTGGGCCTTTGCCCGTCAGGCGCCTCTCGTTTGCCTTGCCGAGAAAAGGGTCTCGTTTGCGCCGAAACTCCCCGTTCATCCCACCGGTATCCCACTCCTGACCAGCTCTTCCGGACCAGTCACGGACCACCCCCCAGACGCCTCGCCCCGGCTGACGCGGCCCCACTCCTCCATGGACTGCTCGATCCGGTCACGGCCGACCGGGACGCTTCAACAAGATCGTGTTACGAGCTCGTAGGGAACAGGATTCTGGGGCCGACACGTGTTGAGAGCCCTCCCAAAACCTGCGGCACCGACGCAAGGCTCACGGAGCTGTGGGCGCTGCTGGACGGTACCCGGGGCCAATCCTCAATTGTATTCGAACCAGGCCAGAATGGCCTTGACGCGCCGATTGTCCTCGTCGGGAGGCATGCCGAGCTTCACGAAAACGTTCGCCACATGCTTACTCACGGCAGCGCCGGAAAGAAACAGCTCCGCCGCGATTTCTGCGTTGGAGTGCCCTTCGGCCATGTGGGCGAGCACTTCCCTTTCCCGAGCGGTGAGCCGGGCAAGCGGCCCCTGTGGCGAGTCCGCGCGGGTGACGTGGCGAACAACCTCGGGGTCGATCACGACGCCACCTGCGGAGACCGTCTCGACAGCTCGCAGGAAGTCGGCGACTCTGCCCACTTTCTCCTTGAGCAGGTATCCGACGGCTCCGTCGGCACCCGGGCCGTTCAGAAGCTCCCTCACATAGGGGCCCGTGACGTAGGCGGAGAGAACCAACACCGGCAGGTCCCGGTGACGGGAGCGCAGATCGATCGCGGCACGCAGTCCGTCGTCGGTGTTTTTGGGGGGCATGCGGACATCCGTGATCACCATGTTCGGGGCGGCTCCGGCATGCACCAGCTCGTCGACTACGGCAACCAGTTCGTCGGCGTCCTCGCATTCGCGGATGACATCATGAGCGTGGGAGGTCAAGATTTCCCGGATGCCGGCCCTTATCAGCACGCTGTCATCTGCCAGAACAATTCTCATGACCCCCCTCCCCGGGGAACGTCCTGCTTCAATTTATCACCATGGGGGTTGGCTGGGAGCGGACGCTACAACCAGCGTCCCGCCACCCGGTGGGCTGAGAATTTCGAGATTCCCGCCGACGCTTCGCATTCGCTCGCGCAGTCCGGCGAGCCCGGAGCCCGTGTCGATTCTCGCACCGCCGACACCATCGTCGTGCACACGCACGTGTACGTCTGTCGTGGCGCATCGTAGGTCGATCCGAGCGTTTCCCACACCTGCGTGTTTCGAGATGTTCGTCAGGGCTTCGGACACCGTGAAGTATACGGCGGTCGCAGTCGGTGACGAAAGCTGGGCGTCATCGCCGGTGCTGGTCAGTTCGACCCGCAAAGGTGATCGTGCGGCCAGCTCTCGGACGGCGGCGATGAGACCGAGGTCGCTCAGTTCACGGGGATGGATGTCGCGCACCGTGTCCCTCAGCCGTTCGAGTGCGCGCTCCGCGTGAGCCTGGGCCTGCCGTGCCAGCCGCACGATTCGTTCCTGGTCGGCGGCTGCGGCCGTGGCCGTGGCCGTGGCTTCCAGCATCCCGAGACGCATGACGACGGCGACGAGTTCCTGTTGGGCGCCGTCGTGCAGATCGCGTTCGATGCGTTGTCGCTCGAATTCGAAGGCCGCTGTCAGCGAAGCCCGACTGGTCCGGAGCTCCTCCAGTTTCGCGAGCAGATCCGGGTCCCGGTTTCTGGAGAAGGCGCGCAGGAGAAAGTCGCGAAGAAATGATGTGCCGGTCAGTACGGTAGTGGTGACCACGCCGAGAACGATGCCTGCGGGCATCGCCAGGAGCGTTTCCCCAACGGATTCAGGGGTGAATGGACCGACCTGCGCAGCGATACCGAAGAGCCAGAAGACGGGGGAGAACACCAACGCGGCAGCGCCGATGAATCCGAAGAAGGCCACCAGCAGTGACAGTGCGGACAGGAGTACGGCGGTCACGAAAACCGGGAGGTCGGTGCGCCACATCGACCGTGAACGCAGCCGGAGTACCACCCACTTTGCCCAGCTGTGGTCCGAGGGTTTCAGGGGCATCGTCTCGACGCCGCACCACCGGGCTCTCGAACGGTCCGTCTCCGCCACCACCGGGGCCGAGACCGGCGCGACGAGAATGGAAAGCAGCAGAATCGGAAAAGCCATTGCCGCGATGCATTCCGTCAGCACCCTCCGGGCAATACGAATCTGCGCCATGCCCGCCATTGTCGCATACTGCGGATCGCGCAAAAGGTAGACCTAGGTCTACCTTCAAGCAGTGCAGACACCCGTGTGGCTCCCGCCGCGCCCTGCTTAGCTCGATGCATGCCTATCTCAGCTGCCGCTTCCGTGCCGTGCATCCGTTTGCGCGGCCTACATATGGACTTCCCCGCCCCGGGCCGCCGACGCGAGACGACGCGCGTCCTGCACGATATCGACCTGGACATTCCCGAAGGCCGGCTGACCGCCATCGTCGGCCCCTCCGGGTCGGGCAAGTCGACGCTCCTGCTCTGCATGGCTGGTCTGGAGCAAGCGACCGCGGGTTCCATCGAGGTCCTGGGAACGGATGTCCTGTCGCTCCCCCCTCGCAAGCAGGCCGCATTCCGCAGTGAGAACGTCGGATTCATCTTCCAGGAGTACAACCTCGTCAGCTCGCTGACGGTCGAGGACAACATCGCCCTGCCGGCGCGACTCGCCGGCCATCGGGTACCCAGGTCGAGGGTCGGCGACGCCATGTCGAGGCTCGGTATCGCCCAGCACGCGCGGCGGCGCCCCGACCGGCTCTCCGGAGGGGAACGCCAGCGCGTCGCGGTGGCCCGGGTCGTCGCGAATCAGCCGCGGATCGTCTTCGCCGACGAGCCGACCGGCGCGCTCGACCTCAAGTCGGGTCACGTCGTGCTCGATTGGCTGCAGGCACTTCCCGCGCAGGGAACCACGGTCCTCATGGTCACACACGATCCTCATGCGGCCGCACGTGCTGACCAGGCCGTGGTGCTGGGGTCCGGGCGAGTGCACGCCGTCATTCCTGGTGGCGACTCCCACGCGGTGAGCGATGCCGTCCTCGCGGCGCAGTCGGAGGACGAAGCGGGTGAGCAGGCGTCGTGATGCGACTTGTCCTGTCGGACATTCGGATGCAGGCGTCCATGTGGTTGTGGACGTTCCTGTGCGCAGTGGTCGGTGCGGCATGCGCAGCGGGCTCGGTCATCGCCATGTTCACCGCCGTCTCGGCAGCGCGGGCGGCGGGTGATGCGCGGATGGTCTCCGCGTCGATCGCACTCGGCGGCAACATCGTCTTCTTCACCGTGCTTGCCGCCGTGGGCATCGTCGCATCCACCGTCGGACTGACCTTGACGACCCAGCGACGCGATCACGCCCTGTGGGCGATCCTCGGGATCCCGCGCAATCGCATCAGATCCATTCTGCGCACGGAACTGATCGTGCTCGGCACTGCAGCCGGCGCGCTGGCAGTACCGCTGGCCCCTCTTGTCGCGAGCACCACGCTCTCACAGTGGACGACCACGGGACTCGACCTGCACGGAGCCACGGCCGGATTCCAGCTCTGGCACGTCGGGGCGAGCGTGCTGTCCGGAGTGGTTCCGTGTCTGCTCGGCGGCTGGGGAGTCACGCGCCGCGCCGCCAAGACACCGGAGATGCGCGCGTTCCGAGACCTCTCTGATCCACCGGCGCGGCCCGGCGTCACGCGCAGCGTTCTCGCCCTCTGCCTCCTCGCCGGTGTGGTCGGGATGTGGATTCCCGGGCTGGGACTCGAACTCGAAGGCGGGATCGCACAGCGGACGGCCTTCGCTTTCGCCGGCGACCTCTTTCTCATCTGCCTGTTGCTGCTGATGGGGCCGTGGGTGCTCACACCTCTGATGAGGTTCTGGACCGCACTCCTGCCCTCGCGCGGTGTCGCCTGGCACCTTGCCGTGCAATCGTGCCGCACCCGCGCGGCGAGAAGCGTCGCCACGGTGCTGCCCTTCGCCCTCTCCTTGTCGTTCGTCGGACTCTTCATGGTCATGGGGAACGTCATGCCCGGAAGCGCCGCCGGGCTGGACGATGTCCTGGTCGTGCTGGGCTGGGTCTTCGTCGTGTCCTGGGTCGGCGGCCTTGCTGTGATCGCTCTGGTCGGGCGGGAACGCACACGTGATTCCGCCATCGTGGCGGTCGCCGGTGCGCGACCGGGCGTGGTCACCCGATCAACGATCTATGAGGGAGTGATCTACGCGGGGACGGCGATCATCTTCGGTGCGATCTCCATCGCGGTGACGAGTGCCACTATCGCCGTGGGCGCCAAGATCAGCGTCGTCCGGGTTCTGGACGGCCTCCCCTGGGCGACTCTCGGCGTGCTCGCCGGCGTGACGCTTGTGACCACCTGCCTCGCTCTGGCTCTCCAAGCCGCCCGTGTGTCACGCACGGTCGCAGCCCGGGCTCTGCGCTCGTGAAGCAGGGCGACGTCCGTACCGGTCGCCGCGACAGCAGAATCCCCCGCCCGGTATTCAGGTTGCCTGCTGACGCCACGGAACGAACTCGCCACCGATGCGATCGCGCCCTTTGAACCAACCACCACCATGAACGGCATGCGTCACCTGCATGTCCAGAACTATGAAGGAATGAATCAATGGGAATTAGGCCTCACGCTGTGCTCGTCCTCGGGGGTGTCGCGATCCTCACTGTCGCAGCCACGGGATGCAGTCCGGACGGTGCCCCGGCGAACACAGTCGTGGAATCGAAAATGTTTGATTTCAGTGGGGACAGCCTGACCGTGAAGTCCGACTCCGCCGACCTGGAACTCGTAGCCGCCGATGTCAAGGGCGTTCGGGTGACGCGGCAGGTCAGCGGTACGAAAGTTGGCGGCGAAATAGAATCCGGATGGAAGCTTGAAGGGGGCGTTCTCACGCTCTCGCTGGACTGCACGGGCCTCTCCGTCAACTGCGGCGCGAAGTACACCGTGAAGGTACCGCGCGACGTCGCGATCACTGCCGAGAACGACAAGGGTCTTGTTGAAGCCACGGGCTTCACCGCAGACTTCTCGGCCAAAGCCGGCGACATGCGGCTGTCGGACCTCAGCGGGCCCCATCTGGATCTGGAAGGCCGCGATGGAACCATCGAAGGCGACAGGATCTCCGCAAGGTCGGTCACCGTCGCCTCACGGAACGGCGACAACGAGCTGAACTTCGTCTCCGCACCTGACCTCGTCGATGTGCGAAGCCAGGACGGCGACGTTCGGCTCGGCCTGCCGGAGGCGACGTACGCAGTCGACACGGCCGCCAAGAAGGGCGACATCACAATGGATGTCACGAAAGACGACACAAGTGACCATGCCGTGAGGATTCACACCCGTAACGGAGACATCGTCATCGGCAAGGGGGAGGCGCCTTGATGGCTGTACCGCAAATGCTCCCTGGGTCGGCGCCAGTGGGGCGTGCGACGTTACAGGACATGATCGTCTCGCTGGGTGCCCTGCTGCCCACCTCAGCCGGGCCACCTACTGAAGTACGGTCGCC
The DNA here is from genome assembly GCF_026343125.1 of Streptomyces sp. NBC_00094. Lineage (NCBI taxonomy): Bacteria > Bacillati > Actinomycetota > Actinomycetes > Kitasatosporales > Streptomycetaceae > Streptomyces > Streptomyces sp. NBC_00094. The sequence continues at coordinate 7,856,568 of NZ_JAPEMB010000001.1, read as the reverse complement.
GTGCGGGACTGCGCCGAGATTCGAGCACCTGATTGAATAAGTGGATGGCATTCTTCCGCTCCCCCGACGGCCTGATCGGTCTCAGGCGCCGACAGACCGCATCCTAGCCCTGGCGATTTTCTCTCTCGTAGCCCGTTGGATCGAGGCATTCTCCGTGGAGACCTGTCGGCCCGCCCCTCGTTGTGTGCCGGCTCGCCGCCGCCACGGGCCATCGGTCAGGGACCCACTCCGTGCCGACCAAGATCCGGGCCATACGCGGACCAGCCGCCCGCAGCCGGGTCGAGTCGTGGCCGTTTCCGCTGGTCAGAGGCCATGCGAGGCGCGTACCACCAGCACTCGAAGAACCTGCTGGTCAGCTACTCGCCGAAGAAGCTCGGCTTCTTCCAGGGGCACGAAAAGAGGCGCCTGACCTGGGCTTTTGCCCGTCAGGCGCCTCTCACTCACCCCGCATATCGGGGGTAGCTTTACGCCGGACCTCCCAGTTCATCCCACCGGTGTCCCACTCCTGACCAGCGCTTCCGGACCAGTCACGGACCAAAACTCCGGCTCACCCCGGAGGCGTACTTCCGCGCCCGCGCCCACGTCGTGCCATAGGCCGCCGGGGCTCCTCGCCGCCACCCACGGGATCGCTGCTTCCACCGGCTCGGCCTGCCACAGCGGCACCCCCACCCTTTCACCCGTCCTGACCGCGATGGGCCTGTCCGCGGAGCGGGCGCTCGGTGCCCTGCGGCTGACGCCGGGTCGCTGGACCGCCCCAGGCGACATCGAGACGGCGGCGGCTGTCCTCACCCGGGCAGCTGCCGCGCACTGACCGGGCCGGTCAGCCCGACGCGAGGAGGTCAAGCCCAGCCCGACCTCGGCCCGAGGCGCCACCGTCCCCTCATCAGCACCGACGCCTCCGGCCTGGCCAGCGCCCCCGTGTCCTTCGCGCTCGCGTGGGCGCCGTCCTGGGGCTGGATCGTCGCCGCGAGCGTGCTGCTCGGCCTCAACCAGGGGCTGACCGACTGCGAGTGGTGCCGCCCGTGATGTCCATCTGAGCCTGCGACCAGGACGTCACGGGCTCGTTTACCGACCGGGACGCTGCCGCCCAGCTGGTCAGCACCAGCCATCGCCACACGTTCCGCCTGGCCCGCCAACTGGCCCTGCATCGACGTGATCAGCAGCGCCTTCGAGCTTTCCCGACGAGCGCCCATCCCGCCCGGAGCCGTGGAACCCCGGCGCCCACCAGACGCGGCAGCCAGCCTGTCGCCATGACCGTGATCAGCCCACGAACGCGAAACGGTCCACCGGAAGAACCGACGGTCCGTCAGGAAGGATCGACGTTAGTGGCCTGTTGGAGGCCGGCCGCATAAGCAGTGACGCTGTTAGTCACAGGTTGGAGAAGCGTTGATCCCGCGCTCCAGACTCTCCTCAAGGCCACCGTCCGACGGAAGAGCCGACGGACCACAGCCATCGTTCATAAGGAGAGATCATGGGTAACAACGACTCCAACATGGTGGACATCGACCAGCTGATGGAGCTCGCCTTCCTCGAGGGCGACGCCGAGTCCACGATGGTGACCATCTCCGCTCCCGACCTGCGCGCACAGGCCCAGTACCCGGACCCGGCGTAACCAGTCCGGAAACCCGTATCGCGAGTTGAACCGGCGGGGTCAAGCGGTCAGAGCGTGACCTCGCACCGCGCCGACGGGTTCGGCCACTGGCCAATGCAGGACACGGGGTACTCGGGCACGCCCTCACCGGAGACGGCGGGGGCGTGCCCGACAAGTGTGGAGTTCGAAGCCGGAGGGTGTGATCACATGCAGAACGCAGATGCTTCAGGAGCCGTCCTGAGAGAGGCCGAGCAGAGGACGAACGAGTGGTCTCGGATCCTCATGCCCCTCACCCCGCGCGGCCTGCTGCCGCGCCCCGAAACGCCGAGCCGCATTCTCATCGACTGCGCCGCCGACTCAACGGCCACCTCAAGGCTGTTCGAGCCGATCGTCCTTCGGCCCGGGTTCGCCGATGCCGAATTCCTGGCCGAGATGGTCGACTTCGCGTCCTCGGCTCGCGCGGAGGCACAGGTTCGCTACGGCCGAACCATCTCCGCGTGCCCGCCAGAGGTAGTCGGCCGGCTGGATGCCGCACGCGTCAGGGAGTCCGTCGAGGAGCTCTACGGACGAAGCATCCACGCGAAGTACCTCTGCTCCTTTCTCTATTACGAGGAGGGCGACTTCATCCCCCTGCACGTCGACAACGCCAACCGGTTCCCGCTGAACCTCCTGCTCTGCCTGAAGCGAGTCAGGCCGGAGCACGCCAAGAGGTTCTCGGCCACGTACTTCGTCCAGTCGAGCTCCGTCGTCACCGGCTACGACCTCGCGCCCGGCCAGGCTGCCTGGTTCCATGCGGCCGAGACTCCGCATGGCAGAACCCCCCTCGGTCCCGGCGAAGAGGCCGTCCTCCTCACACTGGGCCTTCAGGAGACATCATGGGTATCCGGCTGATCGAAGACCTTGACTCGCTGCTCTCCTCGGGACCGGTCGCGAGTGATGGTCTCCTGTCCGACGTCGACACCTGGTGTCAGGGCGTGGCCGAGTCGGCCAGGATTCCCGTCACCGGACGGCCGGGCCCGGACTCAAGCGTGGCGGGAGCCATCGAGCGGGTCGTCTGGAGAGCCAAGGTCAATCACGCCGCGGCCGGCGTGGGGTGTACCCCTCCGGATACCCCGGATCACGTCCGCACGCCACCCGCGTACGACTCCGGCCAACGGCTCGATCCTGGACTGTGGGCGCTGGACTATTCCCCCCGTCACGGCTTCGACGCCTTCGACCATCTCTTCCAGTCGGCGATGACCCAGAACGCCCTGGGCCGGGCCGCATCCCCCACGCTGCCCGATGCCGCGCTGGCCGCCCTGCGGTCGGGGCTCATCACGGTGCGGGACCACCTCCCTCTGATTTCGAGCACGACACTGCCCCTGGTCCACCTGGTACTCGTGCACCGGTCGCCCATCGAGAGCATGTACCTCATGCAGCTTCCCGAGACGATCGTCGTGAACGACGAGCTCCTCCTCAAGGACACCGGCCGGGTGGCGGAAGCGATCCTGCACGAGTCCCTACACGAGAAGTCTGCCGCGCTTCGACAGATTCGCTGGCTCCTCGCTCCAGCCCTCGACACCGCCGAACGGTTCAGGCTGTCGCTGCCTTGGTATCCGCCCCGGCGACGGCGCGAGTTCGATGCCTGGCGTTTGCTGTCGGCCGGTCACGTGTACACGCACATCGCCCTGCTGAACGCCGCCATGGGTACGCCGCAGAGCATCGAGCGAGCCCGTGAATGCGCGGCGCGTGCATCCTTCATGATGGCGGCCCTCGCCGATCAGAGGTTCTCGCGGGCGCTGGCCGTCGACGGCAACGCCCTGGTCTGCCAGTTGACCGAAGCCCTCAAAAGCATGCCGAGCGGCCATGCCTACCCATTGACCGAAGAGCACATCATCCAGGGGGAGTCATGACCGGCCCGACCATCGTCTCCGACGAGGACGTCCACGTGAACGTCCACCGCATCGCCAGGCTTTCCACGGGAAGGCATGTGCTGGCCTTCACAGTCGAGCCCGTCTCCGCCGTCCTGCTCGGCGCCGGGACGGCTGCGGTTCTGGCGCTGCTGGTGCGGCATCGCGGCAACATCGAAGCGGCCCGCGCAGCGTACCAGGAAGCGCGGGAGCAACACGGTGCACCGAAGGATACCGGAATTTTCAACGAGATCCTCGGAGACCTCAAGTCGGGAAATCTCATCCGCTCTGGGAGCGCGCAGTGATCCACCACATCGTCGAGCATCTGGCGAACGGGCCCTACGGCGACGGGCCATCGATCCGCAGCGATTCCGACGCGCTTTTCGACGGACTCACCGAGTTGCTGACTCCGCCAGGAAAGCAGAATCTCACTTATTCGAGAGTTCCGACTTCCGCACGCAAGGCGCGACTCAGAGCGGAACTTGAGAAGGTGCTGCGCGGCGCACCCTCGGCAACCCGCGATCAGGCCCTCACCGCCACCTTGGCCCCTTCGTCGCCCCTCACAGCGGATGCGGATTTCTCTGTTTCGCTGCGGGTTCTCGGAATCGACACTCCTGCCAGCGATCAGGATATCCGCTGGATCACCGAGGAAGCGGTGCATGACCTTCGGGCCGAAGGATACGGGGCCGAAACGCCAGAATTCGATCCTTCACTCTTCCAGCAGGAGAGGATCGACGAGGCAAAAGAATTTCTCTCGTCGGCGCTGGGGCGGGTCGCCACCGAAACCCTTCCCTTCTCCGGCAATGTTCTGATCCTGGCCGGTACCTTTGACTCCGCATACCTCACACCGACGCCTCTCACCATCGTCGTCAACGAGCGAATACTGAGGGATCCGGTCTATCTGGCCGAGTCTCTTCTGCATGAGACGCTGCACCAGAAGTTCGGCGATCTCCTACTCGTCCGGCGGCTTCTGCCACCGCAGTACACACCGACCAGCGGCCCCTTCCTCAACATTCCGTGGAATCCCACGCCCGAAGGGCCGAGGCAGATGGATTCCGTCCGCGTGCTGTCCACGCTGCATGTCTACACGCACCTTTCGCTCTTCCACCTGACCCTCCATGCCATGGGCTCAGGGGATACCACGCCCGAAAAGGTGTCCGAGTACATTGCGCGCGCCCACTTCTTCGCCCACGTCGCCGGCACTGCCATGGTGGGGGCGCATACCGGCCCCGAGTCCGAAGCATTCACGGAATGGCTCGGCGACGCCTTGATGAAGGTCCTCTTCCATGCCCGGTCGCACGGTATTCAACCGGACATCGCGCGTTACATTCGGGCCGGGGTGCAGGGATGAACCGATTCTTCGGCATGTTCCGCGGCATCGCCGCACTGGAACCGGCACCCCGCCAAGTATCCTTCTTCGACGACGCGTTTGCGTATTGGGACCACCCCATGTCATCGGTTCAGACCTGGGACGTCGCAGCTCTGGTACGCGCCTGCGAGAGCCTGAAGATCGAGCGGATAGTCGACGTCGGCTGCGGAACCGGACGCCTCGCCTTCGCCCTCGCCGGAGCATACGACACTTACATCGGTCTCGACTCTGTCCAGGGTCCCCTGTCCATCTTCGAGGAGCTACTCAGGGACTCTCCCGCAACCGGGATCGAGACCCGCCTCATGGATGTTCTCCACCCATTCTCATTGGAATCGCTCGACCGACGGACCGCCTTCGTCATGGGCAACGTCACAGTCAACTCTTTCCGAGACAGCGATTCCTTGATCACACTGATGCGCAATCTGTCGAAGTCCTTCGAGGGGCCCAAATCCGTCCTCCTCTCCGTCTTCTCGGACGAGGTCATCGACAAGTTTCCCGCGTTCGATCATGTTGTGCAGCCATATACCTTCCGAGCTCCTTCCGGGAGGAACCGGATCGTCTGGCGAGGCATCCACTACATCAGGTCCGAACACAAACTGCTGCACAACGTCTTCCTGGAGGGAGGCATCACCGGAGAGGAATGGCCAGGGGTCCTGGGAAACCACATCGAACGTGTGTGGACGGAATCCGCTGTCAAGGCCGTCCTCGAAGCAGCGGGACACCGCTGCACGCGGGCCGACACCATGTACGTCGCCGATGGTGGTGCGAAGGGCTGGCCCGTGCGCCTCATGCACGTCACGCTGGACACACGGTGAATCCTTCCCGGCGCGTGAACGTCCTTCTGACCGGAACCTTCGTCTCCTCGCTGGGCGACAAGTCCGCCGCCCTCGCCTTCGCCCTGTACGCGGCAAGCATGGGGTCAACCGCCTTGATGGCAGCGATTCTTCTCGCCCAACTGCTGCCATCCCTCGTCCTGGGCCTGATAGGCGGATACCTCACCGATCGCTACGGGAACCCTCTCTGGTGGTCGGCAGCACTAGTCGTCCAGGCCCTGTGCTTCGCCGCCCTATCGCAGGTCGATACGGTCTGGCCCATCGTCTCCCTGATCGCAGCTTCCAGCGCGGCACAGAGCATCGTCGGTCCCATGGGCTCCGTACTGCTCCGAGAGTTGTCACCGGTGGAGCGGCGCGGCCGGTCGGTCAGACGGCGCACCTCCTTGGACGGCATGGCCGGAGTCATCGGGCTCATGCTCGCGGGCCTGAGCTATTCCTGGCTCAACAGGTCGACGCTTCTGCTGGTCAACTCCGCGTCGTTCCTGGTACTGGTGCTGTGCAGCCTGGTCGCCCTCCGCGGATCCGTCCGCCGGCCTCGGTTCCGCGGATCCGCACGTGCTCGGCCCGAGCGGTGGACCGGCTTCGGTGTGCTCCTTCGACCGGAGGTCTTCGGGCGTCAGGGCGTTTTCCTGATCTTCGTGGTGATTCTGGGGACCTCTCTTGAAGGCGTCGTCGGCATCTTCTACTTGCAGCACGGACTTGGACTCGGCAACACCTGGTACTCCGTGGCGATCGCCAGTTGGTCCCTGGGGCTGCTGCTGGGAAGTCTGCGCGTACCGGTCGACCGAGCAAGCGACGCCGGCGGACGCCTGCTCGGCGCGTCCGCCTGCGTGATGGGCGCGGTCATCGCAGCGCCCACGCTGCTGCCTCTCACCGGAGGTTCGGTCGCGTTGGCCTTCCTGATCGGTGGTGCCGCGAACGGCGCGTTCAACGCATCGGTCGCGGTGGTGATCGCAGAACGCGCCTCGTCCGAGACCCAGGGCCGGGCGTGGGCGGCCTTCGCCTTCCTGGCCAAGCTGGCCATCCTATTGGGATATGCCTCCGGCGCCGCGGCCGGGATGGATCACGCTCGAGCCCTCATGTTCGCGGCCGGAGCCGTGCCGGTCCTGATCGGACTGGGCCATGTGCTCACGCGGAGCAGACCGGCTCCGGCGCAGACGCCGGAGGTCTCGGTGCGGGAAGGGAGTTCGACTTGACCAGAAGGCGAAGCTCTTCGAGTACGGGCGCGTCGGTCCTGGCAAGGGTCCACAGCGCGCTCTTCCACCGCTCCTGAGCGCTCGGCTCGTCCCCCAAGGCCCGGAGGATGTGCCCGTGTTCGTGATCGGCGAGCCCCGTCGCGTACAGGTCGCCGCGTTCCTCGGCGAGGGTGCGCAGCGTCTCGCATGCCCCGTGAGCGGCATCCAGTCGCCCCAGAGCGCGCAGGGCACGAGCCTCTCCGAGCCGGATCTCCCGCTCCGCGTTCCAGTGCGACGTATCGGAGACGACGGCGAGTCCCCGAGCGAAGTGGACCAGCGCGATGTCCGCCTCGTGCAGCGCGAGATGAGCGTGCGCCAGGTTGCACAGGGCGACCTGCTGGATGAGGGGGTAGTCGATCCGCTCGGCGACCTCCAGGCTCTGGCGGTGATAGCGGACGGCCAGCCGGAGGTCGTGGAGTTCAGCCACGTAGCCTTGATGCCCGAGAAGGATGGCTTCCCGCATGGGCGAGAGCTGCTCCGTCCGCAGGGCAAGGCACTGGTCGAGCGCCGTACGCGCCTCCGCGGCACGCCCCAGTTCCTTCAGCAGAGCAGCCCGGTTGCCCAGCATCGTCACCATCGCGGCGGGTTCGTGGTGCCCCTCGCCCACCACGATGGCCTCGTCGATCAGAAGCAGTGCATCGTGGAGATGGCCGGCCGTGTAGTAGGTCCTTCCCAGGTTCAGCAGCGCCTGGCAATGCGCCGTCACATCTCCATGTGACCGAGAGAGGCTGATGGCGCCGTGGACGAGACTCTTCATCTCCTCGATCCGTCCACGGTCATGCAGATAGGGGAACAACGCCTCCATCAGCTCCAGGGCCTGAGCGCGGTCCATGGGGCCATCGCCACCCTGCGCAGCGAGGAACAGCAGGTTCTCTCTTTCCTGGTCCGCCCAGGCTAATGCGTCGGCGGGGCTGAGGAACGGAGCAGCCCCCCGGTCCTCCCAGGCGCGGACGACCGTGCTCTGGATCAAGTGCCGGAGAGCCGTCGCCGCACGTCCGGCTTTGGCGATGTACCAGGACAGCGCTCGCATGACCGCCGCGGCACATTCTTCCTGCTCGTCGTCCCGGCGGGCGAGCTCGCGGGCGAAGTCGCGGACAAGAGCGTGGGCCGAGTATCTGCCGTCGCTGACGTCTTCGAGGAGCGCGACTTCCACCAGTCGGTCGAGGGCCTCTTCCGCATCCCGCTCACTGGTGCCCATAAGTCGGGCGACAAGGGAGGTCGGATAGGTGGGCAGGTCCAGCGCTCCGATCCTGACGAGGGCCAGTCCCGCGTTCTGATCACGTGGGGCATCGGAAGCGCGCAGAGTGGCGTGGGCCACGCCGAGCGAGCGACGTACGCTCAGATCGTCGAGTTCGAAGTGGTCGAGGCGCTGTTCCTGAGCGGCAAGGCGCTCCACGAGATTCCGGGCCGTCAGGACACGGCGCGTGGCGAGTCGAGCCGCCGTCACCCGCAGTGCGAGTGGCAGTCGGCCGCACAGCGCTACGAGTTCGCCCATGACGTCGTCGTCAGCGGTGGTCCAGGTGCGGCCGGATGCCCTCGCCAACAACTGGGCGCTTTCCGCGGAGGACAGCAAGGCGAGCGGCGTGCGCAGGGTGGGGTCGAGCGTGGCGAGTGGCAGTCGGCTGGTGATCAGCACGGCACAGCCCGGCGCCGCCGGCAGCAAGGGCCGGACCTGGCTCGCCGAAGCGGCGTCGTCCAGCACCAGAAGAGTGCGCGTGCCCGCCAGGACCGAGCGCAGCCGTGCAAAGGCAGCCTGCACATCAACGGGCACGGAACGGGCTTCCAGGCCGAGCCCGCAGAGGAGCGCGGTGAGTGCCTGGGACGGGTCCAGGGGCGGTACTCCAGGGGTTGCCCCGTGCAGATTGAGGAACAGCTGTCCGTCGGGGAAGGCGGCACGCAGGCCGTCCGCGGCACGCAGAGCGAGGCCGGTCTTACCGACACCCGCCATACCGCTCACGATGGCGACGGCGGTGTGGGCGCGCTGCCCCGTCAGCGCGGCGCGGATGGCTGCGATCTCGTCCGTACGACCCACGAACTCAGTGGGCGGCTTTGGCAGTTGGGCGGGGCGTGGCACCGTTGGCAGCCTCGCCGGAGGTTCGGCGTCCGGGTTGGGCTGTTCCCTGCGTGCCTCCGCCGAGAGGATCTCCTGGTTCACCTCCTGGATTGCGGGGCCGGGCTCCACACCCAGTTCCTCGACGAGGGTTTCGCGCAGGCCGTGGAAGACGAGGATCGCCTCCGCCTTGCGGCCGGTGCGGTCGAGGACGAGCATCAGTTGCCGGTGGAAGGCCTCCCGCAGCGGATGCTCCTTCGCCAGGGCTCCGAGTTCCGTGGCCAGACCATCGAGTCGACCGAGCCGCAGGAGGGCGTCGAAGCGGCATTCCAGGGCTTCCAGCCGCTGTTCCTGATAGGAGACGACCCGTAGATGACCGTCGAAGGAAGGCAGGTCGGCAAGCGGCGAGCCGCGCCACAGCCGCAGCGCCGACGCCGCCTCTTCGTTCGCTGTCCTCCAGTCTCCCTCGCCCAGGGCACGCTGAGCGCGGGACAGATGCCGTGCGAACGACTCGCCGTCCAGCTCCCCGTCCCCGACCTGGATCTCGAACCCGTACCGGGTAGAGCGGATGCGATCACCATCGCCCCCGCCGAGAGCGCGTCTGAGCCGTCCGACGTGGTTATGCAAGGAGGCGGTGGCCGTGGGTGGCTGCTTCTCGCCCCACATGATCTCCTTCACTGCGTCCACCGACACGATGCCGTTCGGTTCGAGCAGGAGTGCCGCCAACAGCAGCTTCGACTTCGGCTGGACGATAGGACGTATCTCGCCGACGTCGTCCCATACGGTCAGCGGCCCCAATACGCCGAACTTCACTGCTACCCCCGCCTCGCCCAGTGAAGTTTCATGATCGTGCAGCTGCCTGCTTCCTGCAACCGTGGTTGTGGTCCGGTAGCCACGGCGGAGTTGGCGGCTCGGTGACGACAACCTCTCTCTCGTGGCGCGTTGGATCGAGGCGTGCTCCGTGGAGACCTGTCGACCCGCCCCTCGTTTGTGCCGGCTCGCCGCCGCCATGGGCCATCGGTCAGGGCCCACTCCGTGCCGACCAAGATCCGGGCCATACGCGGACCAGTCGCCTGCAGCTTGGCCGCACCGGGGCCGGGTGCGGTGCCACGTCGTCAGCGCTGCAGCGTCAGCAGACCCGGCCACCTCGACGAGCTTCCACTGCTGGTTGTTCGAACCGGCCGCTCGAAGGTTCCCGGGTGGACCAGACCGACTCGCCGACGCGGATGACGGGGAACTTCGCCTCCGCCATGAGATCGAGGTCGGTCTTGAGCCGCTCGGGCGGCTGGTACTCGTGGTAGTAGGCGGCGCGCCGAACAGGACGCGCGCGGGCAGATCGGTCATGCGGGGCCCTTCAGAGACGTAGGGGTTCCGGCCGCCCCCTCGGCGGATCACGGATCGTCGAAGCGCTTCGCCTGGAGATGCGAGGTAATGAGGTACTCACGGCGAAACAAGAGGCCGTGGACATGGGGGCGTTCTTTCCTACCAGGCATTGACATCGCAACTTGGGCGGTGGGAGCGTCGAAGCGCTTCACCCATCGAAACCGTCTCTCCCTCTCGTTGAGGTGGCCGTGTCCGACGCATCCGGGCCCACCCTGCGCCCGTTCCCCGCCCTGCCCGCCGGCTTCCGCTTCGGTGCCGCGACCGCCGCGTACCAGATCGCAGGCGCCCAGGAGGGCCGCGGAGCCCTGTCGGCCGCCCACCATCTGCTGGTCGCCCACGGTCTCGCGGTACGGGAGCTGCGCGCCGCGGGCGCCCGGGAGGTCGGGATCACGCTCAACCTCGACCGGCTCCACGCCGCCTCCGACCGACCCGAGGATCTCGCCGCGCTGCGCCGCGCCGAGGTTCTCCACAACGAGGTCCGGACCGGGCCGCTCCTCGCCGGGTGCTACCCCGGGCACGAGGCGGAGACCTGGAGCGGCCTCGCCGACGGCCCCTGGCGGCGATCCGGTGACCTGGAGGTGATCGGCGAGCCGTTGGACTTCCTCGGCACCAACCACTACCGGCCGGTGACCATCGCCGCCGCACTCCACCGTACGGACGACCCCGAACTCCGCACCGCCGTCGACATCGGCGTCGCCGAGCCGGACCCGTACGGGACCAGGCACACCACCATGGGATGGCCCGTCGTCCCGGCCGCGCTCACGGAGCTCCTCCTGGACCTCCACGCCCGCTACCCGCGGCTCCCACCGGTCTGGATCACCGAGAACGGCTCCGCCGAGGACGACACCGTCGCCCCCGACGGCAGGGTCCACGACTCGGACCGGATCGCCTACCTGGCCGACCACCTGACCGCCGACGCCCTCACGGCCGGGATGGACGTACGCGGCTACTACGCGTGGTCCCTGCTCGACGACTTCGAGTGGGCGCGCGGCTATGGCCGGCGCTTCGGCCTTGTCCACGTCGACTACACCAGCCTGACCCGAACGCCCAAGGACAGCTACGACTGGTACCGGGGCCTGATCACCGCGCACCACGCGCGGACGGAGGAATCCACCCCATGAAGTTCACCGACGGCTACTGGCTGATGCGTCCGGGCGTCACCGCCCGCTACGCCACCGAGGTCGCCGACGTCCGGGCCGACGAGCACCGGATGACCCTCTACGCGCCGGTGAAGCATGTGCGCAGTCGCGGCGGCATGCTCAACAGTCCGCTGCTGACGATCGAGTGCTGGTCACCTGCCGAGGGCGTGATCGGGGTACGTGCCACCCACCACGCCGGTTCGGTGCACCGGGGGCCGGAGTTCGCGCTGCCCGGCGGGGAACCGGATGCCGGGAAGGTGCACCGGGACGGCACGGTGGTCGAGCTCAGTGCGGGTGAGCTCTCACTGCGGGTGGACACCGCCGAGCCGTGGCGCCTGGAGTTCACCGCCGAGGGTCGGGTGCTGACCTCCGTGGGCGAGCGCGGGACCGGCTTCGCCACCGACGCCGACGGCCGGCACTTCATGCTCGGACAACTCTCCCTGGGAGTCGGCGAGTTCGTCTACGGTCTTGGCGAACGGTTCACGCCGTTCACCCGGAACGGCCAGGTCGTGGACATCTGGCAGGCGGACGGCGGCACCAGCAGCGAGCAGGCGTACAAGAACGTCCCCTTCCACCTGACGAACCGCGGCTACGGCGTCTTCGTCAACCACCCCGGGAAGGTCAGTTACGAGGTCGGCTCCGAGTCGGTCGGCCAGGTCCAGTTCAGCGTCGAGGACCAGTCCCTGGAGTTCTTCGTCGTCCACGGCCCGACCCCGAAAGAGATCCTCGAGCGCTACACCGCCCTCACGGGCCGCCCCGCCCTGCCCCCGGCCTGGGCGCTCGGCCTGTGGCTGACCACCTCCTTCACCACCGACTACGACGAAGCCACCGTCAACCGCTTCGTCGACGGCATGGCCGAACGCGGCATCCCGCTGAGCGTCTTCCACTTCGACTGCTTCTGGATGCGCGGCTACCAGTGGAGCGACTTCGTCTGGGACTCCGACACCTTCCCCGATCCGGCCGGCATGCTGGCCCGCCTCAAGGAGCGGGGGCTGCGGGTCTCCGCCTGGATCAACCCGTACATCGCGCAGAAGTCGGCGCTGTTCGAGGAGGGCATGCGAAACGGCTACCTGGTGCGGCGCCCGGACGGCAGCGTCTGGCAGTGGGACCTCTGGCAGCCCGGCATGGCCCTGGTGGACTTCACGAACCCCGCCGCCCGCGACTGGTACACCGGCAAACTGAGGACACTGCTCGACCAGGGCGTGGACTGCTTCAAGACCGACTTCGGCGAGCGCATCCCCACCGACGTCGTCTGGCACGACGGCTCCGACCCGGAACGGATGCACAACTACTACACCCACCTCTACAACCAGGCCGTCTTCGACCTCCTGCGCGCCGAGCGCGGCGAGGGCGAGGCGCTGCTCTTCGCCCGCTCCGCCACCGCCGGAGGCCAGCAGTACCCGGTCCACTGGGGCGGCGACTGCGAGTCCCACTTCAACGCCATGGCCGAGTCGCTGCGCGGCGGCCTCTCCCTCGGCCTGTCCGGCTTCGGCTTCTGGAGCCACGACATCGGCGGTTTCGAGGGCACCCCCACTCCCACCGTCTTCAAGCGCTGGGTGCAGTTCGGGCTGCTCTCCTCGCACAGCCGCCTGCACGGCAGCAAGTCGTACCGCGTGCCCTGGGACTACGGCGAGGAGGCCGTCGAGGTCACCCGAGAGTTCACCCTGCTCAAGCACCGCCTCGCCCCCTACCTCCAGCGCGCCGCCCAGCAGGCGCACGCCACCGGCGTCCCCGTGATGCGCGCCATGGTGCTCGAGTTCCCCGACGACCCGGCCGCCGCCACGGTCGACCGGCAGTACATGCTCGGCGACGACCTGCTCGTCGCCCCGGTCTTCACCGACGACGGCACAGTCGAGTACTACGTGCCGGAAGGCACATGGACCAATGTGCTGACGGGCGCCCAGGTCACCGGTCCGCGCTGGGCCCGTGAGCAGTACGACTTCCACACCCTGCCGCTGCTGGCCCGCCCGGACTCGGTCATCGCGCTGGCCGCCGACGACCAGCACCCGGTCTCGGCCTGGGCGGACGGCGTCGAACTGCGGGTCCACGCCTTCGCGGACGGCGCGGAGCGCACCGTCGTGATCCCGCGCACCGACGGCCCTGGCGAGATCGCCCACTTCCACCTGCACCGCACGGGCGACCGCCTCCGGGTGACCACCGACAGCCCGTACGCCTGGCAGCTGCGGATCGGCAGCCCTCACGCAACCGTGCACGCCCGGCCGGCCGGCACCTCGGAGGCCGACCTGCCGTACCCCGCCTGAACCCGACAGTCAGGGCGGGGCCCCGCGGCCCCGCCCTCGGCGCGGTTCCCGGCCGACCCGAGGACGGTCGTTTCGGCTACCCGGCCGCGCCGTCCGGGCTCTCGGCCACCGGCCGGCGGACGGCTTTCACCGCGAGCGCTCGCCGGTCACGGCTCGCAAAAGCGCTGAGCGACCCGCCCCATCAAGCAAGCGACCGGAAAAGCATGTCCACTATGTGGAACGGCGCCTGCGGCGATTCCACCCGGTGCTAGCGTCCACCTCATGCAGCACACCGCCACCCTCGCCATGATGCGAATGATGCCCCCGCCCCCGGAGGCGCTTCGCTAGCGAAGCCGTGTGCGCGCAGGACGCGACGGACCCTCCGGAGACGGAGGGTCCGTTTTTTTGTCGTCCCGGCCCGCCACCGAGCATGTCGACCCCTGCACCTCGAACCCCACCCACCCCGTGTCTCCCTCGACAGAAGGGCGAAGTACCGCCATGCCTCTTCCCCCGGTCGTCTCCCTGACCGACTGCGCCGACCCCAACGCGCTCGCTCGCCAGTCCACCCGGATCGCCGCCCTCTTCGGCTCCACGCCGACCGTCCTGCCGCTCGGCGGACCGGACCCGGAGGGCGCCGCCGCCCTCACCCTGCTCGACCTGCTCCGCTCCACGGACCTGATCGGCGGCCCGAGCCGACCGGTCGTGGTCCTCGTCAACATCGCACCGAGGGACGGACACTGGCCCAACGGCGTGCCCTTCTGCTCCTTCCGCCACGGGAACCACCTGGTCGTCAGCACGCTGAACCAGCGGGTCCTCGCCCCGCTGGCGACCTACCTGGGTCTGACGGAGGTCCAGGTCACCGATGTCCGCGAAGTGCTGGAAGCCGCCGCCGACGACTGGGCCGAGCTGACGCCGGCCGAGATCGAGGAGATGGTACGGACCCAGTTCCGGAGCCTCTGGTACGCGCCCCTGCTGGCCCGCTGGCTGGTGGACGGCCACCCCGTTCCCGCGCAGCCGACAGCGGTGCGCCCGTCCGTCGCCGACGACGTGCGGATCGCCGTCGTCGACAACTTCGGCAACTGCAAGCTGGACCGCCCGGCCGCCGAACTGCCCGGCTACGACACCGCCGAGAGCCTTCTCGTGCGCAACCGGCTCGACGGCCGCGACATCCGGGTGCGCTGTTACGACCGACTCCCCGACGTCCCGCTCGGCGAGCCCGGAATCACCGTCGGGAGTTCCGGGGTCGGATTCGCCGAACTGGTGGTCCGCGGCGGTTCCGCGGCGGAGGCATTCGGACTGCGTCAAGGCGACCGGGTATTCCATCTCACCAGCTGACATGTTATCAACGCGTTACCCCGGCAACGGTCTTCCCGATTGACGCCGGTCTCCGTGAGCCGGAATGCTGAAAAGCATGTCCGGAACTCTCCTGCTGGTACGCCGCCTCCACGTGGACAACGTGCGCTGTGCGGCCGATCTGTGTCGCTGAGCGCACAGCACCGGCCCTCTTTCCCGTACCTTTCCCGGACTTCTCCCGAAGGACCTCTGATGTCCCGTACCCGCATATCCCTGGCGGCCTCCGCCGCCGCCCTCGTCGCGCTGGCGGCGGCCGGCTGCGCGCCGCAGCCGCAGAACACCCCCGCAGCGGCCGGCGCCAAGGACGCCGCCCTGTGCACGACCGACAGCCCGAGCCTCCACAAGCGCGGCCGGCTCACCGTCGCGACCGACTCCCCGGCCTATGAACCGTGGTTCGACAGCAACACCCCGTCGAACGGAAAAGGCTTCGAAAGCGCCGTGGCCTATGCAGTGGCCGAAAAGCTGGGCTTCGAACGCGACCAGGTGAAATGGGTCGTCGAGCCTTTCGCCCATTCGTACGCCCCCGGCCCCAAGGCTTTCGACTTCGACATCAACCAGATCTCCATCACGCCGCAGCGCGCGAAAGCCGTCGATTTCTCCACCAGTTACTACACGGCCAATCAGGCCATCCTGGCACTCGACGGATCCGCGTTCGCGAAGGCCACGTCCCTGAGCGCCTTCAAGGACGCCAAGATCGGCGTGCAGGTCGCGACGACCAGCTACCAGGCCGTGCTCGACCAGATCAAGCCCTCGAAGCAGCCGAGCGTCTTCAGTACCACCAAGGACGAGGTCACCGCGCTGCGGAACGGTCAGATCGACGCGATCGTCACCGACCTGCCCACCGTCTTCTACCTGGCCGGGGCGGAGCTGGAGAACGGCGAGATCGTCGGCCAGTTCGGCTACGCGGGCGGCACCCCCGAGAAGTTCGGTCTGCTGCTGCCGAAGGACAGCGGGTACACCTCGTGCGTCAACCAGGCCCTCGACGAACTCAAGGCCGACGGCACTCTCGCCAGGCTCACCACGCAGTGGCTTTCCGCCTCGGCGAACGTCCCCGAGCTGAAGCGATAACGGGCCGGCTGTGGACATCGGCAAGACAGCCGTACCGGACCGGTCGGCCGCCTCTCCGGGCACGTACGACACCGACTACCGGCCCAGCGACCACGAACGGGAGCGGCAGCGGTACCGCCGCTCCCGCAAACGCCGCCACACCTGGGTCTCCACCCTCTGCACCCTGCTCGGCCTGGTGGCGGTAGGCGCGGCCGCGGTGGCCTCACCGGGCTGGGAGCGCGTCGACAGTCTGTTCTTCGACGGCGCCGAGCTCCGCTCCGCCTTCCCCGACCTCCTCCGGGGCTTCTGGCTCAACATCCAGATGTTCCTCGTCGCCGAGGTGCTGATCCTCGTCCTGGGACTGCTGATCGCCCTGGTGCGGGTGACCCGCGCACCGGGTCTCCAGCCGCTGCGGCTCGCCGCCACGGTCTACGTGGACGTCTTCCGCGGCGTACCGACCCTGCTGCTGATCTTCCTCGTCGGCTTCGGACTACCGGCGCTGCAACTGCAGGGCACCCCCTCCGAGCCCTGGATCCTCGGCGTGATCGCCCTCACCCTCTCCTACACCGCGTACGTCGCCGAGGTGTTCCGGGCGGGACTGAACTCGGTCCACCCGGCCCAACGGAACGCCGCCCGGGCCCTGGGCCTCAACGAGCGGCAGACCGTGCGGCACGTCGTCCTGCCCCAGGCCGTGCGCAACGTGCTGCCGCCCCTGCTCAACGACTTCATCGCCCTGCAGAAGGACACGGCACTGGTCGCCGTCCTCGGTCCGCTCGAGGCGCTGCGGGCCGCGCAGATCAAGGCGGACTACGACTTCAACTACACCCCGTACCTGGGAGCGGCCCTCTTGTTCATCGCGGTGACCATCCCGCTGACCCGCTTCGCCGACCGGCTCCAGCGGCGGGCGGCGCAGCGCACCTGGGCGGGGGCGGGCCGATGAGCGAGTCGCTGCTGCGCATCCGCGGCCTCCGCAAGCAGTACGGGGAGCGGCTGGTGCTGCGCTCGATCGACCTGGACGTCGCCGAGCACCAGGTCGTCTGTCTGATCGGCGGCTCGGGTTCGGGCAAGTCGACCCTGCTGCGCTGTGTGGACCTGCTGGAGGTCGTCGACGACGGGACCGTCCACCTGAGCGAGACCGAGCTGACCGATCCCCGTCTCGACCCCGACGTCGCCCGCCGTCGGATCGGCATCGTCTTCCAGGCGTACAACCTCTTCCCGCATCTGAGCGTGCTGGACAACATCACGCTCGCGCCGCGCCAGGTCCACGGCGTCCCGCGCAGGAAGGCCGAGGCCTCGGCCCGCGAGCTGCTCGACCGCCTCGGGCTCGCGGACAAGGTGCACGAACACCCCGACCGGCTCTCCGGCGGACAGCAGCAGCGGGCGGCGATCGCCCGCGCCCTGGCCACCGAGCCGGAGCTGCTGCTCTTCGACGAGATCACCTCGGCCCTCGATCCCGAACTGGTCGGCGAGGTCCTGGACGTCGTCGCCGACCTGAAGCGGCGCGGCCTGACCATCCTGATGGCCACCCACGAGATGGACTTCGCCCGGCGGGTCGCGGACCGGGTCTGCTTCCTGGAGGGCGGCGTGATCGTGGAGCAGGGCACCGCGGAGCAGGTGCTCACCGCTCCGCGGGAGCAGGCCACGCGGCGCTTCCTCGCCCGCGCACTCGACCGTTCCTAGCGCCGTCTCCCGCGGATCGCGGAAGCCGGTCCCTCCCCCTGTCGCGGGGAGGAACCGGCTTCCTCACGACCCTGTCGATGGTGCACCGCCGTAGGTCGTGTCCGGGCACGGAGCTCCGGGACGGTCCCCGGACCCGGGGAACTACCTCGGGGCTCCGCGCCGTTCTCCCGGCATGAACTCCGTACGGGAAACCCCCGGCGTCCTGCGTTACACCGCTTTTTCCGACGATCCCGAGGGGGGCAATCCCGCTGGAGTCGTCCTCGATGCCACGGGCCTCGGCGACGAGGAGATGCTGGCGATCGCGGCCGAAGTCGGCTACAGCGAGAGCGCGTTCCTGACAGCGCCGTTCGAGGGAGCGGGCTCCGGCGCATCGGACGCCGGGCGCACGTACACCATCCGCTACTTCAGCCCCAAGGCGGAGGTGCCCTTCTGCGGTCACGCCACCGTCGCGACGGCGGTGGCCCTCGCTGAGCGCATCGGCCCCGGCGATCTGGTGTTCACCACGCGTGCCGGGACCGTGCCGGTCACCGTGACGCGGGAGGGCGGGGTACTGCGGGCCACGCTCACGAGCGTCGAGCCGCACATCGAGGAGGTCGCGGCCGATGACCTGGCAGAGGCACTCGCCGCGCTCGACTGGCCGGCCGGCGACCTCGATCCCGCCCTGCCTCCCCGCATCGCCTTCGCGGGCGCCCGTCATCTGATCCTTGCCGCCGCGAGCCGAGAGCGCCTGGCCCGCCTGGCGTACGACTTCGCCCGCCTGGAGGCCCTGATGCACCGGCTCGACCTGACGACGCTGCAGTTGGTCTGGCGCGCCTCTGCGGAGGTCTTTCACGTCCGCGGGCCGTTCCCGGTGGGCGGTGTGGTGGAGGACCCGGCGACCGGGGCGGCGGCGGCCGCCTTCGGCGCGTACGCCCGTGAGCTCGGACTCGTGCCCGAGGCGACGGTCCTCACCCTCCACCAAGGGGAGGACATGGGACGTCCTGGCGTCCTGACGGTGGAACTGCGGGCGGGCGACCGGCGGATCAGGGTCGGCGGCGCAGGGACCCGCATCTCGGCCTGATCCGATCAAGAGGACCTGACCGATCGAGTTCGCCGGCTACCGGCCCACGCCTCGTTCCCGGCATAGCGGCCGCCCGATGGTGCGACGTGGACGTCTTCGCCCTCCGGGTCGCCGACGTTCCACTGCGCCCAGCCCTACGGGGAGCACACCGCGATGTCGAGGACGTCGCGGACCGTCGCCTTGGCGGGCGCGGAGAGCTCGGTGAGCGTCTTCACGCCCGCGGGGACAGTCGCACCGCTCAGCCAGCGGTCACTGCCGCGCGACGAGCGCATCTCGATGACACCGTCCGTGACCGCCCCGTTTCCGCGAGTCAAGGACGAATCATGCGGTCGCGCCCTCGCAAGCCCGCCGGCGGGCTCTGTCACACGCGGAGCCCACTTGTCACGTCGCTGAGCGAGCCCCTCGCGGATACTCTGGGATTCATGATCGAGTCCGGACGGCCGCGGCTCCGTCGGAGCTACGGCTACGGCAGGCTCGTGCGGCTGTCGCCGGTGATTCTGACCGTCGTGATCGCCAGCCTGGCCTACGCCACTCCGCCGGAGATGGCCTTCAGCCGCCTCCTGCCCGCGGCGCCGGCTCTGGCCGCCGCCATGTGGCCGGTCCTCCCGACTGTCCTCCTCGGGACCGTCTGCCTCCTTCTGATGATCGGCCTCAGCTTCGTCTTCCCCGATCTCGGGACGTGGTGGACGTGCGGGGGAATCATCGCGGTCACCGTGGCCGCCGCATACGGAAGCCATGTCCGGCTTCAACGGGAGCGCACGCTCTTTCAGGTACGGCTCGTCGCCGACGCGGCCCAGCAGGTGGTACTGCGGCCCCTGCCGCACCGTTTCCGGAACGTCGAGATCGAATCGCTGTACCTCGCGGCCGCCGCGGAAGCCCGCATCGGCGGGGACTTCTACGAGGTGGTCGATACGCCGTACGGAGTACGGCTGCTCATCGGCGACGTGCGGGGCAAAGGCCTGCCGGCGGTGGGGGCGGCCGCGGCGATCGTCAACGCCTTCCGGGAGGCGGCACACGGCGAGGCCTCCATGGCCGACGTCGCCCGCAAGCTCGACGCGAGCTGCGCCCGGCACAACGCCGCCCATCCACCCGAGGCGCCGATGGAACGCTTCGCCACCGCGCTGCTCGTCGAGATCCCGCATCAAGGCAGCCACATCACCATCGTCAACTGCGGACACCCCCCGCCCTTGATCCACAGCCTCAAGGAGGTGCGCACCCTCGAGCCGTCCGTCCCCTCGCCTCTGCTCAGCCTCGCGGAAATGCTCGGCGACCAGTACCGTGCGGACGCCTTCGACTTCGCTCCCGGAGAACTTCTCCTCCTCTATACGGACGGGATCGCCGAAACCCGCGCCCGGGACGGTGAGTTCTTCCCGTTGACAGCGTGGATGCGCCGACAGCCCCCCACACCTCCCCGTGATCTGCTCACGGCGCTGCACCACGACCTCCTCCGTCACAGCAGAGGCAGCCTCGACGATGACATCGCCGCCTTGGCCGTACGCCTGCACACGCCGTGAGCCGTCAAGGCACGGGCAAGGCCTGTTCCGCCCAGATCGTCTTACCCGTCGGCATGTAACGCGTACCCCAGTGCTCGGTGAGCTGGGCGACCATGAACAGTCCACGTCCGCCCTCCTCGTCGTTGCCTGCGTAGCGGGCATGGGGTGAGGTGTGCTGCGAGTCGGAGACCTCACAGATGAGAGAACGGTCCCGGATCAAGCGCAGACCGATCGGGCCGGAGGCGTGACGGATCGCGTTGGTGACCAGTTCACTGACCACCAGTTCCGTGGTGAACGCCAGATCGTCCAGTCCCCACCGCACAAGCTGTTCCGCGGCCATCGAACGTGCGCGTGCGACGAGCGCGGGGTCCGAGGGCAGCTCCCAGGCCGCCACCTGGCGTGCGTCCAGCGCACGGGTGCGCACGACAAGGAGCGCCGCGTCGTCCCGCACATGGTCCGGCACC
Source organism: Streptomyces sp. NBC_00094 (assembly GCF_026343125.1). Classification (NCBI taxonomy): domain Bacteria; kingdom Bacillati; phylum Actinomycetota; class Actinomycetes; order Kitasatosporales; family Streptomycetaceae; genus Streptomyces; species Streptomyces sp. NBC_00094. Next base: position 7,835,742 of record NZ_JAPEMB010000001.1, on the reverse strand, counting down.
AGCTCCGCGACGATCTGGGCGCACAACAGGTCGGACGACGATCCTCGCTGCTCCCCGAGTACAGCCGCCAAGCGGCCCAACCCCACGTCGATGCCTTGCCCCCGCGCCTCCACGAGGCCGTCGGTGAACAGAACGACCAGGCTTCCTGCGGCGAGCGTCACTTCCGCGCCCTCGTACGGAAGCCGTCCCACGCCCAGAGGAGGCCCCGGTGGCAGACGAAGGAAGCTGACGGGGCCGTGCGGCTGCACCACAGCCGGCGACGGGTGTCCCGCCGCCGCCCAGGTGCTCGTTCGAGAAGCTGGATCGTAGACCCCGTAGACACACGTCGCTCCGACGGCGCCACTGCCCTCCGAGCCTTGCACCTTCTGGTCCGACGCGTCCTTGCCGACTTGATCGTTCAGCCGGGCCAGGAGTTCGTCGGGCGCGAGGTCCAGCTCGGCCAGGGTGCGCACCATCGCGCGCAGGCGCCCCATCGTGGCAGCGGCTCCCAGCCCGTGGCCGACGACGTCCCCCACGACGAGTCCGACACGTGCGCCGGACAGCGGAATGACGTCGAACCAGTCGCCGCCGGCGCCGAGGTGGCTGTCGGCGGGCAGGTAGCGACTCGCCGCCTCGACCGCGCTCAGCTCGGGCAGCGACCGTGGCAGCAGACTGCGCTGGAGCATGAACGCTGCGGTGCGCTCTCGCCGGTACCGCCGGGCGTTGTCCATGCACACGGCGGTCCGCGACGCCAGCTCCTCTGCCACCGCCCGATCATCGTCGCCGAAGGGTTCCGAGTCCTCGCCCCGCACGAAGGTGACAAGACCCAATGGCGTCCCCCGCACGATCAGCGGGACGTACAGCCGTGTCGGCGCGACCACGGCGTCCGCGGTCGCACGGCCCCCTGCCAGGCTTTCGGCCTGCGACGATCCGGTGGCGTACGCGACCTGCTCGCCCACCCGAGAGGGTTCTCCGTCGGAATCGGCCACGCGCACCAGGTCCCATGCCGTGACGGGCTTCGGTTCCTCTCCTTCGAGCACCTCTGCCGCCACGTCGACCAGCACGGCGTCGGCGTACTGCGGCACGACGATCTTGGCGAGCTCCGCTGCCGTCACGGACAGGTCGAGTGTCGCCCCGATCCGTGCACCGGCCTCCGCGAGGAGAGCGAGGCGCTGCTGCGCACGGTAGTGGTCGGTGACGTCGATGGACTGTTCGCACACGCCCACCGGCTCTCCCCGGCCGTCCAGCAGTCGGAAGTAGGACGAGGACCAGACGTGCTCACGCCGCGGGTCGGCCGGGGCGCGCCCTCGGAAATGCACGTCGATGACCGGCTCACCGGTCTCGAGGATCTGTTGGACGAAGTCCTCGGCCGACGCCAGATGCTCGGTGGTGAGGACATCGCCGGGAAAGAGTTCGGTCATGGAGCGGCCCAGCGATGCTGCGAGGTCGCCGCCGAGCTCCTGGACACTGGATGCGTTGGCCCACAAGAGGCGCGCGCCGGGGCCGTAGATGGTCAGTGTCACGGGTGACTGGGTCACGAGCCCCTGCAGCATCGCCTGTCGGGTCTCCCACCAGCGAAGTCCCTCCAGCTCGGTGGCCATGAGGACGGCGGTGGGGGCCCGGCCGGTGGAGTCCCCGTCGGAGGCGGGAGCCAGGGGGCGCAGAGCCACTGCCACACGGAGGGTGTGTCCGCTACGGTGGCGCGCGTCCACGACGGCACTGGGTGTCCCACCGAACCACAGTCGCTGATCCGGTCGCCGCTCCTCCGATCCGTCGCGATCGGCGTGCGGGGTGACGAGCAGGTCCGCCGCCCGGCGTCCCAGTACCTCCGAAGCGGGATATCCCAGGAGGGCCTCGGCCTCACTACTCCACCCGACGAGCTCTCCGTCTGCGGCAATCAGGGCGATAGCGGCCGGGGGCGGACCGAGGTGCCCGCCTTCGTCCGCCCCGGCGGGAGGAGTGAAAGGTAGCCCTTCCATGGTCCTATCATCCTTCCGTGCGGTCGCGACCGCAGTGCGCTCGGTCCGGTCCGGACGGCCACGACACGACACGGGCGGGGCGCCTCCGTACTGCTGACGGAGAGGAGGTGGGGACGGAACGTCCCCACCTCCTTTTTCTTCTATTCCCGGAGGAGTACGCATGAAGATCGCCCGACGGCGCGACGGGTGGTCCGAGATGTTCGTGACCGACGAACCGTGGGATCCCGCATATACCGAGCGGTTCGAGGACGGTACGTGCGACGGGCTGGTCATCGGAGCGCCCGCACGCCGGAAGACCGGTCCCGCCGTCGACCTCGCCTTCCTGACCGACCTTGCCGGACTGCGCAGTCTCCGCGTCCTGAGCGGTGTCCCGGACCTCTCCCCGGTGACGCGATGCCCCGGACTCGTACGCCTGCGGCTGCCCGCGTCCGCCACCCAGGAGCTGGACCTGGCCGGGCTGCCGGAGCTCCGGGAGCTGGAGGCCCCGTGGCCGGTCGTGGCCCGGTCCCTTTCCCTGCTCGCCTCCCTCGACGACCTCGTCCTGCCGGAGTGGAAGGGAGCATCCCTTTCCGCGCTCGGGCCCAAGCCGGCCCTGCGGAAGCTCCGCCTCGAAGCGAGCCGGAAGCACGTCACCGACATGGAAGGTGCCGCGCTCTTCCCGGCCCTGCGGGAACTCCGCCTCTACGACGGCCGGCTCGCCCGTTCCGAGCTGCTGGCCGGGGCCGCGGCACTGGAGGACGTATCCCTGCTCTCCGCGAGGACCGACGCGATCGCTTTTGTCTCCGGTCTCGCTCTCCTGCACCGCCTTGAGCTGGAGAACAGCGGTGACATCGCCTCGCTCGCCCCTGTCGCGGACCATCCGGCACTCCGCGAGGTGATCGTCTCCGGTTCGACGCGAGTGGTCGACGGAGACCTCTCCCCCCTGCTCGACAACGCTCGACTGACCTTCGTCGCGCTCGAACGCGGCCATGCCCACTACAGCCACGCACCGCGCGAGGTCCGCAAGGGCTGACAGTCTTCGCCGACCGGCCGGCGGAACTGCTCTCCAGCCTCGATCGCGGTCCGCTCCCGTCGGCGGACCGGCCTGCCGGTTCGGTGAAGACCGGGACGCACGTACCGGGCGAATCGACTCGGTGACGTGATCCGAGTCCACGACACCCGTCACGGCGTGTGTCCGGCCGCCCTACTCGGCGATCTCCGTACGCTCCCACCATTCGTACACCCGCAGGGTTCCCTCCGCGGTGTCGTGCCGGCGTTCGGTCTCCCTGAAGTGCTCGTATCCGCCGAGGTGCGGGATCTTCACGTCCTCGCCGGGGGTCTCGACCGTGACGATCCGCTCGGGGAGGTCGTCCGGCCCGCCTTCCAGCAATACCTTGTGCGCCATGGCACCAGTGTCACCACCCTCGGTGCGCATCGCACCCGGGAGGCGTCCGCCGGCCCCACAGCGCGGTACGTGCCCGTGGGCCGGTCCGTTCCGTGGGCCGGTCCGTTCCGTGCCCGGGCAGCCCGCTCGCCCGCCGTTCGGGCCGGTGCTAGACATGGACTATGGCCGGACTCCTCGGCCGCCTGCGCTCCGCGTTGAGCGTCCGCACCGTCGCCCGCCAGGTCTTCTCCCTACAGGCGGCGATCGTGGTGCTCCTCGTCGTCGCCGCCGTGGTTGCTCTCGTCCTGCAGTCCCGTGCCGACAGCGAGCGGGAAGCGCGCAACCGGTCCCTCGCCGTGGCCGAGACCTTCGCCAGCGCGCCGGGCATCGAGGAGGTCCTGGCCGGTCCCGACCCGACCGCGGAGCTCCAGCCACGCGCCGAGGAAGCGCGAAAGGCGTCCGGCGTCGACTTCCTCGTGGTGATGACCAAGGACGGGATCCGCATCACCCACCCCGATCCGGCACAGATCGGAAAGCACTACATCGGCACGATCGGCCCTGCGGCAGCAGGCGGGATCGTCAGGGAGACCGTGACCGGCACCCTCGGCCCGTCCACCCGCGCCGTCGTCCCCGTGACCGACGCCGAGGGCGACGTGATCGCTCTGGTGTCCGCCGGGGTCACGCTCGAAGCGGTGAGCGGTGTCGTCGAGCATCAGCTGCCCCTGCTGCTCGGTGCCGCGGCGGCCGCGCTGGCAGTCGCCACCTTCGGTACCGCTCTGGTCGGCAGGCGGCTGCGCCGCCAGACCCACGGCCTGGGGCCCGCCGAGATGACCCGCATGTACGAGCACCACGACGCGGTACTGCACGCCGTGCGCGAAGGCGTTCTGATCCTCGACGGCGACGGTCGGCTGGCGCTGGCCAACGACGAGGCCCGCAGGCTGCTCGGTCTGAGCCCGGAGGCGGAGGGCCTGCTCGCCCATGAGCTGGGACTCGCCCCGGACATCGCCCGGCTGTTGACTTCCGGACGCTCGGCCACCGACGAGGTGCACCTGGCCGGAGACCGGCTGCTCGCCGTCAACCAGCGGCCGACCGACCCCGGAGGGGGGCCGTCCGGCTGTGTCGCGACGCTGCGGGACACCACCGAACTGCAGGCCGTCACCGGCCGGGCCGATGTGGCGCAGGAACGCCTGAAACTGCTGTTCACCGCCGGATGGGAGATCGGTACCAGCCTCGACGTCGAACGGACCTCCCAGGAGCTGGCGGACTTCGCCGTCCCCCGGTTCGCCGATTTCGTCACCGTCGACCTGGCCGACCCGGTCCTGCGGGGCGAGGAGCCGTCGCAGGACGGTGCGGCGATGCGCCGTGTCGCGTTCCGGGGTATCCGGGACGACACACCGCTCTACCCGCCCGGAAAACTGATCCAGTTCGTCCCGTCCACCCCGCAGAGCCTCGGCTACGGCTCGGGCGAGACGGTCCTGGAGGCGGACATGACCGCCTTCTCCGGCTGGCAGGCTCAAGACCCCGAACGGGCCAGGGGACTTGTCGAGGCCGGCATCCATTCGATGATCGCGGCTCCGCTGCGTGCCCGCGGCGTCATCCTGGGTGTCGTCACGTTCTGGCGGTCGCGCAAGCCCGAGCCGTTCGAGCACGACGACGTGACACTCGCCGAGGAACTGGCCGCCCGTGCGGCGGTCACCATCGACAACGCCCGGCGCTTCACGCGCGAGCACACCATGGCGGTCACCCTGCAGCGCAGCCTGCTCCCCCGCGCCCTGCCGGAGCAGAACGCGCTCGACGTGGCCCACCGTTACCTGCCCGCGCACGCGGGCAGCGGCGGTGTCGGCGGAGACTGGTTCGACGTCATCCCGCTGCCCGGCGCCCGCGTCGCGCTCGTCGTGGGGGACGTGGTCGGCCACGGGCTGCACGCCGCCGCCACCATGGGCCGGCTGCGCACCGCGGTCCACAACTTCTCCTCCCTGGACATGTCGCCCGACGAACTCCTGTGGCACCTCGACGAACTGGTCACTCGGATCGACCAGGACGAGAGCGGCGACGGCGACATCGCGCCGGTCACGGGTGCCACCTGTCTGTACGCGCTCTACGACCCGGGCTCCCAGCTGTGCACGATGGCCCGCGCCGGCCACCTCGAGCCCGCCGTCGTGCACCCCGACGGCAGCGCGGCGTTCGCCGCCGTACCGGGCGGACCACCCCTCGGGCTCTCCGGACTCCCCTTCGAGACAGCCGAGATACGACTCCCCGAGGGCAGCAGCCTCGTGCTCTACACCGACGGTCTCGTGGAGGACCGCACCCGCGACATCGACGAAGGGCTGGAACTGCTGCGGCGTGCTCTGGCGCACCCCGGCCGCACGCCCGAGCAGACCTGCGGCGCGGTTCTGGACGCGTTGCTGCCCGAGCATCCCTCGGACGACATCGCACTGGTGGTCGCCCGCACGCGTGCGGTCGACAGCGCCCGTACAGCCGCCTGGGACGTCGCGTCCGAACCGTCGGCCGTCGGGCAGGTTCGCGCCGCCGTCGCCCGCACGCTGGCCGAATGGGGTCTGGAGGAGGAGTCGTTCACCACCGAGCTGATCCTCAGCGAGCTTGTCACCAACGCCATCCGCTACGCCGCCGAGCCCGTCCGCGTACGTCTGATCCGCGACCGCGCCCTGATCTGCGAGGTCTCGGACGGCAGCAGCACCGCTCCACACCTGCGGCGCGCGGCGACCACCGACGAGGGCGGACGGGGCCTGTTCCTGGTGGCCCAGTTCGCCGGCCGCTGGGGCACCCGCTACACCGCGGACGGCAAGGTCATCTGGACCGAACAGCCACTTCTCACCGGCACATCGGGCAACGACCGGTGATGCTCGGCGACGCCTTCGGCCGTTGGCCGCTCCGGCTCCCCGCCATCCCGGCGCACCGCGGCGACGACCGGTGCGACCCCGTCCTCGCTCCGGATCCGTTCGGAGAGTGCCAGGGCACGACGGCGGTAGACCGGCTCGCTGGTCACCTCTTTCAGAGCTGCGGTCAAGGCCCGTGCCCGAGACCGGTGTACGGCGCTACGTCCCCACGCGACCCGGCTGTCATCACCGCTACCCTCATGGCCGCAGTATCCCGCCGTCCGGTGATCGACGGCGTCTCGCGCACCGGATGCCGTGAGTGCCTCCGACGACTGGTCTCGGGCATCATCGAAGGTGGGGGGCCGTCGACGAGGAGTGGCGATGAGGCTGTCGTTCCTTGAGCCCCTCTACGCAGAGCCGGGCCCGTACGCCTCCGTGTATCTGGACACCTCCCGGGACGTCGAGCATCCCGAGCGGGCGATCGCGCTGCGCTGGGAGCGGCTGCGGGAGAGCTTGACCCGTCAGGGCGCGGACGAGGCGCTGACGAACGTGCTGGAGGAGGTGGTCGGCGCCGACGCAGAAGTTCCGGGGGTGCACGGGCAGGCCATCTTCGCCGCCCACGGCACGCTCGTCCTGGACGGGGAGCTTCCCGAGCCACCCGAGCACGACTCCGCGCGGTACAGCACCCTGCCGGACGCCATGCCCCTGGTCACCCAGCACGTTCCGGAGATCCCGTACATGGCCGTGGTCGTCCACTACGGCGGCCTTCCGACCGCCGAGACCCACGGCTGGGTGGCGCTGGAGGCGGAGACCGGCACCTGGCCCACGTCCACCGTCACCCCGGGTGAGCGGCTGCGCCGCAGGGTCGCGGTGGCGACCTGGCATCGCACCTGCGTCCGGCTCGGCCACCGGCTGGACGAACGGGCGCGGCGCGCCCATGCCGACGCCGTCGTCGTGGGCGGGGACGAGTGGGCGTGCAACGTACTGATCCGCCGCCTGCCGCACGCCCTGCGGGACAAGATCGTACGCGTGAGCGGCCCGACCCCCACCGACACCGGACGCGCCCTGTTGGAGCCGCAGCTCGACGGCGTCTTCCGCGGCCACATGGCCGCGCACGACCGGGAGCTCGTGGACGTCTTCATCGGTCGGCGTGCCCTGAACGGGCCCGTGGCGGAGGGTCTGGCCGCCACCGTCGCCGCCCTCCAGCGGGGCCAGGTGGCAGCACTGCTGCTGAACCGGCCGCCCGGGTCCTCACCGCGGCTCTGGGTGGGCTCCCAGCCCACCCAGCTCGCCCTGACCGAGGCGGAGCTGACGTCCTTCGGTGTACGGGCGCCACGCGAGGAACGCGCCGACGACGCCCTTGTCCGGGCCCTCGTCGGCACCCGTGCCGAGCTGGTCGTCGTACCGGAGAGCGAGCTGAGGCTGTACGAGGGCGTGGGCGCCTTGCTGCGGTACGCCGACGCGAGGTCGTCGGGCAGGTGAGGGAGAGACGGGTCCGGGCGCCGCGCGAATGCCGGTGACCCACCAGGGTGAGACAGTGAAGCAGGGGACCGAGGTGCTCGATCCGGAGGTGCTGCCGATGGCAACCGTGCTGGTCACGGGCGGTACCGGGCATCTGGGACGCGACGTGGTCGCCCGGCTGAAGCCGTCGCACCACGTGCGCGTGCTCGCCCGTTCACCGGGATCGGATCCGGATGTGGAGTGGATCCGAGGAGACCTCGCCACCGGCGAGGGGATAACGGCGGCGGTGTCCGGGTCCCAGGTCATCGTTCACGCGGCAACGCTCTCCCCGGCTGCCAGACGAGGCTTTCTCCTGCCGGTCGACTTCTGGCGCAGCCCGCCGGAGGTCGATGTCGACGGCACCCGCCGACTCCTCGCCGCGGCCGTCCACACCGGGGTGACCCACTTCGCCTACGTGTCCATCGTCGGCGTCGACCGGGCCCGCATCCCGTACATGCGCGTCAAGCACACCGCCGAGGAGCTGGTACGAGCCGGGCAGGTGCCCTGGTCGATCCTCCGCGCCACCCAGTTCCACTGGCTGACCGACCGGATGCTGGGCAAGGCGGCCCGGCTGCCCGTAGTGCCGTTGCCCACCGATCTGCGGACCCAGCCGGCGGACTCGCGCGACTTCGCCGACTACCTCGCCAGACGCGTCGTCGAAGGTCCCGGCGGGCAGTGCGTGGACTTCGGAGGTCCGGAGGTGCTCACGCTCGGCGAACTCCTCGCGACGTGGCAGCAGATCCGCGGCAGGCAGCGACGCCTCCTGCGTGTCCCGGTACCGTCCGCGGTCGAGCGGGCGGCCCGCGACCTGACCTGTCCCGATGGCAACCGGGGCACCATCACCTGGGCCGAGTGGCTACGCACCCACCCGCCGGAGTGAGCCGCTGCCCGGCCGGCAGGGTGATCCGGAAGAAACGCTCGCCCCGCCGGGGAGCCGGCGGGGCGAGCGGTCGGAGCGGAGCGGTTCCTAGATGCGGACGCGGTAGCCGGGGGCTCCGGTACCGGCGGCGATCACTCCCTGGTCGGACCACTTGACGGTGCCGGTCGTGCTGGTGGTGTGGAGGTAGGCGCGGATGGCGCCGTTGTCGTCCAGGACGAGATAGTCGGCGCGGCCGTCGGCGTTGATGTCGGCGAAACGGATCTGGCCGGCGAGCCAGAGGGAGGAGCCGGTGGCGATGACGCCCTGGTCCGACCAGCCACCACGGCCGTTTCCACCGGTGTTGACGTACGCGTGGGCGGCACCCTGGTCACCGACGACGAGGTAGTCGGCGCGGGCGTCGCCGCCGACGTCGGCGAAGCGGACCTGGCCACCGGTCCACGCAGCGGAGCCGGAGGCGATGACGCCCTGGTCGGTCCACTTGATGACGCCGGTCGTGACGTCGGTGGTGTTGAGCAGGGCGCGGGTGGCGCCGTTGGGGCCGACGACGAGGTAGTCGGCGCGGGCGTCGCCGCCGACGTCGGCGAAGCGGACCTGGTCGCCGGTCCACCCGCTGGACCCGGTGGCGATGAAGCCCCTGTCCTGCCAGCCGCCGCGGCCGTCGCCGCCCATGTTGACGAAGGCGCGGACCGCCCCGTTGGCGGGGTCCACGACCAGGTAGTCGACGCGGGCGTCGCCGCCGACGTCGGCGAAGCGGACCTGATGGGCCGACCAGTCGTTGGAGCCGGAGGCGATGAAGCCCTGGTCGGTCCATTCGACGGCGCCAGTGGTGGGATTGGCCGTGTTGAGCCAGGCGCGGACGGCCCCGTTGTCGTCCACCACCAGATAGTCGGCCCGGCCGTCGCCGTTGATGTCCACGTCGTAGTCGCCGGAGTCGGCTCCCTGGCGCGGCGGCGCGGGCTTGACCTCGACGGTCTCCTTGATCCAGCCCTTGCCGGCGGCCTCCCCGATGCCGCGCATGAACGCGTTCGTCATCTTGGCGTAGCCGCTGTTGTTGGGATGCAGGTTGTCGTTGAGGTCGTCCGTGGTCAATGAGCCCATGCCGACCTGCTGGATCTTGTAGCCCCGCTGGAAGCGGTCCAGGACGATCCCCGGGATCGCCTGGTTGTAGGTGTCGATCCGGGCCTGGACCGCGGGGTCGGTGGCCGGCACAAGGGTGGCGACCACGACCACGGTGTCGGGCGAGGCGGCATGGATCTGGTCGATGAGCGCAGCCAGCCGTTGGGGCGCGGTCGCCACCTGGTAGTTGCGGTTCATGTCGTTGGTGCCGATGTGCAGCGTGATCAGATTGGGCTTCGCCGCAGCCAGCCAGGTCTCGATGTTCGCCTGCAACTCGTCGATGCGCCAGCCCGAATGCCCCTCGTGGCGTGTCACGCCATCGGCGTCGACCATCGAACCCACGAACTCCACCACGCCGCCCGAACGGTTGACGAGTCTCTCCGCCAGGGCGGGCCGGTAACCGGTCCGGGTGGTGCTGCCCACGCCCAAGGTGATCGAATCACCCAGCGGCATGACCGTGAGTCGGGGCACCTGCCAAGTGAGGCCGTCCCACGGCCGGTTGGCGGCGATGATCGTATTGATCATGGCGTAGCCGGGGTAGTCCATCATGACTTCGCCGGTACGGTTCTTCACTTCACCCAGCGGCCCGAGAACCTTTTCGTTCACCCGGTCCGCGACGGCCTTGGGATAGGCGAAGGCGCTGGAGCCGCTCGTGTGGTTCACGTAGATACGTGAGGCGTCGTTGTCGTTGTCCGCCGCGGTGAGGTGGTCCGTGACCTTCTGGACCTTCGCGTCGATGTCACCGGGGAGGATGGTCGCTACCTTCCAGTCGTCCTGGATGGAGAGGCGACCGCCGTCGATGCCGTACTTGCCGCTGTCCTCACCTATATTTCGGAAGCGCTCCAGGACGATCTTTCCGCGTACTTCACTCAACTTCGGAACGGCAGCCTGACCCGTCCCGCTGACCGACGGCCCCCAGAATCTCTTGGCGTTCGGGTCTCCGTCGATGTACGTGCGGAAAATCGCGGCGCGCTGCGCGTCGGTCGTACTCTGCGGTTCGTCATTGCAGACTTCGATGGCTTCGCTGCTGTTGTCGCACTCGGCCCGCATGTGCATCATGACTGTTTCGGAGGGATGCGCCGACAGGAAGTCGTTCAGCACCTTGAGGACATCGCCGAAGTTCGCGTCCTGGTACACCGCGCCATGGTGGATCGTGAAACTTCCACCGATGGCCCGCACGCGGATGTCGATGGACCTGATGCCCGCCTGGAGCTGAGCGGCGAGCGTCTGGGCGCTGGGGCCGCCGTTCTGCTGCGTGTACGTACTGTCGCCGCCGCGGATCGAGAGCGTGTCGTGGGTGCCGGGCACGGACAGCCAGCCGAGCGGCGTCTCACCGTCGATACCCTTCATCCAGTCGGGATTGTTCGCCTTTCCCAGCGACCGGTAGGCCGGGTTGTCCGTGTCGTCATCCAGCGCCCATGCCGTTCCAGGGGCCAGGACGGCGAGAATTCCGGTCATGGCTATGAGTGTCGTGAGCAGGGCGACAACTCTGTGCCACCCGGCCCTCTTCGCAACGTAATCTCTCACGCAAAGTCTCCAAGAAAGCGTTCACGCATATCTGTCCTCGATGCCTCGTACGGGGTTTGATAATCTTCAGGAGGACGAAGAGGCGGAGCTTCTTCCCCGTAGGGCGACAGGCCTTTCGTGAGCATCCCGCATCCTGCTGTCGTTTCGATAACGTGCCACTAACGGCTGACCGGTGGACAAGCACGTGGGAAGTAACCGGCGAGCCGGATATTTCCGCCCCGAGGCGTTTCCTTCGGGGGCCTCGGGGAGGCGGATCGTGGCGGTGAGGCCGCCGGTGGGCGGGGTGCGGGTGGCGGGGGTGCCGGTGGGCGCGGACGATGCTGTGGACGAAGGCGAGGCCGATGTCGGCATGTTCGCCGGTGCGGACGCGGCCATAGCCGCGCAGGAAGGGTTCGGTGTGGGCCGTCGCCGTGCCGCCGCCGGGAGGTTCGGACGACGGCGTTCCGGACGAGGTTCGTCACCAAACGCAGCAGGAGTTCCGCCGAGCCGGAGGCCGGTGCCGGGCCGTCGGTGACGTCGAGGGCAATGCCGCGACGTTCGGCGACGTGCGAGGCGAGCCGGTCGAGCATGATGCCGAAGGCGTCGGCGAGTTCGCGGAACTCGTCACGCCGGGCCCTCCCTCCGGATCCGGTGGGAGGCGAACCGCTCCACGCCCACAGGACTGCCGCCTCGATCCAGGTGAGCAGCGCCCGCATTCGGCCGGCGAGGAGCCGGCCCTCGACGAGACCGGGCAGGAGCAGGAAGCCCATCGCCGCCGCCGGGGCGAAGGTACGCACGAGGAAGTAGCCGTTGGGCGAGATCCCGAGGAGGCCCCGGGGGTCATCGGGGATGAATCGCAGGAGGAAGCCCCACACCACGGCCGGCAGCAGGACGCCCGCAACGGTGAGAATCCGGCGTAGCTGAGGATGAGCCGCGTCCGGACACTGAGCCCAGGGCGCCTAGGGTCTGTCCGGCGGATCTTGCCGGGCGGCCCACCGGCGCTGACCGGCTGTGGCGACCACCGGACTAGGAGCTGGTGGGCAGGTTGGGCCCGCCGTTAAATGCCTCGACATCGGGCGCGGTGATCGGGGACGCTTCGCGCGATGACAAGAATCGACGACACGCCGTCCGCGTGGGACGAGCGCACCCAGCTCACCACGTTTCTCGACTACGCACGTGCCACCGCCCGTGCCAAGTGCCATGGCGTCTCGGCGGAGAACGCCCGCAAGGCGCTCCTGCCGGGCTCGCCGCTGATGACCATGAGCGGAGTGATCAACCATCTCCGCTGGGTCGAGTACTACTGGTTCCAGGTGGTGTTCCTCGGCGAGGAAGACCAGGGCCCCTGGACGGAGGAGGACCCCGACCGCGAGATGCGCATCGCCGTCGAGTTCCCGCTCACGCAGTTGCTCGACGAGTACGCCGAACAGAGCGCCCGTTACCGCGAACTGGTCGCCGGGAACGGCCTGGACAAGCAGGCCCAGCGAGCCATCCGCGACGGCCTCCATGTCGACCTGCGCTGGATCCTCCTCCACCTCACCGAGGAGACGGCCCGCCACAACGGCCACCTGGACATCCTGCGCGAGATGCTCGACGGCACGACCGGCGAGTAGGGCCTCGACATCAACCCGGACGACATACTTCGCCATCGCTCTTCACGGCGCTAATACCGCGCTACGTGCACTGGCTCACGCAGCAGCGTCGCTGGAAAGCGGGCTTGGACCGGTACTAATTCGTTCTTAGCAGCCCGGTCAGCTCAACCAGCCGGAGTACTGCTCCAGCTGCCTGGGTGAGGTTTCTCCGGCGTGTGGCGTGGTGACGGCCGGGCAGATCTGGGCGGAGATCTAGATCGTTTCGGGCCCTTGAGGCCTTACCGGAGACCGGGTCGCGTTGATCTGGCCGGTCGTCATCACTCAGCCATCGTTCACTCGTTGGTGGTTGTGGTGCGAGCCCGTCGCACGGCGACCTCTCGAACTATCCGAGCCTGTCGAGCTCCCACGGTAGACCGCGCCCGCGCGGCGCGCTGGTGTCACGAACAGCTAGTGAGGTGGCGGTCCGGCCCTCGTGGCCGAGGCCTGGAATGAGAACGCTGCGTGGCCCGCATGCGCTCGTGACCAGCGCAGACATCGAGCCTTCCGGGGAGGGACCCTTTGATCTACTGCGGAATCGACTGGGCCGAGAACCATCACGACGTCGTGATGGTCGACGGGACTGGCCAGCTGCTGGCCAAGCGCCGCATCACCGACGACCCGGCCGGCCGGAGGCCCTCGCCCTGCTCAAGGTGGCGCCGACGCCGCCCGCCTGACCCGCCCCCAGATCGCCGCAGCCCTTCGGCGTGCCGGCCGCCGGCGGGGAATCGAGGCCGAGACCGAGCGGCTCCGGGAGATCTTTCGAGCCGAGTGGGCTCACCATCCGCCGCTGGTGGAGAAGGCCCTGGGCCAGCAGATGCTCGCGCTCCTCGCCCAGCTGGAAGCTGCCTGCACCGCCGTGGACGACCTCGCCCAGGCCGCAGAGGAGGCCTTCCTCCCACACGAGGACGCGGAGATCATCCTGAGCTTCCCGGGGCTCGGGACCCAGCTCGGAGCCCGCGTGCTGGCCGAGCTCGGCGACGACCGGAACCGGTTCGCCGATGCCCGCGGGCTGAAAGCCTATGCCGGGTCGTCGCCCACCACGCCGGCTATCTCTGGGCCTTCTCCGCCATTCGCGCGTCACCCGGGGCCATGGCCCGCTACCGCCACCGCCACCGCCGCGACGAACGCGGAGACTGACACGCCTCCGCCCTACGCAACGTGTTCAACAGCCTGATCGGCCAGCTCCACCACTGCCTCCAGCATCGTGAACCATTCGATGAACAGACGGCCTTTTCAACCATCGCGGAGCAGGCGCCACAGGCAGCGTGAGGCGATGATCAGCTGGCCTGAATTGTCTCCTTGGCGAGGCCAAGGTAAGGGCTGTCCCGTAATCCCCGGCGGGCGCGCGACGTCAGCTACGGCGCCTCGCCGCGTTGTCGGAACGTCCGCATACATCCAGTATGCGGACGCCCCTCCGCCTTGCGATGCACCGCATCTGACGCCGCGCGCTGATCCACCGGGGATTACGGGACAGCCCTTAGGTACGCCTTGCTGGGGGACGCCAAATGAACGCGTCGGCGATTTCGGAGCGGAAGGGATGAGTCTGCCAGGAGCTCGTGATGTCGTGCCAGTTCTCGATGACGGCGTTGCGTTCGCTTCCCGCCCTCATCCGGCTGTAGCCGATATCGAACTCGTAGACACGACCCCCGTCTGACAGAACGACACCGGTCTCCGCATAGCCCCCATCAGGGAAGAGATAGACGAGGACGGTGGTGGAGATGGTCAGCCCGCGCTCGGCAAGCAGCTCTCGTAGCCGCACCCAGAGGCTGAACGGGCTCGCCCGCATCAGCCGAGTGCAGTTCACATAGATCAACGGTTCTCGGCGGCCAGGCGGGTGTCCGTAGAGCAAGGAGGCCAGCGGGCCCCAGGCCTCATACGGCTCCGCCGGGAGCAGTGCGTCATTGCGCACCTGTCCGAATGCGTTTCCAGGTGTGAAGGCCGGGGTGCCCCAGAAGGACGCTGCCGCTGCCTTGGAGCGGGACTGTCGGCTGGGATGAGACGCCTTGTGTCGGAGTCGGCCAGAGGACTTACGAGGCATGGGCCTTTCGGATGGTCATGCCTCGAATCTTGCCATGCCCACATCTCCCTTCAAACAGCCCAAGCCTGCTGCGCAACGTCAACTTGACGCCTGGCTTCGTGAGGTGTCTCCGGTGAACCTCGGCCCGCCGACCGGTTTGGGCCCCCGAAGGCCCGCCGGGGCAGCGGACGACGAACGGGTGCCGGGGGCTCAGTCGGTGTCGATGCCGCGCGCGGCGAAGGCCTCCGCCGCGTCCGGCACCGCAAGGACGCCGTCCTCCACGAAGGTGACCTCCCGCAGGTTGGGCAGCAGGGCGAGGTCGTCGAGCGAGCGGACGTCGAACAGGTCGTCCTCGCCGTCCCAAGCGGGGGCGCAGTGCCTGAAGACGTCCGCCCCGGCGTCGAAGCACAGCTCCTCGACACGGGCGGAGGCAGGCGGCGGACCGGGCCGTCCGCCCCGGCGGCGGTGGGAACCGGGTGGGCCTCGAAGAAGGTGGCCCGCCCGGGAACGGGTGCATGACGATGGGCCGATACCCCGGTGATCACCAGCGCCCCGCGCCCGACGGACGGCGGCTCGTACGGCGACCGGCGCCTCGCGGGCCGGCGCTGACGTTCCGTACGCCGTCCTCGCCACGATGCGCGGGCCGGGCGGCGTACGGCCGGGTTCTACGGAGCGGGCTCGAACTCCAGGATCGTCCCCGGGCAGCTGGCCGCGAGCGTCTGCAAGGGCGTCGACCTCGGCCGGGTCGACGTTCAGGTTCCAGCGGAGCTTGATGGCGATCCACTTGGTGGCGTAGCGGCAGTGGCGCAGGCTACTTCGGCCACGAGTTCCGGGCGTTCACCGGGCTCACGCCGACCCGGTACGTCGAAGTCCGGCGAGGGTTCCTGCGCGAACACCCCGGCCACGCGCCGGCCTGCTGGCCATTGCCGGCCGCTTGATTCCTTACAAGAGCGACAGCTCACGACACGCTAATTTGGGGCACCCCAACGCAGAGGAGAGCCCCGTGGGCAAGGTGGTCATGTACAGCTCGGTGTCGGTGGACGGCTTCGTCGCGGACGAGAATGACCAGCCCGGACCGCTGTTCGACTGGTTGTCCAGCGGTGACGTCCCGTTGGACGAGAGCGGCGAGCTGAAGGTGTCGCAGACGTCCTACGACTACATCCGGCCGTACTGGGACCAGATCGGAGTCACGATCGTCGGCCGCCATGTCTTCGATCTGACGGACGGCTGGGACGGAAAGCCGCCGGGCGGGATGGACCACATGGTCGTCGTGACGCACCGGCCGAAGCCCGAGGGCTGGAACCCCGAGGCGCCGTTTCACTTCGTCGACGGCGTCGAGGCAGCCATGGCCAAGGCGCAGGAGCTTGCGGGTGACCGCATGGTCGAGGTTGCCGCCGGCGACGTCGGTGGCCAGGTGCTTGCCGCGGGCCTGGTCGACGAGGTGCGCATGGACGTCGTACCCGTCGTGTTCGGGTCCGGCAAGCGCTACTTCGGGTCGGTCCAGGCGCAGCACCTGTTGGAGGATCCTGACGTGGTGATTCAGGGCAACCGGGTGCTTCACCTGCGCTATCGCGTGCGCCGTTGACCGATCTGAGCGGGTAAACGAAGAACCCCCGGACGGGATGAGGGGCCCGCAATGGCTGATCGGGCGTTCGTCCAGATCGGTGTGTTCCCGCCGTAGCCGGCTCAGGTTCTCCTCCGTGCGACCGCTGTTCGGTGAGCCGGTGGCGGAGGTAGGGGGCGAGGCGGGCGATGATGCGGCGCAGGCGGGCTTCGTCGGTGACGACCTGGCCGTCGAAGACGGTGTGCTGGGCGAGGGCGGTGAGGCAGGCTTCGGCGCCGGCCGGTCCGGTCAGCCGGGGCCGGTCGTGGTCGGCGGCGGCCGTGTCGGCAAGTACCTGGCCGCGGGTGAGGTGCCGTCGCCGCCCTCGTGCCCGACGGCCCCGACGCCCCCCAGCCCCAGGGCACCCCCACATGCTTGCAGCCGCGCCCTATACGCTCTAGCCGATTTTTGCTCCGGTGGCGTATCCTGGGTTCGCAGACCACTGGAAGGAGACCGGAATCCCATGACCGCCACGGACCCCGCGCTCACCGCACTCGCCAGCGGTTGGGGCGCACTCTCCCTCCTGCACGGCCGGATCGAGTCGCGCATCGAGCGCGCCCTGCAGTCCGGGCACAATCTGAGCGTGCGGGAGTACTCGCTGCTCGACGTGCTCAGCCGGCAGCACGACGACGAAGGCGGGCATCTGCAGATGAAGCAGGTCGCCGACGCGGTCGTCCTGAGCCAGAGCGCCACGACACGCCTGGTCACCCGCCTGGAGGACCGCGGGCTGCTGTCCCGGTACCTGTGTCCGACCGACCGGCGCGGCATCTACACCAATGTGACCGAGGACGGCCGGAAGCTCCTCGACGAGGCCCGGCCGACCAATGACGCAGCTCTTCGCCGGGCACTGGACGAGGCCGCCGAGAACCCCGAGCTGGCCTCCCTGGTCGCGGCGGTCGAGGCCGTCGACGTACCGGCGCAGCGCGCCTGACGCCACACCCCATCCGCCCGCCGCCCCGTCGGCGACACCCCAACCCCCGTTCGAGCTCTACGCCCGAACGGGGGTTCTTTGTCGCGCGCACCGCGCACGCCCACTCCCAGATCGCACGGCATGCCCGCGTTTGCATTTAACACGCGCATGCAATTATTGTGAGAGCACGCTAGGAGCTCGCTCAAGCAACCAGGAAGGGGTGAGCCCATGCCGCTCGCACTACTCGCTCTCGCAGTCGGGGCCTTCGGAATCGGCACGACCGAATTCGTGATCATGGGGCTGCTGCCCCAGATCGCCGCCGACTACGGCGTCTCCATCCCCACCGCGGGCCTACTGGTCACCGGCTACGCACTCGGCGTCGTCGTCGGCGCACCGCTGCTGACCGTTCTCGGCAACAAGGTGAGCCGCAAGCGCATGCTCATGCTGCTGATGGGCTTGTTCGTACTCGGCAACGTGCTCTCCGCCCTCGCCCCGAGCTTCGGGATGATGCTGACCGGCCGCGTGATCGCCTCGCTCGCCCACGGCTCGTTCTTCGGCATCGGGTCCGTCGTCGCCGCCGACCTCGTCGCCCCGGACAAGAAGGCCGGCGCCATCGCCACCATGTTCACCGGACTGACCGTCGCCAACATCGTCGGCGTGCCGCTCGGCACCTTCATCGGGCAGGCGGTCGGCTGGCGCACCACCTTCGCGATCGTCGCCGTGCTCGGTGTGATCGGCCTGCTCGGCATCGTCAGGCTCGTACCCGCCATGCCCCGCCCCGAGGGTGCCCGGCTGGGCCGGGAGCTCAGGGCGTTCCGCAACCCCCAGGTACTGCTCGCCATGGCGATGACCGTCCTCGGTTTCGGCGGTGTCTTCGCCGCGATCACCTACATCGCACCGATGATGACCGAGGTTGCCGGCTACTCGGACGGCGCGGTCACCTGGCTCCTGGTCCTCTTCGGCGTCGGCATGTTCCTCGGCAACCTGATCGGCGGCCGGTACGCCGACCGCGCGCTGATGCCCCTGCTGTACGCCGCCCTCGGCGGGCTCGCGACCGTCCTCGCCCTGTTCACCGTGGTCGCCCACCACAAGATCCTCGCCGCGCTCGCCATCCTCCTCGTCGGGGCGCTCGGCTTCGCCACGGTGCCGCCGCTACAGAAGCGCGTCCTGGACCAGGCCCACGGCGCGCCGACCCTGGCCTCCGCCGTCAACATCGGCGCCTTCAACCTCGGCAACGCGCTCGCCGCCTGGCTCGGGGGCCTCGTCATCACCGCCGGCCTCGGCTACACCGCCCCGAACTGGGTCGGCGCCGTCCTCGCCGCCGCCGCGCTCGGCCTCGCCTTCTGGTCCGCCGCACTGGAGCGCCGGACCCCCGCGGCCGATGCCACCGGCGCCGATGCTGCCGGCGCCCGCATCCCCGTACACCACTGACCCCCCATCCCCTCTACGCGAACCGGTCCATTGATCCCCGGGAGCAACCCGCCATGAGCACCCCGCGCACCCGCACTCCACAGGAAGTCTTCGCCGACCACGGCCGGCGCCTCGGCACCGGCGACCTGGACCTCATCAGCGCCCAGACCGTCCGCCACACCCTCTCCACCCGCACCAACTGAAGGAGCATCCGCACACCATGGCACCGTCCACCACCCCCGCCGCTCCCGCCGTCCCCACGGTCACGCTGAACAACGGCGTCGAGATCCCGCAGCTCGGCTTCGGCGTCTTCCAGGTCGCCGACGACGCGACCACCGCCGCCGTCACCTCCGCCCTCGAGGCCGGCTACCGCAGCATCGACACCGCCGCCATCTACGGCAACGAGGCCGGCGTCGGCCGCGCCCTCGGCGCCTCCGGGCTCGCCCGCGAGGAACTGTTCGTCACCACCAAGCTGTGGAACGCCGACCAGGGCTACGACGCCACGCTGCGCGCCTTCGACGACAGCCTGGCCAAGCTCGAGCTGGACTACGTCGACCTGTACCTGATCCACTGGCCGGCCCCGTCCCGTGACCTGTACCGCGACTCCTGGCGCGCCCTGGAGCGGCTCGCCACGGAGGGCCGGATCCGCGCCGCCGGCGTCTCCAACTTCCAGCCCGAGCACCTGCGCCGGCTGATGGACGGCTCCGCGCTGACCCCGGCTGTCAACCAGATCGAGCTGCACCCCGCCTTGCAGCAGTCCGAGCTGCGCGCCTTCCACGGCGAGCACCGGATCGCCACCGAGGCGTGGAGTCCGCTGGCGCAGGGCGCGGTCCTCGACGACCCGGCGATCACCTCGATCGCCGCAGCCCACGGCAAGTCGCCTGCGCAGGTCGTCATCCGCTGGCACCTGCAGCTCGGCAACGTGGTCATCCCCAAGTCGGTGACCCCGGCCCGGATCCGCGCCAACGTCGACGTGTTCGACTTCGTCCTCACCGACGAGGAGATGGCGGCGATCGCCGGTCTCGACCGCGGCCTCCGCACCGGCCCGCACCCCGACGAACTGAACTGACCCGCGCGCCCACCGGCGCATCCCCCACATCCCCCACCTCCCCCACGCCCCCCTCACCCCAGAGAACCGAGAAGACAAACGCCATGTCGCTCACTGAAATCCTCCCCGGCCGACTCGGCTTCGGCACCGCCCCGCTCGGCAACATGTTCCGGGCCATCCCCGACGAGGAGGCCCTGGACACCGTCGAGGCCGCCTGGGACCAGGGGATCCGCTTCTACGACACCGCCCCGTTCTACGGCGCGGGCCTGGCCGAGGAGCGGCTCGGCCAGGTGCTCGCCGACAAGCCGCGCGACTCCTACGTCCTGTCCACCAAGGTCGGCCGGGTCATCCTCGACGAGCACGAGACCGCCGCCCGCGACCTCGGCGAGAAGGGCGGCCTGTTCGAGCACGGCAACCCCAACAAGATGGTCCACGAATGGACCGCCGAGGCCACCGAGCGCTCCATCGAGGACAGCCTCAAGCGCCTCGGCACCGACCGACTGGACATCGTCTGGGTCCACGACATCGCCCAGGACTTCCACGGCGACCTGTGGTTGCAGAAGTTCGAGGAAGCCCGCACCGGAGCCTTCCGCGTGCTGTCCCGGCTGCGCGACGAGGGCGTCATCAAGGCCTGGGGCCTCGGCGTCAACAGGACCGAGCCCATCGAGCTGACCCTCGCCCTCGACGAGCCGCAGCCCGACGGCTTCCTGCTCGCCGGCCGCTACACGCTGCTCGACCAGGAGCATGCCCTGGAGCGCCTGCTGCCCATGGCCCGGGAGCAGGGCGTCGACATGGTCGTCGGCGGACCGTACAGCTCCGGCATCCTCGCCGGCGGCGCCCACTTCGAGTACCAGCAGGCCCCGACGGAGATCGTCGAGCGGGTCGAGAAGCTGAAGGCCCTCACCGAGCGCCACCGCATCTCCATCAAGGCCGCCGCTCTGCAGTTCTCCCTCGCCCACCCGGTCGCGGTCGCCGTCATCCCCGGTGCCACCCGCCCCAGCCGGATCGCCGAGGACGTCGCCGCCCTGAACGAGACCGTCCCGGCCGCGTTCTGGACCGACCTCCGCGCCGCCGGCCTGGTCAGCCCGACCGCGCCGCTCCCCCACGGCGCCTGATCACCCCCGCACCCCACTGCACTGCACTGCACACACACTGCAACAGGAGAAGACCATGGCTTCCACGTCCGTCTCCCGCGTCGTGCCCGCCCCGCCCCGGAAGGTCTGGGACCTCATCGGTGGCTTCGACTCCCTCCCGGACTGGCTCCCCTACATCCCCGAGAGCACCGCGCTCGAAGGTGGCCGCGTCCGCCGCCTGGCCAACCCCGACGGCGACGTGATCATCGAGCGCCTCGTGGACTTCAACGAGGCCGAACGTCACTACAGTTACGCCATCCTCGAGGCGCCGTTCCCCGTCAACGGCTACGTGTCCACCCTCCGCGTCCACGCGGTCCCCGGCCGCGACGACCTCGCCGAGGTCCAGTGGTCCGGACGCTTCACCCCGGACAACGTCACCGACACCGAAGCCGAGGACCTGTTCGCGGGCATCTACCGTGACGGCCTCGACGCCCTCCACCAGTCCCTCGGTCGGGCATCGGCCGCGAGATCCACCGCATGATGCCGGATCCCTACCAGCAGACCGAGAACCTCCAGCCCGGGGTCGCGCGCGCCTAAGATCACCGGGACGCGGGGAAGCGGACGCGACACGGGAGAGGCGGCGGACATGGCACATGAGCGCGTGTACCTGGTGACCGGGGGCGGAACGGGGATCGGGGCGGCGACCGCGCAGTCATTGGCCCGGGCGGGACACAAGGTGGCGGTGTCCGGGCGCCGCCCCGAGCCGCTGCGGCTGGTCGCCGAGGAGACCGGCGCCCTGCCCGTACCGTCGGACATCGGGGACCCCGCCGCGGTGGCCTCGCTGGTCGAGACAGTGGTCGGCACGTACGGGCGGCTCGACGGTCTGGTGCTCAACGCCGGCATCGGGCGCGGTGGCGGCGTGGGCGAGGTGACCCTGGAGGACTGGGACGAGGTCATGCGGACCAACCTCACCGGTCCGTTCCTGCTGCTGCGCGCCGCGCTCCCGCACCTCCTCGACGCCCGCGGCGCGGTGGTCGCCGTGGCCTCGGTGTCCGCCCTGCGCAACGGCGTCGGCAACGCCGCCTACGCCACCTCCAAAGCGGCGCTGCTCCAGCTGTGCCGCTCACTCGCGGTCGACTACGGGGGCGCGGGGTTGCGCGCCAACACCGTGTGCCCGAGCTGGGTGCGCACCGACATGGCGGACCGACGAATGAACCGGTTCGCCGAGGAGGCGGGCCTGGAGGGCAACGGTCTGGAAGCGGCGTACGAGGAGGTGACCCGGGTCCTGCCCGCCGGGCGGCCCGGTGAGCCGCGAGAGGTCGCGGAGGCCATCGCCTGGCTGCTGTCGCCCGCCGCCTCGTTCGTGAACGGTGCGGTGCTCACCGTCGACGGCGGCGCGACCGCACTCGACCCGGGCACCCTCGGCTTCGAGTTCCGGCTGGAGCCACGCGCTCCGCGAGCCTGATCGACCGTCACAGCCGGAGCGACCAGTCACGTTCCACTGACCGGCCTGGTGCACACGCCGTGAGATCCGCGGTCTCCGACTCGGCCCAGAAGATCCATGGCGACATCCACCACGGCCGGCTCCTCATCCACACCCGCTCCCCCGCCCAGGCCCAGGCCCAGGCCCAGGCCCAGGCCCACGATGGCCACATCACCGGGTGGCGGGACAGCCGGGCCGGCGCGCACGGGAGGTCGCTCACCCCGTTGGCTGTGGCCATGCCGGTCATTGGCCACAGCCGTTCGGGGGACACGCGGCCCACATCCGGCGCGTTTCCCGACCGCCGGGGCATCCCTTGCTGGAACGAAAGGGAGACATGATGCCGCTCTATCTATCGAGGTTCAGCTACACACCGGAGACTTGGGCGAGGCTGACCGTCCACCCCGAGGACCGCGCAAAGGCCGCTCAGGCGTACATCGAGTCCGTTGGCGGGAAGCTCCACGGCTTCTGGTACGCCTTCGGCACTCACGACGGCTACAACCTGTGGGAGGCCCCCGACAACGTGTCCATGGCCGCGGTCGCGCTGGCGATCAGTGGAGGCGGCGCGCTCAGCTCGTTCGAGACGACGGTTCTCCTGACCGTCGATGAAACCCTGGATGCCCTGCGCAAAGCCGAACAAGTCCAGTACCGGGCGCCGGGCGCGTAGCGGTTGTCGAAGCCGTGGCGGGACCGGTCAGCGCCCGTCGAAGAGATGGGGCAGCCGCGACGGCGTCAGCGTCATGCGGTCGAATCTCACGACGCAGCCGTCTCCGACCGGGGACTGGACTTCGATCCCGACCCGCACGTCGGGCGCGCTGTCCAGACTGAACTGGCGTGCCAGGCGCCAGGAGTCGCCGTCGAGCGAGGCGTGGAAGGCGAAACCGCCGTCGACACGGCTGATCCTCAACCAGACCGGACCGTGGTGGAGGGGCCACCCCACGGCGTCGTCCGAGAGCCCCCGTGTGACTACCGAGTACAACGTGGGCGGGCCGTCAGGCGACTGCTCGAAGTTGAGCTTGGCCCAGACGTCCGGCGCTGACCAGACGACCACGGCGCCGGCGTCCCACGGCGCTCGGAAGTCCACACGGAGACGGGCCGAGAACTGCCAGTCGCCAGGAGGAGGGACCAGGAGAGCACGTGCCGCGTCGTTCCTGACCTCTCCGGTCAACGGGTTGGTGAAGACATCCGTCCTGGCACCGGCCTCCACGGTCAGCACGTCGTCGTCGAGTTCGAGGGCGGCCGGAGGCTCTGCCCAGTGCCGAGCGTTCAACAGAGTGGATTCCAAGGTCATGACACCACCCTGACGACGTCGGCGCGCTCACTCAAGAGGAAGCCACGAAGATCCAAGAAGTGACCCGAGAGTCCAGATCCGCGGAGTCGGGGACCACCGCCGGGTCGCCTCAGGGGCCTGGGTCGTCTCCGGGACCCGGGCACAGGCTCCGGAGACGACCCTCAGGACACCGAGATCAGGGCGTCATCTCGTACGCACCCGAGAGCGCCTCGACGCGCTGCCAGACACGCTCCGACCGCGCCTCGTCGACGACGGGGCGCCGGACGGCACCGAGCGCCCAGAGCTGCTGCGGCTCGGTCGCCGAGTCCTTGCCGTGCAGCTCGACCGCGTGCGCGGAGAAGTCGCGCACGAGGACGGCGAACAGCTCGTCCAGCACGTCCTCGTCGAGACCGGTCAGGGCGGCCTGCTCCAGGACCAGCTGCCCGTGGACGACGAGCGCGAACAGCTGCCCGACGGCGAGAAGAAGGTCGAGGTCGCGGCTCTGCTGCTCGTCGGGAGCGGCCTTGAGCACGAACTCGCAGAGGGCGTCGGCCTGTTCGCGGAAGCGGGCGACGTTGGACAGGTGGGCGTACGCGTCGTAGGCCGCGCGCCAGTCGTGGAAGCGGACCGAGCCGAGGCCGCGGGCCGGTCCCTGGCGGAAGAGGAACGTGTCGTCGGCCGCGTCCAGACGGCTCGGGACGGGCTCGTACGCGACCGGGTCGAGGAGGTGGTTGCGCATGAACTTCAGGATCAGCGCCAGGTTGACGTGGACCGTGCCCTCCAGCTTCGGCAGACCGCGGATCTCCACGGCCGCCTGGGCGAAGTAGTTGTCCTTCTCGAAGCCCTTGGCGGCGATGACGTCCCACATCAGGTCGATGACCTTCTCGCCCTCCGTCGTCACCTTCATCTTCGTCATCGGGTTGAAGAGGAGGTAGCGGCGGTCGTCGGGACCCGCGGTGCGGAAGTAGTCGACGGCGCGGTCGCTGAACAGCTTCATGCCGACGAGCCGGACGTACGCGTCGGTCAACTCACGCCGCACGTGCGGGAACGCGGTGACCGGCCGGCCGTACAGCATGCGGTTCTGCGCGTGGGTGACGGCCTCGTACATCGCGTGCTCGCAGATGCCGATCGAGGCGGTGCACAGGTTGAACTTGCCGACGTTGACGGTGTTGAGGGCGGCGTCGAAGGCGGCGCGACCGGTGTGCAGGACGTCCTCGGCCGCGACCGGGTACTCCTCCAGACGGAACTCGCTGACGTACTTCGAGGAGTCGACGACGTTCTTGACGAGGTGGTACGCCGGGTGGCGGCTGTCGGCGGCGAAGAAGACGTAGGCGTCGGGGCCCTCGACGTCGGTCCGGCGACCGAAGACGGAGACGAGCCCGGCCGCGTTGCCGTTGCCGATGTAGTACTTGGAGCCGGTGGCGCGGAAGCCGCCCTGGCCGTCGGGCTCCAGGAGCATGTCGGTGGAGTAGATGTCGGCGCCGTGCGTCTTCTCGGAGAGTCCGAAGGCGAACACCTCTCCCTGGGAGAGGAGTTCGGCGGCGCGGTCACGTGCGGCGGCGTTGTCGCTCTGCCAGACCGGGCCGAGGCCGAGGATGGTGACCTGCCAGGCGTACCAGTAGTCGAGCCCGTAGAAGCCGAGGATCTCGTTGAGGGCGGCGATGCGGGCGGTGTCCCAGCGCTTGTCGCCCTCGTGCTCACCGGCGGAGGAGGACGGCGTCAGGAAGGTCGCGAAGAGCCCTTCCTCGGCGGCGAAGGCGAGGAAGTCGCCGAGCCAGGCCCGGTTCCGGTAGTCCTCGATGATCCGGCGCTTGCCGCGCGCCTCGAACCAGTCGACGGTCGCACGCAGGAGCCGGCGGGTCTCCGGGTCGAAGTGAGCCGGGTCGTAGGTGTGCGGGTTGAACAGCAGCGGGTCGGCCATGACGTCCGCCTTTCCGGCTCGGGATGAGGGTGATGGTGCTGGGTGTGGTGGAGCTGGGTGTGGTGGAGCTGGTGTGGTCGTACGGAGTTGGTCGTACGCACGTGGTGGTACGGGAGGTGGTCGTACGCATGTGGTGGTACGGGAGGTGGCCCGTACCGACCCGGTCGTACGGCTCGGTTCACGGACCGGCGTGGAACCGGCCGAGGGTGGCGAGGACGTCGTCGAGCCAGGCGATCATCATCCGCTCGTACGCGATGCCGCCGCGCAGCACGACGTGCTGGAGCTCCCGTTCGGCGTCGAGCGGGCCGCTCTCCGCCGCCTCCCCAAAGTCCCTCGCCTCGCCCGCGAGGTAGTGGGCGAGGCGCTCCGTGTGCGCGTGCCGATGCCGCTGGACCTCGCTGATCAGTGCGGCCGGATCGTCGAAGGCGGCACCCCGGATCTTCACCGCGAGGTCGTGCCGCACACTCTCGGGCTCGATCGGTTCGTGCAGCCACGCGGAGAGCGCGTCCCGGCCGGGCCCGGCGACGGAGTACTCCTTCTTGTCCGGGCGCCCCTGCTGCGGGACGTCCCGGACGTCCACCCAGCCGTCGCTCTCCATGCGCTTGAGAACGCGGTAGATCTGCTGGTGGGTGGCGGTCCAGAAGTAGCCGATGGACCGCTCGAAGCGCCGGGCCAGTTCATAGCCGGACCCGGGCTTCTCGAGAAGGGACACGAGGATCGCGTGGTCGAGCGCCATGCGCCCGATCTTGCTATGCAACGAGTTGCATAGCAAGGGCGACGGAGCCCCTGAGACGTGGCTCACCCCCGGCCGGTCACGCCGCTCGTCCTCATGAGTACGCGGTCTGACGACGTCGACGACCCTGACCTGAGATTGCGGGAGCAGAGTACGCAGCGCAGTCTGGAAGGGGGTGGCCCACCAGGCTCGGGAGGCGTTGGTCGCCACCGATCCTGGGTTCGATTTCCAAGGCATCCGACATCCGTCATACGTCGAGGAGTGGGTGAGATGACGGAACCGACCGGTAAGGGAATGTCAGACGAGGAACTCGCCAAGCAGGTGATGCCCTCGATCCTGGAACTGCAGAAGGTTCTGGTCCAGAACGCGAGGAACTCCAGGCAGTTCCAGCACGAGGTGGGATACGTCAGCCTCACCTCCTGTGATCATCACAGCTGCGGCGGCCCCGGTGGTGGAGGCGGCGGCACCATCATGTGACAGGACCCCATTCGTGGGGCAGCTCCCCCCGAGCGGCCGCTGTGAGAGCGATCCACGCGGCCCTCGGGGCGTCGCGTACTCGGCATCACTGCGTACAGCGCCTGTTCCGGCCGCCGACGAACCCTCCGACGACAACTGCACGGGGCGGTGCCATGCACGACTGGGAAATCGTCAACGCCTATGCGCGGTACCACCCCAGGTGGTTCGAGAGCGCAGACGGGTACACACCGACGTCGGAGCACGTCGAGACGTTCGAGGCCCTGGCGCCGCCCGACTGGACGCTCCGTCGCAGCGGCCTGTGGTACATCGCGGGGTCGCCCCGGGTCTCCGTGCCCGAGCAGGGCTGGAAGATCCACGTGGCGGTACGCTCCCAGGACTCCCTCGCCTGTCTGGAACGAGCGGCCCGCTGCGCCCTGGACGCGTCCGTGTCGTTCAAGTTCCTGCTGGACGCGCAGACGTTGGCGGAGGTCAACGGCAAGTTGTGGCCGCGCGGTTCCAGCGGGAAGTTCATGACGTTCTATCCGCCCGACGACCGGGCGTTCCTCCGCCTGGGAGACGCCCTGGCAGCCGAACTGAGCGCATTCACCGGCCCGTACATCCTCTCCGACCGACGGTGGCCGGACTCGTCCTGCGTGTACTACCGGTACGGCGGATTCAGCCCGCGGACGGTGCTGCAGCCGGACGGCAGCCGCCAGTTCGTCATCCTCGACTCCCACGGCTCGTACGTGCCCGACGTCCGCCGCCCGTTCTGGCACCTGCCCGAATGGCTGACCGACCCGCTCGTCCAGGACCGGCCACCGCTCGGAGAAGTGACGCCGTCCCTCTGCGACGGGCGCTTCCATGTGACATCGGCGCTCAACTTCTCCAACCGGGGCGGGGTCTACCTCGCCGACGACGCGGTCGGCGGAGGGACCGTCGTCCTCAAGGAGGCCCGACCCCACATCGAAGTGGGACTCAACCGCCTCGACGCCGTGGAACTGCTCCAGAAGGAGCACCGCATCCTGCGCGACCTCGCCGACTCCGGGTTGTACGTGCGCGCGGTCGAGATCTTCGAAGAGGGCGGGCACGCCTTCCTCGTGGAGGAGTACCTGCCCGGCGACCATCTGGGCCGCTACAGCATCCAGCGGAACCCGCTCTACCGGACGGGCGTCACCGCAGCCGTCCTGGACGAGTACTACGCCGGCCTCCGCGGCCTCTGGCTGCAGATGGCCAGGGCGGTCCAGGCGGCCCACCGCCGCGGCATCGTGCTGGGGGACCTCTCCTTCGGCAACGTCATCGTCCAGGACCCGTCCACGATTCGCGTCATCGACCTCGAATGCGCCGTCGAGGAGGGCATCGACCCGCCCGTCGGCCTCCACACCCCCGGGATGGCGACGCCCGGGGCGGTGCGCTCGGGGATCAGCGACCGCGACAACGACATCTACGCGCTGGGGGCCCTGGTCTTCGGAAGCGTCATGCTGGCGAACGGGATGTCCGAGCTGTACCCGCCGTCACGCCGTCGCTTCCTTGCCGACCTCAGTGACGACCTCAGGCTGTCCGACCGGTTCCTGGGGCTGCTCGACGAGCTCATGGAGGGGCCCGCTGTCGGGCACGCCCCGGACATCGACCAGGTCATCGCCGCCCTGACCGACGTCCCCGTCACCGCACCGAAGCCGGTTCGGCGGAGTCGCGGGGCAACGGGCGGCACCATACGAAGCCGGGGACCGCGCCGACCATCGAGGGACGGCACGCGTGAACTCGCCCGGGAGACCCGGGACGCCGCTCTGCGCTACCTGGAGAACACGGCCACACCGGAGCGCCAGGACAGGCTGTTCCCCGCGGACCCCACCGTGTTCGAGACCAATCCGCTGTCCGTCGCCTACGGTGCCGCCGGCGTCCTGCACGCGTTCCACCACGCCGGCGTCGCGGTTCCGCCCCACCTCGCCGCCTGGATGGCCGACCGGAACGTCACCGACGAGTCGTACCCGCCGGGTCTCTATCTCGGAGAATCCGGCATCGCATGGGTGCTTCACGAGATCGGCCGGCCGGACGCCGCCGCCGACCTCATGCGAAAGGCCGGCCGGCACCCCCTGCTCAGCGCCTCGCCGAACGTGCTCCTCGGGGCGGCGGGTTACGGGATCGCCTGCCTCAGGTTCTGGCTCGACGGGTACGGGGACGATTTCCTCGACGCCGCGGTCCGGGTCGGAGAGGGTCTCGCGGCCACCTGTGTCCGCGGCCCCCAGGGCGCCCACTGGCCGGACGCGGAGGGCAATGTGCCTCTCGGTTACGCCTTCGGCGGCAGCGGAATCGCACTGTTCCTTCTCTACCTGTCCCGGGCGGCGGGGGACGAGCGTGCCTTCGCCCTCGGGCGCTCCGCCCTCGGCCACGATCTGGCCCATGCGGTCCGGCACGGCGAGGAGTTCGAGGGGTTCCCGGCCTTGGTTCCCCACGAGTCGGAGGCGGGCCGGATCGTCCCGAGGTGCTACTGGGACTCCGGTTCGGCAGGCGTCCTCACCGCTCTGATCCGCTACCTCGCCGTCCGGCCCGACGACGCGCTACAGCCGTGGCTGGCGCCCCTCGTCGACAACGTCCATCACAAGTACGCCGTCTTCCCCCAGCTGTTCCACGGTCTGTCGGGCATGGGGAACGTGCTGCTCGACGTGTGGGAGTTCACGGGGGATCCGCAGTACCGCGAAGCCGCCTGGACGGTGGCGGAAGGCGTTCTCCTCTTCCGTATCGACTGCCCGGAGGGAGCCGGGTTTCCCGGAGAGCAGGCGGTCCGGGAAAGCGCCGACCTCGCGACGGGAACGGCAGGGGTCGCGCTCTTCCTCGACCGCTTGATCAGGTCGGACGCCGCCCCTGCCGGAAACTTCAACTTCGTGGTCGACGAACTGATACCGCGCCCTCAGTCGTGAGGCCGGCGACGGCCCGGCTCACGGCGACCGCGCGAGCCGTCTCGCATCCCTCGCCCCCCGTGGCCGAGGTACGTCCGCGCCCCTGCCGGGTCCTATGTCACGCCGGCGCTCCGGCAGGGTCGTCGTCGAGGAAGCCGCCCGACTGGTGCCGCCACAGTTTCGCGTACGCGCCCTCCGCGGCGAGCAGCTCGTGATGCGTGCCCTGCTCGGCGATCCGTCCGCGGTCGAGAACGACGAGCTGATCCATGGTGGCGACCGTGCTCAGCCGGTGTGCCACCACCAGCGCGGTCCGCCCTTCCATGAGGCGCCAGAGCGCGTCCTGGACGAGGACCTCGCTCTCGGAGTCCAGCGCGCTGGTCGCCTCGTCGAGCAGCAGGATCGGCGCGTCGCGCAGAATCGCCCGCGCGAGGGCGACCCGCTGGCGCTGGCCGCCGGAGAGCTTCACTCCGCGCTCGCCCACCATCGTGTCGAAGCCGTCGGGAAGCGCATGGACGAACTCCGTGACGTGCGCCGCCTCGGCCGCACGGCGGATCTCGGCATCGGTGGCGTCCGGCCGGGCGAACGCGATGTTCTCCCGCAGGGTGCGGTGGAACATCGCCGGGTCCTGCGGCACGTAGGCGATCAGGCTGCGCAGTTCGGCCTGCCGCAGCCTGCTGATGTCCTGTCCGCCGATCGTGATGCGGCCGCCGTCGATGTCCGTCATCCGCAGCAGCAGCCGGGTGAGCGTGGTCTTGCCGCCGCCGGACCTGCCGACGAATCCGACCTTCGCCCCGCTGGGCACGGCCAGGTCGAGGCCCTCGAAGAGCGGCTTCGCGCCCGCGTGGGCGAAGTTCACCCTCTCGAAGCGCACGTCGGCGCCCTTGACGAGAAGGGGCTCCGGCACAGCCGGGTCCCGTACGGTCGGCGGCGTCAGCAGCAGTTCGGTGAACTGCGCGGCCTCGGTCATCGAGCTCTCCAGGCGGCGGTAGATCTGGTTGAACTCGAACATGATCCGTGTGGCGTTGGAGTAGTAGGTGAAGGCGACGACGACCGCCTCGACGCCGTGCTCTCCCGCGCCGAGCGAGAGGGCGAGCAGCAGTCCGAGGACGTTGGTCAGTACGGACATCGGTGCGACCACGGTGTCGATGCGCAGGTTGCCGTAGTCCCACGAACGCACGCTGAGCCGCCGCGATTCGGCGACGCGGGAGCGGTGTTCGGCGGCCTCGCGGTGTTCGGCGGCGAAGGACCGGACGGTGTCCATGTTCATCAGGGAGTCGGCGACGTGGCCGGAGACCCGGGCGATGGCCTCCTCGCGCTGGGCGACGAGCGCCTGCCGGCGTCGGATCAGGGGCCGTACGCACAGGGCCGTCACCGCGATCATCACCAGGAGCCCGACGACGAGCAGGGGGTCATACGTCCACAGCACCACCGACGCGAACACGAGGGGGACCAGCTTGCCCATGACCGAGAAGGTGAGGGTGTCGACGAACTCCTCGAAGCGGGAGGCGAAGCTCAGGACCCGCTTGGTCAGCGAGCCGGCGAAGTTGTCGTGGAAGAAGGCGGCGTCCTTGGCGAACAGCTCGTCCATGCCGATCACGTACAGGTGCTCGATGCCGCCTGCGTCGAGGCGGTTCAGGCAGTGCAGTCCGACGCGCCAGAGCGTCTCGGCGAGCAGGAGTACGCCGGCGAAGCCGAGGACGTAGGGCAGCATCGGGCCGATGCCGCCGTCGGCGCCCCCCGCGATGCGGCCGACGAGCTTCGCGACGACGAGCGGCGCGATGTAGAAGATGCCGATGTTGCCCAGCGCCGGAAGCAGCATCGCGGGCACTGTCAGCCGCTTGAGCCGGACCAACTCCTTTCCGTAGTAACGAAGTGCGAGGAGCACGGGGCCCCTGCCTGGCGAACTCTTGCGCGATTCAGGCTTTTCCATCCCAACCTTGCTTTGTCAGACCGAACTGGACAGGGTTGGCAGTGTTCCGCGCGGACACGCGCACCGTCCAAGGATTTTCCTCGATCGATCGACAAGCGGTCGGAGTCTGAAGTCATGCCGCGCCAGGTCGATTCCCGGAAGGCCTGTTCAGGACGTGGACCGGATTCGGCGGCGCTCAGCCGGACGCTTCGAGACGGCTGCGGCAGGCGTTGGCGATGGCTTCGGCGATACCGAGCATGTCGGGCCGCCAGGTGGGGTTGCAGTTCACCTCGCACACGGTGAAGGAACCGTCTGCTTCGAAGAGGAGATCGACGCCGGCGACGCCGAGGCCGATGGCGTCCGCCGCTTCGACGGCCAGTGCCTCTGCGTCCGGATACCGGCCCGTGCAGACGGTGTGGGTCCCACCCTGCGCCAGGTTGGAGACCAGGCGGTCGTCGCCGGCTGTGCGCAGGGCGGCGGCCACGGCCATGCGGTCGACCACGATGACGCGCAGATCCCGGCCGTGGGAGTGGGCGACGTACCGCTGAAGGAGATAGGGGTGCCGGTCGTCCAGACTGCCGGCCACACCTCGCAGCGCCTTGTCGTCGGCGGCGAGGAAGACCCGTCGGCCACGGTGGCCGCGCACGGCCTTGACCACGCACGGCTGCGGCACACCGATGTCGAGTACGTCCTCCAAAGGGGCGTCGGTGTGCGTGCGGGTGTCGGGGACGGGGATGCCTGCGGCAGTGAGCTGTTGCAGGTGCCAGAACTTGTTCACCGACGCCAGAACCGCCTCGGCGGGGTTGATCAGCTGCGTGCCCATTGCGGCCAGGTGTCGCAGCAGGGTGACTTCTCTGTCGGGTGAGAGTCGGGGCGTCGACAGGCGGGCGTAGGCCACGGCGGGCGCGGGGACGGGTCGCCCGCTCGTGTCGGCGAGTGTGAGCCGTCCGCCTTCCACGCCGAGTACCAGCTGACTGCTGTGGACAACCGCGGCCTGGTGCCCGAGCTCCGCGGCAAAGGAGGCCATGAGCGACGACGTGACCGAACCGGGCTTACTGCCGGCAGCACCGTCTGCGCCCCGGCGGAGCCCAGGACACAGCAACAGCCAAGCACGTGCTTCGTTCAGCGACGACATGCCCGTCCCTTCGCTCACCGGTGCCCTCTGCCTACCGGTTACGGCAGATGATAGGACGAGCGTCCGCCGGCTTCCGGGGAACGATCCCCTGGCCGACGACCCGACGCCGGCCGTCCAGGACCTAGGATGCCCGGGTTCGAACGTGCAGGACGTCGGGGGTACATGGCATGAGCGGTTACGGCAGCGGTGGGTCCGGTGACCCGGCGGGCAGCAGCGGCGCGCACCTACCGCAGGGACACCCCCACGCTCCTCCGGTCCCCCCACAGGGACAACCGAACTCCCCACCCGGTCCGCCGCCGGGATATTCGTACGCGCAGTCCGGCCCTCCGCCCGGGTACCCGTATGCGCAGTCCGGCCCTCCGCCGGGATACCCATACGCACAATCCGGCCCTCCGCCGGGATACCCATACGCGCCGACCTACACCACGGTCCCGCCTCCGCGCGCAGAACCCTCGCGGGCCCGGAACATCCTGCGCGGCCTCTACAACCCCCTGTACGCCGCCCAGCGGACCTTCCGTCCCTCACGCCCCGGGATCGTCGACGATCGGGAGGTCCGCAAGCTCCAGTTGTGGCGGACCGGGCTGGGACTCGTCGCCTGGGTGGGTTTGATGCTCACCTACAACGCCATCGCGAGCGCCGACGACGTCCAGGGCGTGGCGAGCGAACGCCTCGACCAGAGCTGGTCCAGTGTGCTGGTTCTCGTCTGCACCTTCCCCGTGGTGGTCGGCGCCTTCGTGGCAGCCGCACGGGACGGCCTGCGACGGGTGTACCTGCGCCGGGCCCTGCGCCCCCTCGGCTCGGTACTGGCCATCATGGCGTCCATGGGCACCTCCGCCCTCGCCATGGCCCCGGAGTTGGCGGGACTGCGGGACGCCGTGGGGCTTCCCGGCAGGATCGTCATCGTCGTGCTGTGCCTGTGGTCGATCGGCTTCGCTCTCTACGGCATCGGACTGTCATTGGTGCACGTGTTCCGCACCGCCGACATCCACGAAGTGCTACCGCCGATCCTCGCCGGCGTCCTGGTGTGGGAGATGGCCCTCCTGGATGTGCTCACCGGAACCTACGCCCAGATCCCGCCGGGCGCCCGGATGATCTTCATCCTCGGCGCCCCCGTCACGGTGACGGCCCTGTCGTGCTGGGAGCTGTACCGGCTGCGGCGCAACCACGGACTCACGCTCCGAACGGCCCTGCGACGCTGACACGCTCTCGCCGTGCGCGGCACCAGGGCTGCCAGTGACCTTGGAGCGCCCACGCATCAGCCGACGCCTCCTGGGAAGGCGTCGACGTCCACGATGAGAGCGGCGACACCGCCGATGTCGAGGATGTCCACTTGCCGCAGGGCCGGAGCGATCAGCGGCGTCGCCGACCCGATCGCCGACACGATCCGCGGCCTCCTTCGTCATGGCCACCGCGTCACACTGAGTCTCGGTGGAACCGGCTTGCCAGACGCGTGAGGCGTCGAGCCGGCCTCGGCCTCCCATGGTGGCGGCATTGAGGCCGGGGCCGATCCGCCAGATCGGTCGCCCGTTGCTGTCCAGCTGCGTGTAGACCGGGTGTGGCGCCATGTAGTAAGGGCCTCGGTTGCTCATGAGGTCCCAACCGTTTTTCCATTATGGCCTCGGCCCGTGGACCTGCGCGAGTTCAGTACCACGGGGTCGACCAGTGACGACGGACGATTCGACATGCGCTTCACCACACGCGGGTGAACCATGGAGAGTGGTCGTGCGTGCGGCAGCCGCAGACGAGGGGGAAGTCAAGGCAGCTGTTCCGGCTCCGACTTCCAGAGGTGGCGAGCGTGGACGTTTTCGATGCCGTCGTCGTCGGGTCGGGTTTCGGCGGGTCCGTGACGGCGTATCGCCTGGCCGACGCCGACCTCCGCGTATGCGTCCTCGAAAGAGGGAAGGCGTTCCCGCCCGGGTCCTTTCCCCGTAGCCCCCACGAAGCGGCCAAGAACTTCTGGGACCCGGACTCCGGGTTGTACGGGCTGTACGACATGTGGAGCTTCTCCACGCTGGACGCGCTCGTGTCCAGCGGCCTGGGCGGGGGCTCGTTGATCTACGCGAACGTGCTGATCCGCAAGCCGGAGAGCTGGTTCGTGCACGAGTCGTTCGACGGCGGCTACGAGAACTGGCCGGTCAGCCGCGAGGACCTCGATCCGCACTACCAGTCCGTCGAGACCATGCTGGGCGCGCGGAAGTACCCCTTCGACGTGGAGCCCTACCGGAGCACGCCCAAGACCCTCGCCATGCGCCAGGCGGCCGAGCGACTGGGCCTGCCGTGGGAACTTCCGCTGCTGGCCGTCTCCTTCGGGGACCCCCCGGTGCCCGGCGCCCCCCTCGACGGCGGTGAGGAGAATCTGCACCATAGCCCGCGCTATGCGTGCAGGCTCGTCGGCGAATGCGACCTGGGCTGCAACTTCGGCAGCAAGAACAGTCTGGACTTCACCTACCTCAGCGCCGCGCAGCGACTCGGAGCGGACATCCGAACCCTCTGCGAAGTCCGCTCGTTCGAACCGGTCCGAGAGGGCTTCCAGGTCTCGTACTTCGAGCACCGCGCCGCCGGGGACGAGGATCCGTCGGTTCCTCCCGTACGGCGGACCGTCAGGGCCAAGCGGCTGATCCTCTCCGCCGGCACGCTCGGCACGACCTATCTGCTGTTGCGGAACCGCAGCGCCTTCCCGGCGCTCAGCCCGGCGCTGGGTACACACTTCTCCGGGAACGGGGACTTCCTCGGGTTGGTGCTCAAGGCTCGGGAGAGGCGTCAGGACCGGCCGGGGGAAACGGAGCCGCGCCTGCTGGAGCCGAGTTACGGACCGGTCATCACGAGTGCGATGCGGGTGGACCGGAAGGGAAGCGGCGGGAGGGACCGGGGGTTCTACATCGAGGACGCCGGGTACCCGGAATTCCTCGACTGGCTCGTCGAGCACAACGTCCTCACCATGTCCCACAGGGTCGCGAGATTCCTGCTGCGCCGAGGGTGGTCGCAGCTGACCGGGACCGCACGCAGCCGTGTGGGACGACAGCTCGGTGACGCCATGGGCAAGGGCCTGCTCACCGCGACGTCCATGCCGCTGCTCGGCATGGGAAGGGACGTCCCCAACGGCCGGATGTTCCTCCGGGACGGGCATCTGGACCTCGACTGGAAACTGGCCGCGTCCGACCAGTACTTCGACCAGATGAACGAGACCATGGAGCGCGTGTCCCGCAGTCTCGGGGGACGCTACGCCGCCAATCCCCTGTGGTTGCTCAACCGCCTCATCACGGTGCATCCCGTGGGCGGTGCTCCGATGGGGCACACCCCGAGGGAAGGCGTGGTGGATTCCTTCGGCCGCGTGTACGGCTGTCCGGGACTGTCGATCGCCGACGGCTCGGTGCTGCCCGGTCCCGTCGGCCCGAACCCCTCGCTCACCATCGCGGCGCTGGCCGACCGGTCGGCCGACCGCATCATCGAGGACCACCGGCAGAAATCCGAGAATCCCTCATGACGACCGGACAGGGCACGACACCCCGCAGCGGATCCCCACGCAGATCCCTCCTCCTCGCCGGCGGCGGGCTGAAGGTGGCCTACCAGGCCGGCGTCCTCCAGGTCCTGCTCGACGAGGCCGACCTGACGTTCGACCACGCCGATGGCGCCAGTGGAGGCGTGTTCAACCTCGCGATGTACTGCCAGGGGATGTCCGGGCGCGAGATCGCGGACAACTGGCGCAAGCTCTCTCCGCTGAGAGGCGTCACCCCGAACTGGCGCGAGCTGCCGAAGGGGCCCTACGCCCGTTCCCTCTTCACCCTGGACGGATACCGGCGTCGCGTCTTCCCGGACTGGGGGCTGGACTGGGAGCGGATCCGGGCCACCGATCGCGAAGCCACCTTCAACCTCTACAACTTCAGTGCCAACGAACTGGAGCCGGTGACCGCCGACCGCATGGACGAGGACCGGTTCTGTGCCGGGGTGGCGCTGCCCATGTGGTTCCCTCCGGTCGTCATCGACGGGCAGACGTACATCGACCCGGTCTATCTGACCGACGCGAACGTCGAGGAGGCGATCCGGCGGGGCTGCGACGAACTGTGGATCATCTGGACGGTCAGCCGAAGGCACCGGTGGCGCAACGGCTTCGTGGCCAACTACTTCCACATCATCGAGACAACGGCCAACGGACGGCTGCAGGACTGGCTGCGCCGGATCGAGACCAGCAACGCGGCCATCCGCGACGGGGAGGAGGGAGAGTTCGGGCGCCCGATCGAGGTCCGGCTGCTGAGCGGCGAGGTCCCCCTGAACTACCTCGTCAACTTCAGCCGGGACCGTTTCGCCCAAGCCGTGGAACTCGGCGTCCAGCATGCGCGCCGCTGGTGCACGGACCAGGGGATCCCCTGGAAGCCCGGTGAACCTTCGGACCGCCCCGACGACCCGACCCGTATGCGCTTCACCGAACGCATGGTCGGCCATGTCGTCTTCGGGGAGGACGACGCCCGGAAGGCGGCCCCGTCGGCGGACGGAGCCACCGCTGACATCGCCGTGCACCTGACCGTGGACATCCGGGGAATGGACCGCTTCCTCGCCGGCCCGGAGCACGAGGCCGAGCTGCGCGGAGAGATCCTCTGCCAAGAGCTGGGCGGGCGCCTTCCGGTCGAGCGCGGAACCTTCCAGCTGTTCGTGGAGCACTCCGACCCGCAGCACCTGCGGATGCGCTACCGCCTGTTCTTCACCGACCGGGCCGGTCACCGGCTCACCCTCAGCGGGTACAAGGATGTCAGCGAGGACTCCCGTCGGGGGATCTGGAAGGACACGTCGGTCCTCTACACGCACGTCCTCCGTGGTCACGTCGACGCCGACGAGGAGTCCGGAGCCGAGTCGGTGGCTGCCGGAACCGTTCGCATCCGCCCCGCCGACTTCCTGCGGCAACTCACCACCTTCCGGGTCGAAGCGCCGACGCTGCCCGGCAGGGTGACCACCCTGGGACGGTTCGGGCAGTTCTTCCTCGGCAAGCTGTGGGACGTGTACGCGCAGAACGTCCTGCCCTGGTCCCCGCTGTGACCGAGGAGGAGCCGACGTGGACTTCCATGAGCTGCGCAGACACGCGGAGGGGCTCCGGTTCACTCCTCAGGAGCCGGTGCGCTGGCTCGCGCCGAAGGAGCTGGCGCGTACGGCGGTAAAGGTCTACCTGGCCGCCGTCTTCGCCGGCTACTCGGACAAGCGAGAGATCCAGGGCGCGCTGGAGGCCGGTCTCCTGCGGGCACCGTTGGCGGATCCCGCCGCCGGGGAGATCTGGATCGACTTCGTCGCGGACCTCGGCGACGGATTCGAGGCGACGGCCTCGGTGGCATCCGCCCTCGGGGCGGACCGACTCGCCGTCGAGGGGCCCGGCTCGCTCCCCCGTGGCTCGCTGCTCGTTCTCGGCGGCGACCAGGTGTACCCGGTGGCGTCGGCGACCGCGTACGAGGACCGGATGAAGGGGCCCTACCGCGCGGCGCTTCCGTCGGCGACGGACGAGCCGCTGATGGTCGCGCTGCCGGGCAACCACGACTGGTACGACGGACTCACCGCGTTCCTGCGGATGTTCGCCCAGGAAAGCGCGATCGGTGGCTGGCAGACCCGGCAGACCCGGAGCTACTTCGCCGTGGAACTGCCACAGCGCTGGTGGCTCGTCGGGCTGGACAGCCAGCTCGGCACCTACTTCGACGATCCGCAGCGGCGCTACTTCGAGACCCACCTCTCGCCGCGGCTGCGCCCGGGTGACAGCGTGATCGTCTGCTCGGCCGAGCCCACCTGGGTAAACAGCGATGAGCGGCCCGACGCCTTCAACTCCCTGCACTGGTTCGACCGCAACATCGTGCGCTCCCGCTTCGACCGGACGACCCGGAGGCACGAGGAGACGGGCGCCTCGATCCGCTTGTGGCTGACCGGTGACAAACACCACTACGCCCGCTACGCGGAGCGGCTGCCCGACGACGGGGCCGGGGCCGACGACGCCCTGCCCCCGGACCCCCGGCGGCGTCAGATGGTGACGTGCGGCCTGGGCGGGGCGTTCCTCTCGTCCACCCACAGGCTCCCGAAGGCCCTGCCCCTGCCGCCGGCCACCTCGCGCATGCAGAAGAAGGACCAGCCGCCGACGGCGTTCGCCCTCGCCCAGCACACGTACCCGGACGCGGTGGAGTCCCGCTCGCTCGCCCGCGCGATCGCCAAGCCCTGGTCGCGGTACTGGCTCCCGCGCCGCAACCCCGGATTCGCCGTCCTGGCCGGGGCGGTACAGATGGTGCTCGTCCTGATCATGAGCGGCGCGTTCGCACTGGCAGACGGCAGACGCCATCCCGTCGGGGCCCTGCGGGGCGCCGGTGCCGACGACCTGCTCGGCCTGCTCTGCACGAGTGCCGCCCTCTTCGTCCTGCCCTTCGTGATCGGCTGGTGGAGGGGGCTGTTGCGCGAACGGCGCCCCAGGGCGCCGTCCGGTGCGGTCGTGGCCGTGCTGTTCCAGGCGGCGGTCGCCGCCACGGCCCTGACCGTCACCGTCGCCATCGCCCGGTCGGTCCCGTCCTCCTGGAACGGCTTCGCGTTCCTGGCGATTCTGCTGGTCGTCGCCGCCGTGATGGGCGCCTCCTTCGGCTCCCAGTTCTTCGCCCTGTGGGTGCTGTGGACGAACCGGGGCCTGGTCGCCGACTGGCAGATGTCCGGGCAGTCCATCGACGACCACAAGGGCTTCCTCCGGATGCACCTCGCACGGGACGGCACGCTCACCCTCTACCCGCTGGCACTCGACGGGACTTGCCGGAGCTGGGAGTTCGACGAGGTCGCGGGCGCAGAGGGCGTGTGGAAGCGTCCGGTGCCCGAGCCGGCGCCGACCGTGCGGCTGATCGAGGAGCCCGTCGTGATCGCGCGGCACGGTCAGGGCTGACCGCGAGGAGGTGGACTGGCTGGTCGCGATCGATTCCACGATCGTGCGGGCCCACCAGCACACCGCGGCCAAAGGGGGCTCGAAGAACGCGGACTCGGCCGCTCCCGCGGTGGACTGACCAGCAAGATCCACCTCGCCTGCGACGGACAGGGCCGGCCGTTGGCCTTCCTGGCCCGGACCTTCCGGGCCCACCTCCGCCGGCGCGGGATCAGGACAACGATCCCCGAGCGCGTCGACCAGCTCGCGGGACGGAAGCGGCGCCGTGAACGGCCCTGCGGATTCGACAAGGCTGCCTACCGGCGTCGCAACATCGTCGAACGCTGCTTCCACCGCCTCAAACAGTGGCGCGGCATCGCCACCCGCTACGAGAAACACCCCGGCCATGATCCGCCGGACAGGCCCTAACGGACCGTGTCCGAACCCAGCGAGGCGAGCAGGGCGTCGAGTCCCGCGGTGAGCTCCTCCTCGCCGCCGCGTTCGGCGAGAGCGGGGCCGTACGCCCGGAGCATCGGGAAGTCGCGGGCCGGGAGGCGGTGCAGTCCGAGCCGGAAGGCGGGGTCGGGTTCGTCCGGATCGTCGACCACCGCGCGCAGATCGATCACGATGTAGCCCAACACCCAGGAGATGAAGGCCCGGTACACCCGCAGTGCCGCCCGTTCGTCCAGGCCGGCCGCCCGCAACAGCGCCAGCAGGCGTTCATGGACGCGCAGCACCGCCTGGGGCCGGCGTGCCAGAGGGACCGTCAGGGGGCGGCTCGCGCACAGGGAGATGATGTTCGGGTGCGCCACGGCGACCCGGTACAACTCGCGGGCAATGCCGTGCAGCGCGTCACGCAGGTCCGGGAGGCCGACAGGGGGCCCTTCGGGCACCACAGTGCCCATCGGATGCAGGGCGCTCGACAGCCGCTCCTCCACTTCCAGGAAGAGGGTCTCGACGAGCCCGTCGAGCAGATCGTCCTTGCTCACCGTGTACCGGTACAGCGCCATGGTCTCCACGCCGAGCTCCACCGCCACCCGGCGCATGCTCAGGGCGGCCAGGCCCTCGGCGTCCGCCACCGTCAGCGCGGCACGCAGCACACGCTCGCGGGTCAGCCGTTCCCGACGCGGTGTCGATGGTTCGCCGCTCATGATCAGGACCACCCTTGACGACTGACCCCCTACCGGAGCAGCATATACGACATAAACGTATGAAGTACGCATATGCCGCATACGTAGGGTGAGCTTCCGGCCATGACCCCTGGTGGCGGCCCTCGCCACGTGGAGCGTTGACACGACAAACGGGGAACGACACACAAGAAGGAGACGGTCATGACCGTCGAGAAGTTGGCGCCGCCGCTGGCAGCGGCGTATGAGCGCTATGTACAGGAAGGTCGCCGCCGTGCCCCGCTGAGAAGGCCCGCGGGCATGATGGGGCTCGTCTCCGTCGAGCAGCGCGGCAAGCCGGTGCGGGTCGTCGTCTCGGTGGAGTGCGACCCCGACGCCCCGCCCGTCGGAACGGGCGACACCGAGATCAACGAGGGCGGACGGTCGATCCGTACGGGCATCGTTCCGCTCGACGCCCTGGAGGAACTGGCCGCGCAGCCGGGTGTGCGCCGGATCGTGCCGGCCGCGCAACTGCGGCCGTGTCTGGACCAGGCCCTGGTGAAGGTCGGCGTGCCGGAGTTCCGCACCCGCCTCGACCGGACCGGGGACGGCGTGCTCGTCGGAGTGGTGGACACGGGCATCTTCCTGGGGCATCCCGAGTTCTCGGGGCGGGTCGAGCGTATCTGGGACCAGACGATCGTCGGCGGGAACGGGGTCCCCGAGGGCCGGTACGGGGCGGAGTTCACCGACCTCGCGGCGGGCGCGGAAGTGCTGTCCCGGGACGTCGAAGGCCACGGCACCCATGTCGCGGGGATCGCGGCCGGCACCGAGGGGGTCGCCCCCGAGGCCCGGATCGTCGCGGTCAAGACGGACTTCCAGGACGCCCACATCATCGACGGCATCCAGTACGTGTTCCGCCTGGCGGACGAGCTCGACATGCCCGCGGTCGTCAACCTCAGCCTGGGCGGCCACTCCGACCCGCACGACGGCACGGACGTCATGTCCCTCGCCATCGAGGAGGAGAGCGGCCCCGGCAGGATCGTCTGCTGCGCCGCCGGCAACGAGGGCGAGGACGACATCCACGCGCGGCTCGCGGTGACCGAGGGCGCCACGCTGTCCGTGCCCTGCCATCCCGGGCGGATCGACGGCTCCCCCGATCTGTTCTGGCTGAACGGCTGGTACTCGGGCGGGGACCGGCTGGAGGTCGCCGTCGCCTCGCCGTCCGGCGACTCGACCGACTTCCAGGCCGTACTGACGGCCGGTTCGCCGGTCCGTGCGTACGAACTGGCGGACGGCGTCGTGCAGATCGTCACGCCCGGCCCCGATCCGGCCAACGGGGACCACAATTTCTTCGTGGCCGTGGAGCCCACCTCGCCCGCCCCGGCCGCCGGGGCACCGCGGTGGCGGCTCGTCCTGCGCGGAGCGAACGTCAGCGGCCAGAGCTGCCGAGCGGACGTGTGGATACTGGGCAGGCAGGAGGCACAGCCCCCGCCGCAGTTCAGTGGTCCGGCGGTGCACGACGCGCTCAAGATCGGTTCGCCGGGAGCGGCGACGTCGGCGATCACCGTGGCCGCGTCCACGACCCGCACCCAGTGGCGGGACATCGACGGCACGCAGCGCCTGGCCACCTGGCTGGTCGCGGACGACATCGCGGGCTTCAGCAGCGAAGGGCCGCGCCGGGACGGGATGCCCAAACCCGACGTCACGGCCCCGGGAGCGATGGTCGTCTCCGCGCTCTCCCGTGACGCCGTCGGACTGCGCCGGGCCTTCATGATCGACGACCGCCATCTGGCGCTCCAAGGCACGAGCATGGCCTGCCCGTTCGTCGCGGGACTCACCGCGCTGCTCCTGGAGGGCGACCCCAGCGCCGATCCCGACAAGATCCGCTCCTTCCTGACGGCCGCGGCGGCGGTCCCCGGTGGGGCCCCGGGATCCTTCGACCCCAAGTGGGGACACGGGCTCGTCGACGCGTCCCGCCTGTGACCCGCTGGGGCAGAATCGGGCCATGGACCATGCCAAGCTCGATCCCTCCCTCTCCGCCGCCGTGGAAGCCGGCGACGGCGGTCCCGAGGACAGGAACCTCCTGGTGACCGTTGTCCTGGAGCCGGCACCCACGGAGGCGCAGCGCGAGGTGCTCCGCGGCGCGGGAGTGGACGTCGGGACCGCGGACCGGACCGTCGCCAGCGGCATGCTCTCGCGCCGCGTGGTCGAGGAGCTCTCCCACGAACCGTGGGTGCGCTCCCTGACCCTGTCGTCGAGCCGCCGCCCGCTCTGACGGATCTCGGGCGCCCATGAAGACGCCGTACGACGTCGCGAGCTCCCTGCGCGTCGCCGAGGGCTCCCCCGCCCGCAGGCGGAGCAGCATCTGGACCGCCTCTTCGCCCATCTCGCGCAGCGGCTGATGGACCGTCGTGAGCGGCGGGCTGGACCAGCGCGCGATCATCACGTCCGTCGGACCCGACGACGGACAGACGAGCCCTCGACGGACAGACGAGCCCTAAGGTCGCTCGAAGGCCTGGAGTACGCCGCCGAGGGAGAAGCACAGCGCACCGCACAGGGTCCCCCAGTTGGCGATGTCGGTATTGACCAGACTCTGGGTGGTGGGACGGGTGAAGGCGGCCAACGCAGAGATCATGAAGAGCACCGACCCGAACTGATTCACCGCGACCACCCACCAGCCGAGGCTGCGCGAGCGGACGCAGGGCCGGGACCTATGGCAGATCTCGACGAACGCGAGATGACCCGAAACCAGGAACAGTACGCAACCCACCACATCGGGAGTCCAGATCAGCCGGTTGGTCTGCTGGACGGTGAGCCCCTGCAGGAAGGAATCCAGCAGGTTGACTCCGAAGACGAGCGTCCCGGCGAACAGCACGAACGTGCTGAGCCAGTCCAAACGCATCGGCTCGTACCCCCACCACCGCCAGCCGACCGTGGCCAGTGAGCCGCCCCCTGGGGAGTGGCGAGGTGCGTTCAGCACCTGCAGGAGCGACGTGTAGCCCCCGAGAGTGAAGAACAGCCCGCCCACGAAGTAGATCGAGGCGCTCTCGACGGCGTCGCCCGAGCCCAGCTGGGCCACCCCGGCGCCGAGAGCGAAGAGCATTCCGCCGAGGAAGAACGCAGCCGAGGCTACGGAGTTGAGCCTCCGAAGACGGTCGAGGGCCTCGGCATCGGCAGTCGGGGACATGACGACCGTACCCCCCGGGCCGCGGACGGACAGCGCCCCACGCTTGCGCGCGAGCCGCGACTCCCAGACCAGCGTCCCCCCTTCGGGGCGGTGCCAGGTGAGCCGGGTGACGAACGGTCCCGCGCCTTCGGCGCGGTGCTCAGGCGGTTCCACGACACGAGCCTAGTTCCAGCTCCGCTGCCCCGCAGAAAGCGAAACGTGGACGACGCCTTGTCTCGCTGCACCTTCTCGGGTCCCTTTCACAGGGGCTCCGTCCAACCGTGGCGCACGGCGTAAGCGCCGAGCTGCATCCGGGTCCGGACTCCGGCCATGTCCATGAGATGCCGCAGGCGCCGGTGCAGCGTGCGCGGTGACAGGCCGAGTTGTGTCGCGGCCGTCACGTCCGTCAGACCGGCCAGGAGCAGGGCGAGGATCCTTCGGTCGAGGTCGGTGGGACCCTCCGAACCGACCTCGACGGTCGGATCGGTCTCTCCGCCGGTGCCCGTCAGTTCGAGGGGTCGGGCCGTGCGCCACACCGTCTCGAAGAGTGCGTCCAACGCGTCCAGGAGGCCGCTGCGGTGCAGCAGCACGGCGCCGGGTTCTCCGGCCGCCGTGACCGCGAGCGGGACGAGTCCGAGGTCGGCGTCGGCCAGGACCAGCTTCATCGGCAGTTCGTCGGCGACACGCAGGTGCACGCCCTTGCCCAGGGAATCGATCGCGTCGTCGATGATGCCGGGTTCCGCCAGTACGGCCCGGTCCAGCACGGCGCGGAAGTGCACACCCCGGCCGATGGCCACGGGTTCGGCCGTGTTCTCGCCGGGCGGCAGGGCGACGAACGGCGCGGTGATGAAGGAGCGGACCTGCGTGCGGGCCGCCTGCTGGACCTGGAGGAAACGATGCCGGATGGCGTCGACGCCTGTGACGACCTCGATCAGATCGTTGATGCTGCTTCCGGTCATCGCCGCCCGGTGTTCCTCGGCGAACGTCACCAGGGCATGCTCG
This sequence comes from Streptomyces sp. NBC_00094, assembly GCF_026343125.1. Lineage (NCBI taxonomy): Bacteria > Bacillati > Actinomycetota > Actinomycetes > Kitasatosporales > Streptomycetaceae > Streptomyces > Streptomyces sp. NBC_00094. The sequence continues at coordinate 7,790,962 of NZ_JAPEMB010000001.1, read as the reverse complement.
GCCGTGCGCAGCCCGTCCCGGCGCTGGCTGATGAGCGCGCCGAGCGCCATGGCCGGCGGCGCGGCGGTGAACTGCTCGTCCACCGACCTGGTCGCCAGTCCCCACTCGACGAGGCGGGACAACGCCTTGTCGACGTGGGCCTGCGGCAGGCCGCTCGGGTCGGCGAGAAGGATCGCGGTGGCGTTCGGCCGTCCGAGCAGCGCCCGGTAGACACGCTCGTCATCGGGATCGAAGCCGAGGACATCCAGCATCGGCGTTCGACTCTCCTCCCCTTGCCGTAGCGGGGAGAGTATGCGCCATGGCGGCAGACCTTGAATAGTCCCTGCTGGGAGCGGGTGTGCGGGGAAGGGCCCCGGGGATTCTCCTCCCCGGGGCCCGACGGTGCGGTTCATCGCAGGCCGTACGCCCGGATGATCTCGTTCCTGACGCCGAAGCCGCTGTCCGTCCCGGCGCTCGCGCGGAGGGAGACGAAGCCGCCGGGCTTCTCGGCCGTCCTGAACGAACCCGTCCAGGAGCCGTCGGTACGCTTGGCCAGGGTCACCTTCTGCCAGTCGGCGCCGTCGTCGTACGAGACGTCCAGGGTCACCTCGGTGACGGTGCCCGGCACGGTCCCGAGGTCCATGGACACCGGCCTGAGCGTGATCTTCTGGGTCGTGGCGGCCTTGACGTCGCCGTGCAGGTCCGTCTCCAGCTCGTAGTCCAGGTTCAGCACCGAGAACGGCTCGAAGAAGTCCGAGTCGACGGTGTCGGACAGGAAGGTCCACTCGGTGCGGGTGCGGGTCGACAGCCGGAAGAGGTCACCGGGCCGCTCCACGTCGAGCACGGCGCGGTACGGCAGCTTGCCGGCCGGCACCTCCACCCATTGCATGTCTCCGCTGACGGGGTTGTCGTGGATCAGCGTGTCGCCCTGGAAGACCTGCAGGTGGGACGGTGTCTCGCCCCACGGGAGGTAGCCGCCGAGACGCATGGTGTCGCTGGCGGAGGCCCACGCCTGCACGTTCCAGGTCATGTAGTTCTGCCAGCGCGAGTTGTACACACCGAAGGACTCGCTCTGGGCGGGCCTGATCGCCGGGGCGAACCAGTCCAGGCGGGTGGTGCTGCCCTTGCCGTACGTGTTGTCGCCCGACACCATCGACCACGGCAGCGGTCCGTCGACGCCCTGCGTGTGGAACTCCCTCCAGACCTGGCCCGGGGTCACCCACTCCGTGCGGGTGCCCGGGTGCCACTCGACCTCGGGCATGTTGAAGGACGGGCTGAGGGTGAAGTCGGACCGGTAGCCCTCCGCGAGCCGGCCGCCCGCCGCCGCGTAGTAGCGGGCGTCGATCCGGGCGAGGTCACTCTTGCTCGGCTTGTAGACCAGGTCCCGGTCCGGCACCTGGCCGGGGTAGTCCCGGGTCAGGTCGTAGACGAACGGCGTGTGCTCGGTCTGCTTCACGGTCAGCTTGAGGGTGCCTGCCTTGGCCAACGAGACCAGGCCCTCGCCCGCGTCGCGGTGCACGGTGGCGACCGGGATGGCCGACTCCCCGACGTACTCCATCAGGCCACCGGTACCGTCGTTGACCACGATCAGCGCCTTCGCACCGGCCGCGACCGCGGCCTCGGTCCGCTCCTGAGGCGAGACCTCGTCACTCCGCTCGACGACGGCGACCTTGCCCTTGGCGCTGACCTGCTCGTACGCGGCCGTCGCGCCGTCGCCCGCGTACACGGCGCGGAGCGTGTCCGTGGAGGTGCCCAGGGCGCTGCCCGCCTGCACCCGCGCCTCGAACCGGAGCCGGCCGCCCAACGCGCTCAGGGCGAGCTGCGGCTCGCCCTTGCGCCAGCGGGTGATCAGCATGAACTCGCCCTGCTTCATCGGCTCCGTCGGCGCGACGTAGACATCGTCGTACGTCGGCGGCAGCACATACGCGCTGCGGTAGTCCATGTACGGGTCGAGGCCCTTGTAGTGGACGTTGAAGTCGACCTTGCGCTGGCGGTCCTCGGTGCGCTGCGGCGCCTCGGTCTGCAGCAGGCGTGCCCGGCTCGCGTCCAGCACGACGTCCGCGGAGCCGTCCTTGAGCACGGTCTCCGGGTCGACCAGCACGGCCAGACCGGAGCGGTCCGCCTTCTCGCCCGTCACGTCGACGTATCCCGCGACGGTGTACAGGCCGGGCGCCATGCGCATCGTGGTCGAGCCCTCGACGTAGACGTTCCACGGCCAGGGGTCGCCGGCGAGGTTGATGCCGACCCAGCCGACGGCGGGCTTGCCGTCCTTGCCGACGAGCGTGATGTTCAGGTCGTAGCGCTCCTCCTCCTTGAGCAGCGCCACCGAGGTGCGGGTCACCGACCGACCGGTGGCCGCGTCGGTGGCCGTCACGTAGCCGGCGTGGCGGCCCGCGGAGGCGGTCCGCGGGTCACCGGTGACGGGGACCGCGGCCGTGCCGCCCGCGGGGACGGTCACCTCGGCCGCTCCCAGCGTGAACGGCCCGTCGTCGTCGGTCAGCGCCAGGTGCAGAGTGACGTCGGCGGAACCGGCGTTCGTGAAGGTCAGGTCCTTCGTGACGGCGACGTCGCTCGGCTGGTGCGGCCAGGTGTGGTTGCCGAAGAAGAGCGACCCCGTTGCCCTGACCGTGGTGCGCACGGCGGCGGCCACGTCGAGGCGGCCGGTGCCGACCTCGTATGGCGAGTACCCGCCGTCCAGACCCTTCGCGGTGCTCGTCAGGTGCTCCTTGAGCTGCGCGCCGGACCAGTCCGGGTGTTGCTGGGCCAGGATCGCCGCCGCGCCCGCGACGTGCGGGGTGGCCATCGACGTACCGCTGATCGTGCGGTAGAGGCCCTCCCCGCCCTCGGTCATCGCCTGTGACCGGGCGGCGGTGATGTCCACGCCCGGCGCCGCGATGTCCGGCTTCATGCCACCGGACCAGGCCAGCGGGCCGGTGCTGGAGAAGGACGCGAGCTGGTCCTGCTTGTCCGTGGCGGCCACGGTCAGCGCAGCGGCGGCCGCGCCCGGGGCGGAGATGCTCTCCGGGCCCGCGTTGCCGGCGGCTATGACGAACAGCGTGCCGTACTGCGCGGAGAGCGCGTCGACCGTCTGCGACATCGGGTCGCTGCCGTCGGTCGGGTAGGAGTCGCCGAGGCTCATGTTGACGACGTCGGCACCGGACTCGGCGGCCCACTGCATGCCGGCCATGACCCAGGAGTCCTGGCCGTAACCCTCCGCGCCGCCGAGCACCTTGCCGACGTACAGGTCGGCGCCGGGCGCGACGCCCTTGTTGTCGCCTCCGGAGGCGGCGCCCGAACCGACGATCGTGCCGGCCACATGCGTGCCGTGCCCGTTGACATCGGTGACGCCCTCACCCGGCACGAAACTGGCCGTGCCGTCGATCAGACCGGCGAAGTCGGGGTGGTTGGCGTCGATCCCGGTGTCGAGCACGGCCACCTTGACGCCCTTGCCGGTGTAACCGGCCGCCCAGGCCTCAGGCGCGCCGATCAGCGGCACGCTCTCCTTCAGGCTGGCCTTCACGCGGCCGTCGAGCCACAGCTTCGCGACTCCCGCACCCAGTGTGTCGCCGCCCTGGGGCGCGACGGAGGTCCAGAAGGTGCGGGTCTGCCGCTTGTCGGTGCTGAGCACCGCGCCGCGAATGCCCTTGAGCTTGCGGGTCAGCTTGCTGCCGCGGGGGGCCGTCGGCTCGGTGGCCGTGCGGGACGTGGACTCGGTGTACGTCGCGATCAGTGGTACGGCGGCCGACTTCGCGTCGTCGTACCCCATCTCGATCAGGTCGGTGACGTTGAACAACCGCCGGTCCAGCCTGTCCGTTCCCAGCAGCGGTACGGCCTCGTCCGGGATGACGAACAAGTCGCCCTTGACCTCCTGGAGTTTCACGCCGCCGACGGCGCCGTCGGGCCGGTCGACGTCGGCGATCTGCTTGCCGTCGGCGGTCGTGGTGACCGTGACGACGTCGCCGGTGACAAGGGTGACCTTGTGGGACGCCGAGAGCTTGGCGGGGACGGTGGGCTTGGCCGGAGCGGCCTGCGCGGGTGCCTGCAGAACGACGAGTCCCGAGGCCAGCAGGGGCACCACGGTGGCCGCCGAGATCAGCTGCCGGCGCCCGCGCCGGAAGGCGGAAGGTCGAGAAGGGGAGTCCATGCCATGGGTCTATCGACCGGTGAACGCCGTCGTGAAGGCCTCATGACGGCAAGTCCTCGCCATGGCAAAGGCTTGCCGACCGTGAAACGCGCGATTCCGGGCGGAAAGACGTGGTGCGGACGCGGGTGCCGACATGCGCCGGGGGACGACGGGGGTCAGATTGGAGGTATCCGACCCACCGGACGGAGACGCCTCGGCGGGCAGACGACATGGAGGAGCCTGTCAGACCATGGCACGCGAAGGAGCGACAGCGGAGCCACCGCGGCTGGTTCTCGTCGTCGGCGTCGCCGGGTCCGGAAAGTCGACGGTGGGTCGTCTTCTCGCCGAACGTCTGGGCTGGGCGTACGGCGACGCTGACGCGTTCCACTCCGAGGCCAACCGAGCCAAGATGGCCGCAGGCCATGCCCTCACGGACAGCGACCGGGAGCCGTGGCTCGAAGCCATCGGGGAGTGGATGGACCGGGTGACCGCGGCCGATCAGCGGGCCGTCGTCGCCTGCTCGGCGCTCAAGCGTGACTACCGGGACAAGCTGCTGGCAGGGCGTCCCGACGCTGTTCTGGTGTACCTGCACGGCTCGCGCGAGCTGCTGGAGTCCCGGCTGGCCGCGCGGCACGGTCACTTCTTCCCGGCGGACCTGCTGGACAGCCAGCTCGCGGTCCTCCAGGAGCCGGAGCCCGACGAGCACCCGTTGGTGGTGGAGATCGACCGGCCTCCGGAGGCCGTCGTCACAGCCGTACTGTCGCGGATGCGCCGGGAATCCGATGCCGGGGTACCGGCGGAAGGGACGGGCACGGAGCGGGCCGTCCACGCCGTCGCGCGCGAGGGCTCTTCCGCGTCCCCCAGCCCCACGGGCGGGTCGTGGCGGTTGGTCCGGGGAGAGCAGAGCGTGGAAGTGGTCCGGTTGGGCGGCGCCCTGCGCGACTACGTCGTGAACGGCCGACCACTGCTCGACGGGTTCTCCACGGGATCCGCCATCACGGGCGGGCGCGGGCAACTGCTCGTCCCCTGGCCGAACCGCGTGGACGGCGGACGCTACCGCTTCGACGGCAGGGATCTGCAACTCCCTCTGACCGAGGTGGAGAAGGACAACGCGATCCACGGACTGCTTCGCTGGACCCTGTGGGAGCTACTCGCCCGCACCGATGGCTCGGTGACGCTCGGCACGACGCTCTGTCCCCAACCCGGATACCCGTTCCTCCTCGATGTCCGTGTCGAGTACCGGCTGGGGCCCGACGGGCTCGGGACGACGGTCCGGGCCACCAACACCGGTACGGAACCGGCACCTTACGGTGTGGGCCAGCATCCCTATCTCACGGTCGGTACCGATCTCGTCGACGACGCCGTGCTGACCGTTCCCGCGCGGAACCTGCTGCGTACCGACGACAGGGGCCTGCCCATAGGCCAGGAGCCCGTCGACGGCACCCCGTACGACTTCCGTACCGCCCGCCCCATCGGCGACCTGCGGCTGGACACTGCCTTCACCGGGCTCGACCGCGACCCCGAAGGGCGGGCGATCGTGCGGCTGACACACCCCTCCGAACTGCGAGGCGTCGATCTCTGGCTCGGCGAGGGAACCCGCTGCGTGCAGGTGTACACGGGCGACACCCTGGCCGAACCCGAGCGGCGACGGCGGGGAGTCGCCGTGGAGCCGATGTCCTGTCCGCCGGACGCCTTCCGTAGCGGCACGGACCTCACCGTGCTGCAGCCGGGCGCGACCCACGTGCTCCGCTGGGGGCTGAGCCCCTGGGGGTACTCATGACCCCGTCCGAGGAGCCGCCGACGGCGAGCGGCATGACCGCGCACGATTTCCGGGCGCTCTACGAGCGGCTCCGGAACCAGGCCGCGCCGCCGGCGGTGGACGGCCGGTGTGGCGCGCTCCGTCATCTGACGCCTGAGCGGGTGGCGGCGGCCGCCGCGGAAGTCCGCCTCGGACGCACGGTGTCGCTGGCGGCTCCGATCGAGACCGTACCGGGCCCGGACGACCCTGACCCCGCGGTACACCGGATGACCGGACCGAGCCCGGGGGAACTCGGCTCCGACGCGCTCCACTTCGCCACCGACCGCTTCGCCATGAACGTGCACGGCGACGCGGACAGCCATCTCGACGCCCTCTGTCATGTGGTGTTCGACGGGGAGCTGTACGGCGGGGTGCCCGCGAGCACCCTGACCGCCGAAGGGGCACGTCGGCTCTCCGTCGACGTGGTCGAGAACGGCATCGTCGGCCGGGGTGTCCTGCTGGACATCCCGCGGCTGCGTGGCGTGCGCTGGCTGGAACCGGGCGACCATGTGACCTCGGGTGACCTGACAGCCGCCGAGGCCGAGCAGGGGGTCCGTGTCGGACCGGGAGACCTGCTGTTCGTCAGGGTGGGGCATCGTCTTCGGCGCACCGCACTCGGGCCGTGGGACTCGGCCGAGGCACGGGTGGGTCTGCACCCGACCGCCATGGAGTTCCTGGCCGAGCGCAAGGTCACCGCTCTGGGCGGAGACGGCAACAACGACACCGCGCCCAGTGTGGTGGAGGACGTCGCCTTCCCCGTACACGTGCTGGCCATCCACGCCATCGGGGTCCACCTCATGGACTACCTGCGGTTCGAGGACCTCGTCCCCCTCTGCGCTCAGGCCGGGCGCTGGAGTTTCCTGTGTGTGGTCGCCCCCCTGCGGCTGGCCGGAGCCACGGGGTCGCCCGTGAACCCCATAGCGGTGCTGTGAAGCGGACGCGTGCCGGGGAGCGCCGCTCCGGTCGCCGTCCACGAGGAGCGCGGCTACGTTCGAGAGTGAGGTCGCCGGACCCTCGCCCAGCGGGGCACCAGGTGCCTGACGCCGGGTCGGGGCCGTGATTGCAAGGACGGTGGTCGCCATGAGCGACGCCCCTCACTACGACGTCATCATCATCGGCACCGGCGCAGGTGGAGGCACTCTCGCCCATCGGCTCGCCCCGTCGGGCAAGCGCGTCCTCCTCGTCGAACGCGGCGGCTACCTTCCGCGTGAGCGGGACAACTGGGACTCGACGGCCGTGTTCGTCAGGGGCAAGTACCGTGCGCCGGAGTTCTGGCTGGACAGGAACGGCGACGAGTTCCCGCCCGAGGTCAACTACTACGTCGGCGGCAACACCAAGTTCTACGGGGCCGCCCTCTTCCGGCTGCGTCCGGAGGACTTCGGCGAGATCCGTCATCACGGCGGCATCTCCCCGCCCTGGCCGATCCGGTACGAGGATCTGGAGCCGTACTACACGCAGGCCGAGCACCTGTACCTCGTCCACGGACGGCACGGCGAGGATCCCGGCGAAGGCCCGGTGAGCGCGCAGTACGCCCATCCGCCGGTGGAGCACGAGCCGCGCATCCAGCAGCTGAGCGACGATCTCGAGAAGCGGGGCCTGCACCCGTTCCACCTGCCGATCGGCGTCAATCTGAGCCAGGAGAACGGGGGGCGGGCCACCCACTCCAGCGTCTGCATCCGGTGCGACCGGGTCGACGGCTTTCCGTGTCTGGTGCGCGGGAAGTCCGACGCCGAGGTGATCTGTGTGGAACCGGCCCTCGAGTACCCCAACGTCGATATGGTCACGCGCACTCAGGTGGTCCGCCTGGAGACCGACGACCGGGGACGAAGGGTGAGCGCGGTCGTCGGCCGGCTGGCGGACGGTTCTGAGGTCCGGTACACGGCGGACATGGTGGTCGTCTCCTGCGGGGCGGTCAACTCCGCCGCGCTGCTTCTGGCCTCGGCGAACGAGCACCATCCCCGTGGCCTCGCCAACAGCTCGGACGTGGTCGGCCGGTTCTACATGCGGCACAACAACCTCGCTCTGATGGCCGTGTCGAAGGAACCCAATGACACCCGGTTCCAGAAGACCCTCGCCCTCAACGACTGGTACCTGGGCGCGGACGACTGGGACTTCCCGTTGGGCGGCATCCAGATGCTGGGCAAGTCGGACGCGGATCAGATCCACGGCGAGGCGCCCCGGTGGGCGGGCGCGGCGGCACCCGACATGCCGTTCGAGGTGCTGGCTCATCATGCCGTCGACTTCTGGCTGTGCGGTGAGGATCTCCCCCTGCCCGACAACCGGGTCACTCTCGACGGTGACGCCCGTATCCGACTCACTCTCGACGAGAAGAACAATGTCGAAGGCTTGAGGCGGTTGAGGCGCAAACTGCAGGGGATGCTGGGCCACCTCGGCATGCACGAGCACCACCTGCTGTCCCGCAGCATCTACCTGCACAAGGGCATGCCGATCGGTGCGACCGCGCACCAGGCGGGCACGGTCCGATTCGGCACCGACCCCGCCGCCTCCGCTCTGGACGTCGACTGCAAGGCCCACGATCTCGACAACCTGTACGTCGTCGACACGAGCTTCTTCCCGAGCATCGGCGCGGTCAACCCGTCCTTGACGGCCATCGCCAATGCCCTGCGGGTCGGCGACCACCTTCTGGCCCGGTTGGGTTGAGACCGACGGCCGGCCGCTGGCCCGTCCGGACGAAGTTGCTGGGCCCAATGACCCAAAGACGCTTCCCAGGAAATGCCGCCCATCTCATCGGGTGATTGCGTGAGAGGCCCGGCCATCCCGGTCCCGGGCCGGCGCGACCGTGTAACGAGAAGGCAGGGCGGCATGGAGTCCACAGCGGGTGCCCCGCAGAGCGTGATCCCGGCGCGATTGCTGCACGGCCAGAAGGCGCTGGTCACCGGTGCCAATTCGGGCATCGGTAAGGCCACGGCCATCGGTCTGGGCCGAGCGGGTGCCGACGTGGTCGTGAATTACGTGGCAGGCCGAGAGGCCGCCGAAGAGGTCGTCCAGGAGATCACCTCGTACGGTGTGCGCGCCGCGGCGTACGAGGCCGACGTGTCGCAGGAGGACCAGGTCGTCGCCATGATGGACCGGATGGTCCAGGAGTTCGGCACCATCGACGTTCTCGTGGCCAACGCGGGACTGCAGCGGGACGCCCCGCTCACGGAGATGACACTCGCCCAATGGCAGAAGGTCATCGACGTCAACCTCACCGGTCAGTTCCTGTGCGCCCGGGAGGCGACCAGGGAGTTCCGGCGCCGGGGCGTGGTCCCCGAGGTCTCCCGCTCCGCCGGGAAGATCATCTGCATGAGTTCGGTGCACCAGCTCATCCCCTGGTCGGGCCACGTCAACTACGCGTCCTCGAAGGGCGGGGTGCAGATGATGATGCAGACCCTGGCCCAGGAGCTGGCACCGGAGAAGATCCGGGTGAACGCGGTCGCCCCGGGGGCGATCAGGACGCCGATCAACCGCGCTGCCTGGGAGACGCCCGAAGCACGGAAGGACCTCCTGCGGCTCATTCCGTACGACCGGATCGGCGACCCCGAGGACATCGCCCACGCCGTCGTCGCACTCGCCTCCGACCTCATGGACTACGTGGTGGGAACCACCCTGTACGTCGACGGCGGCATGACCCTCTTCCCAGGCTTCGCCACGGGTGGATGACGTTCTCCCAGACACTCTCGTTCCCGAACAGCGAAGGCTTGCATGTCCACCTCGCTCCACCTGCTGGCGGATGCCCCGGCCCAACTCCTGCCGGCCCGGGAACTCATGGCCTTCACGCTGGCCTCCCACATCATCCTGGTACCCCTCGGCGTCGCCTTCCCCTTCATCACCCTGGTCATGCACTACCGCGGGCTGCGCCACAAGGACGCCACGGCACTGCTCCTGGCACGGCGCTGGTCGGCCGTCATGGCGGTGCAGTTCGCGCTCGGCATCGTCACCGGCACGGTGCTGTCGTTCGAGTTCGGTCTGCTCTGGCCCGGCCTGATGGGACGGTGGGGTGATGTCTTCGGCATCGGATTCGGCGTCGAAGCCTGGGCCTTCTTCCTGGAGGCCGTGCTGATCGCCATCTACCTCTACGGATGGCGGCGGCTGAAGCCGCGGACCCATTTCCTCCTCGGACTGCCCCTGCCGTTCGCCGCGCTGCTCGGAGCGTTCGGCATCCTGGCCGCCAACTCCTGGATGAACACGCCGCAGGGCTTCTCGCTCGATTCCGAGGGCAACCCGGTCGACGTGAACGTCTGGAAGGCGATCTTCACACCGATGTTCGGGCCGCAGTACTGGCACTTCGTCGTGGCGATGGTTCTCACCGCGGGCTTCATGGTGGCCGGGGTCTATGCCGTCGGATGGCTGCGCGGCCGCCGGGACCGCTACCACCGGCTCGGCTTCACCGTTCCTTTCACCATCGCCGCCGTCGCCACCCCGGTCCAGCTCGTCCTCGGCGACTCCATCGCCCGGTCGGTGTTCCACAAGCAGCCGGTGAAGTTCGCCGCCATGGAGATCGTCTGGAAGACCGACACCCGGGTGCCGGAGTACCTCTTCGGGCGCCTGAACGAGGACGGCACCGTCTCGGGCGGCATCAAGGTCCCGTTGCTCGACTCGGTGCTGGCCGGGTTCAGTCCGAACACCGAGGTGGTGGGACTGACCTCCGTCCCGGCGGACCAGCGCCCCACCGTGGCACAGGCGAACATCACCCACTGGGCGTTCGACATCATGGTCCTGATCGGATCCGCGCTGGTGCTGCTCGCCCTCTGGTACGGGTTCGTCTGGTTGCGGCACCGCCGGCTGCCCGCCTCGACGTGGTTCTACCGCTCGGCGGCCTGTGCGGGCGTGGCCTCCGTGGTGGCGGTCGAGTGCGGCTGGGTCGCCACGGAGGTGGGACGCCAGCCCTGGATCGTGTACCAGAACATGCGGGTCGCCGAGGCGGTGACGTCGACCCGCTCCACCAGCCTGTGGATCATGCTCGGTGTGGTGATGGTGGTGTACGCGTTCCTCTTCTGCTCGTTCCTCGTCGTCCTGCTGAAGATGCGCACGCGGTGGCGCTTCGCCGACCTGCAGCAGGCCGCGGCAGGTTCGGGCCATCCGCCGGAGGACGACCTCCCCTACGGACCGCGAGCCCCCCTTCCCGTGGGAGACGTCCCCCCCGCCGGGGACGGGACCGGCCGACTCGGGAGTGACCGCTCGTGACAGCCGACCTCATCGCCGTGGTGCTGCTCCTGGCCGTGACCGCGTACGCCTGCGCCGGTGGCACGGACTACGGGGCGGGCTTCTGGGATCTGACCGCCGGAGGAACGGAACGCGGTCGGCGCCCCCGGTGGCTCATCGACCACGCCATGGCTCCGGTGTGGGAGGTGAACAACGTCTGGCTCGTCTTCGTCCTCGTCGTCATGTGGACCGGCTTCCCCACCCTCTTCCAGACGGTGTTCTCCGCGATGTGGCTGCCGCTGGCCCTGGCTGTGGTGGGCATGGTCCTGCGTGGCGCCGGTTTCGCCTTCCGCAAGCCCACCCGGCGGCTCGCCGGACGACGCCTGTACGGTGCCGTGTTCGCCGTGGCCTCGCTCGTCACGCCGTTCTTCCTCGGTGCCGCCGTCGGCGGGGTCGCGTCGGAGCGCGTGGCTCCCGGCACCGAGGCCTCGGCCGACGCCTGGATGAACCCCACCTCCCTCGTGTTCGGGCTCGTCGCCGTCGCGACCACGGCCTTCCTCGGCGCGGTGTTCCTGACCGGAGACGCCCGCAGGTTCGACGCGCCCGATCTGGTCGGCTACTTCAGGCGGCGGGCGCTGTGCAGTCTCGCCGTACTCACCGTGCTGGCGGTGGTCACCGGGTTCGTCACCCACGAGGACTCCCCCTATGTGTGGCACGGACTCACCCACGGCCTGGGGTTGTTCTTCCTCGTCGTGGCCGGAGCGGCCGCCCTCGCCACCATGGTGCTGCTCCTGCGGCCCCCGAGCGCCTGGATGCGTGTCACGGCGATCGCCGTCGTCGCGTCGGCCGTCATCGCCTGGGGTACGGCCCAGCGCCCCTATCTCCTCCCCACCTCGCTGACCGTGGCCGACGCCGCGGGCTCGCCCGCCACGCTGACGTGGCTGGCGATCGTCACCCTGGTGGCCCTGGTGCTCGTCGTTCCGGCCGTCGTCCTCCTCTACTGGCTCGACACCCACGGTGAGCTCGAAGAGCTCACCGATGCCGAACTGCGAAGAGAGAACGGCACTACAGGTGACGGTGCGGCACCCGACCTCTGACCGCGAGTTCACCTTGACCCTGGCGACGCGCCTCACGCCCAGATTCCGAGGAAGGAAGCCGCTGTGACCGACGACGAGATCCTTCTCGGGCTCGCCCTGACGGTGGTGCTCGCCACCGGATCGCAGATCCTGGCGAGCAAGCTGCGCGTCCCCGCCCTGATCATCCTGCTTCCCGTCGGGTTCGCCGCCGGAGCGATCACGGACGTCATTCACCCGGAGAAGCTGCTGGGGCCGGACTTCTCCGCCATCGTGTCGCTGTCCGTCGCGGTGATCCTCTACGACGCCGGCCTGGGACTCGACCTGCGCAAACTGGCCCACCACACCCGAGGGATCGTGGGCAGGCTGCTCGTGTACGGCGTGCTGCTCACCTTCCTCGTCACGGGGACGGTGGCGCCGGCGATGTTCGACATGCCCCTGCGCGTGGCCGCGATGCTCGGCATGATCCTCGTCGTCTCCGGGCCCACGGTCGTGGGGCCGATCCTCGACTTCGTGCGGCCGAGCGACAAGGTACGGCGCATCCTGATCTGGGAAGGAACGCTGACCGACCCGATCGGCGCCATCCTCGGTGCCCTCACCTTCCACGCGGTCGCCTCGTCACACCGGATCGACATCGGTCGGGGCTACCAGTTGGGTCAGTTCGCCCTCAGCCTCGCCGTCGGGCTGGTAGGCGGGGTCGTGGGAACCGCTCTGCTGTGGTTCACGCTGCGCACCCTGCGGCTCGGCGAGACCCTGGGAACACTGGCACAGCTCGCCATCGTGATCGGCGTTTCGGCGGGCTGTGACATCGTGCGGGACGACACGGGGCTCATCGCCGCGATCCTGGCCGGCCTCGCCGTCTCCAACATCCGTGGCTTCGACATGCCCGCGCGCCGCCCGTTCCTGGAGACCCTGGTCCAGCTGATCATCGGACTGCTGTTCGTCTCCATCTCCTCCACCGTCACCCCGGCGTCCCTGGTGCCGGTACTCCTTCCCTCGCTCGGCCTGATCGCGATCCTCGTCCTGGTGGTCCGCCCGATCGTGGCCTTCGGCGCCGCGGCGCGCACGGACCTCTCACGCGGCGAGCGCGCCTTCGTCGGATGGATGGACCCACGCGGCATCGTCGCGGCGGCGACGGCCTCGGCCTTCTCCGCCGGCCTGGTGGAACGGGGTGTGCCCGGGGCTGCGAAGGTCCTCCCCGTCACCTTCCTGGTGATCGTGGGGACCGTTCTGCTCTACGCGCTGACGGCGGCGCCGGTGGCCAGACGGCTGGGGGTCGTCAAGGCGGAGGGCACCCGCGTACTCCTGGTGGGTGGCGAGTCCTGGGTGGTCGACCTGGGCAGGGCGCTGCGGTCCGCCGGCCTCGACGTGCTGATGTGGGCGGGACTCGACGAGGAACGGGAACGGATCAAGGGGGCGGGCCTCGAGCTGGCCAAGGGCGATCTGCTGGCCACGGCCATCAACCCCGGGGCTCGCCTGGAGGGCGTGACGGCCGTCTTCCTGGCCACCGACGACGACGACTTCAACGCGCTCGCCTCGATCGTGATGCAGGACAACGTCGAAGGCCCCGTCTACCGGGTGGGTCCACCGCACGACAGCCACGGCGTGGTCGCTCCGTACACCGGCGGCGACATCCTCTTCGGCCACTCCCTGGTCGGCCGCGCCCTCGCGGAGCGCTACGGACGGGGCGCCCGGTTCATGGTGCAGCCGGCCACCGCCCCGCTGCCGCCGGAATCCGACACGCTGTTCGTGGTACGCGCCGACCACCGGCTGGACCCCGTCACGGAGAGAAGGAAAACCGTGCCACAGGACGGTGACACCGTCGTTCTCCTCGGGCCCGCGCCCACCACCGCATCGCGCTGAGACTCTCGCGGCCTACCGTCCGGCGCGCCGCTTGTCCTGGAGCATCGAGTCCAGCGTGATCGCGGCGTCGATCAGCGCCAGATGAGTGAAGGCCTGGGGGAAGTTGCCCAACTGCCGTCCCGTCAGGTCGATCTCCTCGGAGTACAGCCCCAGGTGGTTGGCGTACGTGAGCATCTTCTCCAACACCAGCCTGGCCATGTCGGTGCGTCCGGCCCGGGCCAGGGCGTCGACGTACATGAACGTGCACAGGGAGAAGGTTCCCTCGGAGCCGCGCAGCCCGTCGGGGGACGCCTCGGGGTTGTAGCGGTAGACGAGGCTGTCGCTGACCAGCTCGCGGTCCATCGCGTCCAGAGTGGACTGCCACAGGGGGTCGCCCGGCGTGATGAAGCCGACCGTCGACATACGCAGCAGCGACGAGTCGAGCACGTCGTCGTCGTAGTGCTGCACGAAGGCCCGCTTCCCCGGGTCCCAGCCACGGTCGTACACCTGTGCGTAGATCTCGTCCCGCGCGTCAACCCAGCGTCCGCCGGCCGCGGGACGGCCGTCGTCGTAGCCGATCCGCAGGGCGCGGTCGAAGGCCACCCAGGACATGACGCGACCGTAGGTGAAGTCCTTCCGGCCTCCGCGAGTCTCCCAGAGCCCTTCGTCGGGCTGATCCCAGTGGTCGGCCAACCAGTCGATCAGGGTGTGCAGCGCCTTCCAGCCGCTGTGGTCGAGATGCATGCCGTGCTGGTGGGCGAAGTAGATGCTGTCGAGCGCCTCGCCGTAGATGTCCAACTGGAGCTGGCTCGCCGCTCCGTTGCCGATGCGGACCGGCGCGGAACCGCGGTATCCCTCCCAGTGGCCGAGGGTCTCCTCGACCAGGTCGGCGGAGCCGTCGACCCGGTACATGATGTTCAGCGGCCCGGAGCCGTTCCCCTGTCCGGCCTCCTGCTTCACCCGGTCCTGCAACCAGGTGATGAACGCGGACGCCTCTTCCTTGAATCCCAGGCCCAGCAGGGCGTACACCGAGAACGAGGCGTCACGGATCCAGGTGAACCTGTAGTCCCAGTTGCGCTCCCCGCCCAGCTGCTCGGGGAGGCCCGCCGTGGGCGCGGCGACCAGGGCGCCGGTCGGCGCGTAGGTCATGAGCTTCAGCGTCACGGCCGAACGTTCCACCGCCTCCCGCCACCGTCCGGAGTAGGTGGACTGCCCCAGCCAAGAGCGCCAGAAGCCGACCGTCTCGTCGAAGAGGCGCTCGAACTCCTCCAGGCGGATCTCACGCGGAGGCCCGTCGGGGGCGGATTCCATGACCAGGCCGCGCTGCTGCCCCGCCCGCAGGCTCAAGGAGAAGCACAGGTCGTCGTCGTCTCCCCGGCGGATGCGCAGCAGCCGCTCGTCCTGCGGCTCGCGAACGGGGTGGACGGCGAAGTCCAGGTCTTCCGAGGTGAACAGCGCGCCGTGCTCGGAGACGTGCAGTTCGTGCGGCTTGCGGCCGTAGTCGAAGCGCGGAGCGAATTCCCCTTCGAACGTGATGCTGCCGCGTACGCAGCGGAGCATGCGGACGAGACGGTGCCGGTCCGTCGCGGTGGTTCCGGTCACCGGCATGAAGTCGACGACCTCCCCCGCTCCGGCCTCCGTCATGAAGCGCGTCACCAGGACGGCCGTGTCCGGGTGGTAGAGCTGTTTGGTCGTGTACGTCTCCGCAACCGGCCGCACGCTGAAGTGGCCGCCCTTGCGCCGGTCGAGCAGAGAGCCGAAGACACTGGGCGCATCGAACCGGGGACAACAGAACCAGTCGATCGTCCCATCGGTCGTCACGAGCGCCGCGGTCTGCAGATCACCGATCAGACCATGGTCCTCGATCAGGGGATAGTCCTCCATCGCGGGCCCCTTTCAGCCCGGTCGACCACATGCGGCGCACCTGCGCACCGGGGGTGAGGTGGACCGGACGGCACCCGATCAGCTTAGGCCGAGGGTGTCGCTCCGTCCTGGCGAGCCGGTGACGCGGGGTGATGGCGCTGCCACAGCGCGCCGGTCCGGGAATCGTCCTACCGTGAGGTGGAGGGGACCCGTCGTCGCGTCGTGCCTCACAAATACCTGACTCCTCCCGCGAAGGAGCGTGGCATGAGTGTCATGACGTCCTGGGCGGACAGGTTCAGGTTGCGGCAGTACGTCAAGGCCAGTCTGTGGATCGTGCCGATGATCGGTCTCGTCCTCGGAGCCGTTCTCGCCGAGGCCGCCCTCGCCGCCGACAGCGCGGACTGGCCGCCGAGCGGCTGGCACTACTCCGCCACGACGGCGAGCGGCGTGCTCACCGCCATCGTGGGCGCGATGGTGGCGCTGCTCGGGTTCGTCGTCACGATCGGCGTGCTGGTGGTGCAGCAGGCCACGGGAACCCTCTCCCCCAGGTACATGCGCCTGTGGTACCGGGACCGGCTGCAGAAAGCGGTTCTGGCGACCTTCACGGGGACGTTCGCGTTCGCCTTCTCCCTGTTGCGGAGCGTCGAATCCGCGTCGGTCCCCGACCTCGGGGTCACCCTGGCCGGCGCTGCGGTGGCCGTGAGCCTGGTACTCCTGCTCGTCTACCTCAACCGGTTCACCCACAGCCTCCGACCGGTGGCCGTCGCGGAGTTGGTCGCCCGCATGGGAGAGACCGTCTTCACCGAGGGCGCCGCGGCGATCCGGGGTGCCGCGCCCCGCGGATACGGAGGCGTACCGTCCGACGGTTCGGTGCTGCAGATCCGTACCATGCGCGGTGGAGCCATTCAGGCCTTCGACGTGGCCGGTCTGGTCGCGGAGGCGGCCCGCCACGACTGCGTCTTCGTCGTGACCCGGCTGATCGGGGACTTCATACCGCCCGGCACCGTGCTGGTGGAGGTCCATGGAGGCACCTCCCGACCCGACCCGGAGCGGGTGAACAGCCATGTCGCCCTCGGGGCCGAGCGTACGATCGAACAGGATCCCGCCTTCGCGCTGAGAGTCCTCGTCGACGTCGCGATCAGGGCCCTCTCCCCTGCGGTGAACGACCCCACGACCGCGGTGCAGGTCATCAACTACATCGAGTGGTTCCTGCACACGGTCGGCACCACGCGGCTGCCCGGACGGTACGTCCTGGCCGATCGCGCCGGGCACGCGCGGCTCGTGCTCCCGGGCCGGGACTGGGACGACTACCTCGAACTCGCCGTCTGCGAGATCCGTGACTACGGAAGTTCGTCCGTGCAGATCTGCCGAAGGCTCCGAGCCATGCTCGACGGCCTGCTCGACGCGCTGCCGGCCTCGCAGCACGCCGCCGTACGCGCGCAGTCGCTCCTCCTGCAGGAGGCGGTCGAGCGGGAGTTCACCGACCCGGCCCGCCGAGCCATCGCGGAACAGGCGGACCACCAGGGCATCGGCGGGCAATAGCCTGCCGATGCCCGGAATCCGGACCGGGGTCAGGCGATCAGGCGATCAGGGCAGGATCCAGCGCTGGTTCTCGCCGGCGGTGCAGTCCCAGATCCTCAGCTGGTCGCTCGTTCCGGAGGTCGGCGCGTCCAGGCAGCGGCCCGACTGGGCGCTCTTCAGGGTGCCGTCGGGCTGCGGCGTCCACTGCTGGTTGGGGCCGCCGTTGCACGCCCACTGGAGCACGAGGGTGCCATTGGCCGTGCCCTGGCCGGAGACGTCCATGCACTTGCCGTTGTGGGTGAGGAGGCCGTTCGCCCAGGTCCACGTCTGCGCGGGCCGGCCGTCGCAGGCGGCGACGCGGACCACGGCTCCGTCGGCGGAGGAGTCGTCCAGGGCTTCGGCGCACTTGCCGGGCAGGGCCGAAGCGACCGCTCCGGTCCGGGAGGTGCCGGGCGTGCCGGGGGTGACGGAGAAGTCGTCGAACTGGTCGGTCCGGTAACCGGTGACGCCGAGACCGGGCTGGCCGTGGGTGAACGAGGAGTCCGTGGCACTGCCGACCGCGACGCCGTCGATCGACGCGGTGAGGGTGGCGTCCTGGAGGGTGAAGGACACCGTGTGCCAGCCGCCCGTGCCGGGCGCGGTGGTCGTTCCGGAGGCCAGCGTGGTGAAGTTCCAGGCCGTGTCGCTCTTGTCGATGGACCAGGCGCCCGTGTCGCTGAATCGCAGGTGGTAGGCGTTGAGGCCGTTGTTGTTACGGCCCTGCTGGTTGACCCGGCCGAGGAGTTCGACCGAGCCGGCCTGCTCGAAGAGGACGTCGGCGGAGACGGTGTAGTTGCTCCAGTTGCCGTCGCCCATGATCGTGTACGGGGCGTTGTACGGCTCGTCGGTCCAGCGGATCGGGCTCGTCGCGGCCATCTGGCGCAGACAGGTCCCGGTGCGGCCGCCACCGCACGGCACGGTCTGGAAGGCGCCGTTCATGTCCGAGAAGTAGCGGGGCGAGGTGGTGGTCGCGGGCGTCTGGAAGTCGTCCGTGTACGGCAGGGCGAGCGCGGAGCGGGCCGGTGGGGTGGCCGTGCCCTTGCCCTGGCCGGTGGTGGTCGTCACGGTGTACACGTGACCCGGCCGGAGGGTGAGGGTGTACTTGCCGGCGACCGGGGTGACGGTCTGCTGGTGGACGAAGTGCCGCGTGCTGTCAGGGGAGTTGACGTCGGTGGCCCACACGTGGACCTGGCCCTGGGAGAGGTCGCCACTGACGGTGAAGCTCGCCGTCTGGTCGGCGGTGGCGTCCATGGTCTCGATGACCGTGCTGTAGTCCGCGCCGTCGGTGGCGCGCAGCGTGACGTAGCTGCCGTTGGTGCGGTTGCCGCCGAGGTAGCCGGAGGCCGAGTCGATGTAGCGCCAGCCGACGCGGGTGAACTGCGTGGTGTGCGCGGTCACCCAAGTGGTCCTGCCGATGTGGTAGTTGCCCGACCACGGCTGGTTGGCGATCGACATGCCGTCGGTGGAGAAGTACAGGTTCGGGTAGAGGGCGGCGATCACCGGCCAGTTGAAGTAGGCCGTCATCCTCCCGTCGAGGTAACCGCGGTTGACGGACCGCGCCACGGCCGCCGCTCCGCCGTCGGCGTCCTGGGAGCCGTTCTCGCTGGCCCAGAGCGGCTTGCCCAGGCGCTGGGCGGTCTGGGTGCTCGGGCAGGTGGTGTACGCGCCGAGGTAGCCGCAGGGGTAGTGCACGCCCACGACATCCACCGCGGCGTCGAACGCCGGGTCCTTCGCCATGGCGTCCGCGACCTCCCAGCCGGTGTCGGCGCCGACCACCTTCGTCCCGGCGTAGCCGTGCTCCACCAGCGCGCTCTTGAGGTTCCGGTACCAGACCTTGTCGAAGCCGCGCTCGTTCCAGCCGCCGAGGTAGCCGACGGTCAGACCGTGCGAGCGCGCGCAGTCCATCCAGGTCACCAAGTAGTCGATCATGTCCTGGGACCAGAAGTTCCCGTCGCCGATCCAGCCCGGCGCGCCCCAGGCCAGGGCCGCCAGGACGAGTTCGGGGTTACGGGCCTTCGCCTGTTCCGCCAGCCACCACTGGTAGCCGTTGTCGCATTCGACGCGGCCCCGGGTGTGCTCGATGCTCGGCTCGGCTCCGTCCGTGGAGTTCGTGTCGCCGCCGATCTCCAGCTTGAGCAGTTGGAGTGAGGCCCCGTAACCGGGTGTGAAGAGGTAGTCGAGCAGCTGGCCGCGCTGCGGCTCGGGGTAGTCGGCCAGGAGCCGCGAGTTGCCACCGCCGCCGGAGATGGCGCCGACGCCGTCGAAGACGCGGCCTGGCTTGGTCCCGTTGAGCGTGATCGAGTTGGTGGGACCGGCGCCGACGGCGACGGTGGGAGCCGCGATGCTCGTCAGCGCTCCCAGCAACAGGATCAGGACGGCCGTGAGGGCCGTACGGCAGGCTTGCGCCCGGGACATGTGTGCTCCTTCGGAAGAGGTGGGTCGGTCGATCGGATCGCGTGGTCAACCGGGTAGCCCGACCGCCCGCTCCTCGCAGGCCAGGTAGGCGCCCAGGCTCAGGCCGATGACGTCACCGGCCTGGAAGCCGGCGTGTTGCGGGTACGGGCGGTCAGGCGCCGACGCGGCGCCACTGCTGGCCGAGGTCGCCGCTTGGGGTGCGCTGCTCGATGGCCGAGCCGTCGGCCGTGGCAGCCAGGACCTTTCCGCTGTGGGCGCAGGTGAGCGTCGCGTAGCCGCCGGTGTCGGTGAGCCAGAACCGCTGGTTGGCGGAGTGCGAGGGCTGCCACTGGATCAGCCGGGAGCCGTCGACCGTGGAGGCCCCGCTGACGTCCCAGGCCAGCGGGGTCGCGCCGTGGGTGGTGTGGATCTCGTACAGGCCGTCACCCACGGGCACGAAGCGGAACTGCTGGCTCGCCCCGGAACCGGGCGCGGCCAGAGTGAGGCCGGTGCCCGCCGACGAGGCGCCGCCGGGCACGGTCGCGGTGGTACCGGTCCTGCGGTTGACCAGCTGGAAGACCGTGTACCGGGCCGACGGCGAGACGGTCACGGAGCCGCCCGCCGGGACGGTGACCGCCTGGGACCAGTCACCGAAGGCGACGGTCGTGGAGCGGCCGGGGGCGCCGTGCAGAGTGGCGCCGGTGACCTGGCCGGACGACCAGAACAGGTCGAGCGTGAAGCCGCCCCGTACGCCGACTCCGGTGACCGATCCCGAGCCGGCCCACGCCTTCGGCAGCGCCGGCAGCAGCTCGACCCGGCCTGGGCGGGACTGGACGAGCATCTCCAGCATCGCCACGGGCGTACCGAAGTTGGCGTCGATCTGGAAGACCGATCCGCCTGCCGAGAGCGCGTAGAAGTCGAACATGTTGATGGCACTGCCGTTGCTGTGATTGACGGTCGGCCGCATCACCTCGGTCACCAACTGGTACGCCCTCTCCGGGTACTTGAGTCTGGCCCAGCACATCGCCCGCCAGGCGCTCGCCCAGCCGAAGCTCGTCATGCCGCGTGCTTCGAGGAGCTTGGCGGCACCGGCGACCAGCGTGGCGGGAGAGTCCTGGAGGTTGATCCGGTCCCCGGGGAACAGTCCGACGTGGGCGGAGAGATGGCGATGGGCCGTCTCGCCGAGGTTGTCGTCGGTCATCCACTCCTCGAGCCAGCCGCTGGTGGCGCTGACCTGCGGCAGGTACAGCCGGCTCTGGAGGCCCGCGACAGTCGAGGCGTACGAGGCGTCGACGCCGAGGGCTGCGGCGGCGGCCCGGTAGTTGTGGAACAGCTGCCAAACCAGCTCCTGGGCGTAGGTGATGCCACGGGCGTTGGTCGGTCCGTGCTCGGGCGACCAGTCGTGGTCGTCGATCAGCACCTGACGCCGGGCGCCCGTGACGGCGTCGGTCACGGTGGTGGTGATCAGGCGAGCCTCCCAGAACTGACAGGCGCCCTTCAGCAAGGGATAGATTCTCGCCAGGTGGGCGGTGTCCTGGGTGTACTCGTAGTGCTCGTAGAGCGAGTTGCACACCCAGGCGTTGCCGGCCGGGTGCCACCACCAGCCGTTTCCGCCCCAGATGTTGGTGGAGATCGCCAGGGTCCAGCCGGCCGCCTTGGACTTGGAGTTGCGGAAGCCGTTGCGGGGTTCCTGGAAGAGGTTCCTGGTGGCCGCCTCCCAGCCGGGCAGCTGGGCCACGCAGTAGTCCGTGAACGCGTCGAAGCACTCCGCGAGCCCGGCCCGGTCGGGCAGCCAGTAGTTCATCTGGACGTTGATGTCGGTGTGGAAGTCGGCCATCCACTCCGGGGTGTTGGTGTCGACCCAGAGCCCCTGGAGGTTGGTCGGCATCGCGTCGCGCGAGCCGCAGATCGTCAGGTAGCGGGCGAACTGCAGGTAGGAAGCCTCCAGTTCGGGGTCGGGCGTGGCACCTGCGGCGCGTGCCGCGAGGCGGGACGGGGTGTCCATGGCCTTCTGTGTGGTCGTGGACGTGCCGAGGTCGAGCGTCATCGTGCCCTGGAGCCGCTGGAAGTCGGCGACGTGGGTGGCGAGCAGCGACGAGCCGGAGACCGTGGCGGCCGTCGCGGCCCTGGCACGGGCGACGGTCAGCGGGACGAGGGACGCGTCCTTGTACGCGACGGACGCGTCGGCCTTGTAGTTGGTGCCGCCCGAGACGACCAGGAGCACTTCGGTACACCCGGTGAAGGTGACCTGTGCGCCGGTCGCGGACAGGATGCCGCCGACGCCGGCGGCCTTCACCACGGTGGCGTACTTGAGCGTGTTGGGGAGCGCCGCGGCGAACGAGACTTCGGCGGTGGAGGAGTCGGCGGTCACGGTTTCGCCGCGGGTGCCGGCCAGGGTCATCGAGCCGGTGTGGGAGCCGCCGCCGCTCTGGGTCAGGCGGACGAGCAGGACATCGTCGGGCCGGCTCGCGAAGACCTCGCGCCGGTAGGTGACCCCGTCGAGCCGGTAGGTGACGGTGGCCAGGCCGTTGCTCAGGTCGAGGGTTCGGCGGTAGTCGGTGATCGCCCCGGCGGTGTGGGCGGGCAGGTCGAGGTAAGCCTTGGCGAGCATGCCGAACGAGCCGAAGCGGACTGTGTCGTAAGGGAACTGACCGTCGGAGCCGAGGCTCGTGTTGGCGGTGCCGGTCCAGAGGGTGCCGTCGGTGACGATCAGCGTGTCATGGCTCGGGTCGCCGGTCGTCATGGCGCCGAGCCGGCCGTTTCCGACGGGCAGGCCCTCGTTCATGATCAGACTCGCCTTGCCCGGCTGCTTGTACCAGAGCGTCACGGCCTCGGCCTCCGGCACCAGGGACAGGGTGTCGGGGCGGGTCGCGGCGCCGGCGGGCGAGGTGAACTCGGGGAGCGAGGCGAGCGCGAAGAGTGCGGCGACGGACGCGGAGGCGCGCAGCAGGCCGCGGCGGGACAGCCCCGACGGGGCGTCGGCGGAGGAGGGCGGCAGGAAGGCGGAACGGTCTGACACGGTGTGAGGGCTCCTTCGGAGAGACTGCCGGGGCCCGGCAACAGGGCAGCAGTGCAGCGGGCAGGCCGAAGGGCTGTCAAGGGATCCTGCGCGAATTTCCTATGGGAAAGGACGATTATCGAGATAGAGCGCTCCCAATGGTTGGACCTGGAGGTCCATGACATATCCGCCCTATCGCCGAAGAGTCGAGGTCACTGACGTGTGAGTGATGAGAGTGACCGCGACGCCGCCTGACAGGGTTGAACATTTCCTATGTGATTCACACCTCGGGGTGCTGCGGCATTCACGGAAGGAGAAGCGCACGGTCCGATGGGCCTCACCTGACCGTCAGGGGTCACCACTGGGCGACGAGCGGCGCGTCCGGTCCGTTCTCCCGCCAGGCTGCGGTGAGGCGGGCGGGGGCGGAGATGCCGCGCACGGTCGCGATCCTGCCGCCTGCGTTGTCGAACGTCACGGCGCCGATGACCCGATCGCCGAGGACGAACAGGATGGCGGGGGCGCCGTTGACGACCGCGTAGTGGATGGCCGGTGTGCCGCCGACCAGTCGCCGCTTCGCCGGCGTGGGCTTGAAGCGGGTGGGGTGTTGCGCGCCGAGTCGGTGGGCGAGGAGGCGGTCAGACCGTCGCGTGCGCGGCCGGTTGCGCGGCCGTGTCCTCGACGGTGGCGGTAGGGCGGCGGCGCAGGCTGCCGGCCAGGCACAGCACCAGACCGAGCATGAGCCACGTCGCCAGGACGGTGGCGGAGCAGGCGGCGGCGTGACCGTCGAAGAAGGCGGTGGAGCGCAGCAGTTGGCCTCCGGCACCGGGCGAGAGCAGTTGGCCGAGGGCGCCGGACCAGCTGGGCAACATCTCGGGTGCGGTCGCGGTGCCCGAGAGGGGTTGCCGATGAGCATCATGGTGGCGGCGCCGAGGCCGAAGCCGACGTACCCGAGCAGCGACTCAAGACCGAGGATGGTCAGGGCTATGGCCCCGGGCTCACCGTGAGCAAGGCGATCGCCCTGGCGGCGGCCAGCCAGGGGGAGGGCGACGCGTTGACTGCGGGCGCGGCCTGGGTGGACATGTCTTCTCCTTCAGAGGAGGGAGTTCTTCGCCGGGTGAACGGGGTTCCGGACGCGACGCGGGACGGTTCCTCTCGGATTGCGGACGTAGCGGAAGCAGCTGATGCGGACCTTCTCGACACGGAGCGCCAGGGCAGGCGGGGAATGAGGGCCGTTTGCCGGTTGCAACGGTGGATTCACCGGTGACCACGGCGTCGAGTGGCTCGAGATAGTGAAGCGCGACCTGGCGGCTACGCGACCACCTGCTCGGCAGCGGACGCCTTCGGCGCGGTGGCCAGGTGGTGCTTGCGCTTGGGCAGGCCGAAGGTCAGGGGCGAGGTGGCCCACAGCGACATCCTGACGATGCCCTACACCGGACGTGTACATCGGGCTTCTGAGCACCTCCTCGCTGCTTCACGCCTGGGGCAGGGCAGGCAAGCACGCCCTGTTCGTCCCCCTGCTCTCCGACGACCAGCGTCTGACGGCCAACAGTGTGCTCAGCACCAGCCTGTGGAGTGCGACCATCGCGGGCCCTGCTCTCGCGGGCCTCCTCACGGAAGTGGCGTCCCCGGCCTGGATCATCGGGTTCGATGCCGCCACGTTCGCCCTGCTCGCCCTCCAGACCAGCCGCACCACCCTGCCCCCATCGCCGGAAGCGCTGTCGGTACCGGTACCAGTACCGACAGCGCACCACGGGGGCTGAGCATTCTGCTCCGTCAGCCGGAACTCCTCGGTCTGCTCGCCGTGACCTGGGTGTTCAACCTCGCCTTCGGCCCCGTGGAAGTCGCCTTGCCTCTGTTCGTCACGGCCGAACTCCACGCCGACGTGGGGCTGCTCGGCGCCTACTGGGTCGCCTTCGGCATCGGAGCCGTCATCGGCGCCCTCGCGCTGGGCGCGGCCGGACGACTACCGCTGTGGTCGGCCGTGCTCGGCATCATCGCGGGCCACGGCATCGGCTTGCTCCCCTTCTCCTTCACGCATACTGCGCTCCCTTCCGTGAGCTTCTTCGAGTTGGCCACCGATCGGGTGATTGCGATTGAGCGCTTCAGTGTCGAGTGGGTGGCTGCAGCGTCCGGTGCCTGCAGCTTGGTGAGCCGGGACAAGGGTCCACTCGAGCTTGCCGGCCTGAACGCCAACCCGGCGGCAAGGCCGGTGAGCGACGATCAAGCTGTTGTCAGCCGCTGGCTCTAAGGTCGGCCCTATGACATCAGACCTGGTCCAGGACTCATGGACTCGCATCGACGCGTGGCTGCGCGAGCACACGCCCCGCACTTTCGCCACGCTTCGGCCGCCCGCAGGAGACGAGGAGATCGCAGCAGCGCAACAGGAACTGGGGGTCACCTTTCCTCCGGACCTGGTCGCTTCACTCCTCCGACACAACGGGGCGCTGGAGGGACCTGAGGCTTTCCGGTTCAGCACGGGCGACCGGCTGCTCGGAGTGAGCGGAATCCTCGGGGATACCGAGTTCATGCGCGGCATCGACCAAGGCCCCGACGGGGAGACCGAGGACTACTGGCTTCGCAGTTACGTAAAGTTCGGTTCCTATGACGTGACATCGGACGGTCTCCTGATGGATTGCCGTACTGAGCGGGACTCCTTCGGTGCGATCGGACGGTTCTTCGACGAGACCGGCACCCGTTTTGGGCAGGCCGACTCGCTGGGTGGGCATCTGGCCGAACTGGCCGACACACTTGAGCGCGGCCAGGACGCTGGTGTCGTCACCTTCAACGGCCGACTGTTCTGGGAGGCGCCTCTGCCTGCCAGGCCGCAGTGCAGTGCCGACGAGCCCCTTCCCGCACCGGATGAGCAGCTGCCAGAGCTGGACCTGTCCCACGGTCCCACCGACATCCTCCACGTGAGCCACCTGGACGGGCATGAGGAACTCGGTGCACTGATCGCAGTACTGCCGTATGAGCAGGTGGTTGAGGCTGCGCAGAGGCAGCTGCGCAGACTGGCGGTCGAAACGGGGCTGAACAACTACCCGGAGGTCAAGGGAGCCCTGGACGCGTGGGAGCGTGGTGTGGCCCTACCGCAGCCAGACCAAACCGGCCCGCTCGCCATGCGACTCCGTGCGGTGCTCGCACAGGCCGACACCGACCGAGACGTCATTCGCAGGTGGGCCGCGGAGAAGATAGCCCTCGGGATCTGGGGGTCCCCCTACAGATCCGTGTGCGAGAGCGCGGAGAACCGGAGTCACTTCACTCTCGACTGGCGTGCGGATCTGCATGCGGACCTGGGCAATCCGCCACTGCCACCGATACCTGACGAGCGGTTTTGGGGGGCGCTGCGCAACCCCGCCATCGACTCCAGTTGGTACGCGGCTCAGTACACCCAAGGTCAGGACTGACCCCAGGGGTTTCGGTTCCGCGTGAGCGCTTCATGTGGCGGTTATGGCCAGACAAAACACTCAATCACAGTGATGGATCATGAAGCGCAACGAGCGAAGCCCCCGGCCTGTTGATCGAGATGTCTGACGTCTCAATCATGTTGTTCGGAGGACTCGTTGGTCGTCCATCCTGCCGCACTCGACCTGCCGCATGCACTCGTGGAGTGGGTCACCATGCTGATCGTCACCCGTGAGGGCACCGCCGCTGCAAGCTCCGTCCGTCTCAACGCGCCATGGTGGCACTGGTGTACCTGCGCGAGCACACTACTCTGGCGAAGATCGCAGCCGGTTTCGGGATCAGCGAGTCGACCGCTCACGCCTACACCAGAGCGGTCGTCGATCTGCTCGCCGGCCAGACGCCAGGCCTGCTGAAGACGCTGCGCGAGCACGAACCGGACTTCGTCCTCCTGGACGGCACCCTCGTCGAGTGCGACCGGGTCGGCGACGGCCGGGCCGATTACTCCGCCAAGCACCGGCGGCACGGCGTAAACGTGCAGGTCGTCACCGACCCGCGCGGCCGGCTGTTGTGGCTCTCGCCCGTTCTGCCGGGTCGCGCCCACGACCTGCCCGCTGCTCGTACCCACCGAATCATCCGGAATTTGCGAGCGCCAGGGCGTTGCCGTCGTGGCCGATCTCGCTTACCAGGGTGCTGGCCCATGGCTGACCACCGGCATCAAACGCAGACCCCTGCAGGAACTCACCCCCACAGAGAAAAGCCTCAATCAAGCACTGGCCGCAGCGCGAGCACCCGTCGAACGCGGCGTCGCAAGGCTGAAGTCCTGGCGGATCTTCCGCAGGTCCCGATGCAGCCCCAACCGCATGACGTCAATCGCCAAGGCCATCCTCACACTGGAGCGGCAACGCTGAAGCTCCGTGATCGGCTTCGCTTTCGCCGGACTCGTCTACGGCCCCTACTCCGCGCTCTCCCTCACTCTGATCCAGGGCCGCGCACCCGCCGAGTCGCTCACCACGGTTCTGGCCGCACGAAGCGGCGTACTCCTGACGGCCTCCCCCCTCGGGGCAATGCGCGGCGGATTCCTCCTTGACCGGACCAGCGCCCCTGTCGTCCTCGTCGGCTGCGGTGCGCTGATGATCGCCATCCTCCCCATCGGCGCCGTTGCCCTGAAGCTCGCCGGAGATCACCGACGACGGCAGCGGCCCTCGCCCGGTGAGATCCACGAGCCGGTCCGACCCGCCCGTACCGGCACCGGCGCGGTGCCCTCCGAGGGCGGCCCCCAGCCGTGCCCATGACCAGGCTGGGGGCCCGCCCCGAAGGGGACAGTGGGTGTCAGTCGCCGGCCTTCACCTTGGCGGCGGCCTACGCCGGGGGCTTGAGCTGGACCCAGCCGGCCTTGCTCGGTGCGCCCTCCTCGTTGAGGAGGAAGAGCATGTAGTGGCCGGGCGGGGCCGCGGCGGCGGACGGCGGGGCCTGAAGTTCCAGGAAGTTGCCGCTGCGGCTCTTGATGCGCAGTTCGAGGTGACGCTGGCTGGTGTTGATCGAGTGGGTGGCGGTGGTCGGGGCCAGCAGTACGGCGCGGGTCACCTCGCCCGGTGTGCTGGTGCTCACCGTGATCTTCTCGTTGTAGCCGACACTGGGGTTGAAGATCAGGCCGAGCGCGGGACGGCTGCCCTGGTGGAGGTAGGCCGGTTCGTAGATCTCGATACTGCCGTTGTTGTTGTCGGTGACGTCGGGGTCGTTGGCGAGCTGCTGGAGCTCGTCGCCCGTGATCATGACGCGGCCGTCCGGGAGGACCACGCCGTTGGAGTGGTAGCCGCGCGGCAGCCGCTGGACGGGGCCGAGCTTCCAGTCGCCGTTCTCGTCGCGCAGTTCGACCTGGCGGTACTTCAGGTCGGCGTTCGGGTTGTACGGTCCGTTGCCGTAGTCGCGGATGTCGAAGGCGCCGTTGACGGTGAGCAGGTTGCCGTTCGGCAGGAGCAGGGTGTCGTCCTGGGTCCGCCCGAAGGCGCGGGGCTTCTCGGTGTTCCACTTGCCGCCGGCCAGGCGGTAGGTGTTCGGGTCGTTGCGGTCACCGCCGAGCACCAGGACCGAGTCGGGACCTCTGAAGCCGGCCGGCAGGGGGACCGCGGAGCCGTAGTTACGCCTCCACTCCCCGCCGTCCGGGCCGGGCTTGTCCTTGTTGATGTCCGGGCGGTTCGGCAGGTCGCTCCTGGTGTCGGCGACGGTGTCGAAGAGCCACTGCTGGTCCACGGAGCGGCCGAGACCGTAGATCTTTCCGTCGCGCAGCGAGAACAGGTGCGGATAGTCCCACTTGAACGGGGCTTCCGTCGTGAGCTTGTCCACCCCCCAGCCGATCGGCTTGACCGACTTGTCGAACGGCACCTGTTGGGTCGCGGCGGGGAATCGCTCGACGACCGGGGTGGGGGTGCCCCAGCCGAGCTCCGACTGGCCGGACATGATCACCTGACGTCCGTCGGCGCCGGTGACCACGCTCGGGTACCACCGGCCGACGGACATGTCCTTGTTCAGGTACCACTCCTCCGCCCAGGGGTCGAAGACCAGGGACAGCTTGGCGCCGGAGCCTCCGTTGCCGCCGAGGTTGCCGCCGAAGACGCCGAGCATGCCGTTGGGCAGGTAGGAGTGACCGGCGCAGAAGAACGGGGCCGGACGGGGCTCGTTCGTACCGTCGGGCATATTGATGACCGGCGGCTTCTTCTCGGAGAACGCGCCGGGGCCCGTCCCCTTGGTCGGGTCCCAGATCCAGGCGCGGCCGGCGTTCTCCTTGCCGATGGTGTTGGTGGGGGCGGGTTCCTTCTGCGGGTTGGTCTCGATCCGCTCGAAGGAGAACAGCAGGACCTTGCCGGTGGGCAGCAGCGCGATGTGGGCCGCGAAGTCAGGGGACTGGAAGTACTCCCGGAAGCGGCCGAACTCGGCGGCGTCGAAGGACGCGTTGGCCTTCTCCTGGGAGGCGGTCAGCGCCTTGAGCCGCTCCGTACGGGTCGTCTGCGGGTAGTCGCCGACGTCGGCCATGGCCTTCCGTGTACGGGCGTGCTCCTCGGCGTGCTCCTTGCCGAGCGTCGCCGCCTCGGCCGGGTCGACGGTGACCGGTACGGTCGCCGCCCGGGAGGCCGGGCCGTAGGGAAAGGCCTCGCCCTCCTCGCCGTGGCCGGTGTGGGCGAGTACGGGGCCGGCCGACACCAGGGCCAGGGACGCGGCCATCGCGGTGGCGGCGCAGACCGAGATCGCCGCGGCGAGCCGTCGGCGAGTGGGCAGGGGCGGATTACTGCGGGGCATGGGACTCCTTGTCGGAGAGGTGAAGGCGTACAAGCCCCGACCAGGGGACGCGTCGGGGACGGACAGAGCCAGGGCTGCCACCTGTTCACGCAAAGTGACAGGCTTCAGCATTCCGGCGGGATGCCCGGCTGTCACCCCGGGGCATGCAGGCGGGTGACCGCGAGCCTCGAACGCGCCCCATCGCGCCTCGTGCGCCCCCTGACCAGCACGTTTGCGGACAACAAACGGGTGATGGGTCGCTTCGTCGGCCCGTCGGCTACCGGAAGCCCACACGGGTGCCGCGTACGTTGCAGATCACTCTGCGCAACAGATGCGCGGAGGTGTCGATCTTCTGGAGTGAGCATGGTGGACGACCTCGAGCTGCGTGACAGCGATGACATCCAGGGCGATGTGATCGCCGGCTTCAAGAAGGACCAGATGACCCTGCTGTTCCTCAAGTTCGAGGACCCGGCGCGGGCGCGTACCTGGGTCAAGAGCCTGGAACCGCAGATCTCCACGACGCGGCAGGTGGCGACCTTCAACGCCGCCTTCAGCAAGGCCAGGAAGGCCTCGGCCGGCGACGACCCGAAGACACTGAAAGCCACGTGGATCAACGTCAGTTTCACCTGCGCGGGCCTGCGGGAGCTGACCGGGAAGGACCCGCTGCCCTCCGTCAAGCCCGGCAGCGGCCTGGAGGCCTTCACACAAGGCTCGGACAAGCGGGCACTCGGTGACACCGGCGACAGCTCGCCGGAGATGTGGCTCTTCGGCAACGGCAAGGGCCAGGTCGTCCACGCCGTCCTCACCGTCGCCTCCGACACCGTCCAGGACCTCCAGGCGGCGGTCAGACA
Organism: Streptomyces sp. NBC_00094; assembly: GCF_026343125.1. Taxonomy (NCBI): domain Bacteria; kingdom Bacillati; phylum Actinomycetota; class Actinomycetes; order Kitasatosporales; family Streptomycetaceae; genus Streptomyces; species Streptomyces sp. NBC_00094. The sequence goes on along the minus strand of NZ_JAPEMB010000001.1, from coordinate 7,760,661 downwards.
GCAGCGCGAGGCGGCCGCCTCGGCAAAGATCGTGATCGTGTTCCAGCAGGACGCCGCCACCCTGCCCGGCAGCCGGAGAGGCAAGGAGCACTTCGGCTTCAAGGACGGCGTCAGCGAGCCCGGCGTGACCGGCTTCGACGAGCCCGACCCCGTCAAGCCCGAGTACGTCAAGGGCCATCACGGCACCCGGCTCATCCCGCCCGGCGAGTTCGTCGTCGGGCTCGACCGGGTCGGCGGCGTGCCGCACGAGACGCCCGACTGGGCCGACAACGGCACCTTCCAGGTGGTGCGGCGGCTCGGCCAGGACGTCCCGGGCTTCTGGTACCAGGTCGCCGTCCAGCTGAAGGCACTCAAGGAGGCCAAGGTGGTGCCGCCCGAGGCCACTTCGGAGTGGCTGGCCGCCCGCCTCGTCGGCCGGTGGCGCTCCGGCACGCCCGTCGCCACGTGTCCCCATGCCGACAGGCCCTCCAACGCGCTGGCCGGCGACGACAACGACTTCGGCTACCGCAACGACCCCGAGGGCTTCGTCACGCCGCTCTTCTCGCACCTGCGCAAGACCAACCCCCGGGACGGCCTGCAGGAGAAGCCCGGCGATCCGCCGTTCGACGAGAACCCGGTGATGGACCGCCGCCGGATCATCCGCCGGGGCGCCCCGTACGGCGCACCCTTCGACCCCGCCTCGGAGGGCCCCGGCGGGCCCGACGAGAAGCGCGGCCTGCTCTTTGTCTGCTACCAGTCGGACCTCGTGCAACAGTTCGAGTTCATCCAGAAGTCATGGATCGACAGCCCGGACTTTCCGCCCAACCGGACCGAGAAGCCCGGCCCCGACGGAATGGTCGGCGCCGCCGGCAAGCTCAGCTACGAGACCCCCGGCAAGACCACTCAGCTGAGCCTCAGCCAGTTCGTCTTCACAGAGGGGTCCGTCTATGCCTTCGTCCCTTCGCTGACCCTGCTGCGGCACCTCGGTGACGGCCGGCTCACCGACAAGCCGCCCGCCGTCGTCCGGCCGACCGACGCCTTCCTGCCCATCCCCGGGATGCAGCGGGACCAGGGAAAGAGCTGGTACTGGGCATACGGCGCGGGCAGCGACGGCGCTGTCTGCCGGACCATCTCCATCGCCGACGGCGACGAGCACATCGACGTCCGGGAACGCCCCGACCGGCCACTGACCATGTGGCCGTGCTACGCCGGGGTGACGAAGGTCGACGCGATCCTGCCCGTCCCGGACGAGCAGCGGATCAACGGCCGCAGCCGGTTCTGGCTGTTCCACACCGTCGAGGGCCGTCAGGTCTACCGGCGGATCTGGATCGCCGACGGCGCCGAGTCCGGGCTCGCTCCCGAGCAGGCGGCCGGGACCGACATCCCGGATCGCTCGCTCTCCGCCTGGGTCTCGCTCAGCGGCGTCGAAAGGGTGGACGCCTTCCTTCCGGTGCCCGACATGCAGCGGGTGAACGGTAAGAGCCACTACTGGGTCTTCCACACCCTCATGGGCCGTCAGGTCTACCGGCTCATCTCGGTAGCCGACGGCAGAATGCACCAGGACGCCCTGGAGCGCGGCGACCGCGGGCTCGACCTGTGGCGATCGCTGAACGGGATCACCCAGGTCGACGAGTTCCTCGCGGTGCCGGACATGCAGCGGATCAACGGCCTGAGTCTGTTCTGGGTGTTCCACCAGGACACGTACCGGATCATCGTGATCCGCGACGGCGGTGGCCACGAGGACCAGATCTCGGTCGACGACCGGCCCCTGACCATGTGGACGTCCCTGACGGGCTGACCGTCGTTCGGACGCTGGAGAGGTGGCCCATCGCCCGGTCGGCGCGTTCGATGCGAACTCGCGGGCGGGGACGGTGGGCCTCCTGGCGGGGAGCGCACGCGCGGTGCGTCGTCAGCTCGTCCTCAGGGCGGCGCAGAGGGTGGCGCGGGCCGCTCTGCCTTCGGGGATCGGCAGGAGGGGGTAGACGTGCAGCATCTCCGGCGCCTCGTGGAAGTCCACGGTGACGCCGGTGGCTGTGGCTCGGGCGGCCAGTCGGCGGGCGTCGGGGTTGACGATGTCGCGGGTTCCGCTGAACAGCGTGATCGGGTTCAGCCCGGTGAGGTCGGCGAGAAGGGGGCTGACGTGCGGGTGGTCGGCGGGGAGGTCTCCGCGGTACAGCTCCCCGGCGTAGCGCGCCGGGGACGGCGAGCCAGGGGTCGCGGTCTTCGAGCGGGGCGATGGCCGGGTCCGTCAGGGTGATGTCCAGCCAGGGCGAGATGAGGATCGTACGGGCGGGCGGGGGCAGTCGGCGGTCGCGCAGGTGGAGGGCGACGGCGAGCGCCATGCCGCCGCCTGCGGAGTCTCCGATGAGGATCGGACCCGTGTCGGCGCCGTCTTCGAGGAGTTCGGCGGCCAGGTCGGTCACGGCCGGTACCACTTCGGCCGCGGTGGCCAGGGGGGCGAGCGGGTAGATCGGCACCGTGACCCGGGTGTCGGTTTCGACGGCGAGCCGGGCGATCAGCCTCCAGTGCTGAGGGGCTATCTCGTTGATGTACGCGCCACCGTGCAGGTAGATCGCGCGCCGTCGGGGGCCGCGGCCACGCGGGGTGACCTCGTACACCGGCCATCCGGCCACCCGGCGTACGGCAAGGTCGACGGAGCGCTCCAGGCCGGCCGGCGGCGCGTACCCGACCGGGCGCACCGAACGGGCGAGGACCTGTTCGCGGACGGCCTCCGCCGAGCCGAAGAGTTTCTTGGCGCCGCGAAGCCTCAGCACCGTCGGCATGGCTCTGCTGGTCAGGCTGGGCACGGTAGGGCTCCGTTCCTGGGGTGCTCGGTGTCCTTCGGTGACAGGTCGGGTCGGATCGGATCGGATCGGATCGGATCGGGTCAGTGCGGTTCGGTGTTCTTCGTCCGGGGGATGGCCCCCGGACGGAATCGAACTCCTGGGACGGCTCCACGGGCAAGCACCGTGATCGTGCTACGAGTTACTGGTCGGCGCTCCCCGGCGCCTGTCCCTCGTGACGGCGGGCCAGCCCGCTGAGTGCTGCGGCCGCCAGGGCGCAGAGCGCACCGACGAGCCAGACGGTGCGGTAGCCGTTCTCGCCGGGCTGGCCGGTCGTGGGAGAGACGAAGGCGCTGAGGAGGGAGGCGAAGAGACCGCCGGCGACCGCGCCGCCCAGGGTCTTGACGTTGTTGTAGAGGGCGGCGGCGATCCCGGTGCGGGAGGCGTCCGACGCCTCGACGATCACGGTGGGCATGGCGCCGAGCGACAGGCCCATCCCGAGCCCGAGGAGGAAGGACTCCGCCGCCATCTTCCACACCGCGTCGTGGACCAGCGCGAACAGGAGGAACGCGGTGGCCACCAGCCCGAACGCCGTGACCAGGGTGGCTCGGTAGCCGATCCACCGGGCGACCGCCGCGGTGGCGAAGGAGCCGAGGACGGCGGCGACGTAGCCCGGTAGTGAAACGAGTGAGATGGCCAGGGCGGACAGGGCGAAGCCGTATCCCGTCGTCGCCGGATCCGCGGCGAAGAACATCGTGTTGGGAGCCTGGCTCCCGAAGTAGAAGACGCCGAAGAGGAAGGCGGCGAGGTAGAAGGGGCCGGCCTCGCGGCCGGTGAGGGCGCGGAGGTCCACCAGCGGTTCGGCGGTGCGCCGCTCCACGAGGATCCAGATGGCCAGGAGAACGACACCGAGGATGAGCGGGCCGAGGACCGCAGGGCTGCCCCATACCCCGTTCTTCGCCGCGCCGACGCCGCTCAGCAGGGCGAGGACGGCCGCGCTGAGCAGTGCCACGCCGGGCCAGTCGACCCGGCCGGTCGCCCGATGGGCGGACTCGGGAACGGCGACGTACGAGACGGGCACGCAGACCAGTGCGAGCGCGGCCGGTATGAGCAGGGTCAGGCGCAGGTCCCCCGAGGCGGAGTGGACCAGGGCCAGGGCCAGGCCGCCCACGAGGGAGCCGAGCGCCAGCGAGCCGACGAGCAGGGCGATGGCCCGCCGCGCCTCGGCGACGGGCAGCCGGTCGCGTACGAGGGCGATCTCCAACGGCAGCAGGGCGGCGAGCGGTCCTTGGAGGAGCCGCCCGGCCAGCAGGACCGGGTAGCTGTCCGCCAGTGCCACGATCAGGGTTCCCGCCGCGGTCACGGCGAGGGCGATCCGGAGCATTCGCCGGTGCCCGTACAGGTCGCCGAGGCGTCCGAACAGGGGGACACACACGGCGGCCGCAAGCAGCTGGACGGAGATGATCCAGTTGGTGTCGGCGGTGCCGATGCCCAGGTGCGCGGCGAGGTCGGGAAGGAGCGGTGTGATGCCCGCCTGGAGGATCCCGCTGGTGAGCTCGAAGAACACGAGCAGGCCGACGACGGCGGTGACGGCACGCGCGGGGACCTGTGCGACCGGTCTGGCCGGGCTGTTGGTGTGGGTCATGGATCACTCCTGCGAGGAAGGCGAGACCAGGGATCCGACGGAGGAATCGGAGGTCACGGAGGGTGCGGAGGGTGCGAAAGAGGACGGATCCGAGGAGGCGGAGGAGGACCGATCCGACGGGCCGGAGGTGGCGGGGGCGAGGCGCCGCAGGGCCAGTCCGGCGAGCAGCGCCGCGGCGTGGGGCAGTGCGGCGTCGTCGTAGACGGCCTGGGGTGAGTGGTTCATCGGGGCCGTGGTGGGGTCCGTGCCGGCGGGGCAGGCGCCGAGCCCGAGGAACGCGCCCGGCACCTCGCGCAGCACGAAGGAGAAGTCCTCCGAGCCCGCCAGCGGCGTCGGCGCAAGGAAGACCCGGTCCTCGCCGAGGACGTCCCGGGCGGTTTCGATGGCGAACGCGGTCTCGCCGTCGTGGTTGACCGTCGGCGGGTACTGGTGGACGTAGTCGATGTCCGCGCTCACTCGGTGGGCGGCGGCGATGCCGTGCACGGTCCGCTCGAACGCCGTGCGGACGGCGGCCCGCGAGGCGTCGGAGAAGGTCCGGACGGTGGCGGAGAAGCGGCCCGACTCCGGGATGACGTTCGGCGCCGTACCGGCCTCCAGGCAGCCGATCGTGACGACGGCCGGGTCGAAGATGTCGATCTCCCGCGTCACGAGGGTCTGCAGCACGGTGACCATCGTGCACAGCGCGGGCACAGGGTCGACGGCGGCGTGCGGGGAGGAACCATGGCCGCCCACGCCGCGCACGGTGACGTGGACGGTGTCGGACGCCGCGAGCATGGGGCCCGGCCGGGTGGCGGCGAATCCGGTCGGGGCGCCACGGGAGACGACGTGCAACGCGTACGCGGCGACGACCCGTTCACCGGCCGCGTCGAGCACCCCCTCGTCGATCATGATCCTGGCGCCGCCCTGGCCCTCCTCACCGGGCTGGAACATGAAGACGACGTCACCGGCGAGCTGCTCGCGACGGGCCGCGAGCAGGTGTGCGGCGCCGACGAGCCCGGCGGTGTGCAGGTCGTGACCGCAGGCGTGCATCCGCCCGTCGATGACGGACGCGTAGGGGACACCGCTGTCCTCGTGGACGGGCAGGGCGTCCATGTCCCCCCGGAGGAGCACGGCCGGCCCGGGCCGGCCGCCGCGCAGCACGGCCGTGACCGAACTGAGGGCCCGGCCGGGCGTGATCTCCAGGCCCAGTTCCGCCAGGGCGGCGATCACCTTCGCCTGAGTGAGGGGAAGGTCCAGGCCCAGTTCGGGCTCCCGGTGCAGGGAGTGACGCAGCTCGGTCAGGACGGGAGCGAGAGCATGGGCTTCGTTCAGCAGTGACATGGGCGTATCGTGGCGAGCCGCACCATCGGCAGAGATCATCCGCAGGAAACCGCCGCACATGAGTCACATGCAGCCGGAATCGACCATCCAGGCCGATGTTCTCGACGGCCTCGACCACCAGCTCGTCACCGCGCTCCAGACCTCGCCGCGAGCGCGCTGGGAGCAGATCGGCGCGGCCATCGGCGTCGATGCCACGACGGCGGCACGCCGCTGGAGAAGGCTGACCGAGGCCGGACACGCATGGCTGAGCTGCCACCCCGCCGGCATCGGCCCGGTCCCGCCGGTGGTCGCCATCGTCGAGGTCGACTGCACCGCCGGCTCCCTGCACCAGGTGGCCGCGGCCATCGTGGACGACCCGCACCTGATCACAATCGACCACGTCACCGGCTCACGGGACCTGATCCTCACCGGTGTGTTCCCCGACCACTCGGCGCTCGCCCGCTACGTCGGCCTGCGTCTGGAGGCGCTGCCCGGGGTCGCCGCGACCCGCTCCCAGATCGCCTCCGCCGTGCACGCCGTCGGCAGCCGCTGGCGACTCGACCGGCTCGCACCCGACGGCAGGGAGGCCCTCACCCCGGACCAGCCCGGCGGGGGCGCCGTCCTCCGCCGCGGTCTCTCCTCCGCCGACGCGCTCGACCACCACCTGCTCGCTCTCCTCGGCGAGGACTGCCGCACGTCGGCCGCCCTCCTCGCCGAACGCACCGGCGCGAGCCCCAGCACCGTCCGTCGGCGACTGGACCGCTTCCACCGCGCGGACGCCCTCATCTACCGTTGCGAAGTCGCCCGGTACCTGTCCGGCTGGCCCGTCGCCGTCACCCTCTGGGGCGTCGCACCGCCCGACGCCACCGCCCGGATCACCGGACAGCTCATCGCCCAGCGTGAAACACGCCTGTGTGCCTCGCTCTCCGGCCCGCACAACCTCCTGCTGACCGTCTGGCTGCGCTCCATGGAGGACATGTCCGCCTTCGAGACCCGCCTGTACGCGCGCTTCCCCGAACTCACCATCACCGACCGGGCCGTCACCCTGTGGCCGCTCAAACTCGCGGGCCAGATCCTCGACCCGCAAGGCCGCCGCATCCGCGGTGTTCCCGTCTCCTTCTGGCACGACCCGGCAGCCGAACGCACCGAGGAAGACCTCATCCGGCGCCTCGCCGAGCCTCGCGATCCCGTGCCGGGCCGACTGCCCGGCACGCCCGACCAGGCGTGATCCCCTGCGTGGCCCACGACTCATCCCGGGCCGGGGACTCGGTGGACCTCCCCCGCCACGCCCGTCATCTGACGGCCTGAACGGGTCGGGATCGGAGAACGTACACGCCCCTCGGCCGCCGCTCCCCCACCGTGCGGACGACTGTGGTCAGGAACCTTCGCCTTGCACGGTGCCGAACTCCTCCACCAGGTCGTCGAGAACCAGGCTCTCGATCATCGCCCCCAGGGGGGTGCCCTGGAAGGCTTCCTGCGGGGTCACCTCGTCCCGGGCGACCGCCGGCATGGCGAGGAGGAGAGCGTCGATCCCCCCGGCCACGTCACCCCATACGCCATGGGAGCCGGCCGCGCGGACACGGCGGAGGAGCGCCAAGTAGAGGGCGGGCTGCGCCAGGGCCTCTTCGGCATCCTTGGAGAGGCCAAGGGCCTTCTCTGCCGTGGAGATCAGCTCGGTTGCCTGGGCCTTGGTGATGTCGCTCGGCTTGAGGATGTGCCCGGTTTCCTTGTAGTCCACGTACAGGCCACGGAACTTGTTCTTGTTCGTGCGCCTGGCGTCCCGTACGGCCCCCTTGTGGGCCTGCTCCATGGTCTGGAGACCGTCGCCTTCGGTCATCTGCAGGACGAGGTGCGCGAAGTAGGACTTCGCTTCGTGGTCGGTGAACCTGCGCTGGAAGGCCTCCACTTCCGCCTTCCGCTCCTCGTCGGGCATGGGGAGGATGCCGGTGCAGATCACCCCCTTGCCGATCTCTTCGAGGGCGAGGGCCGCGTTGGCGTAGGCGACCGACCAGATCCCGGCGTCGAGTATCAGCCGCGCGGCGCGCAGGAGATCCCGGGCGTGCTTGAACGCTTCTCGCCCGACGTCCATGAGGACCCGATCTGCCATGTCCGGGTCGCTGGGCAGGGTTGTCATCCGATCACTGTGGCAGGGGCGACCTCCCCGTGCACGAGGTTTCTCCGTGCCGGCCGAGGGACGCCCGGCCCCGAACACCTCAGTCAACGCGGCCTTCCTGCGTGTCACGGTCTTGGCGGCAGCCGCTGTCCCCCTCGGGCTTTCGACACAGCGTGTCGAGCCTCGACGCAGGTTGTCGACGCCCCCCTCGACTCACTCACTCACTCACTCACTCACAGGCAGTGAAGGGCGTTCCCACACGTCCAGCAATGCCTGCCAGGTTGCTCCCGCCCTCGACTAGGCCCTGTCCGGCGGATCATGACGATGGCAGAGTGTTGCCGTGAGTTACAGCATCTTCCTGCTCCGGTTCGTGGACGGCGAGGTTGTCGCGTTGGACGCCGAACGGTTTCGGCATGTGACGGAGCCGTACGTGGTGGCGGGCGGTCAGGATGAGGGCTTCTCCCAACTCCGCGCGGAGGACGGGGGCGAAGCGGACCTGTACCACGAGTCCCACGGCGAAAGCGGGTTGCCGTGCGTGACGGCGACGCGCTTTGCCCGTGGCGCGATGCTCGGCGTGCTCGCCCGGCTGGCGGCAGCCCTCGGAGCCTCGGTCGTCCCCCAAAGCGGTGGGGCACTGATCTTCCACGAGAAGGAGCGTCGTCACCTTCCTGCGGAACTTCAGGGAAGCGCGGTTGTCATCGCCCCCACGGAGGACGCGTTGCAGGCGGCATTCGACGCGCGCTGAGCGTTTCCGTCTCGGATCAGGGTGGCAATCCTGTCCCTGTCCCCCGGATCACGGGGGGAGCCATAGGCGGATGGTTGTTGCGGTGACGGTTCCGTGGAACGACCTGTGGCAGCTCCTGATCCTTCGTTCCGACGTCGCCTCCTGAACGAGGCTCTGACGGTAGTGGCGGCACCTGCACGGGGCCAGACAGCATGGCTGGAGAAGCACGGTGTCGCGGCGGACGAGATCGCACTCGACTTCGATCACGCATTCCGCATGGCCGAGGGTCTGGTGGAGGAAGGATTCCTCAGCCGTGATGCCCTGCCCGAGCTCCGGCTGATCGACTCGATCTTCGATGAGATGAGCTGCGACGAGTCCACGGATCGGTGGGCAGCTGCGGCTCTGATCAGCGACGTGGGATGGGGCCGTGCCCGCGTGCTGGCTCAGCAGGTTCTCGCCCGTGAAGGCGCGGACGCCTCGCTGCTGCCAGACATCTGTGTCGTCCGATAGCGGGCACGACAGATCAGGCAACTGCCGCCAGAGAGGGTGCCGGGGGCTCATCCGCGTCTCCTGCTCGGGCACCCGTAAGCTCGCTGCCGACGACGACAGGAGATCGGCATGGGGAAGCGGGCCCTCGACCCGGTCGGGGTCAGGGACCCTCGGCTGCGGCGGGACTACTCGGAGCAGCGGCGGGCGGTTCGGAGGTTCGCGACGGCCGAGTACGCGGCCGCGCGGCTGTTGCTCCCCGCCGCGCTGCTGCCGCACGTCGTGGCCGCCGTTGCGTTCATGCACGACACCGACGATCGGATCGACCGTGGGGCGCCGGAAGAGCGGGCGGCCGCGCTGGTCGAGTGGGACGGTCTCGTGCGGAAGGCCTTCGCCGAAGGTGACTCCGAGCTGCCCGTGCTGCGTTGCCTGGCACGCACCGCCGAGCGCCACCCGGACGTGCGCGGCTACGTGGACGAGTTCCTGCGGGGCTGCGAGCGTGAGGTCGCGTGGCGGACCATCGCGGACGACGAGGAACTGGAGCAGTACGTGCGGGAGTACTCCCTGCCCGCGCTGATGCTCACGGCCTGTCTCCTCGCGCCTGCGGAGGCGTCGGCGCGGGTGGCGTTCACGGACGGCTGCCACCAGCTCATGCGTGCCATGCAGCGCATCGACTTCCTGGAGGACCTGTCCGAGGACGTGCGCGCGGGCCGGCCGGGCGTCCCCGTCGACGCGGTGGCACGCCACGGCGCGGACCTCACCCGGCCCGGCGCGGCGTTGGGCCGGCTCGTCGATGAGCAGGCGGACCAGGCCGCCGGTGACCTGGCGGCGGCTGCACCTCTCCCGAGCGTGGTGGACCCTTCGTATCGGCCCTTCGTACGGGCTCTCGTCGGCGTCCAGCGTCTTCGCCTCGACGCGGTGCGCCGCGCGGGCGCGTCTCTGGCGACACGGACCTCCGGTCCCGCGGCGTCGACGGCCGCCGTACTGCTGCTGCGGGAGACGGCGGCACGGGTCCTGGGTGTGTTGAGCAGGAGCGTTGTCGACAGGGCTGGGTCTTGATCATGGCGAAGGCTGTCCGCGTACTCATCGGAGTGGCTCTGGCAGGATTTCGTAGCCGGAGATCATCTCGGTGACACGGTCGGTGCGGCGGGCAGTCTGTCCCCTGAAAATCTGGCGCCGTGGTCTGGTCGTCACGGATGCATCGTCGCCTCGGCGGGGGTTTCAGCCGTGGATGTCAGAATCGGCGGCATGACTCTGTGCGACTACTTCGCCGCCACTGACGACCAGGCTGCCGCCGCCGTGGCTCACATGCCTGGTGGACCGGCCCAGGCCGCACTCGACACGGCCTCTCTGAAGGGCATCGACCCGGTGGTCGCCATTGCCCAACTGGAAGGGATCGCGACCGGCTGCAGCTACGAGGAAGCCAGCAAGCGTCCGCGATCCGGACAGTTGCTGTCCCCACCGGAAGCCGACGGCCCCTTCGTGTTCAGCCTCTCGGACTCGCTGATCGAGGCACTCGTCACTGCAACACCGGATGACCTCGTGCGGTTCGCCGAGCCATGGTCCAGGACGGACGAACTGCGGCAGAGCCAGGTCGATGCCGAGACCGCTACCGGTGTTCTAGAAGCCCTGGCCGGCCTGGCCTCACGTGCTCGGGCGAGCAGCATGGGCCTGTATTGCTGGTGGTCACTGTGACTCGGCGGAGTCATCGTTCACGCCTCGATAAGAGACGATCTCCGGCTACGAAATCTTGCCAGGGCCATCGGGGTGCCTGAACCCGGCCACCCATGGTCGGCTCCACGCCTTCGTACACGGCGTCCCTCACCCGGGATACCTGTCGAAGGGGGTTTTCACCAACGTCGCTCACGACTTCGACACCTACCTCGACAGCCTCGTCGTCGATCCGGACGTCGCTGAGGACACCTGGGCCGACGTCGTCGACAGCGACTCCGCCGACCCTTGGCGGCGGACCGTCGAGGAATGGCTGGACAAGGAACTGCCGGGCTGGCGTACTGAACCGTGGGCGGCGGCCTGAGTGCCGGGGCTGGACGATTGATCAAGCGACGTTGGTGCCACGTTCGACAGGGCGAGCCGGTTCTTCATGGCGCAGCGTACCGATGGCGTAGATGGCGTAGCACTTCCGGGCACGCTGAGCATGGTGCTCCGTTGGGTTGATGTGCTGCAGGAGATCGGCGCTCACGGCAGCATGATGATCTCCCGCATAGAGTGACCATGTGCCTGGCCGGTCCGTACGAGGCACGAGGGCTTCCGGCGGAGAGATGAAGAGTGAGGCTGCCATGAGTGAACTGACGAAGCCCGAGGTCGACCTCCCGGAGGGTGACGCGCCCACCGAGCTGACGATCCGCGACCTCGTCGTCGGGGACGGGCTTGAGGCGAAGCCGGGCAGGGTTGTCCAGGTTCACTACGTCGGGGTCACCTTCGAGTCCGGAAAGGAATTCGACGCCTCCTGGGACCGGGGCCAGACGTTCAAGTTCGCCGTGGGCGGTGGCAAGGTCATCAAGGGCTGGGACCGCGGGGTCAGAGGGATGAAGGTCGGCGGCCGACGAGAGATCATCGTTCCCCCGCGCCTCGGCTACGGCAACCAGTCACCCTCGCCGTTGATCCCGGCGGGCTCGACACTCGTCTTCGTGGTGGACCTGCTCTCCGTCGCAGTCTGAGGCCATCTGCTACCGGCCTGTCCGTCCGGGGATCATCTCGCCGGCGACAGCCATGCGCGCGGCCCCTGACCTCCCCGTGTCACCGCAGGCCCGGCAGGCGATGCACCAGCTTCGAGGCCGTCATGACGGGCATCCGTGCGGCAGCGAGGACCTCGTGTGGGTGCCCGTCCGGTGAGGTCCAGACGGGGATCTGGACCAGTATCCCCTCGTCGTTCCGCGACGGCGTCGTGTCAGTTCCGGGCGCGTGGACGTCGATCGGCGACGTCGGGCGCAGGACCGGCTTGAACCAGTCCTAGGCGACCTGCTCGCCGGGCTCGTGCGGTCGCACCATGGACGTCACGGCAGCGCCGTTCCAGGGGAGCACGACCCGCTGCCACTTCGCGTCCTCGGCGTTGACGTACACGTGCTGCGACGTGCCGAACGCCATCGGGGCGAACGGTCCCCCACCCCGCTGGGTGACGGTGCTGACGCCGAGCCAGCCGTCCTGGCTGTTGACGATCTCGTCGGGATTCGCCGCCGGGGAGTAGGTCTTCACCGCGATGTCGGCGAGCTCGTCCGCGTCCGAGGCGTAGGTCTGGTCGGCGGCGGAGCCGTTGCCGGCGGCGGCCGTGGCCACACCGCCGGCATCCGGTCGGAGACCCATCGGCGGGCCGGAGTCCGCGAGGTCGCGCACCGTGATCGCGCTGACGGCGGTGGCGGGGCTGCCGTCGTGCATCAGACCCTTGAACGTCAGCTTGACGGTGGGCTGTTCGCGGTTCAGTGCCACGGTGGCGTGCGCCGTGACGCCCTCCCCCGTCGCCGTGATCGTGCCGGTGTACGTCTCGTAGGCGGGGGCGAGGTCCGGGGCGATCGTGACGGCCACGTCGGCGTTGCCGCCCTCGGGAAGGGTCACGGTGTCGGCGCCGAGGGTGAGCGCTCCGGAAGCGACCGCCCCGCCGGTGAGCGTCTTCGCGCCCGGCATCAGGGCGCCCTTGAGCTCGGCGGCCGTCCACTCGGGGTGGGCCTGGGCGAGGACGGCGGCCGCGCCGGCGACGTGCGGGGTCGCCATCGACGTACCGCTGGCCGCCGTGCAGGCCTCGTTGACGGGCGTGCCCATGGCGGTGCCGGACGCGCGGGCCGCGACGATGCCGACACCCGGTGCGGCGATGTCCGGCTTGAGCGCGTCGTCGCCGAGCCGCGGTCCACGGCTGGAGAACGGGGCGATCGTGTCCTGCTTGTCGACGGCGGCGACGGTCAGGGCGGAGTCGGCGGCGCCGGGCGATCCGATGGCGGGCGATGCCGGCCCGGTGCTGCCGGCGGCGATCACGAACAGGGTGCCGGTCTCGGCGGTGAGCCGGTCGACGGCCTCGCTGAGCGGGTCGGTGCCGCCGTACACACGCTCGTGGCGTGGTCGTTCCCTGATCCTGGATCCCAGCCGAGCGCCGGCGGATCCGAGAGGAACGCTGCCATTCGAGCCGCACGGCGTACAGGAGCTGACGTGACGGTCAGGTGCCGGTGGCACCGATAGGCCACGGCAGCGGCGAGCCCGCCGATGTGTTTGGTGCCCGGTCGCAGTGGCGCTCGCCCTAGGGGGTGGATCAGACGTGGCAGTGCACGTTGACGAGCAGAGTCTCGGCGGGCAGCCCGATGAGATAGGACTGGACCCCCACGTGCTCCCTGCCGAAGTCCGGTTCGTGGACACATTCGAGGGGACCGCGGCAGGCGCCGTGCAGGGGAGCGTCGCCGAGTTCGTACCACCATCCACTGAGCGTCAGCACGTTGCGCACGGGCAGAAGGCTGAACTCGTAGGTGTCGACGTACTCCTCGCGGCTGCGTTGCCCGATTCCGACCGGATCCCAGCCGAAGGAAAAGTGGTCCGCGATGTCGGGCCTGGCCAGCACCGGCGCCACATCCGCCCAGGCGCGGATGGCCGGCTGCGCCCGGTAGTCGGCGGCCTCCCGCGATGTCCCGTACGAGTCCCTGGTCCCTCCGGCGGCCAGGTGACGCGAGAAGAACACTGACTCGTCATCCGGGGCCAGGTGACGGGAAACCACCTCCTGCCAGCGATCCCACACCCGGCCCGCGTGCTCAGCCGCTTCTCCCCTGAGGGCGTCGCGGAAGTCGATCAGCCTCCGCGTCCCTCCCGCGCACTCTCCGGGCGACGCGGGCTCCAGCGAGCCGTCCCAGCGGGGGCGATCAGCGATCAGCCGCGGATCGCCCTCGTGACCCGCCAGCACCGGCAGACCCGCGGAACGGCAGATCCGATAGCTGTCCCACACATCCCGCTCCACGGCGCCCACACCGTCACTTGCAAACGGCGCCATCGCTTCGGCAACCGCCTCGTCCACCCTTTCCGCAACCGAACCGGGCAGGCATACGGTGATCGACATTCCGGCCATCCGGGGATCGTAGACACCCGCCTCACCACACGCCATCGCATTGTCCGGTAACGGGCTCAGCGCAACGGGCGCACCGAAGAGCGAGGCCCGGAGCACAGATCACCCCGGCACGCCCCGAAGGGGTGCCGCCGCTCCGGTACGAAGCGGCGGCAGCGCGAGGTCAGCGTGCTGCCCACGCCGCCCTCGGCCGTCAGGCGGACACCGAGGAAGCCTCCGGTCGACAGCAGGTCGGTCGGGACGGTGAACCGGTAGCGGCCCTCATCGTCCAGATGCGGCTTCGCCTACTGCCAGGTGGCACCGCCGTCAGCGGTCACCCATGCCTGTACGGACTTCAGACCGTCGACCGCACCCGACACATCGGCCGGGACGGACAGCGGACGGTCCGAGCGCGCCCGGTTCATGTCGTCGAGCGACGCGTCGAAGGAGGCGTTCAGGAGACCGACCGGGGTCGCCATGCCACCCGTACCGCCCGCGGTGAAGGTCCACTTGGCCGTCGCCTCACCGCCCGCCGGGAAGATCCCGGCGAAGGTGAACTCGAAGCCGCTGTCGGTGTCGGTGTCGTACACGGCAAGGGGCTGGGTGGCCCCCCTGCTGGGTGAAGCCAGGTTCCGTGTCCACGGCCAGTTCGGTGAAGAGCGATCCGGCGGCGCTGGGACGGCCGTGGCGTCCGCGTGCGTGATCGCCGGGTGGTCCCGCGGAGAGTGCGCGGCGGTGGCGGCAGGCATGACGAGCAGGGCGGTATCGGCGAAGGCGCTGCCCAGACCCCCCACGGCCCGTCCCTCGGGGCGCCACGGGCACCACGATCCGGAGGCGCTCTAGCCGCGATGGGGTGAGGTGGGCACACTTGGCGCGGTGTCCGTGACACGGAGTCGGGGCGGGGGGCGTGTCATGGAGAGCGATCCCTGGTGTCCGCTGCGCGATCTCCCGCCCGAGGGATGGAAGAGGCGAAAGGATTGCCGGTGGAAAGCACCCGAGCGCCCCTCAGGAACGACCTGGTGGGACGTGCTGCCGAGCTCGTCCCCTTCTTACGAGAGAGGTCCGAGCGGACCGAGGAGGGACGGCGGCTACCGGAGGAGACGATCGGCGCGCTGGCGGACGCGGGCGTGCTGCGGATGCGGGTGCCTTCGCGATACGGCGGCCACGAGGCCGACATGCGCACCATGGTGGAGGTGCTCGCCCAGATCGGGCGGGGCGACGGCTCGACCGCGTGGACGGTGTCGGTGTGGGGGATCTTCGCGTGGCTGGCCGGAATGTATCCCCACGAGGTCCGGGAGGAGGTGTTCGCGGATCCTGACGCGCGGATCTCCGGGATCCTGAGCAAGCCGGGTACCGCGATACCGGTGGACGGCGGGTACCTGGTCAGCGGACGCTGGGCCTTCAACACGGGGGTGACCCAGAGCGGGTGGAACATGCTCCTGGCGATCCCGACGTCGACTCCGGAGGCGGCCCCCGCTTCGGCCCCGTCAGCGGGTGACGCCCTGCCCCTGCTCGTGCTCACCAGGGCAGATGAGATGACGGTCGTCGACGACTGGCACGCCAGCGGCCTCCGCGGAACCGGCAGCGTCACGTCGGTGGCGAAGGACGTCTTCGTCCCCTCCGCGCACGCCCTGCCCATGCGAGCGCTGCTGAAGGGGCACACCGAAGCCCAGCTGGACCCCGGCAGCCCGTTTCACCGCTCCCCGCTGTTTCCCACCGTGGCGGTCTGCACCGTCGGCACCGCGCTGGGCCTGGCCCGAGCCGCCCAGGAGACCTTTCTCGAACGCCTTCCGGGGCGACGGATCGCCTACACCGACTACGCGAGCCAGCGGGAGGCTCCGGTCACGCATCTCCAGGTCGGCGAGGCGGCGATGCTCGTCGACGAGGCCGAGTTCCACGCCCGCCGGGCAGCGGAGCTGCTCGACGCGAAGGCGACCGGCGGCGAGACGTGGACCGTCGACGAGCGCGTACGCGTGCGGACCGACGTCGGCGCGGTCTGCCGGCGCGCGAAGGAATCGGTCGACATCCTCGCCACCGCGAGCGGCGCGTCGTCGCTGTACAGCTCCGCGCCGATCCAGCGCATCGAGCGCGATATGCGAGCGGTCCACCAGCATGCCTCCCTGCACCCGAACACGACCTTCGAGCTGTACGGGCGGGTGCTCTGCGGCCTGGCCCCCAACACCCGGAACCTGTGACCACGGATACGCATGTCGGGCTCCTGCGGCCGCCGCTCGGCCGCCCTCGATCGCGACGAAAGGTGTCACCATGACAGCCGCCACTCCGGAGAGCATGTTCTCCCTGTCCGGCCGCCACATCCTGATCACCGGAGCCTCACAGGGCATCGGAGCCGCCCTGGCCGAGGGGTTCGCCGCAGCGGGGGCCGACGTCTCCCTGCTCGCCCGCTCCGCCGAAGGACTCGAGGACACGGCGAAACGTGTACGCGGTCTGGGCCGAAGGGCCGTGTCCGTTCCTGCCGACGTCACCTCCCCCACGCAGGTCGAAGAGGCGTTCGCCACCGCGGAACGAGAGCTCGGGCCCCTCGACGTCCTGGTCAACAACGCGGGCGGGCCGATCTTCCAGTCGCGGATTCTCGACATCCGGGAGGAGGGCTGGGAGCGCGTCCTGGACCTGAATCTCACCTCGGCGTTCCGCTGCGCCCAGCGGGCCGGCCGCACCATGGTGGAGAGAGGGTCCGGCTCGATCATCAACATCAGTACGGTCTGCGGGGTCGCGGCTTGGCCGGCGCTCGCCCCCTACTCCGCGGCGAAGGCGGCCCTGCTGAGCCTCACGCAGTCCATGGCCGCCGAATGGGGTCCGCACGGCGTCCGCGTCAACGCCCTTACCCCCGGCTGGATCGACACTCCCGTCAACGCCGCCTACGTCAACGACGAGCGCCTCTCCCGCACGGCCCGCGCGCAGATCCCGCTGAACCGCTTCGGCAGCACGTCCGAGCTGACCGGTGCGGCACTGTGGCTCGCGTCCGACGCCTCCAGCTTCGTCACCGGTACCAACACCGTCGTCGACGGGGGCTATCTCGCGGCGGACATGCCCCGGGACAGCCACACCGTCCTGGACCGCATGCGGTAACGCCCCTGCCCTCCCGTCCCTGGATGTGTGCGGGCGGTGATCCGGGCCGGTCGGGTCAGTGGTCGGGTCAGCGGCCAGGTCAGCGGCTGGGCTCCTGCATGGTGACGCAGTGGGCGCCACCGCCGCCGTTGCCGTAGAGGTTGTCGAGGTTGAGCTGGACGACGGGGCGGCCGTAGGCGGCCGCGATCGCCGTCTTGGCCGCCGCGTCCTTGGCGGTGTCGCCGAACTGGGTGGTGATCACCGCGTTGTTGGTCACTGTCCAGTTCATGTAGGAGCTGAGGAAGTCAGCCCGCTTGCCGACCGAGATACGGGGCAGGACGTCGGGTCCTTCGATGGTGAGGACCTGGAGGCGGCGGCCCTTGGCGTCGGTCGCGTTCACCAGGACGTCGTGGATGGCCTGGGCGTTGTCGGTCCAGACGTCCGGCCGCACGGCACCGGCCAGCTGCACCATGACCACGCCGGGCTTGATGTAGCGGGCGGTTCCGTCGATGTGGCCGTCGGTGACGTCCCACCCGGTGACGCCGGGCAGCCAGATCATCTTGGTGGCGCCGAACCGTGCCAGCAGCTCGGCCTCGACCTGGCTGCGCGTCTTGCCGGGGTTGCGGTTGCTGTTGAGCCAGCAGCTCTCGGTCGCCATCAGCGTGCCGTCGCCGTCGTACTCGATGCCGCCGCCCTCGCCGACCACGGACGCCTTGGCGAAGGTGACGCCCGTGTAGGCGGCGACCCGGCCGGCGAGCACGCGGTCCTTGGAGTAGGCGGAGTAGGGCAGGCCGTAGAAGGTCGTGGCGTTCTCGCCCCAGGCGTTGAAGTTCAGCCCGAAGGAGTCGAGGCCGCCGGCCCCGTCCACCCGGAACAGCGGGCCGGTGTCCCGCATCCAGCAGTCCGACACCGGTATGGAACTGATCACCGTGACGGTGGACCCGCACGCCGTCCTGGCCTGCGAGGCGGCCGACGAGCCGTCAGCGCACATGATCACCGGCTCGTACTTGGCGACCTCCTTGGCGAGCTTGGCGATGTCGGCCTGGATCTTGGACAGCAGGCTGCCCCAGATCGTGGAGCTGGACGGCCAGGCCATCCACGTCCGCTTGTGCAGCGTCTCCTCCCCCGGCACGTGCCAGGACGCGGCCTGGGCCGGCTGGATGCCGCCGAGTACCGGTCCGACCGCGAGTCCGGCCGCGACCGCTCCGGTCCGGGCCAGGAGGGTTCTGCGGCTGATGCCGGGCGTGCCGCCGTCGTGTGCTGTCTTCACGTAGTGCTCCTTCTCTCAAAGGTTCGTTCCGTGCGGGCATGGGGTGGCTCAGTGGAGTCGTTCCAGCAGCCCCTCCTCCTGGACCATCCGGCGTTCGGTCGCCAGATCGAGGCTTCGGGCGAACGCCCAGTAGAGGACGCCGGCCACGGGCAGGCCGACGAAGAGCGAGCAGTCCACGCCGCCGAGAAGCTGGGCGACGGGACCGACGAAGAGGCCGGTGATGACCATGAACGGCGCCATGCAGGCCAGGCCGATGGCGTAGGCGAGGTTGCCTCTCCAGCCCCAACGGCCGTATATGCCGTGCGGGTTGAAGATCTCCTTGACGACGTACTGGCCGCGCCGGACGAAGAAGAAGTCGACCAGGTTGATGGCCGTCCACGGGATGAACAGGTACGTGAGCACCACGACCACGTTGGCGAAGAACCAGTTGAACTGGTCGATGCCGACGACGGTGGAGACCGTCCCGACGGCCACGAGCATGATCCCGATCGTCGCGACGCGGATGGTCCGCGTCGGCTTGACCGGCCGGAACGAGTCCATGATCGAGATCATGGTGAGGCTGCCGCCGTACTGGTTGATCGCCATGATGGAGAGCAGTCCGACCAGCAGGACGACGACCGCGATCGTGCCGAACCCGTCGAACAGCCGGTCGGCCGACAGCTTCAGGGCGGTGACCGGATCGGTGCCCTCGGGGGCACCGGCCGAGACCACGGCGCCGAGGAGGAACACCCAGATCCCGGAGATCGCACTGGGCAGGTACGTCCACCAGAAGGTGCTGCGTACGGGGACGTCGGGTCTGAGGTAGCGCGAGTAGTCCGAGACGTACGGTGCCCAGCCCAGCTGGAAGCCGGCGACGAAGACGAACACGAGCATGAACGGCGCGAGGTCGAACGGGCCGGCGTCCCAGACGCCTTCCGGCAGCCCTCCCCCGAACAGGGCGGATCCGGTGACGGCCGCGGTGACCACGACGAAGGGCCAGGTGAGCCACCTGTTCAGCCGGTGGATCCACTCGTACCCGAACAGGGCGATCACCGTCGCGACCGCGGCGGCCAGCACGTATCCGAGCCCGTTGGGGATCCCGGTGAGCAGGTTCATGGCCTGGCCGGACAACAGCGCGTCGGAGGTGTTGAAGCCGATGTAGTTGACCAAGGCGAACACCCACACCGTGAGCGCGGCGCCCAGGTAGCCGAACTGCGCCCTCGACTGCACGAGTTGGGGAAGTCCCAACTGGGGGCCCTGGGCCGAGTGGAACGCCATGAAGAACGTGCCGAAGAGCGATCCGAGGACGGTGGCGATCACCGTCCACACGAGCGAGGCTCCCATGGACAGGGTCACGACGCCGGTCGCGAGACCGGTGAGATTGAGGCTGCCCACGAACCAGATGGCCCCGACGTTCGAGGGTTTGCCATGCCGTTCGGAGAGGGGCACCCAGTCGATCGAGTGCTGTTCGATGCCCGCGAGAGGTGCGGAGTCGTGCGGGTGTGAGGCAACTGGCCCCATGTGGGCTCCTGTCCAGGGTGTGTCCATGAGTCCGTACGGCGTGCATGACCCTGCGGCGCCGTACGGGTGCGCTCACCGTAGAGACTGACTCAAATTTCAGTCAATGGTCCGAGCAGGAGGGATCGACGGAATTTTCAGTAAGGGGCGCGGACGGCTCCCCGCTCGAAACTCCGCGACCCCGCCCGACCCGGGGTGCCCTCGGCGTTCCGGTTACGCGACGGGCTGCTGCTGGGTGACGCAGTGGATGCCGCCGCCGCCCGTGCCCAGGCGGTCGATGTCGAGCTGCTCGATGTAACGGTCGGGGTAGAGGCGGGCCAGGGTCGCCCTGGCGGCCTCGTCCGCCCTCCGGTCGCCGAACTGGGCGCTGATGACGGCGTCGTTGCACAGGTAGAAGTTGGCGTAGGAGGCGAGGAAGCCCTGGTCGGTGGAGCGGATCTTGTTGTAGTCCGGGCCCTGGAGGCGCATCGTGTCCATCGGGCGGCCGGTGGCGGTCGTGGAGGCGGACAGGGCGCTGTACTGCCGGCGGGCGTCGCGGGCGTAGGCGTCGTTGTCCGACGCGAGAGGCATCTGCACGAGGGCCTCGCCGTGGGCGAGGAAGCGGGAGGTCGCGTCGACGTGGTCGTCCGTGATGTCCTGCCCGTACACGCCGTCGAACCAGATGACCTTGGACGCGCCGTACGCGTCGCACATCGCCCGCTCCAGCTGACGCTCCGACATCCCGGGGTTGCGGTTGCGGTTCACCAGGCTGCTGCGGGTGGCCATCAGGGTGCCGGCGCCGTCCTGCTCGATGGCGCCGCCCTCGCCGACGAGGTCGGCGTAGGTGAACGGTACGCCCACATGGGCGGCGATCCGCTCGGCGACGAGGCCGTCCTTGGCGTGGGTCTGCTTGTCACCCCAGCCGTTGAAGTTGAGGCCCACCGTGTCGAGGCCGCCATGGCCGTCGGTACGGAAGACGGGTCCGGTGTCGCGCATCCAGCAGTCGTCGACGGGGATGGCGCTGATGACGGTGACCGTGGGGCCGCACATCGAGCGGGCCTTGGCGGCGCTGCCGGGGTTCGCGCACAGGACGACGGGCTCGTACTTCGCGATGGTCCGGGCGATGAGGGCGATGTCCGCCTGGACGCCGCCCAGTTTCCCGCGCCAGATCGCGGTGCTGTCCGGCCACGCCATCCACGTACGGGTGTGGCGGACGTCCTCGACCGGGACCCTGAAGGCGCCACGGGCGGCCTTGGCGCTGCCCTGGCTTGTCGTCGCGAGTGCGGTGCCGGCGGCGGCGGTCAGGCCGGCGGCCACGAGGAAGTGACGCCTGCTCAGTCCTCGGCGCGCGTGACGGCCGGCGACGGAGTCGTTCATGGGTGATCTCCTGTGTCAGACGACGGTGGGGGTTTCGTCGGTGTGGTGCGGTCAGAGCGCCCTGCGGGCGGCGGCGATCGCTTCGGGGTCCCAGCCGGGCCGGGGCACGGAGTCCAGCAGCAGCCGCGTGTAGGGGTCCTGGGGCGCCGCGAGCACCTCGGCTGTGGGGCCGGCCTCGACGACGCGGCCCTGGCGCATGACGATGACGTCGTCGGTGACGCACCGGACCACGCCGAGGTCGTGGGTGATGAAGAGGTAGCCGATCCGGGTCTCCTCGCGGATGTCGGCGAGGAGGTTGAGGATCTGCGCCTGTACGGAGACGTCGAGTGCGGCGACCGCCTCGTCGAGGACGAGTACGGCCGGTTCGACGGCGAGGGCGCGGGCGATGGCGACGCGCTGGCGCTGGCCGCCGGAGAGCTGTCGCGGACGCGCGTCGGCGGCGCGGGTTCCCAGGCCGACCTGGTCGAGGAGTTCGCCGATCCGTCGGTCGTGGTCGGTGTCGGGGAAGTGCAGGCGCAGGGTTTCGCGCAGCACCTGTTCGACGCTGGTCCTGGGGTCGAGGGACAGATAGGGGTCCTGGAAGACCATCTGGACCTCGCGGGCTCGGGCGAGCCGTTGCGCCCTGCCGCGGACACGGACGGGCCGGACCCGGCCGCGCACCCGTACCTCTCCCTCGTCGGCCCGCTCCAGGCCGACGATGATGCGGGCGGTGGTGGTCTTGCCCGAACCGGATCCGCCGACGATGCCCAGTGCGCCGCCCTCGGACAGGATGAACGAGACGTCGTCGACGGCGCGGACGCCACCGAATCCGCGTCGGAGGCCGACGGCCTCCAGGACGGTCTCAGGCATCGACGGAGCTCCCTTCGAGACGGTCGCTGTGGTGGCAGGCCGCCGAGTGGTTCGGCCGCCCGGGCACGGGCAGCGGTGCGGGAGCCTGGTGGTCGCAGATCTCCGTGGCCAGATGGCAGCGGGCGGCGAACGGGCAGCCGGCGAGTTCCTGTCGCAGGTCGGGGGGCTGGCCGTCGATGGCGGCGAGCCTGCCCAGCGGGGCGTCCAGCCGGGGGGTGGAGGCGAGCAGTGCCGAGGTGTAGGGATGCCGGGGCCCGGCGAAGAGGGCTTCGGCGGGGCCGCTTTCCGCGATCCGTCCGGCGTACATGACGTAGACGCGGTCGCTGATGGCGGAGGCGAGTTCCAGGTCGTGGGTGACGAAGAGCAGGCCGGTGCCGAAGCGTTGGCGGAGCTGCGCCAGGAGGGCGATGACCTCGGCCTGGGTGGTGACGTCGAGCGCGGTGGTCGGTTCGTCGGCCAGTACGAGGGCGGGGTCCCCCATCAGCGCGGCCGCGATCATGACGCGCTGGAGCATGCCACCGGAGACCTGGCCGGGGTACTTGCGCAGGGCGGAGTCGTCGAGACCCACCGCCTGAAGGAGTTCGGTGGCGCGCGCGGTGGCGTCCGTCCGGCTCATGCTCCCGGTGAGGGTCACGCTCTCGGTGAGGAAGTCGCCGATGCGGCGCAGCGGGTTGAGGGCGGCGCGCGGGTCCTGGAAGATCATGGACACCGTGCCGGTGCGCAGGGCGCGCAGCTGGTCGCCGTTCATCGTGAGCACGTCCTGGCCGTTCACGCGGACGGCGCCCTCGACCTCGGCGCCGGGCGGCAGCAGCCCGAGGGCACTGCGTGAGGTCAGGGTCTTCCCGGAGCCGGACTCCCCGACGAGCGCGACGGTCTCGCCGGCGGAGACATGGAGGTCGACGCCGTCGAGTACGGGGCGGGCGCTGCCGGGCAGGGTGATCCGAAGCCCTTGGATGTCGAGCGTGGGTGTCGGTGGGGGCAGCGTTCTCATGGGGATCTCCTGGCGACGCGGTCGGCCCAGCGCTCTCCGACCACGTTGAACGCGACGACCGTCAGCACGATGAACACGCAGGGCAGGATCGCGGACAGCGGGTAGCCGTGCTGGATGGCGGTCTGGCCGTCGAAGACCATGCGGCCCCAGTCCGGGGTGAGCGCGGGCACGCCCAGGCCGAGGAAGGAGAGGCCGGCGAGGTCCATGAGGGCGTAGCCGAAGTTGATGGTGGACTGGGCGAGGACGACGGGGGCGATGTTGGGCAGGACGTGGCGCAGGCAGATCTGGAGCGCCGAGTGGCCCTGCACCTGGTAGGCGCTGACGTAGGGGCGCTCGCGTTCGGCCAGCACCAGGGAGCGGGTCAGCCGGCTGACGTACGGCAGGTAGGCGACGGAGAGGGCGACGACGGGGGCGAGCATGCCTTCGCCGTGGATCGAGATGATCAGGATCGCCAGCAGCATGCCGGGGAACGCGAAGACGAGTTCGGTGGAGCGGGAGAGGACGGAGTCGAGCCAGCCGCCCCGCCAGCCCGCGGCCATGCCGATCGCGACTCCGGCGAGGGTGGAGAAGACCACGACCCCGAGGGGCCCGAGGAGCGAGGTGCGGGCGCCGAGGAGCAGTCGGGAGAGGGTGTCCCGGCCGGCGGCGTCCACACCGAGCGGGTGCTCGGCGGAAGGAGCGGCCAGTGCGTTGCCGAGGTCGACCGCGTTGGGGTCGTACGGCACCAGCCACGGCGCGAGGAGAGCGGCGGCCGTGACGAGGGCGACGAAGCCGAGGCAGACCGGATAGAGCGGGGACCGGGCCGTGCGGACCTTGGAGAGGCCGGGCCGGCGGGTGAGGACGGCGGTCATGCGGAGGTGCTCCTCGTTCCGAGGGTGATCCGGGGGTCGACCAGGGGCAGCACCAGGTCGACGATCAGGTTCACCGCCATGAACAGGGCCACGATGATGAGGGAGATGGCCTGGACGGTCGGGAAGTCCTTGGTCGTGGTGGACAGTTCCAGGAGCTGGCCTACGCCACCGATGCTGAAGGCGGTCTCGACGAGGATCGTGCAGACGAGCAGGGTCGAGACGATCAGTCCGCCGGTCGTGAGGACGGTGCCGAGCGAGTTGCGGAACACATGGCGGCGGATGACCTGGCTCTCGGGGACGCCCCGGCTGCGGGCGACCACGACGTGCTCGCTGTCGAGCGCGTCGAGCATGGCGGAGCGGGTGACGCGGGCGAGCATGCCGATCAGATAGAGCGCGAGGGCGATCGCCGGCAGGGTCAGATGCCAGACCTTGTCGAGGAAGCCGTCGCCGGATCCGCTGCTGGGGAACCAGCCGAGGTTGACGGCGAAGAGTCCCTGGAGCAGGACGGCCGCGACGAACGACGGGGTGCCGACGGCGAACGTGGTCCCGACCAGGACGGCGGAGTCGGTGCCGCCGCCGCGCACGGCGGCGATCCAGCCCAGGACCAGGCCGATCACCGCGACCACGACCAGCGCCATCACGACGAGCAGCAGTGTGGTGGGAAGACGGTCGGCGAGGAGCCGGGAGACGTCGGTGCGGTACGTGATGGAGCGCCCGAAGTCCCCTTGCACGACGTCGCCGAGCCAGCGCAGGTACCGGACGAGGAAGGGGTCGTCCAGGTGGTACTGGGCGTTGATCGCGGCGAGGGCCTCCGGCGAGGCGGAGCGTCCGGAGAGCAGGAAGCTGGCCGGGTTGCCCGGCGCCAGGTACATGGCGCCGAAGACGACGAACGACGCGGCGAGCAGGGTGGCCGCCATCTCCGCCACCCGGCGTACGGCGAACCTCAGGAAGCTCACTCCGCGGCCCCCACGTCGGCGGCCCACGGGTAGTACATGTACGCGATGGTGGTGGGGGCGCCGGTGATCCGCTTGTTGAGGAAGACCGCGGTGGGCCACTCGGCGACCGGTATCCACAGCAGCTGCTCGGCGGCGTGCTTCTGCAGTTCCGCCTCGATCCTCATCCGCTGGTCCGGCTCGTAGACGGCGGTGGCCCGGTCGACGAGCCCGTCGTAGCCCTTGTCGCTGTAGCCGGCGAAGTTCATGTAGGCGCCGGTCTTGAAGTTCTGCAGCAGGTCCAGCGGGTCGGTGATCGAGTCGTAGTAGGTGAGCGGGAACATGTCGATGCCCTCGCGCGCCTCGGGGTCGGTGAAGAGCGCCGTGAAGGCGTTGGGGGCGATCGTCTTGAGGTTGATCCTCAGCCCGATCTGGGTGCCGGCCGCCTGGATCGCGGTGGCGAGGAGGGAGACGTCCTGGCCGATGGAGCTGGTGGCGACGGTCAGGGACGTGCCCGTGGCGCCGGCCTCCTTGATCAGCGCCTTGGCCTTCTCGATGTCCCGGGTGGTCGGTGGCAGCGTGTCGAAGGCGGCCTGCCGGGTCTGCTCCGAGGCTCCGGCCCAGGCGGCTCGGGTGGTGAGGGAGTTGGTGACGGTGCCCGCGCCGCCGAGGCCGGCCTTGACGAACCCGGACCGGTCGAGGGCGAGGGAGAGCGCCTTGCGTACCCGGAGGTCGCCGAGCGGGCCCTTCATGTCGGTGATGTTGACGTTGACCGTGCTGAGGCCCTCGCCGAAGTACAGGGTGCCGAGGCCGCTCTCGCGCAGGCGGCCGTAGCTCTCCGTGGGGATGAGGTAGCCGCCGTCGACGTCCCCGCTGAGCATGGCGTTGGTACGGGCCGAGGGGTCGGTCAGTACGCGGAAGACGGCCTTCTTCGCCTTGGCCTTGGTACCCCAGTAGCCGTCGAAGCGCTCCAGCTCGATCGACTGGCCCTTGCTCCACGTGCCGAGCTTGAACGGGCCGGTGCAGGCGAGGTCACCGGTGGTGCCGTAGTCCTTGCCCGCCGCCTCGACACCGGACTGGGAGGCGACCACTCCGGCGGCGGTCGCCATGTACTGGGGGAACTGGGAGTCGGGCTTCGTGAGCTTGACGGTGACCTGGAGCGGTCCGGTCTTCCGTACGGATGTCACGTTCTGGAAGTTCTGGGCCCAGGCGGCGGCGTTGTCCGGGTCGCGCTGTCGGCCGAGGCTGTAGACCACGTCGTCGGCGGTCATCACCTTGCCGTCGTGGAAGCGCACACCGGAGCGCAGGTCGTAGACCCAGGTGGTGGGATCCGGGTTCGAGGCCTTCCGCGCCAGGCCCGGCTCAAGGGTGAGCCCCGGCGTCCAGCGCATGAGGCTCTCGCACACGTTGGAGAGGACCGTGTTCTGCGGATAGTCGAAGGCCACCGTGTAGTCGAGGGTGGGCGGCTCGGCGTAGACGGCCCAGGTGAAGGAGTCGATCTCGCCGCGGGCCTTCGGCGTGGACGCGGAGAGCTTGACCTCGGTGCCGCCGGCGTCGGCGCCCTTGGGCGGGCCGGAGCAGGCCGCGAGGGCGGCGAGGGAGGTCAGGGCGGCCGTCGTCGCGGCGAGCCTGCCGCGCCTGCCGAGGAGGCGTCTGCTCCCGGGGGGCTGGGGTGTGGTCATGTCGCGCTCTCTTTCCGTGAGGGGTGCGGGGGCCGGAGGGTCGCAGGAGCGGCCCTCCGGGAGCGGACCGTTTCCGGTTCAGGCGGTGGCGGGGATCTGCTGGGTGATGCAGTGGACTCCGCCACCGCCGAAGGCGATCGCGAGCGCCCGCACTCCGACGACCTTGCGACCGGGGTACGCCGTGGCGATGACCGCGAGGGCCTCGTCGTCCCGGGGCAGACCGGCCACCGGGACGACCACGCCGCCGTTGGCGACGTAGTAGTTCAGGTAGGAGACCTCGACCTCGCCGTCGACCATGTCGACGAACGACGTCTGCGGGATGTCGATGATCTCGAACGGTCGGCCCTGGGCGTCGGTGGTGTTCTCGAGGACCGCGCGGTTGGCCCGCATCCTGGCGTAGTCGGGGTGTGCGGGGTCGTCGGGCAGGGAGACGACGACCTTGCCGGGGGCGGCGAAGGCGCAGACGCCGTCGACGTGCCCGTCGGTCTCCGTGTCCAGCAGACCGCCGTACGGGAGCCACACGACCTTGTCGACGCCGAGCTGGGATTTCAGCTCCGTCTCGATCTCGTCCCGGCTCATTCCGGGGTTCCTGTTGGTGTGGAGCAGACACTGCTCGGTCGTGATCAGCGTGCCCTCGCCGTCGACCGTGATCGCCCCGCCTTCGAGGATCATGTCGGAGGGGATGCGCTCGACTCCGAGGTGCGCCAGGAGCAGGCCGCTGACCAGGTCGTCGGAGTCGTACGGGTGGTGCTTGCGGCCCCACGCGTTGAAGCGGAAGTCCACCCCGGCGCGGTGTCCGTCACCGTCGAGCACGAAGAGCGGGGCGGAGTCGCGGAACCACGAGTCGTCCTGCTCCAGCTCCACCACGGTGATCCCGTCGCCGCACCTCGTGCGGGCCTCGTCGCCGTGGCCGGGCGGCGCGACCATGGTCACCGGCTCGAACTCGGCGATCGCCCGGGCGACGTTCGCGTACTCCTCCTTGACGTCGTCCAGCACACTGCCCCACAGATCCTCGCGGACGGGCCAGGCCATCAGGCAGCCCTCGTGCTCGGACCATTCGGCAGGCATACGGAATGCGGTCATCACGGGTCTCTCTTCGTTTCGCCAGAAGTACCCGTCGGCGGTGGCCGGCTCAGCCTGGCGGAAGCGCGGGAACGGGTACGCGGTGTGAACAGCATCCTCTCGACTGAAAATTCAGTCAAGAGTTTGGGCATGGCTTTGAAAGATCAGCCAGGACACGAGGTCAGGCCAGGACACGAGGTCACAGGAAGTACAGACGGCTCAGCGAGACGTCCTGCGCGGGCTCGGAGCGCATGGGAGCGCCGTCGAGGGTCACGAGGCCGCTACGCGGATCGACGTCGACCTGTCCGAGCCGCGCGTTGCGCACCATGTCGGCCGGGCCGATGCCACGGGTACCCCGCACGGCCACACGTCGCCGCCGGGTGCCCAGCGTGTCGTACGGCGAGCCGAAGGAGCCCGACTCGGCGGCGGCGCGGCTGACGAAGGCGACGGACAGCTCGGCGGGTGCTGCCCCATGGGCGCCGAACAGCGGGCCCAGGACGAGGGGCTCGCAGGTGTCGGTGGCGGCGTTGGGATCGCCGGTCACCCCGTACGCGGGGAAGCCGTTCTTGATGACCATCTGCGGTTTCGCCCCGAAGAACGGCGGGCGCCACAGCACGATGTCGGCCATCTTCCCGACCTCGATGGAACCGATCTCGTGGGCGAGGCCGTGGGCGATCGCCGGGTTGATGGTGAGCTTGGCCATGTAGCGGAGGACGCGCGCGTTGTCGTCGTGCGCGCCGTCGCCTTCCAGCGGGCCCAGCTCGGCCTTCATCTTCCCGGCCATGGCGAAGGTCCGGCGTACGGTCTCGCCGGCCCTTCCCATCCCCTGCGCGTCGGAGGAGGTGATCCCGATCGCGCCGAGGTCGTGCAGGACGTCCTCCGCGCCCATCGTCCCGGCCCGGATCCGGTCACGCGCCATCGCGGCGTCGCCCGGCAGGTCCGTCTTGAGCGCGTGGACGGAGACGATCATCCCGTAGTGCTCGGCGATGGCGTCGCGGCCGAAGGGCAGGGTGGGGTTGGTGGAGGAGCCGATGACGTTCGGCACGCCCGCCATCTTCAGGACGTTCGGTACGTGCCCCCCACCGCAGCCCTCGATGTGGAAGGCGTGGATGGTCCGGCCGTCCAGGACCCGCAGGGTGTCCTCCACCGACAGGCACTCGTTCAGGCCGTCACTGTGCAGGGCCACCTGGACGTCGTGCTCCTCGGCCACCCTCAGCGCGGTGTCGAGGGCCCGGGTGTGGGCGCCCATGTCCTCGTGCACCTTGAAACCGCAGGCGCCTCCCTCGGCCAGCGCCTCGACCAGGGGCGCCTCGTGGGAGGCGGAGCCCCGGGCCAGGAAGCCGATGTTGACGGGCCACGCGTCGAACGCGTTGAACCCGAGCTTCAGCGCCCACGGGGAGTTGACGCCGACGCCCCAGCTCGGCCCGATCTCCTGCCCGATGATCGTGGTGACGCCTGAGGCCAGTGACGCCTCCATGATCCGTGGGGAGAGCAGATGGACATGGGTGTCGATCGCACCGGCGGTCGCGATCAGCCCCTCCCCCGGGATCATCGTCGTCCCCGTGCCGACGACGACGTCGACGCCGTCGAGGGTGTCGGGGTTGCCGGCCCGCCCGATCGCGTGGATCCGGCCCTCCCGGATACCGATGGACACCTTCCGGACGCCGAGCACGGCGTCGATCACCAGCACGTTGGTGATCACGACGTCGCAGGTGTCGCGTACCGCTGCGGCCTTCAGGTGCATCCCGTCACGGGCCGTCTTGCCGAAGCCGGCCAGGAACTCGTCGCCGTACGCCTGCGAGTCCGACTCCACCCGTACGACGAGCCCGGAGTCCCCGAGCCGGACCCGGTCCCCCGCGCGGGGGCCGTGCACGGTGGCGTACTCGTGCGGGTCGATGTGCCGGCTGCTCCCCGGCGTGCAGTGGTCACTGTGTCTGCTGGGCTTGCTCATCGCTCCGCACCTTCCGCTCCCAGGTAGCCGCAGGCGGCGGCGCGCCGCAGGGCCTCTTCCTTCGCGCCGGGCGCGTCCAGCGGCCCGTCGACCAGTCCCGCGAAGCCGATCGCGATCCGCTCTCCGCCCATCGGGACGAGGCCGACCTGCGCGGCGGCGCCGGGGTCGAACCGCGTGGACGACCCGGCCGGGGCCGCGAGCCGCATGCCGTAGGCGGCGGCCCGGTCGAAGTCCAGGCGGGGATTCGCCTCGAAGAAGTGGAAGTGCGAGGTCACGCTCACCGGGACCGAGGCCGTGTTGCGGACGGTCAGGGTGATCGCCGGTTCCGGTTCCGGCAGGACGTCCGTGTGGGGCAGGACGGCCCCGGGGGCGCCGTCGTCGTGCTCCACGTCGCCGAAGGGGGCGCTGATGACGGCCAGCCGGGTGCCGTCGTCGAACACGGCCTCGACCTGGATCTCCGTGACGATGTCGGTGACACCGGGGAGTACGTCGTCCGGACCGATCACACCGCGGCCGCGGTCGAGCGCCTCGGCCAGCCGGAGGCCGTCACGCGCGGCCTCGCACACCGTGTCGGCGATCAGCGCCGTCGCCTCCGGCACGTTGAGACGCAGCCCGCGCCCCAGACGTGTACGGGCGAGCTCGGCGGCCGTGAAGAGGAGCAGCCGGTCGCGCTCGGTAGGGGTCAGAGGCATGTCGCCTCCTGGCTGAAGGGCCTGGTCGTACGCATGAGTAGTCCCTTCCTTTCTACGGAGTGTCAGAAGTGGGGTGGGGGCCACTGTCCCATTGACTGAAATGTCAGTCAAGATTGCCGTTGCACAGCGACTGCGCGTTCCTGCTCGACGGAGTTCAGCGCGTGCTTGTCCTGGATCTGACGGATGACCGGGTTCCGCCCGTCACAGACCTCGGCCGCCGCGTCATATGGCCGCCGACGGGGACGGAACCGGCGCAGCGGGCGGGCGTTCGAGCCGGCTACGCGATCAGCACCTGGCAGGCAGCGGGTGTCGACCGGTGAGCACCTATGGGGCGTACACGCGTGCCCTCGGGGACCGCGTCACGGACGGCCGAGGCGCGCGACCTCGGCGTCGATGGCCTCGCTCATCAGGGTCCGGGCGTGGGCGATCCGGAGCGTGCCGCTGAGCCAGCGCATGCTCAGGCCCTCCAGGAGGGCGGTGAGCCGCTCGGCGGCGGCGGTGAGAGCGACCGCCGGGGCCATCGGCCGGACCTGGCCGAGCAGGGCCGCCACCTCCTGGACCCAGATCAGGGTGGCTCTCGCGAGGTCCTCACGCAGGAGATCGTCGAAGACGGCGCTGGCCCTCAATTCACCCCAGGCGCTGCTGTTCTCCCTGACCTCGGTCGAGTCCTGGAGTTCGAGGAGGAGCGTTTCCTCCAGCTCCTCGCGCGGGCTGAGCGGTGCGGCGTCCGGATCGCGGTGGGTCGTGTAGCGCTCGGCGCGGTCGTTGATGAACTCCAGCGTCTTGCTCAGGATCCCGGCGCGGTCCTTGAAGTGGTAGTAGATCAACGCGGTGGACACGCCCGCCTCGGCGGCGAGCTCCTCCACGCGCAGGCCGCGGACCCCGCGCCGGGCGATGACCCGCGCGGCGGCTTCGAGGATCTGAGTGCTGCGAGACGCCATGGCCCGAACCTTACCGGGCACCTCCCGCGCCCGGAATCACTCCCTGACCAGCCGGTCGCCGCCGAGGGGCAGCGGCCGGCCGGGTCATCCGGTGTCGCCCGGTCAGACAGCCGGGGGAACGACCGGTTGCGACTGGGTGGCGCAGTGGATGCCGCCACCGCCGCGCGCGATGTTGTCGATGTTCAGCTGAACGATGCTCCGGCCGGGGTAGGCGGCCGCGAGAATGCCGTAGGCCACGCTGTCGGCATGGGTGTCACCGAACTGAGGGACGAGGACAGCGCCGTTCGCGGTGTAGTAGTTGGTGTAGCTGGACAGGAAGCCGGAGCCTCCTCCACGGATGTACAGGCGGTCCGGACCGGGGAGCTCGGTGACGGTCAGGCGGCGGCCCTGTGCGTCGGTCGCGCCCAGCAGGATCTGCTTGGTCTCGTTGTAGACGGCGACCCACTTGGGGTCGGTGCCGGGACCGGGCTGGTCCAGGATGACCTGTCCCGGCGCGACGAAGCGGGCCAGGCAGTCGATGTGGCAGTCGGTGATGTCCTGGCCGGCGAGTCCCGGTACCCAGATCACCTTGTCGATGCCGAGCGCCGACTTCATCGCCTGCTCGACCTGATCCTGGGTCATGCCCGGGTTGCGGTTGGGGTTGACCATCGAGCTGACCGTGGCCAGCAGGGTGCCCTGGCCGTCGGTCTCCAGTGAGCCGCCCTCCCCGACGAACCCGGCCCGCACGCGTTGGACGCCGTAGTGGCCGAGCAGGGTCGCGGCCGCGGCCGCGTCGTTGGCATAGGGCTGCGCGTACGGCGTGCCGGTCTTGCCCCAGCCGTTGAAGTTGGTGTCCACACCGGCGACGACGCCGGGGGCGACGACGAAGGTGGGGCCGAAGTCACGTATCCACAGATCGTCGTTGGGGATCTCGACGACGTCGATGCCGTAGTAGGCCCCTGCTCCGCAGGCGTACCGGGCGTCCGCCGCCTGCGAGGGCCGGGCGAGCATCACGACCGGCTCGTAGCGGGAGATCGCGTCGGCGACCTTCGCGATGTCCCTGCGGACGCCGCCGAGCTGCGTGGACCAGACCGACGACAGCGCCGGCCAGGCCATGAAGGTGCGCACGTGGGCGTCGGTCTCCGCGGGCATCCGCAGCGTGGCGCCCGAGGGGCCGGTGGCGGCGCGGGCGGCCGTGGGCAGTGCCGATCCAAGGGCCGCGAGCGGCAGAGCGGCCGCACCGAGCCGAAGCAGTCGGCGCCGAGACGTCGTGGGCGTGTCCATGGGGTTCCTGTCTGAGGGAGGGGGTGGATGTTTCCCGCATGCTCCCGCAGACTGAAAATTCAGTCAATGATCACTTCGGGACCATGCTCCCACCGGAACCCCGTTCTCTACCGATCACTGCGGTAGTGCTCGAACGCCGCCGCGACCGGCCCGCCATCCGCCTGGGCTTCTATCAGCCGCACGATGACGAGGTCCTTCCCGTCGGAGCTACGGACGCAGAAGGGGCGCTCGTCGGCCAGGTCCGCGAAGGGGATCCGGGTGACCGGCTCCGTGTCGATACCCCGCACGCAGTCGGCGGGTCCCAGATCTCCCCCGGGAGACACGAAGGCGTCACTGTCTTCGGGGAGGACGAACTCCGACCGGTCTCGCGCCAGGTACCAGGCGGCCGTGTCCACGGGAACGACCTTCCCGGCCTTCAGGTCGAATTCGTAGGAGGCATCAGGCGAGGTCAGCTCGACCTCCTTGTTGCCCGGCACATAGGAGTCCGCCGCGGGGTACGACGGACCGGAGTCGGCGTCGGAACCCCCTGCCCGGCCCGGCGCCCACGGCGGGGAGTCGAGGAGATACACGGCGCCACCGGCCGTCACGAGGATCACGAGCGCGGCGAGGGCCGTCACGAGCGGGCGCCGCCGACCGCCGTTCCGCGCCCGGCGCGAGGAGGGCCGGACCGGGATGTCGGCCTTGGGGGGCGGAGGCGGAGCGGCCGGGGACGCCGGGGCGGCGAGGGTGGGCTGCGCGTGAACCGGCGCCTGATGGACCGCCCGCCCCGCGACCTCGCTGCTGATCGACCGGGGCAGCCAGCCCTCGGCGAACTCCGGACGGGGTCCCACCAGGGGATGGGCGTGGACGGCCGCGATCAGGTCCACCGTCGTGGGGCGGCCCTCCGGCTGCTTGGACAGACACCAGGCCAGCAGATCCCGCAGGTCGTGCGGCACGCGCGTGAGATCGGGCTGCTCGTGGACCACCCGGTACAGAGCGGCGGACTCCGGCCCCGGCCCGAAGGGACCCGTGCCGCTCGCCACGTACGCGATGAGCGCGCCGAGTGCGAAGACGTCGGTGGCCGGAGACACCGGACGGCCCAGCGCCTGCTCAGGAGCCATGAACGCCGCGGTCCCGATGCTCATGCCCCTCCCCGTCAGCGCGACGGCGTCGGCCGCACGCGCGATACCGAAGTCGATGACGCGGGGCCCGTCCTCCGCGATCAGCACGTTGGCGGGCTTGAGGTCGCGATGAACGACCCCGGCCCGGTGGATCGCCTGGAGGGCCTCGGCGATGCCGGCCACGAGCAGCAGCACCGTCCGCACCGGGAGCGGGCCGTGCCGCTGGACCACCTGCTGCAGGGACGGTCCGGGGACATAGGCGGTGGCGAGCCACGGCGTGGGGGCGTCCACCCCCGAGGCGACCACCTGCGCGGTGAACAGGCCGTGGATGCGCTCGGCGCTGGCCACTTCCTGGGCGAAGCGCAGGCGGAACTCGGGATCTCCCGCGAACTCCGCCCGTACCGCCTTCAACGCGATCGGGCGGCCTCCGGGGGTGTGAGCCAGGTACACCACACCCATGCCACCCGAGCCCAGTCGGGCCTGGAGGCGGTATCCGCCGATCTCTCGGGGGTCGTCGGCCGTCAGCGCCGCGTGAGCGGGCTGTGCACCGGAAAGCTGAGCGGACATGCGGTGGCTCTTTCGACGATGTTGGCACGGCGGACGGATGGCGCGTGTCGGCTGACACCACACTGGCGCATAGTGCCTCTAACTAAAGATTCAGTCAATATGCGACACTGGTGGATCAGACCACTCAGGAGGGGGAACACGTGGCGACGGACCGCCGAAGGGCCATCTTGGAAGGTGCCGCCCGAGTCATAGCCCGGCGAGGCGTACGCGGACTGCGCATGGAGGAGCTGGCGGCCGAGTCCGGGGTGTCCACCGCGCTGATCTACTACCACTTCAAGGACCGGGCCGGCGTCCTGCGCCACACCCTGGAGTTCATCAGCGACCGGGCCGACCGGTACACATCCGACGAGACCGCCCCGGGCGAACCGCGCGACGCCCGGCAGGAACTGGAGCAGACCCTGCTGCTGGAGTTCCAGGACCTCCCGGACGTGCGCGAGAACAGCACCGCGTGGGGCGAGCTGCGCGCCAGCGCGGTCTTCGAGCCCGAGTTGCGCGGCGACCTGGCCAGAGCCACGCTGGCCTGGATCCACGATGTCGCGGATCTCATGAGCTGCATCCGTCCGACGGCCCCCGCCCCGGCCCTCACGGCATCCGCGGAGAGACTCACCGGGCTCCTGGAGGGGCTCAGCACGCGCTGGCTCAGCGGCACCCTTCCCCTGACCCATGCCCGCGAACTGGTGAAGGAGGCGGTCTCCATCGAGATCCGGCGACTGGAGTAGCGGACACGCGGCATCGGCCATGACGCGGCCCGATGGGGGCATCGGGGTGAGGCGACTTCAGTCGGGGCGGGGCGACTTCATGGCACATCAACACGGAGGCAAACTTGACTGAATATTCAGTCAATGCCAGAGTGGCGACACGACGACCATGTCCGGCCCGGCGGTACCGGCGATTCCAGGGACCGTGCATGCACCCTGTTCACGGGCACAGGGCGGCGATCGACACCCCTCGCCCCACGGCAGCGCCACCGGAAGCCCTCTGGTCCCGCACCCTCACGATCGGAGACCCCGATGTCCGACTTCCGCCCCTCCCGCCGATCGGCTCTGCGCGTGCTCGCCGGAATCGGAGCGCTCACCCTCGGCACCGCGGCCTGCGGACCCGAAGACCCCGGCCCGTCACCTGCCGCAGGCTCCACCGGCCCCACCGCGGGAACCGACGAGGAGCGACGCCTGGGCGCCGAGTGGGAGAGCCACGCCCGCACCTTCATGTCGTGGCCCGCGCTGGAGTCCGTCTGGGAGGACGACCTCCCTTACGTACGCCAGGACATCGCGCGCATCGCACGGGCCATCGCGGAGTACGAGTACGTCGTGATGATGGCCCGGCCGGACCAGCGGGCAGCGGCCCAGAAGGCATGCGGCTCCGCCGTCGAGGTCATCCCCCTCGCCGTCGACGACCTGTGGGCCCGTGACACCGTCCCCGTGTTCGTCGAGGAAGGCGGGAAGGTCCTCGGAGTCGACTTCAACTTCAACGGCTGGGGCGACAAGCAGGTCCACGACAACGACGCCCAGGTCGGCCGGAAGCTGCTGGCGAAGTACGGGATCCCCCGCATCCAGGCACCTCTCGTCGCCGAGGGCGGCTCCTTCGAGACCGACGGCGAGGGAACCCTCCTCATCACCGAGAGCTCGATCGTCAACGACAACCGCAACCGGGGCAAGTCCCGCGACCGGATCGAGGCCGAGCTCAAGGAGCTCCTGGGCATGGAGAAGGTGATCTGGCTGAAGGGCGTACGCGGCGAGGACATCACCGACGCCCACGTCGACAGTCTCGTACGGTTCACCGCGCCCGGAGTGATCCTCCTCGACCGGGCCTTCCCGGGCACGCCCGCCGACTCCTGGTCGCGCTCCTCGGACGAGGCCTTCACGGTGCTGAGCGAGGCGACCGACGCCCAGGGCCGCGGCTTCGAGGTCATCGACCTCCCGCAGCCCGACCCCGACCGGATCTCCGGGTACAGCGACGACTTCCTGTCGACCTACGCGAACTTCTACATCGGCAACGACGCGGTGTACCTGCCCAAGTTCGGCGACAAGAAGGCCGACGACCGCGCACGGGGAATCCTGCGGGAGCACTTCCCCAAGCGGGACATCGTGCAGGTGAACATCGACACCATCGCCACCGGAGGCGGCGGGATCCACTGCGCCACCCACGATCAGCCCGGCAAGCCGGTCGACTGACCGCGATCCAAGGAGCCTCAGTGTCCACCACCCGACGCCACCGACCGGGCCGGGGCAGAGTCTTCCCCGCCGCGCTGGTCTGCTTCCTGATCGTGGCGGCCATCGCCCTGGGAACCTGGCTCCAGTTCGGCGAGCGCCAGACCCTGGACAGGGTGTACAGCGCCGGCGGTTCGGCGCCCGACCGCGTGGACGTCCAGGCCTCGATCCAACGCGTCGACGCCGCCGGCCGGGAGCTGGTCCTGCGCGTCCTGGTCACTCCGCGAGGAGAACTGGCCGAGGCCGGCGGCGTCTCCCCCACCGAGGACCTGACGCTCCAGACCTCGACCTCCACCCGGGGCGACCTGTCCTTCAAGGCGCACAGCCGCATCGCGACCATGGACCTGCCCGTCACCCTGACCGGCGGGTCGATCACGGACTACCCCTTCGACACCTACGACGCGGCCATCGAGTTCAGCGCCACCCAAGGAGGCGAGAAGGTCCCCGTCCACATGACGCTGACCAACGGCGACGCGCTCTTCTCGGCAGGAGTGGACGCCTCGGAGGACACCGGGACCGCGATCTTCGACGTCTCGCTGGGACGCTCCGACAGTGTCCTCATCTTCGCCGTCTTCATGATGGTCGCCATGTGGGCCCTGGCCGTCTCGGTACTCATCGGAGCATGGTTCCTCGTCACGCGCGGGAAGGGTCTGACCTGGCCTGCCCTCGGCTGGATGGCCGCCACGCTCTTCGCCCTGGCCGCCTTCCGCAACACCGCCCCGGGCACACCGCCCATCGGCTGCCTCCTGGACTACATCGCCTTCCTCTGGGCCGAGACCGTGATCGCCTTCTGCCTCGTCACGGTGGTCGTCACGGGCTTCAAGGCCGAGCGCCGGTCATCGAGCACCGCGTAGTCGCCGCGGTCGACGTGCCCCCACCAGATGAGGAGGGGCCCTTCCCCACCCGGGAAGGGCCCCTCCGGTGCTCCACCGACGGCGCGCAGGTCAGCCCTCGGTGTGCGTCCGGCGGCGGCGCCACCACACGAGTGCGCCGCCTGCGGCGACCGCGGCCGCGGCGATGCCGCCGATCAGGGCCACGGGCGTGTCGCTGCCGGTGTCCGCGAGGTCGCCGTCAGGGTCCTTCGGGCCCGGCGGAGTGGTGGGTTCGAGGGACTGGCTGACCGTCGGTGCCGGATGCGTCGCGGTTGGCTCCGGCTGCCCCGTACCGGACGGGGACGCGGTCGGGGTCGGAGTGGGGGTCGGAGTCGGGGTCGTCGTGGGCGTGGGCGTAGGGGTGGGGGTGCCGCCGTCGGAGTGTCCGGCGCTGTTGCCGCCGAACATCAGGTGGCCCTCCTTGTGCGGGTCGTCGGCGATCGTGTCGACGGCGTAGCCGACCGTGCGGGGCTTGTAGCGCTGCTCGGTGCGGAAGCGCACGGGGTTCATGTTGCGCTTGGGCTGCTTGGAGAAGTCGACCCCGCCCACGGTGTAGACGTAGACGTCCTCGCCGTTGGACCACTTGTACTTGAAGGTGCCCTCGGTGAAGGCCTTGTAGTAGCGGTCCCAGACCTGCTTGCCGGTCCAGTTCTTGTGCGGGGCGCGCAGTGACCAGCGCTTCACATCGCCGCTGTTGATGATCTCGCGGTACTCGGCGGGCATGTCGGAGGCGTTCTGCCGGACCCACTCGGCGGCGACGCGGGCGGTGTAGACCCGGCGCAGGTCGGCGTAGTAGTCGCCGTTGTTGACCTTCTCCTCGACCAGGGGGGTGATGTAACGGTCGAGCACACGGTCGGACTGCTGCGTCTCCGCCTCGGTGAGCTCGCAGCCCTTGCCGCCGGGCGGCTGCGTGTCGGTCTCCTGGGGCACCGTGGACAGCTTCAGCGGGGTGTCGAGGATGTGGATGCCGCCGTCCTGCTCGCGCACGACGGCGGTCTCCGGCTCGATCCAGTAGCGGAAACCGGCCCAGCAGGGGAAGCCGTCGCGCTCGGGCAGGGCGTTCATGAAGTTGCGGCCGACCTCCGTCTCGGGGTCCATGGCCTTGAAGATGTCGTGCTTCAGCTCCAGGTCCGCTTCCAGAAGCACGCGGCCGGCGTCGGTCTTGCCGAAGTCGGCGTCGATGATGCGGTTCGGCTCGTCCGGATTGAGATTCACCCAGAACGTGGACGGGTCCAGGGCGAGCCAGGTGAAGAAGGCGTCGGAGATCAGGTTGCCCTTCTCCTGGCCGCCCCACCCGGCCGCGTACTCGTCCTCGACCGACTTGGCGGAGAAGGCGTAGTCCAGGCCCTCACCGCCCTTGCCCTTGCCGATGTACCGCAGGTCGAGGGTGGTGAAGTCGATGCCCCCGAGTCCACGGTTCATCAATGACCGCTGCCCGGTCTTGCCCAGCCGGTCGAGTTGATCCTTGAGGGTCTGGGGGTTCGGCGGTGACTGGTTGATCACCTGGTTGCCGGAGCCGCGGGAGCCGGTGGAGGTGCCGTTGCCCGGCGACATCGTCGTACCGTTCGCACGGTACGGGCCGTTCTCGGTGCCCTTGGGGGGCAATCCCCTGTGATGGGACTGGTAGTCGTAGGAACGGACCCGGTCACGGCCGAGCGAGTCCTTGCCCGCGCTGTCCTTCAGTTCCTGCATGAACTTCTTCGCGTCGCCGGTCTGGTTCTCGGCGAACACGTAGGTGTACTTGTAGGAGCTCCAGCCCCTGTTCTTGGCCCAGGCCCGGTCCGCGGGCTTCTCGCGGCCGTCGGGGCTTCCGTTGGACTTGACCTCCACGATCTCCCGGGTGCTCTTGTTGTAGGCGTCCAGCCTGCGCAGATGGCGTTCGCCGGTGTCGGGGTCGACGAAGTAGAACTCCTTCTCGCAGATCCAGTCCGGACCCGTCAGACCCATCTCCCGCACGACCTTGGCCATGAACGCCTTGCCGCGGGCGTCGTATCCCTGGTTCGGGATGTAGACCTTCTTCAGGTAGTCGTCGAAGCTCTTCCAGCGCCTCTGCGCGTTGAACCGGGCGTAGATGCGGCGCGGGTCGCTGTGGTCGTACTTCTTGTAGTCGCTGCCCGCGGCGTCCAGTTCGGCCTGGGTGGGGTTGAGGCCGTCGAACTGGAGACCCGGGTTGGTGTAGTCGTAGGTGTCCCAGCGGTCCACCGCACGGGAGGCGTCCCCCTGGGGCAGACCGCCGGTGGGTACGTTCCTCACCCCGTACATCTCGTCACAGCGCTTGCCGGGTTTCGGCGGCCTGGGCGCGGCCTCGGCGATGTCGATACCGGGCTGCCCGGTGAGGGTCATGACGGTGGCGCAGGCGAGCGCTATCAGACTGTTCCTGAGCGCACGCCAGCGGCGTGTTGTTCGAGCCGGCTTCACAGTGCTTTCCCCCGGGAGCCCCACGGTCCGATTCAGGCTGTGCGGCGCCAGGGCCCCCTATGCTCACGTGAGCGCCGCACAAGCACCCGATCCTAGAGCCTCACTTTGCCCCCGCAACGGCGCATC
Source organism: Streptomyces sp. NBC_00094 (assembly GCF_026343125.1). Taxonomy (NCBI): domain Bacteria; kingdom Bacillati; phylum Actinomycetota; class Actinomycetes; order Kitasatosporales; family Streptomycetaceae; genus Streptomyces; species Streptomyces sp. NBC_00094. The sequence goes on along the minus strand of NZ_JAPEMB010000001.1, from coordinate 7,720,907 downwards.
AAGAGGAGTTCATGTGTCAGAAGCGTGCAGATCCAAGGTTGTTGGTGTCACATCGCAGGCTAGGCTTAGCTGCTGTGAGCGATGAAATCTGGGACCACGAGGATGAGTACGCCGTCGCCGAGCGCATCGACACGGCGCACGCCGACAACCCCCGCCTCGCGGCATGGCTGGCCGAGCAGCAAGACCGCTTCGACGGCTGGAACCACCGCCACGGCGGCGGATGGGACTTCACCGAGCGCTCCCTCGATCGCATGGAAGCCCTCGTCCGTGAGCACGTCACATCCGTCGACGACCTGTTCGCTCGCGAACACACCCCGATGATTCAGGTCGCCTGCTGGTACGTCGGTGAAGTCCACAACCGCACCCGCGGCACCGAGTGGCGGATGGACCCCGAACCCGCCGACACCCACCCCTGGTCCAAGCGCCCCTATGTCATCGTGCCCTTCACGCGCTTGCACGAGTACGAGGACGCCGAGGGCATCGACTACGACGCGCGCCCCCAACACCACCCGCTCAGCGGCTTCCTCGACCTCGTCCGGGAGCAACCCACCTCAGGGGCAGGCTCGTTGCGCAGCGAGCTGGACGACTACGAGCCCGACACGGGGACTTCGGGCACGCGGCACCGGCCATGACCCGGGCCGGATCGCCACCGGCCTCTCGGTGATCCTCGCCTGCGGCTGCGAGGCCGTCAGGGTTCACTCCGTACTACGCAACCAGGGCGAGGTGTTCGGCCCGGTCGCCTCGACACCGACTGCCCGGCGGCTGCCGGCCGCTGTCGACGGACGCGTACCGCTGCGGCTACTCCCCGCGGAGTAGCCGCAGCGCCTTCCGCCGGGGGACGACCATGGCGCCCCCGCAGCGGCATTCTGGCTGTCGCGCACCGGGGTTCCCTGCCCGCGCCACCCGCCGCGGTCCCCGCCGGATCCCTTCACCGACGCCACAGGAGATGTCATGCCCACATCAGTAAGCGCACCCCGGACGACCTCGCTCCAGGACGCGGCCCCGCGCCCGCGCGGCGCCGTCGCGCTGCTCACCGTCTCGCTCTCCTACGCCGTACTCACCGCCGCGTACGTCGTCACCAACCGCGCCACCCCACAGCCCGACGCCTCCGGCCGCGACATCCTGAGCCAGTACGTACGCGAACACGGCACGGCGATCGACCTGGGAGCCTTCCTGCTGCTCGTCGCCGCCGTTCTCCTGGTGCCCGTGGCCGCCACCCTGGCCCGGCTGGTGCGGCGGGGGCGGGAGCAGGGTGCCGCGGCGGCAACGGTCCTCGCCGGCGGGCTGCTGGCCAGTGGCGCACTGGGCGCCAGCGCCGCGCTCACCTGGACCCTCGGCCGGCTTCCGGAAGACGCACCCGCAGCCCTGGCCCGCACCCTGGCGGACCTGTCCTTCCTCGCCGGCGGTGTCGGATACGCCGTGTCCTTCGCTCTCCTGGCGGCAGGCGCCTGCCTGGCAGCCCGTGAGAGCGGGCTGCTGCCGCGCGCCTGCGTCATCACCGGGCTTGTCATCGCCGCCGCCGGACTGGCGGCCACCCTCACGCTCCTCGCCATCGACTTCGGCTACCTGCTGCCCGTCGTCCGCTTCGGTGGCACGGCGTGGCTGGTGTGGGCCGCGTCCGCGCTGTTCCGCGCGCGCCCGATCACACCGCGGACGAACGCGTGACCGCGCAACCTCCTCCCCGCCCAAACAGCCCGATGTCCGAGGCGCGTCGTAGTCTTCCCCGCGTCTGATCGCCCTGGGAGGTTCGCTTGTCCGTTCGTGCTCGGCTCCGTGTCGCCCTTCCCTCCCTCATGCCCGCTTCACAGGCCGGCCCACCCGCGATCGCCGGACTGCCGGGGCGCAGCATGCTCGTCCAGCGGAACGACGACGAGGTCGTGGCCCGGCCGCTGGACGACGCCTTCGTCCCGCGTGCCGGAGCGGACGTCCGCTTTCCCGCGCCCTGGCCGCGCCATCGCGGGACGTGGGAGGTGGCGCCGGACGCGAGTGTGGTCGTGTTCGCCGGAGTTCACGCCGTACGGGTGGTGGAACCGTCGGGTGCGACACGCTGGGAGGTCCGGCACGGATGCTGGTACGGCGCATGCCGGGAGATGCACACGTCGTACGACGAGTACGCGGACCGGCCGGACCATCGGTACCCGGAGGGCGGCTCCGTCGGTTTCTCGGCGGACGGCACCATCGTCTGGGCCCACGTACGCGGCCCGCTGCCCGAGGGCGAACTGCACCCTGACGCGGTCGACGAGTGGCTGGTCATCGACGCTGTGAGCGGGCGCGTGCTGGCACGCGCCGACGCCGAGGCAGCCGCCGCCGGCAGCTTCCACCTGCCCCACCCCACCGATCCGCGTCAGATGGGACTGAGCATCGGCGAAGGGCAGGACGGGGCTCCGCTGCGCTGGGGCCGATGGGACGGGGAAGAGCCGGCCGTGGACTGCCTGGAAGGCGACCTCTGCCTGCTGAGCGTCAGCCCCTCGGGTGACCGGCTCATGACCATCTCCCACGACCAGGACCGGCTCGCCGTACGCGACTCCCGTGGAGCCGTCATGGAGACATGGGAATGGGAGGCCGAGGCAGTCATCCCCGGACACCCTGATGCCACCTCCGGCGATGAGGACGAACCGCCCGCCTGCTGGGACTGGGCGGGCGGCTTCCTCGACGAGACGACCCTCGTCGTCTCCACTGCGGAGAGCGACGACCAGTGGGGTCAGGGCCGACACTGGCTGATCGACATCGCGGGGTCGTTCGGCTTCGTGCCGATTGCCTATCCCTCGCCGGTCTCCTGCGAGCCGACCGCGTTGGGGAACGGCGCCTGGTCGACGGTGTCCGAGTCCCGTGACGTCCTCCACGTCTGGGATGTGCGGACACCGGAGGACTGATGCGGCCGGATGCTCACGTGGTGGCCGGGGTGGGGGCGATGCCGATCACCGTCCGTCTCACCACGCATGGTGGTACGTGCCCGGATGACCGGCATCGGTCCGGATGGTCTGATCGATGCGGGTCAGGTACGCGGCGATCGCCGTCTCAGGGGAGATCGAACGGCAGGTCCATCCCGTCGAGCGCCGCCGCGCACGCGCATTCCCTGTCGCGGTCCAGGACGGGGACGGTCCGCAGGACCAGGTCCTTCAGTCGTTCCACGTTCGCCGCGAACACGCGGAAGACCTCGTCCTGCGAGACTCCCTCTCCCCGCTCCACGCCGGCGTCGTAGTCGGTCACGAGCGCGATGGAGGTGTAGCAGAGGGCGAGTTCACGGGCGAGGACGGCCTCGGGGTGCCCGGTCATGTTGATGAGCGACCAGCCGGCGGACGCGTACCACTGGGACTCCGCCCGGGTGGAGAATCGGGGGCCCTCGACGACCACCATCACCCCGCCGTCGTGGACGTCGGCTCCGGCCTCGCCCGCGGCCTTGAGCACGGCCGCTCGTCCGGCGTCACAGTACGGGTCGGCGAAGGAGACGTGCGTCGCGCCGTGGTCGTAGTACGTCTGCACGCGGGCCGTGGTCCGGTCGACGAGCTGGTCGGGAAGGACCACGCTGCCGGGGCCGAGCGAGGTGCGCAGGGAACCGACGGCGCAGGGCGCGAGGACCTGCCGCACCCCCAGCGAGCGCAGGGCCCACATGTTGGCGCGGTAGTTGATGCGGTGCGGGGGAAGCTCGTGGTGGCTGCCGTGCCGGGGCAGGAAGGCCACTCGGCGATCGCCCACGGTGCCGACGGACACCGCGTCGGATGGCGCGCCGTACGGGGTGGTGACCTCGACCCGCTGCACCGACTCCAGGAGTTCGTAGAAGCCGCTGCCGCCGATGACCGCGATCTCCGCCTTCGCCGTCTCCTCGGATGGATCACTCATGGTTCCGGTCCTCCTGTGTGTACGTGCGATCCGGCGCCGTCGGCCTGCCCGCGCCGGGTCGGGAGACGAGTGGGGTGAGGGAGGCGACCGCCTCGTGCCCGGGCACGGCGGGGCGTTCGTCGTCGGGGCGGCGCACGGCCACGGTCTGCCAGCCGGCGTCGGCGGCGGCGTCGAGCTCGGCACCGACGTCGCTGACGAAGAGCAGTTCCCCGGGGTCGTGCCCGAGCTCCGCCGCGATGGCGCGGTAGGAGTCGGTGTGCGCCTTCGGGCCGGCCGTCGTCAGGTCGAAGTAGCCGTCGAGCAGCGGGCGCAGGTCGCCGTGCGCGGTGTGGCCGAACCAGTCGCGCTGAGCGGCCACGGAACCGGACGAGTAGATGAAGCGGCCGGTGCCCTGTGCCTTCCAGTGCTCCAAGGCGGGCGGTACGTCAGGGTAGACGTGGCCGGACAGCTCCCCCGCCTCGTAGCCTCCGGACCAGATCAGTCCCTGCAGCGCCTTCAGCGGCGCCGCCTTCACATCGGCGTCGGCCCACTGCTCCAGGAGCGCCAGAGCACTCGCCTCGTCCTGGGCCGCCCCGGTGTGGGCGGCGACCGCGTCGAGGATCTGCCGCCAGGGTGCGGTGCCGCGGTGTTCGGTGAGCCAGGGGGCGAGCCGCGCGCGGGCGTAGGGGAAGAGGACGTCGCGTACGTGGCTGAGGGACCCGGTGGTTCCCTCGATGTCGAGGACGACGGCACGCGGCCCGTTGTCGGGGACCCGGTCGAGTCGGCTGTCCGGCATCAGTCTTCCCGCAGGAGTGCGTCGAGACGAGGGAATCCGCCGGCGATGGGTTCCTGGGTGAAGTCGCCCACCCAGCCGTCCTCCTTCTCGAAGAAGCGGATGGCGCAGAAGTCCGGGTCGGGACCCATGTCGAACCAGTGCCGGGTGCCGGCGGGAACCGACAGCAGGTCGCCGGCCTCGCACACGACGGCGTAGACGCGGTCGTCGAGGTGGAGGTAGAAGCAGCCGGTGCCCTGGGCGAAGAACCTGACCTCGTCCTCGGCGTGCCGGTGCTCGTCGAGGAAGGTCGACCGGGCCTTGGTCGCTCGCTCCCGCCACTCCGGCCCTTCCTCGGGGTGGAGCCTGGCGACGTCGACGAGGCGCAGCCCCTGGCGGGCGCAGAGCTCGTCGACCTCGTGCCGGTAGGCGTCGAGCAGCTCGTCGGACGTCGTCTCCGGCGTCACGCGGGTGCGCAACGGCCAGCGTGTGAAGGAGACCGACCGCTCGCGCAGGGCCTGCGCGATGGCGGCCTCATCCCGCGTACGGAGCAGGACGGTGTCCGGTGCGTCGTCCGGCATGATCTGCAGCAATGTCATGGTGAGGTCCTGTCGTCGGGTCCTTCAGGCACGGGAGACGCGCAGTTCGGACTGGGCGAGCACGAGCAGCTGGCAGAGTGACTCCAGGCATTCGAGCCTGTTCTTGGCCTGGTTGAGCGAGTCGCCCCACGCGGTGATGCCGTGATCGGCCAGGAGGAGCCCCGGCGGGCCTTCCCCGTACGCCGCGAGGTGGGCGGCGACGTCCTCGGAGATCCGCTCCACCTCGGGCCAGTTGGGGAACACCGGCAGGTCCATGGCTGCCGGGTCCGTGAGGCCCAGTCCCTTGAGCAGCTCGAAGCGTTCCACCCGGAGTGAGGACACCGCCCCGTGGGCGCCGACGCGGTGGGCGATCACGGTGGCGTACGGAGAGTGTGCGTGGATGACGGCGCGGGCTCCGGTGACGCGGTAGACCGCCGCGTGGATGGAGGTCTCGGCCGAGGGGCGGGCCTGACCGGGAAGGGACGCCTCGCCGGTGCGGGTGTCGACCTCCACCACGTCCCGTGCGGTCAGCTCGCCCTTGTCCCGGCCGCTCGCCGTGATCAGCGCCCTGTCGGGATCCTCGGGCAGTCGCACGGACACGTTGCCGGAGGTGCCCGGCATCCATCCGCGCTCGTACAGGGTGCGGGTGAGGTCGGCCAGCTGCTGGGCGGACTGCTTGCCGGCGGCGGTGGACGGCGCGTAACTCATACGCTCACCTCGGATGCGGAGTGCACACCGTGTTCGGAGACGGTGGCGGAGATCAGGGAGGCAGGGGTGACGTCGAAGGCCGGGTTGTACGCACGCGTACCAACCGGGGTGGTGCGGACGCCTCCGTAGGAGGTCACCTCGTCGGCGTCGCGTTCCTCGATGACGATGTCCCGTCCGTCGGCGAGCGATCTGTCCCAGGACGACTCGGGGGCGACGACGATGAAGGGAATGCCGTGGTGGGCGGCGGCGATCGCCAGTGCGTAGGTGCCGATCTTGTTGGCGGCGTCCCCGCCGGCGGTGATGCGGTCGGCTCCGACCAGGACGCAGTCGACAAGTCCCCGGCTCATGGCCGCGGCGGCCGCGCTGTCGACGCACACGCGGTGCGGCACGCCGGCTTCGGCCAGCTCCCAGGCCGTCAGCCGGGCGCCCTGCAGGAGCGGTCGGGTCTCGCCGACGAGGACCTCGGTGATCTTCCCGGCGTCCGCGAGGGCGAGGATCGTGCCGAGGGCGGTTCCCACGGCCGCGGTCGCGAGTCGGCCGGTGTTGCAATGGGTGAGGATCCGCAGGGGCCGCTGAGGGCAGCGGTCGAGTACGGCCTGGACCGCGTGGGCGACCATCTGCCGGTTGACCGATCGGTCCTCGTCGATCATGACGGTCGCTTCGGCGAGTACCGCGTCCGGGCCGTCGGCGAGCTTCGCGAGAGCCCTGTCGACGGCCCACGCGAGGTTGACGGCCGTGGGTCGGGCGGCGGCGAGCCGCCGAGCATCGGCGTGTACGGCTTCCCGCCCGTGGTCGGCGGCGCCGGGCGAGCAGTGGGCGTAGGCGGAGAGCGCGACGCCGAGGGCGCCCGCGAGTCCGATGGAGGGGGCGCCCCGTACCGCGAGTGTCGTGATGGCGGTGATGACGTCGTCCACGGTGGTCAGACGCAGGAGTCGACGTTCGTGGGGCAGTGCGCGCTGATCGAGCGTGACGATCGCGTCGCCGTCCCAGCGCAGTGACGGCTGGTCGGAGGCCATGCTCACGGTCGGCTGCTCCTTCGGTCCGAGAGGTGGTACGAGTCAGTCGGCCAGGGGACGCGAGCGCAGCTCGACGAGCGCGGGCGCGGCATCCGCGTCGGCGGTCACCTGGTCGCGGTCCTCGCCGACGGCGATGACGTAGCCGTAGCGGTTCATGTACGCCCGGGGCGGGAGGGCCAGCCGGGTTCCGGGACCGGCCGTCGCGACCGCGCTGTGCACCGTGGGCCCGAAGAGGTCGGTGCGCACGGTCACCTCGACGGCCTCGCAGTCGCGCTCCGGGTAGAGGAACCTGATGGCCGCGGTCTTCTGTGTCTTCGGCGCGGTGTCGGGGGTGAGCCCGGCCGCCACCTGGGCGGCGGCGACGGCCGGGTCGGTGCCGGTGGCGAGCATGCCGATGAGAGGGATGAAGTCACCGCCCAGGCGCGCGTTGATCTCGACGAGTCGGGGTCCCTTGGGGGTGAGCTTGAACTCGGTGTGCGTGGCGCCGTGTGCGAAGCCGAGCGCCTGGTGGATGCGGTGCAGTTGGTCCAGGAGCTCCGGGTCCTGGAGCAGGGGGTCGGCGGCGTCGACGGTGTGACCGGTCTCTTCGAAGTACGGGTCCATGCCGACCTGCTTGCGCGCCACGATCATCGGGGTGCACACACCGTCGACGACGACCGCGTCGATGCTGATCTCGGGACCGGTCAGGTACTCCTCGACCAGGACGTCGGCCTCGTAACGGGGGACTCCCGGCCAGTTGGCGGAGCTTGCGGCTTCGAAGGCCGCCTCGACGGCGTCGCCGTCGTCGGCGCGGACGACGCCGAGGCTGCCGGCGAGGCCACGGGCCTTGATCACCACGGGGTAACCCGTCTTGTCGGCCGCGGCGCGGGCCTCGGCGGCCGTGGCGACCGGCGTGCAGGCCGGCTGCGGCACGTCCGCCGCCACGAGGCGCGACCGGGTGGCCGCCTTGTCGCGGCACGCCAGCACCGCGTCGGGTGCGCTTCCGGGCATGCCGAGGGCTTCGGCGAGCCGTGCGGCGACGTGTACGAGCGACTCGTCGTAGGTGAAGACCCCGACGACGGGGAGCTGTTGCGCGACCTTCCTCGCCTCGGCGAGAAGGTCGTCGAGGTTCTTGGTGTCGAGGAGCGAGGTCCCCTCCACGTACGGCAGCTGCCAGCTCGGCTCGTGCGCGTCGAGGAGCCACAGTCGGAAGTGACGCGAGACGGCCGCCACGATGTACTCCCGGTAGCGGCGGTCACCGCTGCCCATGATGAGCAGGACCGGTGCCTCGGTGGTGGACGACTGCGGGTGGGACGTGGCGGCCATGGTGGGAAACCTTCGTGTCGACGTGTGGTCGGGGCCGGGGCCGGCCGACGGGGCGGGGTCAGAGCCCAGGTCGGCAACTACGCTGTCTCCCGACGGCCGGAACCCTGCCAGCATTAAGCGATGTATGTCAATAGATCGATGAATGACGAAACATGACGCCCCGAGTCGGGCGCCATCACCAAGGGGTGCTGCCCGAACCGCGTCACACACGGCGGGGATCAATCGGCACTTGTCGATACCCCAGGAGCGGCCAGGCGGCCCCGGTGCGACCACGCCCAGCATGAGGCCGACGTGATCAAGCCGTCGGCACAAGGGTCGCCAGGGGGGCGGTGAGGGAGTACCGTTCGCGCACGGATCACGGTCCCCAGCCCGCCGGGTCACGGGCGAGGCGACGTCGAGTTCTGAGCGCTCCGAAGACGTGGCGTCCGGGTCCTCAGCCGCGGGGATGCCGCGCCGGGGCTGTTTCCCGTCCCCCGCCGGCCAGGCCGCCGAGGAGATGAGTCGTCCACCGCGGCTCACGTGCAAGCAGGCACACGCCATTCACTGATCACCAGTCAGAGCCGACCCCTTGACGGCAAGGAAGAACCACTGATGCCCACTGCTCCGCTCGCCTCCGTACTCTTCGTCTGCGTCCACAACGCGGGCCGCTCCCAGATGGCCGCCGGATTCCTGGACCACCTGGCCGGCGACCGCGTCGAGGTCCGCTCCGCCGGCTCGGTCCCCGGCGACCGCGTCAACCCGGCCGCGGTCGAGGCGATGCGGGAGGTCGGCGTCGACATCTCCCACCGGAAGCCGAAGGTACTGACCACCGAGGCCGTCCAGGCGTCCGACTACGTCATCACCATGGGCTGCGGCGACGCCTGCCCGGTCTTCCCCGGCAAGAAGTACCTCGACTGGGCCCTGGAGGACCCGGCCGGCCAGGGCGTCGAGGCCGTCCGCCCCATCCGCGACGAGATCAAGGACCTCATCGAGGGCCTCATCGCCGAGATCGACGCGCGACAAGAGGCGTGAGCACCGCGACGGCCCCGACCGCGAAGGGACGGCCTTCGCGACCAAGCCGTCGCCACGCGCTCTCCCTCGCCGGCCATCGATGCTCGAGGGAGGAGTGAGGGAGCGTCAGCTGGATCCCGGCTCCCGACAGGAGCGGACCGGGGCGCCGAGGAGGATATCGGCGGCGCTGGGGAACTCGGTGACGCAGCGGGGGTTGACCGCGTACCGGATGCTGGCGCCGACACGGCGCCTGGTCAGGAATCGAGCGGTGTGGAGGATCTTCAGGTGATGGGAGACGGTCGACTGGTTGAGTCGAAGGTGGGCGACGATCTCGCCCACCGGCACGGAGTCCGTGTGGCCGCTCAGGAACCGCATGATGCGGATGCGCGTGGGGTCGGCCAGAGCCCGGAACCAGCCGGCGTACTCCTCGGCGGTCTCCTGGTCGAGCGAGGTCTCGGACATGGGAATCCTTTGCGGACCAGGTGGAAGACCGCCGCCGCTCCGGCCGGCGGCGAGCGGAGGAACCGGCATGCGTGCGTGCACGTCGGTGCGGGCCGTGGCCGGAGTCTCGACTCCGGCCACGACCTACGGCCGGATCAGCAGCAGGTGCCGCCGGGCGCGCACTCCTGCGTGTCGGCGTCCAGGGGCTTGTGGGCGCGGATGATCGCGGCGTGGAGACCGTCGGCGGCCTCCTGGGTGAAGACGACCTCCGCGTCCTTCAGGCCCACCGCGTCGAGGAGTTCCTTGTACTCGGCGACGGACAGCGCGCCGGCGATGCACTGGCTGTGTCCGCCGCGCTCGGCCCGCTCCTCGGGGCTGAGCCGGTCCTCGGCGACGACGTCGCTGATGCCGAGCCGGCCGCCGGGGGTGAGGACGCGGGCCATCTCGGCGAAGACGGCCGGCTTGTTCAGGGACAGGTTGATCACGCAGTTGGAGATGATCACGTCGACGGTGTCGGCCGGCAGCGGGATCGACTCGATCGTGCCCTTGAGGAAGACGACGTTGTCGACCTCGGCGTCGGCGACGTTGCGGGCGGCGAGGGCGAGCATCTCCTCCAGGAAGTCCAGGCCGAAGACGCGGCCGTCCGGACCGACGCGCCGGGCGCTGAGGATGACGTCCAGGCCGCCGCCGGAGCCGAGGTCCAGGACCGTCTCGCCCTCGCGCAGTTCGGCGACGGCGCTCGGGTTGCCGCAGCCGAGGCTGGCGAGAAGGGCGGTGTCGGGCGCGGTGCCGGGGCCGATCTCGTCGTACGCGGCGGGTCCGAAGGTCTGCGGGTCGGGCGAGCAGCAGGCGCCGCTCGTCTCGGCCTCGGCGGCCTTGGCCCGGTAGTACTCCCGGACCTCTTCCTGCAGGCTGCCGGCGGTGGTGGTCTCGCTCATGACAGGTGGTCCTTCTCGGTCAGGCGCCGGTGGGGGCGAGGCGGTGCACGGGGCGCGGGTAGGAGGGCTTGAACGACACCGGGGTGGTCGCCGAGGAGGTGACGGCGGTGGCCAGGTCGGCGGCCTTGACCGCCTCGGTGACGGCGGCGTCCAGGGCGTCGGGCTCGCAGGCGACGCGGGCGTTGACGACGGCGCGGCCGGTCGGTGCGGCGGCCTCGGTGGCGCGGTCGAGCGTGGGCTGCGCGCCGGATTCGGTGAGGCTGAGCTTGGCGAAGTCCCCGTCGGCCGTCTCCACGGTGATCTTGGCGTGGCCGATCACGGCGTCGTGCTCAGCGGACCAGGCGGACAGGTTCTCCAGGACGGTGCGGGCCCAGGCGGTCGCGTCGAAGCCGCCCTCGACGGCGGTGAGGTCGAGCTCCTGGTTCATCCAGGCGAGCTGGGCCTCGGCGGCCGCGTAGCGGTCGTAGTCGATGTCGAGGACGACGTCCTCGTTCGTGGCGGGTGCCTGCCACGCTTCGAGCAGCGTGTCCAGGTGGGCACCGGTGGTGGCGGAGTAGCCGACGACGGTCGCCTTCGGGTTGCTCGCACGGAGCGCGGCGAGGAGCTCCTCGACCCGGTCCACCTTGATGGTGTCGAGCTTGTTCACGGCGATGACGTCGGCCTCGGTGACCTGCTGGCGGAAGAGGTACGAGAGGTCCGACTCCGGCTCGCCGCGCTCGGCGGCGCGGGCGAAGGCCAGGTGTCGCAGCGGGTCGACGACGGTGGTCAGGGGGGCGACGACCATGTCGTCGCCGTAGTACTGACGCAGCGGGCGTACGACGGTGGCCTGGAGGTCCGTGCAGCTGCCGACGGCCTCGGCGATCACGGTGTCGACGCTGTCGGAGGCGACCAGGGCGACGATGGCCTCGACGAGGTCCTCGAACTTGCAGCAGAAGCAGCCGCCGGTGACCTCGGCGACGCTGTCGAGCTTGCTCCGTACGAGCTTGGTGTCGACCAGCTCGACGCCCTGGTCGTTGGTGATGACGGCGACCTTGCGGCCCTGCGCCTGGAGCGCCAGGGCGGCGGCGGTCATGGTGGTGGTCTTGCCCGCCCCGAGGAAGCCGGTCAGGGGGATGAAGGTGATCATGTGGTCCTTCTCGTCCTTGTCGTGGAGCCGGGCGGGATCAGGCGCAGCAGCCGCTGTCGCCGGAGCCACCGAGGAGGGGCAGGCTCGCGGGCTGGGCCGGGGCGGAGGCGGCGCCGAACGCGACGCGCCTGCTGTTCCCGAAGGCGTCGAGCCAGGCCGCCGCTCGTGGCCGCAGCGCCGGGTCGGCGAGCAGCATCGAGGTGGTGACGGCGCGCGGGGTGCAGCCGCGCAGGGCCTTCGCCTGGTGGGCGCCGGCGCCGAACTCGACGGTGCGCAGGCCTTCGGCGTAGGCGTCGCGGACGGGGGCGTCGAGGACGAGCGCGAAGTAGATGCCGCTGCGCTCGCCGATCGCGGCGTAGTCGAAGCCGGCCCACTTCGGGAAGAGGCGGTGGTTCTTGCGGATGGTGACGCAGGTGGCGACGAGCGCGCCGTCCTTGTATCCGAGGTACGCGCGGACGTCCGCGCCCTCGTCGATCAGCGCGGAGAGGACACCGACGATGTGTCCGGGCTCCTCGCCGGCGCCGTTCTTCTCCCGGTTGAGGCAGGTGAGTTCGGCGATGCGGGCGACGAACGGGCGGATGTCGGCGCCGTCGACGCGCTCGATCGTCACGCCGGCGGCCTCGGCGCGGCGGACGTCGCCCTTGATGCGCTGGCGCTTCTTCAGGGGCAGGGCCGCGAGGTGGCCTTCCCAGTTCGGCGCGTCGAGGCTCATGAAGTCCTCGTAACCCCAGAACGTGCTGTGCCCGCCGGCCGCGTCGAGCGCGTCGACCAGGGCGTCGTTGCCGCGCCGGGCGGGGATCCAGGGGGCGACGATGCACTTGATGCCGGCCTCGAACGCGGCGGGCACCAGCTTGTCGACGATGGACCCCATCAGGGTGGGGGTCCAGAAGTTGTAGGCGACCTCGGTGCGGTAGCCCAGCGGGGAGCCGAGCAGGAGCGTCGGGAAGAAGGGCTCGGTTCCCAGGGCGTCGACCTCGGCGCTGCGCGCGGCGTCGGTCTCGGCGCCGCAGCACACCTCTTCACCGGAGGGGGCCTGCCAGCCCAGGTAGGTGCGCGGTTCGTGGTCGACGACCGGCGGGGTGGTGAGGATGTAGCCGGGGAGGAGGGCCAGTTCGCCGCGGGCGCGGTGGGCGAGGGTGTGCCAGGGCTGGATGTCGGGGAGCACCTTCTCCGTGGCGCGGAGCCACGTGGGGCCGAGGTACGGCCACGAGTCGGTGAGGCCGGCGAGTTCGCCGGTCCAGTCCATGTCCGGGAGGGTCTGGCCGGTGGAGATGACGACGCGGGGTGATCCACCCATGTCAGTGTCCTTGTCTGTCGAGCGGGTGGGTCAGCACTTCACGCAGCAGCGGATCTTGCCCGCGTCCTCGGCGTCGGTCCGGCGCTCCTGCCAGAGCTCCTCGACGCGCTTGTCGGGGTGCGTCCACTCCACCCAGAAGCCGCGGTCGACGGTCGCGATGTCCTCCATCCAGGGGGAGGAGAGCAGCGGCGAGCCCTTGAACAGCAGCAGGCGGGTCTGCAGGGCGGTGGGGTCGGTGACCCGGGCCAGCCCGGTCTCGACCAGCCAGTCCTCGAAGCCGAGGAGTTCCTCGTACTCGATCCAGGGGGTGAACGGGATGAACGTCGGGTAGAGCTCGAACCCGATCCGCTCGGCCTCGGCGACCGCCTCGCGCATGTGGTCGACGTCGATGTGCTTGTCGAAGATGCGCAGGATGCGGTTGGAGGGGAACTCCAGCGCGCAGGTGACGCGGCGCAGCCCGAGCGAGACGAGCTTCTCCAGCTCCTTGGTGTAGTCGAGGACGTGGTCGACACGGGTCGTGAACTCGAACGTGATCGGGCCGATGGCCTCGACCAGTCGCTCGACCACGCCGATGCCGATGGTGCGGGAGTTGAAGAACTCGGCGTCGATGAAGCAGAAGTGCCGGACGCCCTCCTCCGCGAGCTGCAGGGCGTCGGCCAGGACGCTGTCGGCGTCGTAGGCGGCGACACCGCCGTCGTACGCGCCGTAGACGGAGCAGTACGTGCACTTGTGGTGGCAGCCGCGCGACGCCTCGATGTTGCCCATCAGGCCGAACGGCGAGTGGTGCGCCGGGTAGTGCACGAGGGAGGGGAACAGGTCGCGGGCGGGCCTGGTGACCGAGATGCGCCGACGCGGGGGCTTGGGTCGCATGCCCGTACGGGTCATCAGGGCGGGCACCTCGTCGAGCGCGAGGGTGCCGGCGGCGAGCCCGGCCAGCTCCTCGCTGATGAGCTCGGGCTCCTCCATGATGATGCCGTCGGCGACCTCCAGGAACTCCCGGTGGTTCATCTGGGCGTACTGGCCGAAGGTCACGACCGTGGTGCCGTACGCCTCCGACACCCGGCGCGCCAGGGCGATCCCGCGCTCCAGGCCCTCGAACTGCTGGACCGAGACGAGCGTGAGGTCGAAGGGGCCTTCGGGGATGGCGTCGGGAAGCAGGTGCGCGTCCCAGCCGACGACATCGGCACCGTGGTGCTGCAGAGCCGCAGCCGCACACGCGGACGTCAAGGGCTGGAGCTCCGCTTCGAACGCGGAGGCAACCAGAACACGGGGACTACTCACACTTCCCCCCAGGGAGTGATCAAGGAGCGTGACGGATCGAGATCGGGCCGGGTCAGGGCCCAGGTCGGCAACGACGCTGTCGGCCGACGGCCGGAACCCTGCCAGCGTTGAGCGATGTATGTCAATAGATCGATGAAGGCCTGGAAGGCCACCTCTTCACCCCACCGTCGCCACGGAACGCTGCTGCCCCGATTCGCCCTCGTCTGTTGCTGGTTGCGAAGAGATGCCGAACCCTTGATTCGGTTCGTATACACAGCTTGAAGCCGTCCGGGGCGAAGGGTTCGAGCGGCGATCCAGGCGCCTGCGAAATCAGTTGCCGGCCCCATCCGACGCACCTGCCCCACCGGCGCGTGACCCGAATTCAATCGCCGATCATCGATGATTTCAGCGGTCGAGATATCGCCAGGAGGACACGTAGGCGGTAACGTTCGCCCACGGCATCGCGGTCCGCACCCGGGGTCAGCGGGTGAACGGTGGCCGATGCCTGATGCCTTGGGCCCGTCAAAGGGGAGTGGGCCCGTCACCAGCCGTTCAGGCGCATGAGCGCCATGCGGCGCCCCTCACGGTCCTGAGTGAGTTCGACGGGGAACGCGGTAAGGATCGCCAGGGCACTCGACCACTCCCCTACTCGCTCCCGACGGCCGACAGCAGGCCTGTACGTCCACGGGGCCGGCGAACTGCCGCCGCGTTCCCCGATTCCCACCCCTTCCCTCACCGCAAAGGCACCGCCATGTCTTTCCTGTCCACGGAAACCCGCAGCGCAGCACCGCGCCTCACCGGACGGCGTGTCCGCCAGGGCGCCTCGGTCGCCTCCGCCGCCCTCCTCCTCTCCGCCGCCCTGACCGGCTGCGCCGGCTCCGCGAAGGCCGGCTCGGACGCCATCCAGGCCAGCGGCTCCACCACGGTCGCCCCGGTCGCCTCCGACGCCGCCGAGGCGCTGAAGGCCAAGGGCCTGAACATCACCGTCGCCACCCAGGGCGGCTCCGCCGGCGGCATCTCCCAGCTCGGCACCGGACAGATCAACATCGCCCTCAGCTCCAAGCCCCTGTCCGACAAGGACCACAAGGCCTACCCCGACACGGACTTCGTCACCACGCAGATCGGCGCGGACGCCGTCGGCGTCATCATCACCAAGGAAGTGGCCGACGGCGGCGTCAAGGCCCTGTCCAAGGCTCAGGTGGCGGGCCTGTTCGAGGGCAGGATCACCAACTGGAAGGAGGTCGGCGGCCCCGACCTCCAGGTCTTCGTGTACGACAAGGAGCCCGGCCGCGGCACCCGTGAGGTGCTCGACAAGTTCATCTACGGCAAGGGCGAGCCGCCGGCCCCGCCCAAGTCCGCGAACTACGCGGTCGTCGGCGGCAACCTGGAGACCCGCAACAAGCTGAAGTCCACCCGCGGTTCCATCGCCCCGCTGTCGACCGGCTTCATCGATGGCCACCCCGACCTGGTCGCCGTACCCCTGGAGGGCGTCGCGCCCACCCTGGAGAACGTGGCGTCCGGCAAGTACCCGATGACCCGTCCGCTGTACATGATCACCAACGGCAAGCCCCAGGGCACCGTCAAGCAGTACATCGACTACATCCTCTCGCCCGAGGGCCAGAAGCTGCTGCCCACGCACGGCTACCTCACGCGCGAGCAGATGGGCCTCTGACCATGGGTCTCACTCTGGAGCGCCCCGCCCAGGCGCCCGGACCCGCCGTGTCGCGGCCCTCCTCCCGGAGCGGCCGCGGCAGCCGGGCGAGATGGGTCTGGGGCTGGGCGTACAGCGGCGTCCTGTCCGTGCTGCTCACCCTCGCGGTCCTGCTCGGCTACCTGGTCACGGGCATCGCGAGCGGAACCGTCGACTGGGCGGCCCTGTTCACCTCGTCCACCTGGAGTCCGGGGAACCTCGCCTTCGGCGGCCTGGCCATGATCTACGGCTCGGCGGTCGTGTGCGTCCTGGCACTGGTGCTCGCCGTCCCGGTCGGCTGGGCGGCGGCGGTCGCCTTGTCCGAGTACCTGCCGGTCCGCCTCGCCAAGCCGCTGCGCCTGAGCATCGAGCTCCTGGCAGCGGTCCCCTCCATCGTCTACGGCCTCATCGGCATCATGGTGATCCGGCCGTTCGTCGCGGACCTCGGTGACGTGCCGGGCGGAGACAGTCTGCTCGCCGCCGGCATCGTCCTCGCCGTGATGATCATGCCGACGATCGTCGCCGTCAGCGTGGACGCGCTCGCCGCCGTACCCGGCCGGTACCGCGAGGCCGCGTACTCCCTCGGTCTCACCCGCCGCGAGGTCATCCGATCCGCCGTCCTGCCCCAGGCCCGTCCCGGCATGCGCGCCGGCGTCCTCCTCGGACTGGCCCGGGCCCTGGGTGAGGCCATCGCGGTCTTCATGGTCATCGGCCGCGCCGACGGGCGGTTCCCGGAGTCGCCGGGGGACGCCTTCTCCTCCCTCGTGCGCCCCGGCCAGACTCTCACCACCAAGCTGGCCGGCCCCGAGCCGATGCTCGCGGGCACCTCCGGCCCGTACTTCGCGGCCCTGTGCGGGCTGGGCATCATCCTGCTGGCCCTGGTCGCCGTCGCCACCGTGTGGGGCACGCGCGGCTCCACGGGGCGGGCGGCGCGAGCTCCACGTGCCCGGCGATCCGCCGCGTGGCTGCGCACTCCGAAGGACCGGCTCACCACCGTCCTCCGGCTCGGGGCCCTGCTGCTGCCGGGGGCCCTGCTCATCGGCATGCTCGGCATCCTGCTGGCCCGCGGCGGCGCGGCACTCAACCCGGCCTTCTGGTTCTCGGCCTCCGAAGGCGCGGCGGGTGGCGGCATACGCGACCAGATCCTCGGTACGCTCCTCCTCCTCGCGACCACGGCGCTGATCGCGCTGCCGCTCGGCTACGGAGCGGGCATCGTGCTCGGCACGCGTGCCTCCGCGAAGACCGCCCGCGTCCTGGAGACGCTGACCGTGGCGATCGGCGGGACGCCCACCATCCTGCTGGGCCTCGCGGGGTACGTCCTCTTCTGCACGACCATGGGATGGGGCCGTTCCTGGCTGGCCGGCGCCGTGGTCCTGGTGCCCGTGGTGGTGCCGGTGGTCGCCCTCACCACCGCGGGCCGGATCCGGAGCATGCCGGGTGAGATCACCGAGGCCGCACTGGCCCTGGGCCTCACCAGCTCCCAGTACATCCGCTCCGTGGTCATGCCGTACACCTGGCCGGCCACGCTCACCGGTCTGCTGCTCGGCCTGGCCCGCGCGGCGGGCGAGACGGCTCCCCTGATCTTCACCGCCACGGTGTTCTTCGGGGCACCCGCCCTTCCGACCGGCATCGTCAACGCTCCGGTCCAGGCCCTGCCCACACACATCTTCACCCTGTCGCAGGACTCGGGCGCCCCCGAGGCGATCGCCCAGGCATGGGGCAGCGCCCTCGTCCTGGTCCTGATCACCGCGGGCCTGCTCAGCCTGGCGGTCTTCCTGCGCAACCGCTTCGAAGGAGCACGACGATGGACGACGTGACAACCGGTGCCTCGACCATGGACGACCCGGTCGACAAGACCGTCATCGCGGTCCGCGACCTGCAGATCCTCGCCGGCACCAAGCGCCTCGTCGGACCGGTGACGTTCGAGCTGGCCACCGGATCCACCACCGGCCTGTGCGGTCCCTCGGGCGCCGGCAAGTCCACCGTGCTCCGCGCCCTGGTCGACCTGCTGCCCCACGGCCTCCGCCGTCAGGGCGAGGTGGAAGTCCTCGGCCGTCCCGTCCTGTACGGCAAGGGCGACGCCGGCCTGCGTAGCACGGTCGTCCTCGTACCGCAGACCCCCGTCGTCTTCGGCGGCAGCATCCTCGACAACGCCCTGTTCGGCCTCCGCCACCTGGTACGAGCCTCCCGGAGCGAGATGCACGACCGCGTGGAGCAGGCCCTGCGCGAGGCGGGCCTGTGGGGCGAGGTCTCCAACCGCCTGGACACACCGGCCCAGACTCTCTCCAACGGCCAGCGCCAACGACTGTGCCTGGCACGGGCCTTGGCCCTGGAGCCGGCGGCCCTCCTGCTCGACGAGCCGACCAGCGCCCTGGACGAGCGGAGCCGCGACACGGTCGAGGAGTCGGTGGCCGCCCTGCGCGGCAACCGCACCGTCCTGCTCGTCTCCCACGACCCGGCACAGGTGGAACGCCTCTGCGACCGGACGATCCGCATCGACCTGCCGACCGCCATCGCACCTTCCCCGGCAGCGATCTGAACGCTCGCCCACGCCGCACCCCACACACGTGGGACCCCGGGCCCGGTCCACCGCGAGAAACCGCGACGGACCGGGCCCGACGTCTGTCACCCCGGCCGGCGGTACGAGAACGTTGCCCGACCGGGTGTGGGGCCACCCGGCAGCCAGGGGCACGGTGAGGCCCTCAGCCACGATGTCGACGATCTCCCGTTCGCACGCCGCCAAGGCCTGCTCCGGTCCGGCCCGGTGATCCGAACGAAACGCCTCAGGCGTCGGCGAGGAGGGGGTCGTACTGGGCACTCGTGCGGCGGCCCGACATGAAGGAGAGGAAGTCGCCTACGAAGGCGCTCCGGCCGTAGGCGCCGTCGGTGGCGGTGAGGTCGCGGTGGAAGGCGGTGCGGAACAGGGTCCGGTACTCGTCCGCGTCGATGGTCCCGCTGCCGTCCTTGTCGGTGGCGTCGAAGAGCACCTCGGCGACGCGGATGAGCGCGGGTCCGGCGAGGGAGGGGACGGCGGCGGCGTACTCCTCGGCGCTGACTCGGCCGTCGCCGTCCGTGTCGAGGGCGGCCTGGAGCTCGCGCCACCAGGCGGCGAAGGCGTCGTAGAGCCGGGTCTCCTCGGGTTCGTCCAGGTCGAGGCGGGTGGAGAGTTCGCGGGCCATGGCGGCGAGGTCAGGCCAGTCGAGGTACCCGTCGCCGGTCTGGTCCAGCACCCGGCGGAAGAACTCCTCCGCCGAGCGTCGGCCCTCCCCCGTGGCCGCAGAAGGTGCCGGGCCGGGGTCGGGGTCGGCCTCGCCGCCCAGCGGCGCGAGGAGGCGGAGCAGGGCCGACGCCCGCTTCATACGGGCGCGCAGGGCGGTCACGGTCCGGGCGCGGGGGTCGTCGCTCCCGGGCGAGAGCGAGAGGACGTCGATGATGCTCTCGGCGTTGATCCAGCCCACGGGAAGGAAGCGGGCGAGCCCGGCGGCAAGGTAGGCGCCCTGCATGAGGGTCGGGGCGCCGGGCATCTCCGGTAGGCCGGCCCGGCGCCGGTACGACTCGGGGAGCGAGGCGACGGTGATCGCGCCGAGGAGCGGACCGGCGACGGCCCGGCCGGCCGCCCACAGCGTCGGCGCGCCGTCGAGCAGCGCCGGGGCGGGCAGGTGGTCGAAGAGCCGGTAGAGGATGATGCGCACCGCCTCGGTGTTCTCCAGCTCGTCCTCGACGACCTTGTCGAAGTACCGCCAGAAGTCGTGGAGGTCCTCCGGGAGTTCCCCGGCGTCGCCGTCGAGCGCGGCGAGGAACGCGCGGTACTCGGCGTACATGCGCTCCATGGTGTCCTGGTCGAGCGGCTGGCCGCTCAGCCGAAACATGGTGACGGCGCTCTCGAAGAGAGTGGCGACCACCCAGGCGCGGGTCGCGCGGTCCATGGCGTCGTAGGCGCGGCCGCGGGCGTCGGAGCCGCTCATGCGGGTGTGCAGCCGGTTGAGCCGGGCGGCCTCCCGCTCGCGTACCGCCGGGTCGGCGTCGAACATGCGCCGCATGCTGAGGAAGGTGTTGCGGAGCCGGCGCCAGGGGTGGGCGACGAAGGTGGAGTTGTCGGCGAGGGCGGCGGCGATCTGCGGGTGAGCGGCCTCCAGTACGGTGGCGCGGATCACGGCCAGCGCCCAGCGCGGGTCGTCGAAGAAGGCACGGAACTGTGAATCCGGGCCGAACAAGGTTGCCTCGTCGGCCGTTCCCGTGGTTCCGGTCGTCATGATGGGTCTCCGTTCGTCCGGAGCGGCAGACCGCCGAAGCGGCGGTCGCGGCGCCGGTAGGTGTGCAGGCAGTCGAGGAAGTCGGGGGCCCGGAAGTCCGGCCAGAGCGCCTCGGGGAAGACCCACTCGGCGTAGGCGACCTGCCAGAGCATGAAGTTGGAGATGCGCTGCTCACCGGAGGTGCGGATGACGAGGTCCACGTCGGGGGTGTCGGGGAACGGCAGGTGGTCCGCGAAGAGCTGCTCGGTCACCTCGCCTGCGGGCGTCCCACTACGGATCAGCGACCTTGCGGCCTCGACGATGTCCCGGCGCCCGCCGTGGTCGAAGGCGACGGTCAGCGTCATCCCCCGGTTGTCGGCCGTCAGCGTCGTCAAGTCCTCGAAGTCCTGGGCCAGTTCACGGGGGATGCGCGAGTTGGCGGCCCCGAGGAAGCGGCAGCGGATGCCGCGGGCGAGCAGCAGCGGCGCGTGCTTTCGCACGACCCGGCGGACCAGGCGCATCAGGTAGTCGACCTCGGCGCCAGGGCGGTTCCAGTTCTCGGTGGAGAAGGCGTACAGGCTGAGCCACTCGACGCCGGCCGCCCGGGCCGCCTCGATGATGTCGATGACGGTGGTCTCCGCGGCCCGGTGACCCGCCGTCCGAGGAAGCGAACGCTGCTGTGCCCAGCGGCCGTTGCCGTCCATCACACAGGCCACGTGCCGCGGCACGGCGCGCACCCGCCCGTCGTCCCGCCGCTGCTCGCCGGGCCCTTCGCTCCGCTCCTCCCTGCCCGGCCCATCGTCTTGCCGCTGCCCGCCGGGCTCCTCGCCGCGGCGTCGCCGGTCCGGCCGGTCCTCCGTCACCGCGCGTGCGCTCGGGACGCCGTGGTCCGTCACGCCCGGCCCCGTCCCATCCGGAGCGGCACGTCCAGTCGTACCGCGCTCGGTCACGCCCACCGTGTCTCGCCGCCCCCGCCTCGCCCACGCCCCACCGGCGCGTTCTCTCCCAGGAGTCTGACAACGTGAGAGTCCTGACCGGCGGAAACGGGTGACTGTCACCCTTGGCGCGTACGTCCGAGCCCTCGCACCGGCGTCCTGCGAACCGACGGCCGACGCGGGTGCCCTCCCCCGGCCCGCCGTTGGGTGAACGGTCGAGCGGATCGTGGATCGCGACGAGCCGTGGATGCGCGAGGCAGTCGTCAGCGGTGGTGGTTGCAGGTGCGGAGGAAGTCCGCCAGGCCTCATCCGATCATGCGGGCGCCGTGTTCTGCGATGCCGATGGCACCCTCGTCCCAGGCACGAGTTCGTCGGCCTATCCGGCCGGCCTCCTTGGCCATCGGGACGAGTTGGCCAAGGCCGAGGATGCCTACGCCTCCGGCGACCTGGACAATCGACAAGTCTCGGAGCTGGACGCCAAGGGCTGGGCGGGTGTGTCCGAAGAGCAAGTCTCCGGCTGGCTCGATGGGCTTCCCTTGGCTTCGGGCATCACGGAGACCGTGGGCTGGTGCCGGCGGAACGGGTTGGTGCCCGTGCTGGCCACTCTGTCCGGGGCGGGAGCATGACCCCATCTCACGGGCAGACTCACGTGTGGAGTTCCTCTGTCTGCGGGGTGACACTGGAATAAACCAACATCCAGGAGTGCCGTCATGCTGGAAGTTGAACTAGATATATTCTCCGGCATACGAAACCCGACATGGGTTCTGTCCGAGAAAGAGGAAGCGATCGCGCTCGATCTCCTCATGACAGACATTGAGTAGGTTTCGCAAATTTTCGAAAGCGATGAGCATTTCGCCTTGGGGTGCCGCGGTTTCATCGTTCGCATTCTCAAGACCGACGAGAATCTCTACGGATCTGTCGCCGAGTCACATTCTCTGCCACTTGAGTTCCGCGTGGGCAGCAAACCCTCCAAGTCGGGCGCGTCGATGGCTGACTGGCTACTGGATTTGGCGACTGAACGCGGCATCGATGACGAGGACCCCAAGAATTGTATGCGAGAGGCCTATCCCGTGTTCGTCGGATATTTCTACCAGGACAACCTTCAGGCGTTCTGTAAGGAGGTTGGCGCGTGACCGGCGCGTGACCGGCGCGCAGGACGGCAGGGGCCGGCGATCCCGCACCCCTTCGCACACCGCGCGGGACGGCTCTGCCATCTCTGATTCCGGAGCCCTTCAGAGTGGAGAGCTGGGGGTACCTCTCAATCTAGCCTTCATATCAGCCGAGGATTAATACCGGCACCCAGGCAAGGAACAGAGCGATGGCAAGTGAAAGTGATCTGACAGGCGCCCAAAAGGACGTGTACGAGGAGAACGCTGCCGCCCTCGGTAAGGCCGAGGAGCAACTGCGGATGGCCCAACAGCAGGCCCGTGCGAGGCTGAAGGCAGTGGGCATCGATGACGGCCCCACCTCGTGCATGAGTTGCGGATGTCCGGCGTATATACGGACACCCCACCACCCCGACGCCCCTTGCCCGAGAGAGTTCTGTGAGCACCCCTGGCTTTGGCATCAAGCGTGATAGGGCTCGCCCGCTGAACCTCGGGGCTGTCCCGCTTCGCCACCGAACAACGACAGGCGCCCTGCGCCGGAACGGCTCAGAACCCGGCCATGGACTTGTCGAGCACTCCGCCCAGCGCACCGTAGACGCCGCAGCGAACCAACCGTCCTTCTGACACCGCAGCCCAACGGTCACCCAGCGGACCGACCCGTCACCGGCGAGGGAGAACGCGACCGCGGTCTCGAACTCCTCGTTCTCGCACGGGCAGCAGGCCCCGCCAGGATCCGCGTCCTCCCAGAACTCCTCGCTATCCGCGATGAACGCGCGGCCGCCGCAACCGGTGCACACCCGCTTTAGGCCCCCGCGGACCGTCGGGCTCGACGCCGAGGGCACAGATGCTGGCGGGTCACCTCGCACGAGCTGTCGGACAGGCCGTGGATGTTTCTGGCGCCCCGCCTTGTCAGGGGCGGGGCGGGTCAGGTGAGTGTCTGGGCGGCGTAGAGCGTGCCGAGGGCGGTGGCGAGGGTGCCGAGGAGGAGCCGTAGCGAGGTCTCGGGGAGACGGGGCTGGAGGTGGGCTCCGAGGTAGCCGCCGACGAGCCCGCCCAGTCCGCAGGCGATCCCCAACGGCCAGTCGGGGGCGATGGCGCCCTCGGTGGTCAGGGACAGCAGCGCGTACGTGCCCGCGCCGACGACCGAGGTCACGAACGTGGACGCGAGGGCTGCCGGAGCCACCTCGGCGACCGGCATCCCGCGTCCGGCGAGGATCGGGCCGAGGAGGGAGCCTCCGCCGATGCCGTAGATCCCGCCGACCGTCCCCACCACCAGTGCCAGGCCGCCGGTCGTCCGCGCGGACAGCCGGCGTGCCGGCCTCTCCCCTGCGGCCGGTCGCAGGGTCCGCGAGCACAGCCACAGGCCGAGCGGCAGGAGGAAGGCCGCGATCAGCAGGCGGAACACCGTCGGACCGGGGATCGCGAACACGCGGATGACCGCGCCGACCACGACCCCGGGGACGGTTCCGGCCAGCAGGAGGCGGGTCAGCGGACCGCCGAGCCTGCCCGCGCGGGCGTGCCGGACCAGGGCGCCGGGACCGGCGACGACGTTGTAGAGCAGATTCGTGGGTGTCACCGCGGGGGACGGCACGCCCAGGACGCTGACCTGCACCGGCAGCAGGAACACCGCGCCGGACACTCCGGCCGGAGCCGTCACCACCGAGATCGCCAGCCCGGCCGCGAATCCCAGCAGTCCCGAGGAGCAGTTCACCACACAGCCGTTTCGCAGATCACCGGTCAAGTATCCGCAGGGGCGCGGTGAGTTCGACACGGAGGGGTAGCGTCGGCCGGCTGTGCACTGAACGCGCCGCGTGGCTCTCCCCGGCTCGCCACTCCCCCGGTGGGTCAGCGGTCGCCTCTTCCCACGTCGGCGTCCTCGTTCTCGTCCTCGCCCTCGTCCTCGTCCTGCTCAGGATGGCCGCGGAGGGGGCGCAGGAGCGCGGTGAGGAGGACGGCCGCCAGTGTGCCTGCGACGACGCCGCTGCCCAGGATCGTACGAGCCCAGGCGGGGAATCCCGCGTACAGGTCCGGGGTGAGCAGCGGCAGCAGTCCCGCGGTGAGTGCGAGCGCGGCCGTCAGACTGCCCGTGCCCGTGCCCGACAGGTCGGCCCGGCGGAGCATCTCGACGCCCATCACGGCGATGACGGCGTAGACGACGAGGGACGAGCCGCCGACGACGGCCTCCGGTATGCCGGCCAGGGCGCGGGAGACCGGCGTGGCGAGCCCGAGGCCGATGAGGAGGACTCCTGCCCCGGCGGTCACGAAGCGGCTGCGGACTCCGGTGAGCCGGCCGATGCCGATGTTCTCCGCGCTGGTGACCATGAGCGACGTCCCGAACAGTCCGCCCGCCATCGAGACGAGGGCGTCGGCGCGGGCGACGCGCGGAACGTCACGCTCGGGGGCGGGAGTCCGGCCGACGTTCTCGCTGTTGAGCACCGTCTGTCCGGTGATCTCGGCCAGGGTCGTGAGGCTGAACACGAGCAGCGGCAGGGCGGCCACGAGATCGAACCGGGGCGCCCCGAACGGCAGGAGGTCCGGCAGGGCGAAGCCGCTGCCGGCCGCCGGACCGAAGGTCCCGAGGCCGGTCGTCACCGCCACGACGGTGCCGGTCACCATCCCGATGAGGACGGAGGTCTGGCGCCAGACGCCGCGCAGGAACACGTACGCGGCGACGGTCGCCGCGACCGTCAGCGCGGCGAGGAGCACCGCGCGCGGTTCCCCGGTGCCGTCCGGGCCGGTGATGAGCCGGGCGGCGACCCGGATCATCGCGATCCCGATGAGCAGCACGGTCACGCCCATGACCAGGGGCGGGAAAAGGCGAACGACCCGGGCGTACAAGGGCAGTACGGAGAGCAGCAGCGCCGCTGCCAGGAGGACGGCACCGGTGGCGGTCGGCGCGCCGTGTTCCTGGGCGATCTGGAGGAACAGCGCGGTCGCGGCGCCGCCGGGCAGCATGACGAACGGCAGGCGGCCGCCGATCCTCCACACGCCGAGGGACTGGAGCAGGGCGCCCGCTCCGCACAGCAGAAGGACGGCGCTGAGCAGTGAGGCCGTGGCTCCCGGCGGCATCTTCAGGGTGCCGGCGACGAGGAAGACGGTGGAGACCGGCGCGGCGATCATCGCCAGGACGTGTTGGGCCGCCAGCGGTGCGAGTCGCCGCAGCGGAACCCGCGCCTGGACGGGGTCGACGGCCGGGACGGCGTCGACGGACTCGACGACCTCGGCAGCCTTGCCGGTCTCGGCAACCTTGCCGGTCTCGGCAGTCTCGGCAGTCTCGGCGGCCTTGGCGGCCTTGGCGGCCTTGGCGGCCTTGGCGGCCGCGGCGGACCGGGGCGAGACGGAAGCGGAAGCGGAGTGGGTGTCCCTGGTGGTCGTCATGCCGTCGCCTCCAGCCACGGGATGTCGGCCGCGGCGTAACGGTAGGCGCGGAAGACGGCGTTGGGTTCGGACGGGAAGAGACCGCGGACCTCGCTCTCCTCGTATCCGGCGAAGTAGGGGACGACGTACTCCCAGCAGAGATAGCCGTCCTTCGTCACCTCGAAGAGCCGCCCGGACGGGGAGTCCGTGACGAGGGTGTTGCCGTTGGGCAGGCGCTGTGCGGAGCCCATGAAGGGCGCGAAGAAGAACTCGCGGGCAGGGTCGTGGTACTCCCATACGACGTCGCCGTCGCCCCGGTCGATCTCGATGACGCGGGAGTAGGGCACGTCGTGCCCGGGACGGAAGACGCCGTTGTCGAAGACCAGCAGCCGCCCGTCGTCCAGTTCGGTGGGCGCGTGCTGCTGGCTGGTCGTGCCGGGTCGGCTGCG
Organism: Streptomyces sp. NBC_00094; assembly: GCF_026343125.1. Taxonomy (NCBI): domain Bacteria; kingdom Bacillati; phylum Actinomycetota; class Actinomycetes; order Kitasatosporales; family Streptomycetaceae; genus Streptomyces; species Streptomyces sp. NBC_00094. Next base: position 7,694,888 of record NZ_JAPEMB010000001.1, on the reverse strand, counting down.
CCAGAGGATCTCGCCGGTGTCGCGGCTGATGACGACGACCGCCGAGACGCTGCGCAGGCTGACGAGGATGTTGCCGTCCCGTAGGGGCGTGACACTGTTGATCAGGGGCCAGTGCTCGCGGGCGTACGCCTCGTGGAGCGCGAAGGACGCGCGGTCGAGGTGCTCGGCGGCGCGCCACGACCACAGGAGTTCGCCGTCCGGGCCGACCTCCCTGATGGTGTCGGCCCAGACCACGCCGTCCGCGGCTTCGGAACCGGGCACCCCGCCTCGTACCGTCGCTGCTTCTGCCCCGGTCAGGGGCTCCAGAGCGGTGTAGAGGATGCGGCCGTCGTCGAGATGGTGGGCGTCGTGGTGCTGGAGGGGGTCCCGGTACTCCCGGAGGACGGTTCCGTCGGGTGCCGCCCGGAGCATGACGCCGCCCCGGTACTTGTGCCACATCGGGAAAAGGGCGCTCTCGCCCGGGAGTACGCCGTTGTAGGCGAGGTTTCCGTCGGCGAGCAGCCGGGCGTGGCGGCCGGGCCGGTAGGGAAGGTCCCAGCGGTGGACGGTACGGCCGTGGATGTCGACGAGGTGGACCTCTCCCGTGCCGGTGAGCGGCGCGTAGAGGGTGTAGCCGTCGTACACCGCCGTCTCGTCGCAGGCGATGAGGCCGGTGGGGCGTCGGCGGCGCGAGTTCTGGTCGATCGGGGGCATGTCGGAACTCCAGTCGTCAGTCGTCGGCAGCCGTCGGTCGTCAGTCGTCAGGTGCCGGTCATCAAAGTTTCTTTGATGTGATCAATCGACTTTGACGGTAGAGACGTTGTGTGACGGGCGTGTGTCGGCAGTACGAAACCGTCTCCGGGTTCCCGGCGCGCGCCGCGTAGGGTGCCGTCAGGCGCCGTCGACCAGGGAGAACGGCACCGTGGGGTGGGGGAAGGACGGGACACCATGGAGGCCGTGAACACACCGCGGGTGGGTGCCGCTGTACGCCGACGGCGACGGGCACTCGACCTGACGCTCGCCGACGTGGCCGAACGCAGCGGGCTCTCCTCCCCGTTCCTCAGCCAGATCGAGAACGACCGGGCGCGCCCCAGCATGCGGTCCCTGCAGCGGATCGCGGACGCGCTCGGCACGACGGCCGTACATCTGCTCGCCGCCTCGGACGAGACCCGCACGATCGACGTGGTGCGCGCCGGCGAGGACAGCGGCCTCGACCGGGAGGCAGGCGTCCGGCCGGTGGTACGCGGCCGCCACCAGCTGCACGCCCTGGAGTTCGTCGGCGAGCACGAGGCGGACCGCGAGTTCCGGCACCGCAACGACGAGTTGATGTACGTGGCGGACGGCGCGGTGGAGGTGGAGGCCGACGGCCGGGTCCACCGACTGACGCGCGGGGACACCCTGCTGCTGTCCGGCGGTGTCCGGCACCGCTGGCGTACCACCGAGCCGGGCTCGCGGGTCCTGGTGGTCGCGATCGGCGACCACGTGGAGGTGCTGGGGTCCTGAGGGGGGCGGGGCGCCCGCGCGTTTCGGGAGCACGCTCACTGATCTTCCCTGGTGAGGCCGCGTGCTCCCGGAGGCTGCGAGCGGCGGAGACACCTACCCTGAAAGGGAGCGTTCAGCAGGATCGGAGGACACCATGATCGTCCTCGGCATTATCTTGCTCGTGATCGGATTCGTGGCCGGCATCAGCATTCTCTGGACCATCGGGATCATCCTCGTGGCCGTCGGCGCCATCCTCTGGATCATGGGTGCGGTCGGTCACCAGGTCGGCGGGCGCCGGCACTACTGGTAGGCGGCCGACAGCGACGTACAAGGGTGGCGGCCGTGTCGACGTCGAGCCATGAGATCGCGGGGGCCCCGTGCTGGGTCAGCCTGATGTCCCGGGACATGGTGTCCGCGCAGCACTTCTACAGCGGCGTGCTCGACTGGGAGTTCAGAGCCAGTCGGCTCGGTGACGGTTTCGCGGTCGCCTTTCTCGACGGGGCTCCGGTGGCGGGTATCGGGGCGCTCACCGAGCGTTTCGTCATCCCGGTGGCGTGGACGCCGTACTTCGCCGTCGTCGACGCCGACGTCACCGCGGCCCGGATCCTCGAACGCGGCGGCACCATGGCCGTGGGTCCCCTCGCCTTCGGTACCGGCCGTGCGGGCTTGGCCGCCGACCCCACGGGAGCCGTGTTCGGCTTCTGGGAGGGTGCCGTGGTCCCGGACTGGTCGGTCGGTCGTGGCAGTGCTCCGGCCTGGCTGGAACTGCGTACACGTGAGGCTTACGCCGCCTCGACCTTCTACGGCGAGGTCTTCGACTGGTCCGGTGAGCGCCCCGGCTGCTGCGTGGCGTCCTACGAACACGATCATGTCGTTGTGCGCCATGGACACGACACCGTCGCCCTCATCGGCGGCGGAGCTCTCGACGAGGCACCGGACCCCGAGGTCCGCCCCGACTGGCACGTCCGCTTTCCCGTGCCCGATCTTGAGGAGGCGATCGAGGCCACCGACCGGGCGGGGGGCAGCACCGCCTCTCCCGTCCACACGTCCCCCATGAGCCGATGGGTCGATCTCGCCGACCCGGAGGGGGCGCACTTCACCCTGGTCGCCCCTCATGACCCACCTGGCCAGGCGCCGGCACGATGATGGGCTCCCGGCCCGACGGGCGTCGGTCTCCGTTGCAGCGGGTGAGCAGCGTGTTCCGCCGATTGCGGGCCGGGCACCGATGGGGGCCGGTGAGCGATCTCGAGCTGTGGCAGCGTGCGCTGGGGTTCGCGGCACTCGGGTTCCTCACGCTCGTCCCGCTTCTGATCGTCGTGTCCGCGGCGGGTGCGGGGAGCGGGAAGGGGTTCGCGCAGTGGCTCGGGGACGGCCTCGGAGTGTCGGAGGCGGCCAGGGCGGAGATCGAGCGGTTGTTCGCGCTGCCGGGCCAGGTGCGGCGGACCACGACGGCGTTCGGCCTCGCCCTTCTCGCTGTGTTCGGCCTGTCGTTCGGCACCGTGGTGCAGAGCGCCTACGAGCAGGTCTGGGACCTCCCTCCGGCCCGCTGGTGGGCCCGGTGGCGGCACGTTCTGTGGCTCGCGGTCCTCATAGCGGTCCTCTACCTGTTCGCGGTCCCCTCCTTCTGGCGCGACAGCCCGGCCCATGGCGTCGTCACCCTGCTGAGCGGCGTCCTGTTCTTCTGGTGGTCACAGCGACTGCTGCTCGGCGGCCGGGTCGCGTGGCTCGCCCTGCTTCCCGGGGCGGTGGCCACCGTTCTCGGACTGCTTGGGCTCAGGATCTTCTCCCGGCTCGTCTTCTCCCCGCTGATAGCGTCCAGCGCCGTCACCTACGGCCCGTTCGGAGCGTTCCTCGTCATCCAGACCTGGCTCGTCGCCGTGGGCGTGGTCGTGTTCGGCGGTGCGCTGACGGGCCGCCTCATCGAGGGCGAGCTGCCCCGCCTGACGACCGCGCCGAAGCGACGGGGGTGATCCCCGGCGCCCGTGGACGCGGGTCCGGACGCGCGTCGGCAGCGGTGACAACGTGCGGGCAGTCGTGTGGGAGTTCCGAGCTCCCGTTTCGCCATTGCCGAAATCCGGCACATTCTCCGCGATCCATCACCTACGGAGAGGCATCGCCGTGAGCGACATCGACATCTGGGTCTACCACCCGAGGGCGGGATACCAGCAGGGAACCGATCTCATCGGCTACAAGGTCGAGGCCACCGACGGTGGCATCGGGAAGATCGACAAGCATTCCGAGGAGGTGGGTTCCTCCTACCTGGTCGTCGATACCGGGATGTGGATCTTCGGCAAGCACGTGCTCCTGCCGGCCGGCACCATCAAGCTGATCGACACCGTGGAGAAGAAGGTCTACGTCGACCGGACGAAGGACCAGATCAAGGACGCCCCCGAATTCGACGAGGCCGCGTACGGCGGCGAACCCACCTACCTTGAGCAGTTCGCCCGGTACTACGGCCAGCCGCACATGTGAGAGCGGGCGATCCCGTTCACAGCCGGGGGCCCACCCGCGGATGCGGCCCCCGCCTCCTCAGAGGGCGGCGGGGGCTGCGGGCGCTTCGACGCCTGGACTGCGCGCCGGTCTACTTCTCGGGGTCCAGGGAGTCGCGGACGCCCTTGGCGCGCTCACTGACCGCCTCGCCCGCTTCCCGGGCCTTGCCCTTCATCTGGTCCGTCTTGCCTTCCGTCTCCAGGCGCTTGTTGCCCGTCGCCTTTCCGGCGACTTCCTTCAGCTTGCCCTTCGCCTTCTCCGTACCCTTGCCAGCCATGACGGGACTACCCCTTTCCTACGGATTGGTTCCACACGTCACGCTAGTCACGCACCGGGAATCCCGCCCGTCGACGGGACGGGACGATGAGGACATGGACCGTGGCGGCCTGACGTCTTCCTCACCGAGCCGCGGAATGACCTGTTCAGAACGCGTTGCGGCGCCGCAGCCTCAGCGGACGGCCGTCCGGATCGACCAGAACGCGGTACAGCGGAGTCACCAGCGCCCTCTGCGCGCCGGACAGATCCGGGGGTGTGTACCCGCGCAGACGGCCCGCCGGGCGTGGACCACGGCGGCCGGTTTGATGCCATGCGTCGAGTGCCGCGGCAGCCTCCTCGAAGGCACCGAAGGCGATCGCCGGGTCGCACAGCGCGTCCGGCGCCGCCACTGCCCGCTGTCCCGCGGCCCCCTGCACGTCCAGGTGCTCGCGCATCAACCCCAGGCGCAGCTCTCGCGCGAAGACGCGCGCGCCGTCTCCGAGCCCTCCGGGGTCGCGTGGCTGCCGCTGGTCCAGGATCTCGTCGACGACGGCGCAGCTGAGTTCGGAGTCGTGGGTCCACGAGCGGAGGTTGATGTTGTCGGAACCCACGGAGGCCCACACGTCGTCGATCACGCACACCTTGGCATGCACGTACACGGGGGTCCCGGCATGGTTCTCCAGCCCGTACACCGCGACCCGGTCGCCGCCGGCGCGACGCAACTCCTCCATGGCCGTGATCCGCCCGACCAGGTTCATGGGCAGCGTGAGCCGGCCGGCCTGCTCCGGGATCGTGGGGATGACGCCGATCATCAGCAGTCCGGGGTGCCTGGCCAGAGCCTGGGCGAAGCAGGCCACCACCCTGGGGGACCACAGGTACTGGTCCTCGACGTAGATCAGGGCCCTGGCCCGTCGAAGCGCCTTGAGGTACCCCCGCGCGATGCTCCGTTCTCCGTCGGGGGCGAAGGGATAGCCGCGCAGCAGTCGGTTCGGATACGTGCGCAGCAGCTGCACGGTGTGCGTGCCGTACGGAACGGGATCGGGGGCCTGCGGCGGGAGGCGATCCGCGTCGGTGTCCTCGCGGTGCAGCAGCGCGCGCAGGCGGGTGGCCGGGCTACGACTGAGCGGAGCGGGGTCCTGCCACCGTTCGCGGAACACGGCCTCGACGTCGCCGACGACCGGGCCGCGAAGGGCGAGCTGGACATCGTGCCACGGCGGGTGCGGACCGTAGGCGGAGGCCAGGGGCAGAGACTGGCGGTCGCCGGAGTGGGTGGCGTCGTCGTTCCGGTTGCGGCAGAGATCGATTCCTCCGACGTACGCCACATCCAGCTCCGGGCGGCCGGGGTGACGCAACACCACCATCTTCTGGTGGTGCGAGCCTCCGGGCCGCACCCGCATGTCGAGCAGGCACTCGCCGCCCGCCTCCTCGATCTGCGCGCCGAGGCGGCGGTTCTCCTTCTGGCTGAACCGGAGACCGTCCAGGTGGGAGCGCCACAACAGCCCCTTCACGACGACGTGACGTCTGGCCGCCTCACACAGAACCGTGCCGACCTCGGTGCCCTGACCGGCGAGCCGCTCGTCGCGATCGCCGCGCCAGTCGGTGAACAGGAGCAGGTCGCCGGAGCGCATGACGCGAATGGCCTCCAGGAGCTCCGTGAAGTACGCGGCGCCGTGAACCAAGGGGCGCGCCTGATTCCCCTCGGACCAGGCCTTCCCGTCCTGGCGGCGCGTGTCCAGGCGCGTCGCGGAATTACCGCGTTCACCGGATGTCAGGAACCACTCTGCACGCGTCACGTCCTCGGCCCTCCAAGGTGCTCCTCCCGCCGGCCGCAGCAGACGGGGCGTCGCCCCTTCGGATCTCCCGGGTCTCGTCGACACGGGCCCTCACCTTTCAGCCTCCCACTCCAGGGCGGTTTACGGCTCACGCTGTCGGGCGGTGTGCGCGCGGTAGCGGACCGGAGCGGCTCACACGGGCGGGAGACCGGGCGCACAGCGCCTCACACGGGCGGCAGACCGGACACACACCGGGGGCACAGCCCGCGATAGGTGACCTCGACCTCGGACACCGTGAAGCCGAAGCGCTCCTCCTCGGGGAGGCCGGTCAGTGGATCGCCGGTCGGGTGGACGTCACGGATGGTGCCGCAGCCGGAGCACACCAGGTGCTGGTGCGGGCGGTGCGCGTTGGGGTCGTAGCGTTTCGCGCGGCCCTGGGCGGAGACTTCCACCACCTCACCGAGCAGGACCAGTTCGCCCAGGATGTTGTAGACGGCCGCTCGGGAGATCTCGGGCAGCCGCTGCGCGGCACGGGCGTGCACCTCGTCTGCCGTGAGGTGTACGTGCTCGCCTTCGAGGACCTCGGCGACGACACGCCGCTGGGACGTCATCCGCCAGCCGCGCCCTCGCATTCGCTCCAGCAGGTCGCTCATGTGGGGTCACCTGTTCAGACTCGGCGGGGTGACGGGAGTTTACCGGTAGCCGCCCGATTTCCGAAGGGAGGCGGAGAGAGCGATTCTCCGGATCCGCCGGATTTCTACTTTGTTATGCGGAGGCGCTCTGCGTGTTCCCCTGCCCGTGCGGTCCACGGTGCGCGACCATACGGACGCCGACGGGCGTCATGGCATGGACTGACGCGAATCGTGACGCTCGGCACCGGAGAAGTACGTACGACATCCAGAGCAAACAGACGGCAGACGCGAACACCGAGACAGAAAGAAGGACGAACGTGTCCGGCAGCGAAAGCGAGAACCCGGTAATCCCCGCACCCACTCCCACGCCGACCCGGCCCAGAACGAACCGGGACTGGTGGCCCGACCAGCTGGACCTTCAGGTACTCCACCAGCACGCGCCCCAGGCCAATCCGATGGACGAGGGCTTCGACTACGCGAAGGCGTTCGCGACCCTCGACGTCGACGCGCTGAAGCGCGACGTCATCGAGGTGATGACGGCGTCGCAGGAGTGGTGGCCGGCCGACTACGGACACTACGGGCCGCTCTTCATCCGCATGAGCTGGCATGCCGCCGGGACGTACCGCATCGCCGACGGCCGAGGCGGTGGCGGCACCGGCGCCCAGCGTTTCGCTCCCCTCAACAGTTGGCCGGACAACGCGAGCCTCGACAAGGCGCGTCGCCTCCTCTGGCCGGTCAAGCAGAAATACGGCCGGAAGATCTCCTGGGCTGATCTTCTGGTTTTCGCCGGTAACTGCGCCATGGAATCCATGGGGTTCAAGACGTTCGGTTTCGGATTCGGGCGAGAGGACATCTGGGATCCAGAGGAGATCTTCTGGGGGCCCGAGGACACCTGGCTCGGAGACGAGCGCTACAGCGGCGACAGGGAACTCACCGGTCCTTTCGGCGCCGTACAGATGGGACTGATCTACGTCAATCCTGAGGGGCCCAACGGCAGCCCTGATCCGATCGCGGCCGCCAAGGACATTCGCGAGACGTTCGCGCGCATGGCGATGAACGACGAGGAGACGGTCGCGCTCATCGTCGGCGGCCACACGTTCGGCAAATGCCATGGCGCCGTCGACCCCGAGTACATCGGTCCGGAACCCGAGGCCTGCCCCATCGAGCAGCAGGGCCTCGGCTGGAAGAACACGTACGGCAGCGGCAAGGGCGCGGACACGCTCACCAGCGGGCTCGAGGGCGCCTGGACCTCCGCGCCGACGACGTGGGACAACGGGTACCTGGACAACCTGTTCCGGTACGACTGGGAGCTGACGACGAGCCCGGCCGGTGCGAAGCAGTGGACTCCCAAGGATCCCTCGGCGCAGGGCACCGTGCCCGATGCTCACGATCCGTCGAAGAGGCACGCTCCCATGATGCTGACGACGGACCTCTCGTTGAAGCTGGATCCGATCTACGCACCGATCGCGAAGAGCTTCCACGAGAACCCGGACAAGCTCGCGGACGCGTTCGGCAAGGCGTGGTACAAGCTGTTGCACCGTGACATGGGCCCCCTCTCGCGCTACCTCGGTCCGTGGATCCCCGAGCCGCAGCTGTGGCAGGACCCCGTACCCCAGGTCGATCACCGGCTGGTCGGGGACGAGGACATCGCCGCCCTCAAGGCGAGGATCCTCGCCTCGGGACTGTCGGTCTCCCAACTGGTCGCCACCGCCTGGGCGTCGGCGGCGAGCTTCCGCGGCACCGACATGCGCGGCGGGGCCAACGGGGCGCGGATTCGCCTCGCGCCGCAGAAGGACTGGGAGGTCAATGCCCTGCCGGAGGTGGCCGAGACGGTGCAGACCCTCGAGCAGCTCCAGCAGGACTTCAACGGCTCGCACTCCGGCGGAACGAAGATCTCGCTCGCCGACCTGATCGTCCTGGGCGGGTGCGCGGCCGTGGAGCAAGCCGCGAAGAACGCCGGGCACGACGTGACGGTCCCGTTCACACCTGGGCGCACGGACGCCTCGCAGGAGCAGACGGACGTGGAGTCGTTCGCCGTGCTCGAACCCAGGGCTGACGGGTTCCGCAACTATCTCCGGGCGGGCGAGAAGCTGTCGCCGGAGACCCTCCTCCTGGACCGCGCCAACCTGTTGACACTGACCGCTCCCGAGATGACGGTTCTGACCGGCGGCATGCGGGCACTGAACACCGGCTTCGGGCGATCCCCCCACGGCGTCCTCACCGACCGGCCGGAGACGTTGACCAACGACTTCTTCGCCAACCTGCTCGACATGGGTACGGAGTGGAAGCCGTCGACCTCGGCGGAGAACGTGTTCGAGGGCCGGGACCGCGCCACGGGAAAGACCAAGTGGACGGCCACCGCCGTGGACCTCGTCTTCGGTTCGCACTCCCAGCTCCGGGCGGTCTCGGAGGTCTACGCGTCCGAGGACGCGGGAGAGAAGTTCGTGCGTGATTTCGTGGCGGCGTGGGACAAGGTGATGAACCTCGACCGGTTCGACCTCGCCTGAGCCCGTGGTCCCGGTCGGCCGACGGTCGGCGGACCGGGACCACGGTCCGCCGCATCCGTGCCGACCGGCGCCGCCCGAGGCCACCGTCCCGCACGTCCAGCCGGGCGCACCGCTTGCGGGGCGGCGTTCACGTCGTAGGTCCCGGCTTCCGTCGTACGCTTGTCGTCATCGCCGCGACGACCGGCGCAATCGGGATCTCACGGGGTAGGAGAGCATCGTGGACAGTGCCCTCTGGCTGATCGTGGTCGTGGTTCTCCTGCTCGTGGTGGCGGGATTCGCGGCTGTTCTCCTCGTGCGCGTCTTCCGGGCCCGCAGGCTGCTCATGGACGCCGGCGTCCCGCTGCAGTCCAAGGCCCTGTTCTGGGCGGCGGTCTTCTACACGGTCTCGCCGATCGACCTGATCCCGGACCCGGTCTACCTGGACGACATCGGCGTGCTTCTGGTCGCCCTGCGGGCGCTGCACATGGCGGCCGCGGGGCGCGGGGCGGGTTCCAAGGGACTGCCTGCGGATTCGGATGTCTCGCTCGGCGGTCCCGCGAGGGTGCAGCCGCCTCGGTGACGGTGGGTTCCGGAGGAGCCCTGTGCGGCCGGACCTGCGTGTGGCCGCCGGACGGTGCGGTGCGTGCGTACCGCTCTCAGGAGGGCAGGTTCTGTTCCGCCCAGACCACCTTGCCGCTCACGGTGCGGCAGGAGCCCCATCGGCGGCACAGCATGTTGATGAGCTGGAGGCCCCGGCCGCCCTCGTCGCTGAGGTCCGCGTGCTGGATCTGCGGCAGGTCGGGGCCCGTGTCCGAGACCTCCACGACGAGGCGCTCGCCGCGCAGCAGCCGGAGTCGGCCGGGGCCGTTGCCGTATCGCAGGGCGTTGCCCACGAGCTCCGAGACGACGAGTTCGCATACGTCGGCGAGCTCCGTCAGATCCCACGCGGCGAGCTGGTCGGTGACCAGGCCCCGGGCGACGGACGCCGCGCGGCCTTCCTGCGGCAACTGCCACTCACGCAGGTCGGCCGGGCCGCCCGAGGCCGCCGAGGCGCCCGAGGCGGTCGAGTCGGTCGTCGCGACGAGGAGCACGGCCTCGTCGAAACGAGCGTCGCCGGCGGGGGCGCACTCGATCAGGCCGCCGCTTTCGAGAGCCTCCGGTGCCAGGCCGCGCGCCGCCGAGCGCAGACATTCCAACTGGTGGTCCAGGTCCTCGTGCCGGGACTTGACGAGACCGTCCGTGTACAGGACCAGATTGCCGCCCGCCGGGACTCTCAGACGGATCGGGTCGTACGGAATCACTCCCACGCCGAGCGGCGCTCCGACGGGTACGTCCGCGAACTCGGCAGAACCGTGTCCGTCGAGGAGCAGCGGCGGCAGGTGCCCGGCGCTGGCCAGTGTGTAGGTCGAGTCGGCCGGGTCGAACACGGCGCAGAGGAAGGTGGCGACCTGTTCGTCCTCCAGGTCGCGCGTGGCGAGGTCGAGCCGGGCCAGGACGCGCTCCGGGGCCATGTCCAGGGTCATCAGGGTGCGGGCGACCGTCCTCAGACGTCCCATGGTGGCGGCCGCGGGCAGCCCGTGGCCCATGACGTCGCCCACCATGAGGGCCGTACGTCCGCCGGGCAGGGCCATGACGTCGTACCAGTCCCCGCCCACGCCGTGGTGGGCCGTCGAGGGCGCGTACTCGGCCCCTACACGCAGCCCGGGCGTCACCGGGGTCGCACGCGGCAGGAGAGTCCGCTGCAACGAGACGACGTGCTCGCGCTCGCGCCCGTACAGCCGGGCGTTGTCGATGTAGACGGCGGCCTGGGAGGCCAGGTGTTCCGCGAGTGCGAGGTCGGTGGAGGAGAAGGGTGGTGTTCCGGGGGCTCGGACGAAGTCCGCGCTGCCGAGCAGCAGCCCGCGGGCGATCAGCGGCACCGCGAGATAGCTGTGCACTCCGGCGGCCCGCATCTTCGCCGCGGCGCTCTCCGTCGGCGCGACCTTGATGAAGTCGTCGTGCCTCATGCGGCTCACCAGCACCGGTCTGCCCTGTCGCAGACAGTAACGGTGGAGCAGCGTCTCGTGCGCCTCTTCGGGGCGGGCGAAGGTCTCACCCACCGGAGTGGGCTCCAGGGAGGACAGCGCCTCGACGGCGCACAGCGCGGTGGCCCGCATGAGCGGGACGCCGGTGCCCGTCCACCGTGAGCCCTCCTCGCCCCGCAGGACACTCTCCAGGATATCGACGGCGGCGCCGTCCGCGAAGCCGGGCACGGTGAACTCGGCCAGCTCCTGAGCGGTGCGCTCCAGGTCGAGGGTGGTGCCGATCCTGGAGCCGGCGGAGTTCAGCCAGGCGAGCCGACCGCGCGTGGTGAGCCGGTCGAGGGGGACCTCGCCGCCGCTCCGGCCGAGCCGCCTGCGGGCACCGGCCGAGCGGTGCGCCGCGGTACTCTTCCCGGCCGAGGCACGGCCTGCAAGGCGCCGTCTCCCCTTACCACCGTTCACTCTTTCGGCCTCCAGACGCGAACTCGACCCCCGCTCATGCCCAGCATGCACCTCTTCCCGGCCGATTGGGGCGCTCCCGGCCGTTGCCGCCGGAGCCGGCGGCGGAACTGGTCGCGGGGCGGCCGCCGGGTTCCTGACCTCCGGGCTCTGCGCGACATCCTCGCACCGTCGTCCATGCGGAGTACCCGCCCCGGGAGCCCGGTTTCCGCAGTCAGGAACCGATCCGGATCAAGCGGTGCTCGTATGCGTAGATCACCGCCTGTACCCGGTCGCGCAGCCCCAGCTTGGCCAGGATGCGTCCGACGTGGGTCTTCACCGTTCCCTCGGAGAGAAACAGGTGACGAGCGATCGTCGCGTTGGAGGCGCCGCGCGCGATCAGCAGCAGCACATCGCGCTCCCGGTCCGTGAGCGACGCGACCGGGTCCCCCGCACCGTGTCCTACCGGGAGGTCAGCGGCCACGTGGTCGAGCAGGCGGCGCGTGGTGGAGGGGGCGATCACCGCATCGCCGCGGTGCACGGTACGGATCGCCGCGAGCAGGTCCTCGGCCGGCGCGTCCTTCACCAGAAAGCCACTCGCCCCGGCCTGGAGTGCGGCGAAGGCGTGCTCGTCGAGGTCGAAGGTGGTCAGGACGATCACCTTCGGCGCGTCAGGGCGGGCCAACAGCCTTCGGGTCGCCTCCACCCCGTCGAGTCGGGGCATGCGGACGTCCATCAGAACGATGTCGGCACGGCGGCCGGCGAGCAGATCCAGCGCCTCGACGCCGTCACCCGCCTCGCCGACGACTTCCATGTCGTCCTGCGACTCGACCACCATGACGAAGCCGTCCCGCACCATCACCTGGTCGTCCACGAAGACCACCCGGATCGTCATCGCGTCTCCCCTCCCCCTTGCCGCGGCAGCCGTGCCCGAACCAGAAAGCCGCGGCCGTCCTCGCCCGCAGGACCGGTGTGCACCGTGCCACCGACCACCGCCAGCCGCTCGCGCATCCCGATCAGCCCCTGCCCCGCCCCGTCGCTCACGCCCGGCCCGTGTCCGTTGTCGCTGACCTCGACCACGAGCGCCCCGCCCGACCAGTCGAACCGTATCCGGGCCCGGGCGTCGCGCCCCGCATGCTTCAAGGTGTTCGTCAGAGCCTCCTGCACCACGCGGTGCACGACCAGCCCGGCCGCAGCGCTCATCGGGTACGGCTCCCCGCTCACCGTGTGATCCACCGTCAGCCCGGCGGCTCTGACCCGGTCCAGCAGCATCGGCACTTCCGCGAGCCCGGGTTGTGGATCCCAGCCCTCCGTGGCCTCGGGAGTGCCGGAGCGCAGGACCCCGAGCAACCCGCGCATGTCGGTCAGTGCCTGCCGTCCGGTCTCCTCGATCCGCCCGAGCACCTCGGCGGCGCGCTCGGGCCTCGTGCGCGCCGCGTAGCGGCCTCCCTGGGCCTGGCTGACGATCACCGACAGGGAGTGGGCGATGACGTCGTGCATCTCCCGTGAGACACGCGCCCGTTCGCTCAGCACGGCGTTGCGGGCCCGTTCCTCGCGGTCGGCCTCGGCACGTGCGGCGCGGGCCAACAACTCTTCGGTGTAGGCCAGTTGCATACGGCGGTACGCGCCGAGACTGACCGCGACCGCTACCACGGCCAGGAGCAGGCCGCCCAAGTACGCCGCCGGGACCGGCATCCGTCCGGGTCCTGCGGCGGCGGCCCAGACCGCGGCCGTGACGGCTGCCATCGCGCCGACGGCCAGGGCGACGAGCCGGGACCGGTCTCCCCCATGGACCGCGTAGGCGTACAGCGCGATCGGGAAGACCAGCAGTGAGGGCAGCAGCGGCAGCCCTCCGGCTCCGGCGAGTTGCGCGGTTCCCGCCGCGGTGACCACGGCGAACGACAGCGTCGGCGCGACGCGTCGCCAGGCCAGGGCGCCATGTCCGACGAGTACCGCGATAGCGAGCGGCAGCAGTCGGCTCCTCGGTACCGCCAGCCACAGCAGTGTCAGGGACCAGGCGCCGACCGGCACGGCGACGGCGGCCGCGAGCAGGATGTCCCTCGGAGCGGGACGTGGTGTCAGTAGCCGCACTGCGTGCACTCCGTCCTGGTGCGGCGCCCGTACGAGAGGACGGCCCCGGCGAGTGAGAGGCCGAACAGTGACCAGCTGCCGTACACGGCCATGATGACGAGGAAGTCGTCGCCCTCGGACCCGAACGGCAGCTCGGGTCCGCCGAGCATGCGGTTGACGCCGGCGAAGACCGGGATCAGACCCTGCAGGATGTGCGCGGAGGCCAGGGTCCATCCGGCGAGCAGCGGCATCCACCGAGGGAGCCTGCGGCCCCACGGCCGTACCAGCGCCAGAGCGAGCAGCACGCTCCCGGCCAGGAGAAGCGCCGACATGACCGGGGCGCCGGTCTCCTTGAAGTCCGCGGAACGGCCGAACTCACCGCCCAGCCACCAGTAGAGCTTCACCGCCGGATACACGCACGCCGCCGCGCAGGCCGCGTATCCCGGCCAGACCGCCTGCCACGCCACCGCGCCTGCCGTGCGGCCGCACCTGTCGCAACCGGCGCCCGTCACTCGCTGGTACGCCAGTACGACCCTTGCCAGCGCCACGGCCGCGACGAACGCCACCGCTCGTGTCAGGAACCCGGGCCAGTCGACCTGCGCGAAGTCACCGGCGGGGATACCGGTGACCCAGAAGAAGGCACGGAAGGCGTCGAAGACGACACCGACCGCAGCCCACAGCAGCAGCACGGACGCCATCCAGCCCACCGTCACCACGGGCCGCCGCGCCACCCCACGCGCGATGGCGAGCGCCACGCCGAGTCCCAGGACGCCCGCGGCCCAGGGCGCCCAGTCCGGGACGATGCCCAGGGAACTGAGGTAGTCCCGCCCGCCGGGCAGGTAGGGCTGGACGGTACAGGCCACGAGGGTAGCGGCGGCGCCCACGGCACTCACGGCCACGGGCACGGGCCTGGACCCGGCCGCAGGTGTCATCACGTTGTCGTTCGTCATGCGGCCACCGTGGCTGCCGCAGCACCCTGGGCGCATCTGTCTGAAGTCTCGACGCGGTACGACCTGAGGCAGAGATCGCTCCACTCGGTGGGTGACAGGCCGCACGACCGGACGGCGGCATGGAGGCGGTCCGGGAAGCGGTCGATCTCCCCTTGGACGCATGGATGTTGACGCACAGTCAGAGCCGATCATACACACGGATGTTTGGGTGCAAGTCGGTAGAGCTCGGTGCGGACATGGAGGCTGATTCCGGGCGGTGGACGACTCTTGACGGTGCTTTGGCGGTGTGCGAATCTCTCGACAGGTCTGGACCAATGGTCTTCATCGGGCGGGGCCGGAGATACCAGACGCCTCGGGGCATCCTGGAATGTCCGGCGGCCCAGACCGCTCACGGCCGTCGGCCGGTCCACGGGGGGTGGGCCTGCGTCACACGGCGGCCGATGCCGTCACCGAACCCCGCTGCCACAGACCGCCGTCGGCGTCCGAAGCACCGACGTGCGGTAGCCCGCGTCCGCACGTTCACCCGTGCTGCTCCTCCACTCTGCTCCGACGTCCTAAGTGAGCCGCCGATGTCCGAAGTCCTCTCCCTGCCCGACCGATTTCCGGCCTCCCCGGCTCAGCAGGGGGTCTGGCTGACCGATCGGCTGGGGCTGGCGCGCGAGGCGTTCCACATGCCCGTGCGGATCTCCTTCGACCGGGTCGACACGGCGGCGCTGGTCCGCGCGGTGGATGCCGTGACCAGGCGTCATCCGGCCCTTGCCGCCCGTCTGATGGAGCGTGACGGCCAGGTCTGGCAGGAACCCGCGGCGCGACGTCCCGAACTGGTGAGGCTCGAAGCACCCGCGGACGAGGCCGAATTGGAGAAGCGTCTGGAGGAGGAAGCCGCTCGTCCGTTCGCTCTGGAGACCGGTCCGCTCAGCCGTTTCACCCTGCACCAGCGCGCCGACGGGAGCGCCGAGCTGCTGGTCACCGCTCACCACGCGGTCTTCGACGGCAACTCCAAGGACGTCCTGACTCGGGACCTCGCGGCGGCGTACGGCTCGGCGCCCCTGCCTGTGACCACCGCACCGGCCACGGCGACGGCGGCGAGAGCAGCGACAGCGGAACCGGACACCGTACGGCGGGCTGCCGAGTGGTACGGGCCGCGTTGGGCCACCGCCACCGAACCGGTCCTCCCCGGCGCGCCGCGCACCCCGGCCGGGGTCGGGGCCGGGGTCGGTGAGGCGGTCGAGTGGCGTCTCGAAGGCGTCGAGGCCGGTGAGTTGGCCGCCGCGGCCACCCTCGCCGGCACCACGGTCTTCGAGTTCCTGCTCGCGGCCCTGCACGGGCTGCTGCGCCGCTACGGCGGCGAGGCGGTCCCGGTGTCCGTTCCACTCTCCACGCGGACGCCGGAACTCAGCGGGGAAATAGGGATGTTCGTCAATGAACTCCCCGTCCACGCACCGGCGGCCGATGCGTCACAGACCTTCACCGCCTTCGCCGCCGCCGTGCGGGGCGAGCTGCGGGCCGGATACCCGTACCGCAGCGTGCCCTTCGGCGCCGCCGTCGCCGGACTGGGCCCCCGCGTCGGCCTGACCGCGGTCTCGCTCGGCTACCGCCGGCGCGGACCGGACCCGGACTTCGCCGACACCGGCGCCCGGATCGCCTGGGCCGTGTACAACCGCACCGCCCGAAACACGCTCCACCTCCAGATCGTGGAGGCCCCCGACACTCCCGACACCCCGGGGGGCGGCATCGACTTCAGTCTCCAGTACGACGCGGCCGTGATCACCCCGGCCGCCGCCCGCCGGATCGCCGGCCACTACGCCACCCTGCTCGCCGGTGCGGTCGCCGCGCCCGGTACCCGGCTGCTGGACCTGCCGCTCCTGGACGCCGACGAACTCCGGGCCGTCACCACCGCGCCGAACGCCACCGACCGGCCCTATCCGGCCGATCGGACCGTGCTCGACCTGGTCCGCGCCCAGGTCGCCGCCACCCCCGACGCGATCGCGGTCAGCGCTGCCGGCCGCCACCTCAGCTACCGCGAACTACTTCTCCGTACCGATCAGTTGGCGGCAGTACTGCGTGCCGGGGGCGTCCGGCCCGGCGATCTGGTCGCTCTCCACCTGGACCGCACCTCCGACCTGCCCGCCGCGCTGCTCGCCACCCTCGCCACCGGCGCGGCGTACCTGCCGCTGGACCCCGGCTATCCGGCCGAGCGCCTCGCCCTCGTCCTGCGCGACTCCGGAGCCGTTCTGGTGCTCGCCGACCGCGAGCCCTCGCCCGTGGTCGCCGAAGCCGCCCCCGCGGTCCTGCGGCTCCCGGCGCCATCGGCGCAGGAGCCGGCCGAGGCCGCCCCCGACGCCGCCCCCGATCTCGCCCCCGGTCCGGACGACGTGGCGTACGTCCTCTACACCTCCGGCTCCACGGGCCGCCCCAAGGGCGTCGCGGTCGGCCACCGGGCGTTGGTCAACCTGCTCACCTCCTTCGCCGACCGGCTCGGTTCCGGCCCTCGGCACGCCTGGCTCGGCTTGACCTCGCTCTCGTTCGACATCTCCGCGCTGGAGCTCTACCTGCCACTGATCACCGGTGGCCGCCTGGTCCTGGCCCCGGACGGTCTCGCCGTCGACGGCCCCGGACTGCTCTCGCTGATCGGCGCCGAGGGCGTCACCCACGTCCAGGCCACCCCGTCCGGATGGCGGGTCATGCTCACGGCGGGAACCGGCGTCGACGCGCTCACCTCCGTCACCGGCCTGGCCGGCGGCGAGGCGCTTCCGCTCCCGCTCGCCCGCGAACTGCGCGCGCGCACCGCCCGGCTGTTCAATGTGTACGGGCCCACCGAGACCACCATCTGGTCCACCTGCGCCGAGCTCCCGGCCGAACCCGAACAGGTCCGGATCGGCCACCCGATCGCCAACACCCAGACCTACGTCGTCGACGAGCAGCTGCGCCCCACCCCGCTCGGCATCCCCGGAGAGCTGCTGATCGGCGGGGACGGCGTCGCTCACGGCTACCTCGGCCGACCCGAACTCACCGACGAACGCTTCGTACCGAACCCGTTCGGCCCGCCCGGCACCCGGCTCTACCGCACCGGAGACCAGGCCGTTCGGACACCCGACGGCGACCTCGACTTCCTCGGCCGGATCGACGACCAGGTCAAGATCCGCGGTCACCGGATCGAACTCGGCGAGATCGAGTCCGCCCTCCTGGAGCACCCGGCCCTCGCCCAGGCCGCCGTCGCCGTCCACACCGAGGAAGACGGGGAGCCCTTCCTGGCCGGCTACCTGGTCCCGGTTGCCGGCGCCCGGTCGCCCGCCCCCGCCGACCTGCGCGACCACCTGTTGCGTACGCTGCCGGCCGCGATGGCGCCGCAGCGCTGGCTCACCATGGAACGTCTGCCGCTCACCCCGAACGGCAAGCTGGACCGGCGGGCCCTGCCGGTACCGGCACGCGAGGCTCCGGTGCCCCAGGCCGCCGATACCGGCGACGAGACGACCGGGACGGTCCGCCGGATCTGGGCCGAGGTGCTGAACCTGCCCGATGTCGGCCCCGAGGATGACCTGTTCGACCTCGGCGGGCACTCACTGACGGTGATTCAGATCGCTGCTCGGATCCGCGACGCGCTCGGCGTGGAAGTGGACTTCGACGTCTTCTTCGACGTCCCGACCCCTGCCGGTATCGCCGCCGCGGTCCGCGAGCGTCAGTAGGCCCCGCGCCCGTTTCGCCGGGCACAGGCCGCTCGGCCGTGCCCGGCCCCTCCTGTGCCCACGACCTCCGCGCCCGGCCCCTCCATGCCCACAACCTCCGTGCCCGCACCCTCCGTTCCCGCACGTCCGTGCCCCGCACCCTCCGACTCCCCCGCCGTACGCCCGAACAGGAACCCGATGACGGATACCCAGGACCTGCCCACCGGCTGGTCCGCAGCCAAGCGCGCCCTGCTCAGCCAGCGGCTGCGCGGCGCCGCAGCCCCCGCCCGGGTGGTGGACCCCCGCCCGGCGGACACCGCACCGCCGCTCTCCAGCGGTCAGGAACGGCTCTGGTTCATGGACCAGTTCGCTCCCGGCTCCACGGCCTACACGCTGGCACCGGCCCGCCGGTTCCGGGGCACCTTCGACCGCGCCGCGCTGGACGCCGCGCTGACCGACCTGGTGGCCCGGCACGAGAGCCTGCGGATGACCTTCCGCACCACCGAGGCCGGCACCGCCGAGGTGCGGGTCGCCGAGCCCGCGCCGTTCACCGCCCTGCACCTGGATGCCACCGCGGACCCGAACCCGGAGGCGCGCGCCGCCGCCGAACTCGGCGCGCTGATCGCGGAACCCTTCGACCTCCAGGTCGGTCCGCTGCTGCGCGCCCTGGTGGTCCGCATCGCCGAGGACGACCACGTCCTCGCCCTGGTGATGCACCACATCATCTGCGACGGCTGGTCGATCGACCTCCTCAACCGCGAGCTCGACATCCGCTACGCCCATCACGCCCACGACTCTTCGGGTGAACTGCCTTCGCTCGACGTCCAGTTCGGGGACTACGCGGCCTGGCAGCGGGACCGTCTGGAGAACGGGCAGCTCGACGCCTCGCGTGCGTACTGGCGCGGCGAGCTCGACGGCGTCCCGGCCCTGGAGCTGCCCTCCGACCGGCCCCGCCCACCGCTCTTCACCTTCGACGGGGCCGCGACCGAGTTCCGCTGGAGCCCCGAACTCTCCCGCCGGATCGGCGCAGTGGCGCGGGCCCACGGCGCCTCCACGTACATGGTGCTGATGGCCGCGTTCCAGGCTCTGCTGGGCCGGCACGCCGGCCAGCGCGACTTCGCCGTCGGCTCCGCCGTCGCCGGCCGTCTCCATCGTGAACTCGAAGGCGTGGTGGGTGCGTTCGTCAACATGCTGCCGATCCGCGCCCGGCTCTCCGCCGAGCTCGACTTCGGCCGGCTGATCAGCCGGGTCCGCGAGACCACGCTCGATGCGTACGCGCACCAGGAGATTCCGTTCGAGCAGATGGTCAACGATCTCGCGGTGGAACGCGACGTCAGCCGCGCCGCCGTCTTCCAGACCACCTTCGCCTTCCAGAACTACGGCGACCGCGCCACCACCCCCGCCGCGGGCCTGGACTCCGAGGGCTTCGGCTACGAGGCCACCACGACCCACGCCGACCTCGCCCTCTACATGCGGGAGGAGTCGGACGGCGGCCTCTACGGTCTGTTCACCTACCGCACCGACCTCTTCGACGCCGACACCGTCGAGCGCTTCGCCGAGCGGTTCGAGCTGCTGACCGCGGCCGGCGTCGCCGACCCCGCGCTGCCGGTCGACCGGCTCCCGCTGCTCACCGCGGCCGAGCGGACGGCCGTGCTGGAGACCTGGGCCGTCGGTCCCGCCCTTCCGGACGGCGGTCCCGCCACGCTCACCCAGGCGCTGACCCGGACGGCGGCCCTGACGCCCGAGGCCTCGGCGCTGGTCTTCGAGGACCGCACGCTGACCTACGGTGACCTCGACCGCCGCGCCAACGCCATGGCCCGACGCCTACGCACGCTGGGCGTGGGTGCGGACGACCGGGTGGCCGTCTGCCTGGAGCAGTCCGCCGAGCTGGCGATCGCCCTGGTCGCCGTCCTCAAGGCCGGCGGCGGATACCTGCCGCTCGACCCCGAGCAGCCCCCCGCCCGGCTCGCCCACCTGGTCGCCGACGCCGGAGCCACGGTCCTGATCACCGACACCGTGCTGCGACCGCGGTTCGGCGATCACCCGGCGGTCGACCTGCTGACCGACGACGGCACCGACGCTGCGGAGTGGGACGGGGCACCGCTGGAGGAGGTCTCCGGCGCCGACCACCTCGCGTACGTGATCTACACCTCGGGCTCCACCGGCGCGCCCAAGGGCGTCGCGGTGCAGCACCGCCAGGTCCTCAACTACCTTGCGGGCGCGGGCGATCGTCTGCGGATCGAGCCCGGGGCCTCCTTCGGGCTGTTGCAGTCGCTCTCCTTCGACTTCAGCATGACCATGCTCTACCTGGCGCTCACGACCGGCGGCCGGGTGCACCTGCTGCCGCGCCGGATCGCGGGCGTGGAACTGGCCTCGGAGATCGAGCGGGCCGGCATCGACTACCTGAAGATGACGCCCTCCCACCTGGCCGCGCTGACCGCTGACGCACCGCTTGAGCGGCTGCTGCCGCGCCGTGCGCTGGTCCTCGGCGGCGAGGCCAGCAGTCGGTCCTGGGCGGCGGGCATCGCCGCGCTGGGCCGGTGCGCGGTGTTCAACCACTACGGGCCGACCGAGGCGACGGTGGGGATGACCGTCCACGAGGTCACCGCCGACGGCCCGGACGCGCCGGGCAGCACCCCGATCGGCAGCCCGCTGGCCGGCGGGCGCTGCTACGTGCTGGACGAGGCCCGCAACCCCGTTCCGCCGGGAGTCACGGGTGAGTTGTACCTGGGCGGGGACCGGCTGGCCCGTGGCTACCTCGGGCGGCCGGACCTGACGGCCGAGCGGTTCCTGCCCGATCCGTACGCCGTCCCGGCGGGCGCGGACCCGTCCGGGGCCGATCCGTCCGGAACCGGCCGGGACGCCGCGGGGAGCGGCGGCGGTCCGCGGATGTACCGCACCGGTGACCTGGCACGCTGGCGGACGGACGGGGCACTGGACTACCTCGGCCGCTGCGACGACCAGATCAAGGTCCGCGGCTACCGGGTCGAGCCCGGCGAGATCGAGGCCGCGCTGACCGCGCTGCCCGGCATCACCCAGGCGGTGGTCCTGGCCCGTGGCGAGGGCGTCAAGCAGAACCTCGTCGCCTACCTGGAGCGCCCCGCCGGCGGCGAACCGCCGGCCGCCGCCGAACTCCGCGCCACCCTGGGCGAGGTCCTGCCGGACTACATGGTCCCGGCCCGGTACGTGGTGCTTGAGCGGCTGCCGCTGCTCGCCCACGGCAAGGTCGACCGGAAGGCGCTGCCCGCGCCCGTGGACGGCCCGGCCGCCGGAGCCCATGTCGACCCCGAGGGCGAGACCGAGCAGGTGATCGCCGCCATGTGGGCGGACCTGCTGGATCTTCCCCGGGTCGGCGCACTGGACGACTTCTTCGAGCTCGGGGGCCACTCGCTGCTCGCCACCCAGGTGGTCGCCCGGATGCGTCGGGCGTTCCCCGACCTGGCCACCCCGGTCGGCGTCATGGACCTCTTCACGTACCCGACGGTCCGTCGGCTCGCCGCACTGGTGGCCACCCCCGAAGGCGAGCGGGGCCCGCGGCGGCTGCTGCATCTGCTCACCCCCGAGCGCCGCGAGGTGGCAGCCAGTGTGGTCTGCGCCCCCTACGGCGGGGGCAGCGCACTGATCTACAAGCCGCTCGCCGAGGCCATGCCGGCGGACTGGGCCCTGCACTCCATCGCCGTCCCCGGCCACGAGCTGGGCGAGGAGGCGATGGACATCGACGAGGTCGCCCGGCTCTGCGCCGAGGAGATCGTCGCGAACGTCGTGGGACCGCTGGTGCTCTACGGGCACTGCGGGGTCGGCGTCCGGCTGACCGTGGAGATCGCCCGACGGGTGGAGGCGGCCGGCCGGGAGATCGACGCCGTCCACCTCGGAGGCATCTTCCCGTTCGCCCGCCCGAAGGGCCGTGGCGCCGCGTGGGCCGAGCGCTTCGCCGAGCTGTCCGCCCGCCTGCGCAGTGACCAGGGCATGATCAACGCCCTGGCCGCGGCGGGCCTGGACGTGGACGAGGTCGACGAGGAGCAGCTGCGGCTGATCGTGCACAACCGCCGGGTCGGCACCGTGGGCGCCGAGCGCTACTTCGGCGAGCTGTACGAGAGCGAGGGCGGCGCTCTCACGGCGCCGGTGATCGCCGTCTGCGGCGACCGCGATCCGGCGACGGAGTTCTACCAGGAGCGGTTCCGCGAGTGGCACCGGATCACCGGGACCGCCGCCGTGGTGGTCCTGGACGAAGCCGGCCACTTCTACCTCAAGTACCGCGCCGCGGAGTTGGCCGACATCCTGACGGGGGTGCACCGCTCGATCGCCGCCGGCGAGGAGGCGCGCCACGAACGCACCGCCGACGCCACCTGGTGGTTGGCAGGCCTGTCCCGCGGCGCCGCCGAGACGGCACCGGCCCTTGAGGCGGAGCCCGGGCAGCCGGAGCGATCCGGGACACCGGGGAAGTCCCGCGAGCGCCGTCCCGTCCGCCCGACCATGGGTCGCTTCCTGGCGGTCGCCACCGGCCAGCAGCTCTCGATGATCGGCTCGGCGCTGACCGAGTTCGCGCTGCCGATCTGGATCTATCTGCAGACCGGCTCGCTGTTCCAACTCGGCCTGCTCGCCGCCTTCGGCCTGGTGCCCGGCATCGTGGTCGCCCCGCTGGCCGGCGCCATCGTCGACCGCGGCGACCGCCGCCGGGTGATGCTGTGGGGCGACGTCGCCGCCGGCCTGACCCAGGCGGTCCTGCTGGTGCTGTATCTCGGCGATTCGCTGGAGATCTGGCACTGCTACGTGATGATCTCCCTGCTCTCCGCCGCGCTCGCCTTCCAGCGCGTCGCCTGGGGCTCGGCCGTGCCGCAGCTGGTGCCCAAGCGCTTCCTCGGCCGCGCCAACGGTGTGGTCCAGATGGCCCTGGGTCTGGCCCAGTTCCTCGTTCCGCTGATCGCGGTCGGCATCCTGCACGTGATCGGTCTCGGCGGCATCCTGGTCTTCGACGTCGTCAGCTACCTGATCGCCACCGGCGTCACCCTGGCGGTGCGCTTCCCCGACGCGATGGCCGCCGCCCGCCGCGAAAGCGTCGGCGCCGAGATCCGGGCCGGCTTCCAACGGGCTCTCGGGAGTCGCCACTTCAGGGCCATGCTGTTCTGGTTCGCGGTGCTGAACATCTTCCTCTCCCCGCTCTTCCTGCTCGTGACCCCGCTGGTGCTCTCCTTCTCCTCGACCGCCGCGGCGGGCTGGGTCTCCACCGCGGCCGGCCTGGGCGCCGTCCTCGGCGGCCTCACCCTGCTGGTCTGGGGCGGCCCGCGCCGGATGCGTCTGCGCGGCGTCCTGTTCGCCACCCTCGGCCTCGCGGCCGCCTGCGTCGTCACCGGCCTGCGGCCCTCGGTGACCGTGGTCGCCATCGGCGCGTTCGGCATGACCTACGGGCTGGCGCTGCTCAACGGCATATACGCGACGGTCGTCCAGACCAAGGTGCCGATGCGCTTCCACGGCCGGGTGATCGCGGTGAACACCATGGTCGCCTGGTCCACCCTGCCGATCGGTTTCGCCCTGGTCGCTCCGGCCGGCCCCGAGCTGCTCCAGCCCCTGATGGACGAGGGCGGCGCGCTGGCCTCCAGCGTCGGCGCGCTGATCGGCACCGGTGAGGGGCGCGGCATCGGCCTGCTCTATCTGGTGTTCGGCCTCGCCATGGCCGCCCTGGTCCTGATCAGTCTCTGCATTCCCGTCCTTGCCCGCTTCGACCGGGACGTCCCGGACGCCGAGTCCGACGACCTGATCGGCCTGGAGACCCTGCAGGCCCGCGCGAAAAGCGAGATGAACGCATGACCTCCCCGACCCCGATCGCCCGCCATCCGCTGACCGACGAGCAGCGCCGCCTCTGGTTCCTCCAGCAACTGAACCCGGAGGACGCCGGGTTCAACATGTACCTGAACCGACGCTGGAGCGGCCCGATCGACCCGCGGGCGCTGGGCTCGGCGCTCACCCGGCTCACCGCACGGCACCGGGTGCTGCGTACCCGGTTCGCCCTGGACGGCGAGCAGCCCGTCCAACTCGTGGAGCCCGTACGGGACGTCGAACTCACCCTGGTCCCGATACCGGACGCCGCGGAGGAGTCCTTCACCGCGGCCTGCGCCCCCTTCGTCAACACGCCCTTCGACTTGGGCGAGCGCCCGCCGCTGCGGGCCGTCCTGGTCAGCGCAGGCGAGCACGAGCACGCCCTGAGCGTGGTGGTCCACCACATCGTCTCCGACGGCTGGTCGTTCACCGTGCTGTGGCGTGAACTGCTCGCGTTGTACCGCGAGGAGATCGGCGAGGGCCCGGCCGAACTGCCGGAGCTCAAGCTCCAGTTCGGCGACTTCGCGGTCGCCGAACGGGCCAGGCTGGACGGCGGTGCGGCCGAGGAGGCGTTCCGGTACTGGAGCGGAGGGCTGGCCGGCGTCGGCGCCCTGCGGATGCCGCTGGACCACCCCAGGCCCGCCGAGCCCGCCCACCCGGCCGGCTTCGCCGACCTCGCCCTCGGGTCCGACCTCGTCGCCGGACTCGACGCCCTGGCCCGCGAGCAGCGCTGCACCCCGTTCATGGTGCTGCTCGCCGCCTACCAGTGCGTGCTGGCACGCTGGAGCGGCAGCTACGACTTCGCCGTCGGCACCCCGCTGGCCGGCCGCAACGAGACCGCCCACGAAGCCCTGCTCGGCTACTTCTCGCGTACCGGGGTGATCCGCGCCGACCTCACCGGCGACCCCGACTTCCGCACCGTGCTGCGCCGGGTGCGTTCCGCCACGATGGCCGCGCTGACCCATCAGGACGTCCCGGTCGAGCGGGTGGCCGCCGCACTGGGGCTGCCCGTGCTGCCCGGCGTCGGCCCCCTCTACCAGGCGGTGTTCGTCCACCAGAGCCAGTACCAACTGGCCGGCGCCGACGAGCGGACCGAACTGCCCGCAGGCGTCCGGACGGCGAGCATGGACTCCGGCTTCGATCGGTCCAAGACCGATCTGCTGCTGGACAGTTGGCGCACACCGGATGGCGGGATGACGCTCTCGTTCTGCTTCGACCGGGAGCTCTTCGAGCGCGCCACGGTCGAGGCCCTGGCACGCCGGGTCCGCGACCTGCTCGCCCGAGCCGTCGAGGACGTGGAGGTCCCGCTGCACGGTGACTGGCTACTGGCCGGCGAGGAGCGCGCCACGCTGCTCGCCCTCGGCGCCGGACCCGCCGTCGCCGAGGACGCCCGCCCGATCCTGCGCGGTTTCGCCGACCACGTCGCCGCCCGCCCCGACGCTCCCGCTCTCGAGTGCGCGGGAAGCGTCCTCACGTACGCCGAACTCGATCGCGCCTCCGATGAGTTGGCTCATCGACTGGGTCCGGTCGCCGGCCGTGCGGTGGGCGTCCGGATCGAGCCCTCCTTCGACCTGGTCACCGCCCTGCTGGCGATCTGGAAGGCCGGCGCCGGCTATCTGCCGCTCGACCCCGCGCACCCGGCCCAGCGCCAGCGGCTGATGCTCGACGAGGCGGACGCCGCCCTGCTGCTCACCGGAGGCGAGCGTCCGGAGCTGGGGGTCCCGGTGCTGGCCGTCGGCGATCCGAGCGCCGAGGCCGGGCGGGCCGGAGCCGCCGGCGCCGAGCCCGGGAGTACGGGGTCCGCAGGGGCCGCGCTGCCCGGGACCGAACCGGACGGCCTCGCGTACGTCCTCTACACCTCGGGCTCCACCGGCGCCCCCAAGGGCGTCGCCGTCGAACACGCCGCCCTGGCCGAGCGCGTCCGGTGGATGGCCGGACCGGACGGATACCGGCTCGGGCCGGGCGACCGGATCGTCCAGTTCGCCTCCATCGGCTTCGACACCCACGCCGAGGAGATCTGGCCCGCCCTCACCGCGGGCGCCTGCGTCGTCCTGCTGCCCGGCGGCGGCCGGACCCTGCCCGACCTGCTGCGCGGCGAGGCCGGACGGTCCGTCACCGTACTCGACCTGCCCACCGCGTACTGGCAGGAACTGGTCTCACTCGGAGACCTGACCCCGTGGCCGCCGGCGCTGCGTCTGGTGGTCCTCGGCGGTTCCGAGGCACGCGCCGTCACCCTCGCCCAGTGGCGGGAGCGGCACGGCGACACCGTACGGCTGGTCAACACCTACGGCCCGACCGAGGCCACCGTCATCGTCACCGCGGGCGATCTCGGCGGCCGCCCCGTCGGCGGACCCGCCGCCCAGCAGCGCCCGCCGCTCGGCCGTCCGCTGCCGGGGGTACGGCTCTACGTCCTGGACGAGCGCGGCAGCCTGCTGCCCGCCGGATCCGAGGGCGAGCTGTACATCGGCGGCAGCGGCCTCGCCCGTGGGTACCTGAACCGGCCCGAGCTGACGGCGGAGGCCTTCCTGCCGGATCCGTTCGCCGACGCCCCGGACGGCCGGATGTACCGCACCGGCGACCGCGTCCGGTGGCGCACCGACGGGCAGCTGGAGTTCCTCGGTCGCGCCGACGACCAGGTGAAGATCCGCGGATACCGGATCGAGCCCGCCGAGATCGAGGCCGCCCTCACCGCCCACCCGGCCGTCGGCCGTGCGGCCGTGGTGGTCCGCGACGGCCGCAGGCTGATCGCCTATGCCGTCCTGCGGCCGACCGCAGGACAGCGGTCCGCCGCCGCTCCGCAGGCGGGCGAACTGCGCGAACACGTGGCGCTGCGGCTGCCGGCCTTCATGGTGCCGGACGCCGTGGTGCTGCTCGACACCCTCCCGCTCACCGTCAACGGCAAGCTCGATGCCGCGGCTCTGCCCGACCCGGACCCGGCGGGCGCGGCCGCCGAGTACCTCGCGCCCCGTACCGAGGCCGAGGCCCTGGTGGTCGATCTCTGGCAGGAGGTGCTCGGCGTACCGAAGGTCGGCGTGCTGGACGACTTCCTCGCCCTCGGCGGGGACTCGCTCCTGGTCACCAGGGTCGCCGCCCGCATCCGGGCCGACGTCGGCCTCGACGTGCCGATCCGCGACGTCTTCGAGAGCCCCACCCCGGCAGCCCTCGCGGCCCGGGTCGAGGCACTGCTGATCGCCGAGATCGACGCCCTCAGCGAGGAGGAGGCCGCCGACCGGCTGGACTGACTCCGCGTTCGGATCCCGGTACGGCTCTCGTCGATGCCGTGGAGTCCGAGCAGCCGTGCTCGGACTCCACGGCCGGTTCCCCGTGTGGTCCGCTCCCTCTTGCGGACCACCGAGGCGCGACAGCCTCACCAGCCGCCGACCCCTCGGCACAGCCCCCTCCCTCGCGGCCCGTCGCCCCACCGGACGTTCGGCACTGCCGGGCGGCCGGGTCGACTCCGCCTGTCCGACCTCCCACCGAATCGCACCGGAGAACGCCATGGCCACCACCGCACCGCCCGCCGCGACGACCGTCCCGGAGCTCCTCGACGCGCGGGCCACCGAACACCCGGACCACACGGCGCTGCAGGTCGTCGGCGGCGGGGAGCTCAGCTACCGCCGTTGGCGCGAGGAGGCGCTGCGCGCTGCCGTCGGGATCGCCGCCGCCGGGGTCGTACCGCGCGACAGGGTGGTGCTGCGGTTCTCCAACACGCGCTGGGAGCGGTACGCCGTCGGCTTCCTCGCCGTCCAGTACGCGGGCGCGGTGCCCGTCCCGGTCCGTGAGGACCTCTCCGAGAGCGATGCCGCCGCCCTGGCCGCACTGGCCGAAGCCGGCACGGTCCTGACGGACGGTGGGCTGCCCGCCGTACCGGGACTGGTGGAGCTGCGTCTGGACGCCCTGCTGGCGGCGCACCCCGAGCCGCCGGCCGAGCCTCCCCACCGGGTCGGCCCGGCCGACCCGGCCCAGGTGATCGGCACCTCCGGCACCACCGGCGCGCCGAAGGGCGTGGTCGCCGCGCACGGAAACCTGACCGCCGGCCTGACCGCGCACCCCCGCCGCCGCGCCTACGCCCACTCGCGGCACGCCCTGCACGCCTTCCCGATCGGGACCAACGCAGGTCAGGTGATGCTGCTCAACGCGCTGACCGCCGCGCCCACCACCCTCAGCCTGCCGCGCTTCGACGCGGACCGGTTCGGCATCGCGGTCGAGAAGTTCGGGGTCGGCACCGCCTTCCTGGTGCCCTCGATGGTGATCGAGCTGGTCAACGCGGGCACCGCCGGGCGGTACGACCTCGGGAGTCTGCGCCTCGTCAACTCCTCCGCCGCCGCGCTGCCCGTGCCGGTGGCGGCCGCGCTGGCCGCGGCACTGCCGGACGCGACGCTGGTCAACACCTACACCTCCGCCGAGGCCTCGCCCGCGCAGATCTCGACCGTGGTCGACACCCGCCGCCCCGGCTCGCTGGGCCGCCCGGCGGACCCCCGCGACCTCCGGATCCTCGACGCGGACGGGCTGCCGCTGCCCGCAGGACAGGTCGGCGAGGTCTGGCTGCGCCAGCCCGGACCGCCACGTGGCTACCTGGGCGCCGCCGGGCAGAGCGCCCAGGTGTTCCGGGACGGCTGGGTACGGATGGGCGATGTCGGACGCCTCGACCCGGACGGTTACCTGTACCTGGTCGACCGGGAGACGGACGTCATCAAGAGCGGTGCGCTGAAGGTCTCCACGCTGCGGATCGAGGAGGCGCTGCACGAGCACCCCGCGGTCGCCGACGCCGCCGCGCTCGGCCTGCCGCACCCCGTGATGGGTGCCGTCCCGGTGGCGGTCGTGGTGGCCGGGCCCGGCGGTCTGGACCTGGACGAGCTGCGGCTTTTCCTGAGCGCCCGGTTGAGCCGGCCCGAGCTGCCGGTCCGGATCCTGCTCGCGGGCGACCTGCCCAGGAACCCGAGCGGCAAGGTGGTCAAGCACCGGCTCCGCCCGCTGTTCGACGTGGCCGCCGAGTCCACCGGTCCCGCGGTCGCTCCGGCCACCCCGACGGAGCTGCGGCTGGCCGGACTGTGGCGGCGCCTGCTCGGCCGACCGGTCACCGACGTGGCCGCCGAGTTCTTCGCGCTCGGCGGCGACTCGTTCCGGGCGGTCCAGCTCGCCACCGGCATCAGCGGTGAGTTCGGGATCCGGGCGGGCACCGCCGTGATCTTCGAGCGGCCCTCGCTGCGGGCCCAGGCGGCCTGGGTGGACCACCCCGACCGGCGGCTGGCCTCTGCTGACGGGGCGTCGGCCGGGACGGAGACCGTGACGCCCTACCTGGCCGCGCTCCGTGCGCAGCCGCACGTCGTCGCGCTCACCTCGCAGCAGGAGAACTTCTTCCGCTGGATGGCCGATGCCCCCGGGCGGGACGCCGGCGTGGTGACGGCGCTGTTCCGGGTCGCCGACCGGCTCGAACCGGAGACCCTGGGCCGGGCACTCACCGAGGTGGTCCGGCGCCATCCGGCGCTGCGAACCCGGTTCGAGGCGGTGGGGGACGGGGTCGTGCGGGCGGTGCTTGACGAGGAGCCCCGGGTGCGGATCACGCTGACCCGGGCCCCGGGGGCCACGGACGCGGAGGTGGACGCCCTGCTGCTGGCCGAACGCGACCGTCACTCCGACCTGGCCCGCGACCCGATGACGCGTCTCCTGGTGGTCAGCCGATCGGAGACCGACCACGTGGTGCTGGTCGCGACGCACCACATGGTGTCCGACGGTTGGTCGGTCGGTGTGCTCCTGACCGACCTCGGCGTCTTCTACTCCGCGCTGCGGCGGGGCCGGTCGGCGCCGCCCGCCCGCTCGGGCCCGGGCTACCAGGAGTTGGTGGACTGGGCGAACGCGCACTGGCCGGCCTCCCGGGCCCACTTCGAAACCGCTCTGGCCGGAGCGCCGGAGGCCGTCGAGCCGTTCGCCGGCCTCCGCGCGGTGGACGAAGTGCTCACGACGGCCCATGAGTTCGAGGTGTCCGCGCCGTTGGCCCATGCCCTGCGGGCCCGGGCGGCCGAGCTGGGCGCCACCCCGTTCCTGGCCGTCACCGCGGCCTGGACCGGATTGCTGGCGAGCCGCAGCGGCCATCCCGACCTGGTGGTGATGACCCCGGTGCCCGGCCGCCCTCGCCCGGACGCCGAGCGGACGGTGGGCTGCCTCGTCCAGTCGCTGTTGCTCCGGGTCGACACGAGCGGAGGACCCGGTTTCGCCGAGCTGGTGGACCGGCTGCGGGTGGTCTACAGCGAGGCACTGGACCACCAGCTGTACCCGTTCGCCGAGTTCAGTCCGTCCGTGCCGTTCGCGGCCTGGCTCCGCTACGAGGCGTGGGCCGCGCCCGCGCACCTGCCCGGCCTGGCCTGCGAGCCCTGGGAGCTGCCGCGGGGGAACACCGTGCCCTGGCCGCTGCCGGGCGGCGACCGGAGCGTGCCCGAGCTGACCGTCGTCGAGCAGCCGGACGGCGGCCTGCGGTGCTGGCTGCAGTACAACGCACTGGCCTTCGACCTCCCCGTGATCACCGAACTGGCCGAGGAGTTCACCGCCGCCCTGGCCACCGCCTGCGGGTGACCCGCTGCCGACTCCAGGCGCTGCTCAGGCGGGGCCGCCACCTAGGGGGTGTCCGGCGGACCATCGGGATTCCGTGGCGTTCCAGGCGCCCCGGGGCCGATCAGCCGTGCGATGCCGCCCCGCGCCGTGGGCGACCGGGGGAAGTGGGCGGCTGACCAGTGGGAGCAGCCGAGTTGGGGGCGGGCAGCGCGTTGGCCGCCCGCCCCTGTGGCGCGGCGACGCGGACCGTTCCATCGTGGAGGAAGAGGGTCGCACCGCTCGGGGTCGCAGACGGTGACGACGGGGGTGCGGGCGGCGATGGAGTGGGGCCGACCGACCGAGGAGGGCCGATGGAGCCGTATCTGTTTCCGGTCGTGTTCGTGGCGGTCTTCGCCGCGTTCGCGCTGTCCGCCTCCGCCGGGTTCGGAGGCAGTCTCATCCTCGTGCCGACGCTGGCCCTCGCGCTCGGTACGAAGTCCGGCGTGGCCCTGGCGGCGCTGCTTCTGGCCGCCAACAACCTGGTGAAGGTCTTCGCGTACCGGAGCAGCCTGCCCTACCGGAAGGCGCTTCCGGTGATCGCGCTCGTCATGGTCGGAACTTTCCTGGGTGCCAAGTTGTTCGTCTCGGCACCCGAGCAGTGGGTGACGATCGCGGTCATCGTCGGCTTCGCGCTGGCGTTCCTGGTCGAATCCCTCGACCTCACCCGCTTCCGGCGGATCGGATCCCCGCTGCTGGCGTTCGCGTCCGGCGCGACCTCCGGTTTCAGCGGTACGTCAGGGCCCTTGAAGGGGCTCGCCGTCCGTGGGCTGGACCTGGACCGCATGCACCTCGTGGGCGCCCTGTCGCTCGTCTCACTCGTCGGGGACGTGACCAAGACCGCGGTCTGGACGGACGCGGCCCTCCTCACCGGCGGGGACTACCTGGTCGCCCTGGCGTGCGTGCCCCTCATGCTGCTCGCGACGTTCCTGGGCAGGCGGTTCAACAACAAGATCGGGGAACGCGGGTACACCGGCCTGTTCTGGACCGTCATGCTGGGCTACACCGGGCGTCTCCTCGCAGGACTCTGAGACCAGCCCTGCGGCATGGCCTCCGTGCCATGTCCAGCGCGGGAGCCCCTCCTCGGTGCCGGAGATCGCCTCGGTCTGTCCGGAGATCCGGAGGACGGTGGCCACAGGGGCCGCCGAACAGGACCGCCGCGCCAGGGTTCGCGGCGGATCGGTCAAACCGGTGTACGTCGGCCAGGACCTGGCAGTAGAGTCCCGCCGAAACTTGCTGCAAGTTCTTGCAACGTCGAGAGGTCCAGCCATGCCGGGATTCGCCCCGCCCGTCGCCGATGAGCGCACGGCACTGACCGCCTACCTTGCCCACCAGCGGCGCGCGCTGCGCGTCACCGCCCACGGTCTGACCGAGGAGCAGGCCCGTACGGCGGCCTCCGCCGGCGAGTTGAGCATCGGCGGACTCGTCAAGCACGCCGCACGGTGCGAGACCTTCTGGACCGACCTCATCCTTCATCAGCAGCGCGGGCCGCAGCGGAAGGCGGACGAGTCGGACGCCGACGAATTCCGGCTCGCTCCGGACGAGAGCCTGGCGGAGGCCCTGGTCGCGTATGCGGAGGCGGCCGAACGGACCGACGCGGTGATCGCCGGAATTCCCGACCTCGGGCAGGCCGTTCCGGTGCCGCGGGGGCTTCCCTGGTTTCCCGCCGAGGTCGAGGAATGGTCGGTCCGATGGGTCCTCCTGCACTTGATCGAGGAGACGGCACGGCACGGAGGTCACGCCGACGTCATCCGCGAGAGCATCGACGGCGCGACTCACTACCCGTTGCTCGCCGCGGCCGAGGCGTGGCCCGACCCGTGGTTCCAGCCGTGGGAACCCGAGCCCCCCACCATCGGCGGACAGCACGCACCGATCGATTGATCACGTACCGCGGAGCCCGTGCGTCCCGCCGCGGTAGGCCTGCAGCCCGGTGCAACCCGGGCATCGGGCCGACGCGCACTCAGCGGCTCTTGACCATCAACACGGTGAAGCTGACCTTCTTGCCGGAGTTGTAGTCGGTGTGGTCCCACACCGACATATGAGTCTTGTCCTTCAGCCTCAGCTGGAGCACCTCGTTCGCGTTGCTCCAGTTGTAGGAGAAGAACCGGAAGTTCCTCGACTCGGTGGCTTGTAGCTCCTTGTTTCCCCACCTGCAGTCACGCGTCGCATCGTGCTCGCAGGTGGACCAGGCTCTGGCGTAGAGGCGGCAGTCTTCGCCATGCCATACGTCGATGCGGCTCAGCCTGTCATCGGATGAACGCCATGTTCCTGAGAACCCACTTGCGACACACAGGGCGGATGCCTGTTTCGCCGAGCTGAGCGACAGCAGGACCGAGAGGGAGAGCGTCAAGGCGGCCGTCAGGAGCAAGGCCATCATCTGGCGGAGCGGACGGCGGACCGAAGAGGCGTGTGTCATCGTGAACCTCCGGTGGCGGGTGGCGGCGCGGGGCAATCCCGTGGTCACACGACGCGTGCAGCGTGTCTTGCCGATGGGCTCCCTCACCGGTGCGGTCGAGATCCCGAAGAGCATCCGCCCGGACGGCAGCGCGGGCGGTCGCTTCGACCGGCAGGCCCGTGTAGCCGGACGACATCGGAGTCCCTCATGGCCTCGACGACGTCTCGATCCGCCGCGCACTACATACTCGGGCCTGCACGCGAACCATGCGCCCCCTACCTCTTCCAGACCAGCACTCCTGAATCCTGCCCGCAAGTTGGGGTGCCGATCTTGCACACCGTTCAATGATGAAGGCGATCCAATGTGGAGCGGTCAACGAGTTTCGATACGGGGGGGGCGAACCTCCGTGCGGGCTGCGCGGGTTTCCAACTCCCCGGGGAGAAAGGCCGGTAGAGGCGCCTGAGCCGGGCTCGTCCCCGTCAGGCGCCTCTCGCTCGCCCCGGCCTCCGCCGAGGAACCGGACCGGGCCCGGTCGGATCAGCTCTGGTCGGCCACGAAGGCGGCCATCCAGGTCAGGGCGGAGTTCCAGTTGATGGTGAGCTCGTTGGTCGACCACGACTGGATGTCGTCGACATAGCAGAACTGACCGGTGCATCCCTGGAGTCTGCTCTGCGCGAGCGGGTCCTGGATGCCGGAGTTCGGGCCGCCGGACAGTGAGCCGACAGGCGGGTGGGGCAGCTTCGGGTCGAGCTGGCGGGCGTACCAACGACTGTGCTGGTTCTGCGCGCTGACCTCGCCGAAGCCCGTGACGTAGGAGATGTTCAGGGCGTTGCGGCCCAGGACGTAGTCCATGCTCTGCACGGCCCCGTCGCGGTACTTCGCGCCGCCGGTGATGTCGTAGGCGGTGGCCAGGACGACGGCGTTGTTGAGGATCTGGTGGGTGGAGCCCCAGTCGTAGCGCTGGCCCTCAGGGGCGTACGGCATGCCGTAGGGGTGCGCCTTCAGCGTGGCCAGGTAGCCGTCGGCTCCCTGCCGGACGGACCGGCGGACCTTGTCGCGGCCGGGCAGCCGGTTCGGGACGGTGGCCAGGTCGAGCCGGGCGGGGACGGCCGTGCGCGCCCAGTCGAAGCTGATCGGCCCGAAGACGTCGGCGCTGTGGAGCGGAGAGTTCAGGATGTGGTCCTGGAACTCCCTGCCGCCCGTGGTCAGGTAGAGCTCGGTGGCCGCCCAGTAGAACTCGTCGGTGACGTCACGGTCGGCGTAGGTGCCTCCGCCGACGCCGTCGCTCTCGGAGGCGAGCACGTCGGGGTGGGCGAGGGCCGAGGCCCAGGCCTTGCGGGCCGCCGCGAGCGCGGTGGCGGCGAACCGGGGGTCGTACGGCTTGTACAGACGCGCCGCCTGGGCGGCGGTCGCCGCGAGGTTCAGGGTGGCCGCGGTGGTCGGCGGGTGCAGTTCGCGCTTCTGCGCGTCGGCGGAGGGCATCAGCGGCAGCCCGGTCCACTGCTCGTCGTGGATCTTGTGGTGGACCATGCCGGCGAGCGGCTTGCCGTCCGGGACCTGCATCTTGAGCAGGAACTCCAGTTCCCAGCGGGCCTCGTCGAGGATGTCGGGGACCTTGTTGCCGCTCTCGGGGATGTCCAGCGTGCCGTCGCCCAGCTTCTCGGCCTGCCCCGTGCGGGCGTGCCGGGCGCGCTCGTAGGTGCCGAGCAGCTGCCATACGGAGATGCCGCCGTTCACGACGTACTTGCCGTGGTCCCCGGCGTCGTACCAGCCGCCGGTGACGTCGAGCGTGTAGTCGCACACTCCGGGCTGACAGGACACGTTCCCGTCCCCCTGGTTGGGGGCGACGTCGACGTGGCCGGCCTCGCGGCCGTAACCGGGCCGCAGGTCGTCGCGGATGGCGACCCCGCTGCGCTGGGTGTAGTAGAACTTCGCGGCGTCCAGACGCAGCTTCTCGTAGGCGGCGGTGCCGATGTCGAAGGGGCGACTGGTCTCGCCGTCGGCGACCAGGGTGAGGCCCGCTCCGGCCGTGCGGTGCTCGCCGAAGTCGATCGAGTGGACGTTCTGCCCGGAGGAGGGGTCCACGCCGCGCGGCAGCGTCCAGCCGCGCGCGACGACGGCGCCGGAGGCGCTCTCGAGCCTCCAGGGCAGCCGCTCGGTCGCGTCGGTGACGAGGGTGGCGTTCTTCGGCCCGCGGGGCAGGTAGGCGACCTGGTTGACCCGGACCCGGGGACCGGTGTCGGGCTCGTACCGCTCCGGCGGCACCCCGCCCAGCAGGGACACGTCGTCGACGCAGAACTCCCAGGGGTCGGTGCCGCCGCCGAGCTGGAAGGCGACCTGGCCCTGGGTGGTGTCCACCGGGGAGGCGAAGGTGTAGGTGTACGTGTTGCCGGAGACGCTCAGCTGCGGGGTGACCTCGTGGTACGCGTCGTACGGCGACACCTGCAGGCCCACGACGGCGCGGACGGAGTTGCCCTCGGGGGCGCCCGTCGCGCTGAAGCTGAACCGGTACGACTCCCCCTTGACGAGGGTGATGTCGTTCTGGCCGACGCCGGCGTCCCAGCGGTTCGCCGTGCCACCCGGCACGGCGGCGCAGAGCCTGCCGTCGGACAGCCCGACGGTGACGCCGCTCGTCCACCACGCGTCGGCGGCGGTGTCGAAGGTGCCGTTCCGGATCTGTTCGACCTCCTCCGCCCCCGCAGAGCCGGCCGGCACCGCGGTGAGACCCGTCGCCAGCAGGGCCGTCAGGGACAGCAGGGCGGTTCTGCGTCTGTTCACGTCTGGGCTCCTCGTAGGGGGTGCGGAGCGCTGCGGATGGGAGCGCTCCCATTCGGGCGATGGACATCGTCGCGGCCGGAGTGCGGGAACGTCAACGGCCCGGACAAGAAGCGATCCTGGACGCGGTCGACGAGCCGGTCGCACGGACCGCGCACCGATCCGGACGAACCCCGGCGAGACCTTCGCCCGATGGGTTGTCAGGGGCACCGCAAGCTCCTACAGTGCCCCGAAACCGTCGTGGGAGCGCTCCCAAACATGGACGGTCGGAGCCGCCCCCGTTCCCCGTACCCCCATCGGTCCCCCTCCCAGAGAGGCCCCCGCATGCAAGCGTCATCGCATCGCCCCGGAGCCGCGCGCGGCATGCTCGGCGCGCTGCTCCTCGCTCTCGCCGCCGTCGCGGCTCTCCTGACCGCCGCGCCGGCGGCCCTGGCCGCCACCCCGATCTGCGACCAGTACGGCTCGACCACCATCCAGGGCCGCTACGTGGTCCAGAACAACCGCTGGGGCACGGGAGCCACCCAGTGCGTCACCGCCACCGCCACCGGCTTCCAGGTGACGCGAGCCGACGGCGCCGTGCCCACCGACGGCGCCCCGAAGTCGT
This sequence comes from Streptomyces sp. NBC_00094, assembly GCF_026343125.1. Lineage (NCBI taxonomy): Bacteria > Bacillati > Actinomycetota > Actinomycetes > Kitasatosporales > Streptomycetaceae > Streptomyces > Streptomyces sp. NBC_00094. The sequence continues at coordinate 7,658,475 of NZ_JAPEMB010000001.1, read as the reverse complement.
ACCCCTCGGTCTTCAACGGCTGCCACTACACCAACTGTTCGCCCGGGACCGTCCTCCCCGCGAAGGTCAGCGGCATCGCCAGTGCCCCCACCGGCATCTCGTACGGCTACGTCGGCGACGCCGTGTACAACGCCTCGTACGACATCTGGCTGGACCCCACGCCCAGGACCGACGGGGTGAACCGGACCGAGATCATGATCTGGTTCCACAAGGCCGGTCCGATCCAGCCGATCGGCTCACCGGTCGGCACCGCCACCGTGGCCGGGCGCGCCTGGCAGGTGTGGACGGGCGGCAACGGCTCCAACGACGTCATCTCCTTCGTCGCCCCGTCGGCCATCACCGGCTGGAGCTTCGACGTCATGGACTTCGTCAGGGAGACCGTCTCCCGCGGCATGGCCGGGAACGACTGGTACCTGACCAGTGTCCAGGCGGGCTTCGAGCCGTGGCAGAACGGCGCCGGGCTCACGGTGGACTCCTTCTCCTCGGCCGTGAACCTCGGTGACCCCGGTACCGGCGAACCCGAGCCGTCGACGGCCTGCAGGGTGACGTACGCGACGAACGTCTGGACCGGCGGCTTCACCGCCGACGTCACCATCGCCAACACCGGTTCCGTCCCCGTCGATCCCTGGACGCTGTCCTTCACGCTGCCCTCCGGGCAGCGGATCACCCAGGCCTGGAACGCCACCGTCACTCCGGCCTCCGGGGCCGTGACGGCGACCGGCCTCGCCCACAACGGGCGGATCGCGGCCGGGGCCAGCCAGACGTTCGGCTTCCAGGGCACCTCCAGCGGCCCGTTCGCCCGGCCGTCCGGGTTCAGCCTCAACGGCACCCTCTGCGCGTGATCCGATCCGCGCGAGCCCTCCACGGATGACCTCGCCCTTCCGGTGGCACCGCTCCCCGGAAGGGCGGGGCTTCCCCCACCCGACCCTCACCGCAGGAGGAGAACACCCACCGGACGACTGTCCCCCACCCACGCACAGGAGACACCATGGCTGGACGCAAGAGACTCCTCGCCTCCCTGGCCGCGGCACTCGCGACCCTGCTCGGCGGGATCGGCCTGACCTTACTGAGCCAGGGCAGCGCGCAGGCCCACGGCGTCACGATGATGCCCGGATCGCGCACCTACCTCTGTCTGCTGGACGCCAGGACCGGCACCGGTGCCCTGGACCCGACCAACCCGGCATGCAGGGCGGCGCTCGACCAGAGCGGCGCGACCGCGCTGTACAACTGGTTCGCCGTGCTCGACTCCCAAGCGGGCGGACGCGGCCCCGGTTACGTCCCGGACGGGAAGCTGTGCAGCGCCGGCGACCGGTCGCCGTACGACTTCACCGGCTACAACGCCGCCCGCGCCGACTGGCCCCGAACGCACCTGACGTCCGGCAGGACGATCCAGGTCAAGCACAGCAACTGGGCGGCGCACCCGGGCTCCTTCCGGGTGTACATGTCCAAGCCCGGCTACTCGCCCGACACCGAGCTGGGCTGGGACGACCTGGAGCTGATCCAGACCGTCACCGATCCCCCGCAGACGGGCTCGCCGGGCACGAACGGCGGCCACTACCACTGGGATCTGCCCCTGCCCCCGGGCCGTTCGGGTGATGCGGTGATGTTCGTCCAGTGGGTGCGCTCGGACAGCCAGGAGAACTTCTTCTCCTGCTCCGACATCGTCTTCGACGGCGGCAACGGAGAGGTGACCGGCATCCGCGGCTCGGGCAGCACACCGACGCCTACCCCGACTCCGACACCCACACCCACACCCACGCCCACGCCCACGCCCACACAGACGCCCACACCCACGACCACACCGTCCGACCCGCACACCGGGTGCATGGCCGTCTACCAGGTGACCAACTCCTGGAGCGGCGGCTTCCAGGGGGCGGTGGAGGTCATGAACCACGGCACGACAGCGCGTGACGGCTGGGCCGTGAGATGGACGCCCGGGCCTGGTACCCGGGTCGACAACCTGTGGAACGGTGCGCTGACCACCGGATCCGACGGCACGCTCACGGTCAGGAACCTCGACTACAACCGGACCGTCCCGCCGGACGGCAGTGTCACCTTCGGGTTCACGGCGACGTCGACCGGCAACGACCTTCCGGTCGGCTCGATCGCCTGCGTCGGCCCGTAGCCGCCGGTGGAGGCGCCGGTTTCCGCCCTCAGGCGGGAACCGGCGTTGTCGGCTCCGTGCCGGGACACGTACGAGCATCTCCTCCGCTCACGGAGCGGCTCCTGGACGACGGTGGGGGCGGGGCGCCCACGCGAGGACTCCCGGCGTGCCTCGTGTCTCGCACGTTTGCCCGTGAGGCGCGGTGGAAGAGTTGAATCCGACCGGTCGGCCGCGTCGCGGGCCGGGGCGGCCGGACCTCCTCAGCACCCTTCGAACGGGAGCCTTCCGTTGCGCCTCTACGCCCAGACACCCGCACGACGGAACCGCCAGGTGCTCGTTGACCTGCTCGCCATGGCCCTGATCGCCACCGCGGTGTGGGCGGCCTTCGTCGTCCGCGAGACGATCATGCTGCTGGCCGAACCGGGGCGGAAGGCGGAGAGTTCCGGTGAGAGCCTCGCCAGGGAGCTCGGCAACGCGGGGGACGCGGCGTCGGACGTGCCGCTCATCGGCGGCGTCCTGAAGAAGCCGCTCCACGCCGCGGCCGATGCCGGCTCCGGCCTCGCCGACGCCGGCGTGTCGCTCCAGGAGACCGTTACCCAGGTCGCCAACGTGATCACGACGGCCCTCATCGTCGTTCCGGTGCTCTTCGTCCTGCTGCTGTGGCTCCCGCCACGCCTGCTGTGGATCCGACGCAGCAGCACTCTGCGCCGGCTCGCCGAGGCTCCCGGAGGGGCCGACCTGCTCGCCTTGCGCGCCCTCACCGGCCCTCCGGGCGCACTCGCCAAGCTGCCGGCTCCGCCCGGCGGATGGGCCGACGCCTGGCGTCGGGGGGACCGGCAGGCCGTCACCGACCTCAGCGCGGTCGCACTCAAACGCGTCGGACTCCGGCCGTGACCCGGGGTTCCCTCCACGACATCACTCGTCGCCCCATCGGCGGGGCGGCGACGACGTCGACGCCCTCGGCCTTCGACCCGACCCCGCGATGTGCAGGTCGCGTCATGAGCGGTCGCGCTTGAGCGAGTCGGCGCGTCACGAGCGGTCGCGCTTGAGCGAGTCCATGATCCCTTCGGCACGGTGCTTCAGGCTCTCCGCCGTGTGCCGGATCTTGGCCTTCGCCTGGTCCGTCTTGCCCTCGGCCTCCAGTCGCTCGTGGCCGGTGATCTTTCCGGTGATCTCTTTGAGTCTGCCCTTGGCCTTGTCCATGGCGCCACTCATGCCCGTGGTACCTCCGTCTTATCGGTCGGTTCCCCCATCCACGCTAGGTTCGGACGACGCGGAGTGCTCGTCGACGCCCGACGAGCACTCCGTTTCCTGCGGAGCTGACGCTCCCCGTGCGCCGTACCGAGGTCAGGCCAGGACCTGCAGAGCGGTGGGCCGCACTCGGAGAGTCACCGGCAGGGCCGCGTCGACCTCGCCGTCCGCGCCGTACGGGAGGGGGCGGTCCGCTTCGATGCGGATCTCCTTGCCACGCAGGATCTCGACCTCCGGGCGGCTCAGGTGCGCGCCCGTCTTCAGCTCGTTCATCATGGCGAAGAAGAGGCGTTTCGGCGCCTTCTTGATGACCACGACGTCGAGCAGCCCGTCGTCGAGGCGCGCGCCCGGTGCGATGTTCCTCCCGAAGCCGTAGAAGCCGGAGTTGGCCGCGACCACCGTGTACCCGGTGCGCTCGTGGAGCACCCCGTCGATGGTGATCCGGTACGCGGCGGGCTTCCAGGCGAGGACCGCCCGCAGGCCGCCCGCGTAGTACGACGCCGCGCCCCGCAGCAGCCGGGACTCGTTGGCGTGGCGGTTGGCGACCGCGTCGACGCCCGCGTACACGCTGCCCAGGACGCAGATCCGCTCGTGCGCGGCGGACTCCACCTCGATGGTGTCGACGGCCCGCGGCTCGTTTCCGAGCAGTATCTCGGCGAGCCGGGGTGCGTCGGTGGGAAGCCCGAGGGCGCGGGCGAAGTCGTTGCCGCGGCCCGCGGGGACCAGGCCGAGGACCGTGTCCGTACCGCTGAGCGCACCGCCGACGCAGCCGGCCATCCCGTCGCCCCCGACGGCGAGCACGACGTGCCCCTTCGCTCCGGCGTCCCGGGCGAGCTCCTGGGCGTGTTCCAGGCTGCGGCTGTAGACGGTGTCGAGCCGCGCGCCCGCCTCCCGCAGCAGCCGGGCCAGCGGGAGCAGGCCCGCGGCGCCGCTGGAACCCCCTGCGGTGGGGTTGACGACGGCGGTGAACTGTCGCATGGGTCTGGCCTCCGGGCGGCAGAAGAGGGGGTTCAGCGGACGGGGATGAGGACTCCGGGGCTCAGCACGCCGGTCGGGTCGACCTCGGCCTTGACGGCCTGCAGCATACGGATGCCGAGGGGGCCGATCTCGCGTGCGTACCAGTCGCGGTGGTCGGTGCCGACGCCGTGGTGGTGGCTGATGGTGCCGCCCGCCGCCAGGATCGCGTCGTTGGCCGCCCGCTTCACCGGTTCCCAGTGCGCGACGGCGTCCTCGCCCTGCGCGGAGACGACGGTGAAGTACAGCGAGGCGCCGTTCTCGTACGTGTGCGAGATGTGGCACATGACGAGCGGCGGGGTACCGGCCTCGTTGAGGGTGTTCGTCAGCGCGTCGCGCACCGCCGCGTACAGGCCGGGGATCGCGGACCAGAACGCCGCCGTCTCCAGCGTCTCGGCGAACGCACCGGCGTCGAGCAGCGCGTCGCGCAGGTAGGGCGCGTTGTACCGGCCGTGCTCCCAGCGGTCGCCGGCTTCCTCGCCGATGAACTCGCCGTCGCAGGCGAGGAGGACCTCGCGGGCGGCGGCGCGCCGGGCGGCCGTGTCCTCTTCCGTACCCTCGTAGCCGACGATGGCCATGCAGCCCGGGTTCTGCGGGAGTTCGGTGCTGCCGATGGCGTCCGGCTGCGCGAGGCCGATGAAGGTCTCCGACTCGTCCGACAGGCGCAGCACCGTGGGCCGCGGGCCGTCCTGGGCGAGTCGGCGCAGTGCCGTCGTGCCGGCCTCGAAGGAGGCGAAGCGCCAGCCCTCGTAGATCCGCTTCGCGGGGAGCGGACGGATGCGGACGGTCACCGCCGTGATCACTCCGAGGGCGCCCTCAGAGCCGAGGATCAGCTGGCGCAGGTCGGGTCCGGCCGCCGAGCGCGGGGCACGGCCGGTCTCCAGGGTGCCTTCGGGGGTGGCGACGGTCAGGCCGAGGACCATCTCGTCGAAGCGGCCGTATCCGGCTGATGCCTGGCCGCTGGAGCGGGCCGCGGCGAAGCCTCCGACGGATGCCCATTCGAAGGACTGCGGGAAGTGTCCGAGCGTCCAGCCCTGCTCGTTGAGCAGCGCCTCGCACTGCGGCCCGCGCAGACCGGGCTGCAGCGTCGCGGTACGCGACACCTCGTCGACGGCCAGCAGCCGGTCGAGCCGCCGCAGGTCGAGGGCGACGAACGGCCGCTTCGTGGTGGGCGCGAGACCGCCGACGACGGAGGTGCCGCCGCCGAAGGGCACGGCGGCGACGCCGTGGTCGGCGCAGGCGCGCAGCACGGCGAGGACCTCGTCGTGGCTGCCCGGGAGCGCGACGGCGGCCGGGATGTCGTCGACCTCGCCGGCGCGGATGCGCAGGAGGTCGGGGGTCGACTTGCCGCGGGTGTGCCGGATACGGCTCTCGGCGTCCTCCCGCAGGTCGTCGGGGGCGCCAAGGGCCGCGCGCAGCGCGGTGCGGGCCTCGTCGGTCAGCGCCGGGGCGGGCGGTTCGATGTCGGCGAGGGCGGACGGGCCGCTCTCGCGCGGGGTGACGCCGAGCAGGTCCCGCAGCAAGCCGGTCACCGAGTCGGGCAGGGGTGCCGCCTTGGCCGGGTCGCCCCAGCCGCTCCACAACATGTCCACGTCGAAAGGGTTCCTCACGGTCTGTTCCACGGACGGCGCTGCCACTCGGCCCGCTCTGGCATTACACTGTGACAGATGACGCTCATTCGTCACAACCATACGGACGCAGATCCCGTGCTCGACGCCGCACGCGACTGCATGCTCGCCGTCGGCGTACGGCGCACCACCCTCACCGACGTCGCCCGGCGCGCGGGCGTGTCCCGGATGACGATCTACCGGCGCTGGCCCGACGTACGCAGCCTCGTCGGCGACCTGATGACCCGTGAGTGGATCGCCGTCGCCGCCGGCGCCATGCCTCCCTCCGACGAGGACCGGCCGGAACGGGCCCGGATCGTCGAGGGGCTCGTCGCGGGAGCCGCGGCGTTCCGGGCCCACCCGCTCTTCCACAAGATCCTCGACGTCGACCCCGAGCTGCTGCTGCCGTACATCCTCGACCGCCGGGGTGCCAGCCAGGACGCCCTGCTCGGGCTTCTCCACACGGCGCTCGAGGACGGTCACGAAGACGGCTCCGTACGCCGCGTCCGGCCGGACCTGCAGGCCCGGTCCCTGCTGCTCGTCGTCCAGTCCTTCACGCTCTCGCTGCGCACCATGACCGACGAGACCGATCCCGAACTGAGCGAAGCCGCCTTCCTCGACGAGCTGCGCACCCTGCTGGAGAGGACCCTCGTTCCATGAACCCCACGAGCAGCCCCGCCCTGCCCGGCTCCTCGCTCAACGCCGAGCGGCGCCTGCGCGAACTCGGCCGGCTCGCCGACGGCGATGCCGACAGCGTGGTCGATGTACTGGTCGTCGGACTCGGTGCCACCGGGGCCGGAGCCGCGCTCGACGCGGCCACCCGCGGGCTCAGCGTCGCCGCGATCGACGCCCATGACCTCGCGTTCGGCACCTCCCGCTGGAGCTCCAAGCTGATCCACGGCGGACTGCGCTACCTCGCGTCCGGACAGCTCGACGTCGCCCACGAGAGCGCCGTCGAACGCGGCATCCTCATGGAACGCACCGCCCCCCATCTCGTACGCGCCCAGCCCTTCGTGCTGCCCCTGACCCCGCTCGTCAGCCGCGGCCAGGCCGCCCTCGCCCGCGCCGGGTTCCTCGCGGGCGACCTGCTGCGCGTCGGCGCGCGCACCTCGCGCGGCACGCTGCCCCAGCCTCGTACGCTCTCCGCCGTCGAGACCCGCCACCTCGCACCGGCCCTGCGACCCACGGGACTGCGCGGCGGACTGCTCTCCTGGGACGGCCGGCTCTCCGACGACGCACGTCTGGTCACCGCGATCGCCCGCACCGCGGCCGCGCACGGCGCCCGCGTCCTCACCCGTACCCGAGCCCTCGAACTCCACCGCGACGGTGCGTCGGTCCGCGACGAGACCACCGGCCAGGAGCTGCGCATCCGCGCGCGCACCGTCATCAACGCGGCCGGAGTCTGGGCGGGCGGCCTCGTCGACGACGTACGCCTGCGGCCCTCGCGCGGCACCCATCTCGTCCTGCGTTCCGAGACCCTCGGCCGGCTCTCCGCCGGTCTGCACATCCCGATCCCCGGCGAGACGAACCGCTTCGTCCTGGTCCTGCCCCAGGGGGACGGACGCGTGTACGTCGGTCTCACCGACGAACCCGTCGACGGCGACGTCCCCGACGTGCCGGACGTCCCCGAGACCGACATCGGCTTCCTCCTCGACGTGCTCGGATCCGCGCTGGACGTCACCGTCCACCGGTCCGACGTGGTCGGGGCCTTCGCGGGCCTGCGCCCCCTGCTCGACGCCCGGGACGCGGGCGGCCGCACCGCCGACATCTCGCGCAAGCACGCCGTACTCACCTCCCCCGACGGCATCGTCACCGTCGTCGGCGGCAAGCTGACCACCTACCGCCGCATGGCCGAGGACGCCGTCGACGCCGCCGTGGCCGCCCGTGGCCTGACCGCCGGCCCGTGCCGTACCGCGTCCGTCCCCCTCGTCGGCGCCGCCCGTCCGCAGACCCTCGCCGGGCTCGACGTCCCGGCCCGCCTCGTGCACCGCTACGGCGTCGAGGCACCGGCCGTTCACGCGCTCGGACTCGAGGACCCCGCCCTCGCCCAGCCCGTCGTACCCGGCCATCCCGTCACCGGCGCGGAACTCCTGTGGGCCGTCCGCCACGAAGGCGCCCTCGACACCTCCGACCTCCTCGACCGGCGCACCCGCATCGGCCTGGTACCGCAGGACCGCGCCACAGCCGAGGAAGCGGCCCGCGACGCCCTCGCCCGTACGACCAGGGTGCGGTGACGGGTAGCGCTGTCGACGCGGGTACGGGGCGGGTGTCCGCCCCTCACGGAGCGACCGCGGCACGCCGCGACCTGCGGCGCCGCGGCCGTGGCCGTGGCGACCGCGGCGTGCGGGGCGTGCGGGGCGTGCGGGGGCTACCGTCGGCTCCATGGAGCGAATCCGAGCGGTCCTGGTCGACATCGACGGCGTCCTCACCGTCTCCTGGAAAGCCCTGCCGGGAACGGTGTCGGCCGTGGAGCAGCTGCGCGGCGCGGGCCTCCACGTCGCGCTGGTCACCAACAACACCTCCCGCACCCGGGCCGCCATCGCCTCGCGCCTGGCCGACCTCGGCTTCCCCGTCGGTGCCGAGGACATCCTGACCGCCCCGGCGGCCACGGCGGCGTATCTGCGCGAGCACTTCCCCGGCGCTCGCTGCCTCCTGCTCAACAGCGGAGACGTACGGGACGACCTGCCGGGCGTCACGCTCGTCGAGGAGGGCGACGCCGATGTCGTCGTGCTCGGGGGCGCGGGGGCCGAGTTCGGTTACGAGGCTCTCAACCGGGTCTTCCGGCAACTGCAGCGCGGGGCGCGGCTCGTGTCGATGCACCGCAACCTGTACTGGCGCACCGAGGGCGGCCTCGACCTGGACACCGGGGCCTTCCTCGAAGGGCTGGAGAGGGCCGCCCGCACCGAGGCGGAGGTGACGGGCAAACCGGCTCCCGCGTTCTTCGCGAGCGCACTCGCCCACCTCGGCGCCGACGCGTCGGAGGCGCTGATGATCGGCGACGACATCGAGTCCGACGTGCTGGCCGCCCAACGGTCCGGCATCACCGGCGTACTGGTGAGGACGGGCAAGTACCTCCCCGAGACGCACCGTGCCGCATCCGGGACGCCCGATCACGTCCTCGACTCCTTCGCGGACCTTCCCGCCCTGCTCGCCGGGGGCGGCGGAACGCCTCGGCGCGGACACGCACCCCGCGCGCAGGATCAGGAGGAGTCCTAGAGTTGGGGAACAGGCATGCCGGCGGCCTGCCGGCATCCGCCGCTTTCATGTCACTCCCTCTCTCCGGCCTTCCAGGAGGACATTCCCCATGGCCACTGCATCCGACACCCCGGTTCTGGACACCATCATCGCCATGACGGACGACTCGCTCGAGCGGTGTGGGCTGGCTCCGGACATGCTCCTGCTCACCCGTATCGCGGCCCTGGCCGCCTCGGACGCTCCGCCGGTCTCCTACCTCGCCCACGTCGATCCCGCCCTCAAGGCCGGCCTGACCGTCGAGCAGCTGCAGGACGTGCTGGTCGCCATCGCCCCCATCGTGGGTACCGCCCGTGTGATGACGGCAGCCGGCAACATCACCGCCGCGCTCGGCATCGCCATCGCCGTCGCCGACATCGACGCGGAAGGCTGACTCGGGGCCGGACCCGGAGGGAGAGGACCCCATGGTCGGATGCCTCACCTCGGTGAGAGCGGCAGCTGCGACTGACCGGCCCCTCCCACCCGCCGGAGAGGACCGCGGCCACAGGGTGGGCGGCCATGGTGCTTGACCTGTTCCTCATCGGCCTGGTCATCACGCTCTACCCCCTGCCGATCATGGCCTTCGTCCTGGTCGTGTCCGCGCCCCGGGGGGTGTTCAAGGGGCTGGCGTTCATCCTCGCCTGGCTCGGCTGCCTCGTGGCCGTGATCGCCCTGGTACTGCTCTTCACCGGCGGGGTACCGCCCGCGCCCCGCTCTCCCCCCTCCATCGCAGCACTCGCGGCCACCCTCGTCATCGGCGTCGGCCTGATCGTCTACAGCGAGCACAGGCGCCGCCGTACGCATCCGTCCTCCGCTTCCTCCGCTTCCTCCGCTTCCTCCGCTTCCCCCTCCCCCTCCCCCTCCCCCTCCCCCTCCCCCTCATCCGCGTCCGCGTCCGCGTCCGCGTCCGGCAAGCGGTCCAAGGGGTCCGGGCGTTCGCTCACGTCCCGGATGGACCAGGCCACCGGATGGTCCGCGGCCGCACTCGCCGTTCTCCTGCAGCCTTGGGGCATGGTCAGCGCCGCGGCGGCCACCGTCGTGCAGGCCGACCTGTCCCATGCCGAGTCCTTTCTGGCTCTCCTCGGCTTCTGTGTTCTGGCGACCGCGACTCTGCTGGCCATGGAGCTGTACATGGTGTTCGCGCCCACGAAGGCCCTGCTCGCCCTGACCAACCTGCGTTCGTGGCTGGAACGCCACAAGGACCCGGCGATCGTCGTCACCTGCCTCGTCCTCGGGCTGTGGCTCGTCGGCAGAAGCCTCTACCAGCTCTCGGGCTGAACCCCGCCTCGTCGCGGGTCGGGCCCGGCCTCGGACAGGACCGGAACAGCGGAACCGAACGGAGGGACGGCATGTGACCAGCCACCACAAGAGCCGGAAGCCTCTCGCGCGGTTGCGGGCTGTTCCCGGGGTTCGGGCGGTGACGTCGTACCGACGGGAGTGGCTGGTCAAGGACCTGGTGGCGGGAGTCGTCCTGACCACGCTCCTGGTGCCACAGGGAATGGCGTACGCCGAGCTGGCGGGGCTGCCGCCCATCACCGGGCTGTACACGACGATTCTCTGCCTGCTCGGATACGCGGTGTCCGGGCCGTCCCGCATCCTGGTGCTGGGCCCGGACTCCTCGCTGGGGCCGATGATCGCCGCCACCGTGCTGCCCCTGGTGGCGGCCGACGGGGACCCCGGCCGCGCTGTCGCGCTGGCGTCGGTCCTCGCGCTCATGGTGGCGGCCGTCATGATCCTGGCCTCGGTGGCGAAGCTCGGCTTCATCGCCGACCTGATCTCCAAGCCGACGATGATCGGCTACATGAACGGCCTGGCGCTGACCATCCTGATCGGTCAGCTGCCCAAGCTGCTCGGCTTCAAGGTCGAGGCGGACAACCTGATCGGCGAATGCGCAGGCTTCGTGCGGGGACTCGCCGACGGGGCTGCGGTGCCGGCCGCCGCAGCGGTCGGCTGCGGCGGGATCGCCCTGATCCTGGTCCTGCAACGCCTGCTGCCGAAGGTCCCCGCCGTGCTCGTGATGGTGGTCCTGGCGATCGCCGCGGCCACGGTCTTCGATCTGGGCGGGCACGGCGTCGGCCTGGTCGGAGAACTGCCCGAGGGCTTCCCCCCGTTCACCATCCCCGATGTCCGGCTCGACGACCTGTCGCTGCTGCTCGGCGGTGCGCTGGGCATCGCCCTGGTGTCCCTGGCCGACACGATCTCGAACGCGTCGGCCTTCGCGGCCCGCACCGGGCAGGAAGTCCGCGGCAACCAGGAGATGGCGGGCATCGGTGTGGCCAACCTGGCGGCCGGCCTCTTCCAGGGCTTCCCGGTCAGCACGAGCGGTTCCCGTACGGCGGTGGCGGAGCGCGCGGGAGCGAGGAGTCAGCTCACCGGGGTCGTCGGAGCCGCTCTCATCGTCCTCATGCTCGTGCTGGCTCCGGGCCTGTTCCGCAATCTCCCCCAACCGGCCCTTGCCGCCGTGGTCATCACCGCGTCGCTGTCCCTGGCCGACATCCCGGGGGCCGTACGGCTGTGGCGGCAGCGCAGGACGGACTTCCTGCTGTGCTGCGCGGCGTTCCTCGGCGTGGCCCTGCTCGGTGTGCTGCCCGGGATCGGCATCGCCGTCGCCCTGTCCGTGCTGAACGTCTTCCGTCGCGCCTGGTGGCCGTACCACACCGTGCTCGGGCGGGTGCAGGGCCTGGAGGGCTACCACGACGTCCGCTCCTACCCGCAGGCCTGGCAGCTTCCGGGCCTGGTGATCCACCGGTTCGACGCGCCGCTCCTCTTCGCCAACGCCAAGGCCTTCCGCGACGAGATCAGACGCCTCGCCGAGGCGGACCCGCGGCCGAGCTGGATCGTGATCGCGGCGGAGGCCATGACCGACGTGGACACCACCGCAGCGGACGTCCTCGAAGAGCTCGACGAGACGCTCAACGCGCACCACGTCCACCTCGTGTTCGCCGAGCTCAAGGACCCGGTGCGGCGCAAGATCGAACGGTACGAGCTCACCCGCACCATCGACCCCCGGCACTTCTTCCCCACCGTGGAGGCCGCGGTCGCCGCCTTCCGTCAGCGCACCGGAGCGCAATGGGCGCCGCCGGTCGCAGGGGGACCGTCCGAGCCCGTCGAGCCCCCGGAGCCCGGCCCCGGTGCCGCTCCCCCGCCGCCCGCCGACGAGCAGTGACCGCGCGCCGGGGGCGTCGTCGTACCCGTACCGCACGTGGGGGTCAAGGCGCCGTGGCCCGGATGGCACGGCCGGCAGGTCCTTGCGACGATTGTCCCGGAGGAGAGCCATGAACCAGGACCCGCCAGTGTCTCCGTCGGACGGTCCGCCATCGCGCGAGGGCGGCGGCCGGGACCGGCCCGGCGGCATGGACGCGACCGGGAGCGGCGCCGCCGGGGACGCTTCGGGTAAGTCGGGTGCCGAGCACGTCGAGCCGTCTCCCCCGTCCGGCACCGACGCGTCGCCCCCCTCCGGCACCGAACCGTCCCCCGGTTCGCGGAAGCCGCGCCGACTGCCCCAGGTCACGCTGCCCGGCTGCTGGGGCGCGCTCGTACTGGCGTGCCTGTCCTTCACTCCGTCGCTGCTGCCCCGCGGGGGCGTCCTCCAGGGGCTGATCTGCGGCATCACCGCGGCCATCGGGTACGGGCTCGGTGTCCTCGCGGCCTATGTGGGACGCGCGTTCGCCGACCGGGACCCTCGGACCCCCTCGCGCAGGTCATGGCTCGTCCTGCTCGTCTGCGCCCTCGCGCTGTTCGGCCTCTCGTTCGGGTTCGGGCAGTACTGGCAGCACGAGATCCGTGAACTCATGGGAGTCACCGACTTCAACGTCCTCACCGTCGTCGCCTGCCCGTTCATCGCCGCTCTCGTGTTCTGGCTCCTCCTCCTCGCCGGGCGGGGGCTACGACGCGTGTACCACTGGGCCGCCCGCCTGCTCGGGCGCTGGATCGGCCCACGCGCGGCACGGGTGGTCGGCTGGGTGCTGGTGGCGGGACTGGCCTGGTCGGTGTTCAGCGGAGTGCTGCTGGGCGGCTTCGTGAACGCGGCCAACGAGGCGTTCTCCGTACGTGACACCGAGACGCCGGAGGGCGTGCACCAGCCCACGTCCACTCTGCGCTCGGGCGGGCCGGGTTCTGTGGTGCCGTGGGACACGCTGGGCAGGCAGGGCCGGGCGTTCACCGGCAGCGGACCGTCGGCCCGGGACATCGGCGCGTTCACCCACCGCACGGCGCAGGAGCCCGTCCGGGCCTACGCCGGCCTTTCGACCTCCGACGACGCGGAGAGCCGGGCGGAACGAGCCGTCGCGGACCTCGAACGGGCCGGCGGCTTCACACGCGAGAACCTGCTCGTGATGACCACCACGGGAAGCGGCTGGGTCGATCCCGCCGCTGTGGACTCGTTCGAGTACCTCGGCAACGGCGACTCGGCCACCGTGGCGATGCAGTACTCGTACCTGCCGTCGTGGCTGTCCTATCTCGTCGACCAGTCCAAGGCGCGCGAGGCCGGCCGCGAACTCTTCGACGCGGTCTACGACGTCTGGTCGAAGCTGCCCCAGGACCAGCGTCCACGGCTGTACGTGGCCGGTGAGAGCCTGGGGTCGTTCGGCGGTGAGACGGCCTTCAGCGGGGAGTACGACCTGCGCAACCGCACCGCCGGCACCCTGTTCGCCGGTCCGCCGAACTTCAACACCCTGTTCCGCGAGTTCAGTGATCACCGCGACGCGGGGAGCCCCGAGATCGAGCCCGTCTACAAGGAGGGGCGGACCGTCCGGTTCACCGACGACCCGACCACCGGGATACTTCCGGCGAACCAGCCCTGGGACGGGACGAGGGTGCTCTACCTCATGCACCCTTCCGACCCGATCGTCTGGTGGAGTCCCGGCCTTGCCTTCTCCGAACCCGACTGGATCGGAGAGCGCCCCGGCTCGGACGTGCTCGAATCCATGGTCTGGATGCCCTTCGTGACCTTCTGGCAGGTCACCGCCGACCTGCCGTTCTCCACGGGCGTGCCGGACGGTCACGGTCACACGTACAAGGCCGCGTACGTCGACGGATGGAACGCCGTCATGCGGCCGGCCGGATTCACGGAGCCCGACCTGGAGCGGCTGAGGGACATCATTCGCCCGGAAGACTGAGCACGAACCCGGCCACGTAGCCGAGTGCGTTGACCGCCCAGTGCAGGCCCATCGGAGCCAGCAGGCTGCCGCTACGGCGGCGCAGTTCGCAGAACAGGACGCCCGCCGCCGCCGTGAACAGCACGGCCCCCACGACCGCCAGAACGGCAGCGAACGCGGAGTCGCCGAAGACCGTGTTCAGTGCGGGCTTCGCCGTCGCCAGGTCCAGGGACGGCAGCACGTGCCACAGGCCGAACAGCAGGCTCGACACCGTGGTCGCCCACACCGCCCCCCGGGCGCGGTACACCAGCCCGTAGAGCACGCCGCGGAAGGCGATCTCCTCCACCAGGACGGTGCCGACGGGGACTCGTACGAGAACGCGCATCATCAGCTCGCCCCCGCTCATCCCGTCGTACCGTCGATCCTCGAACAACGTCCGTGTGGCCGGCAGCAGAGCACCGACGAGGTAGACGGCGCCGACCAGGCCGATCAGGACCAGGGCCCACCGGGTACCGCGAAGCAGCGTGCCACGCGCCAGGCCGGCGTCCGCCCAGGTACCCCCCGCCCAGCGGAGTACACCGAGGAGCAGAACGCTGACGACGACAGCCGTCACCAGGCCGAACAGGCCGCTCCAGCGGTGCAAGGCCAGGTTGGCGGCGACGAGCACGGCCACCGTGAGTCCCACGGCCGGCCAGGTGCCGATCCGTCCGAGGCGTCGGCCCCGTGGACCATCGCCCCCGGCACGACGACTTCGTCCCTCACGCCGCTCGCACTCGTCGGGGTCGCGGCAGGGCATGAGGGCCTGTCCTTCGGTTCGGCGGCTGGTGCGTCTCGCCCTCCCCTCGATCCACGCTACCGGGCGCCTCCCCCGAGCGCCCGAGCCGCGCGGACGGGCGTCCTCCGTATACGCCCCACGGCCGTTCGGCGGCCGAGCACGCCTGCCCGGCAACTGCGATACTCGGAGCTAGGCACCTTGGACCGGCATGCCTAAGGAGGCGCGCGCGGATCACAACGCCGACGGGATGCCCGGCACCGGATCGAAAGCTGCGAGGTGACTTCCATGAGCCAGCAAACACCGACCGGAGGACACAGGAACACCGGCCCCACGCCGAACAGTGCGCCCCGGTCCGGAGGCGGCGGCGTGGCCCACGGGGGCACGGTGTTCGCCGCGGTGCTGCTGTCCGTCTCGGGCGTCCTGGCCCTCCTCCAGGGCATCGCGGCCATCGCCGAGGACGATGTGTACGCCCGCGTCGGCAACTACGTCTTCGAGTTCGACCTGACGTCCTGGGGCTGGATCCATCTCATCCTCGGGATCGTCATCGTTCTCACCGGAGTGGGCCTGTTCAGCGGCGCGAACTGGGCGAGGGTGGCCGGCATCGGCCTGGCCGGCCTCAGCATGATCGCCAACTTCCTCTGGCTGCCGTACCAGCCGTGGTGGGCGATCACCCTCCTGGCGATCGACGTGTTCATCATCTGGGCGCTGTGCTCCAGCTGGTCGCACACCTCCGACTGACGATCCGACGGCAGCAGGCCCACCGGCATCGACTACTCGGCGCGGCCGACATCGGCGGAGGCCCGCGGAGCCGTCCAGGCGGGCTGGGGCCTGTCCGACTGATCTGCCGGACAGGCCCCAGCCCTGTGCCGGACACCCCGAACGGCCGCAGGGCCAGGCAGGAGAGTCTTCGATGCCCCAGAACCCGACCACGGCGATGCGCGCGGCAGCCCACGCCACACCCGAGGAACGCGCGGCCCTCGGCAAGGAAGCCCGAGGGAGCGTGCCGCGATCGAGTCACGCCGAGTACAAGCCGTTCCCCGAGAGGGCTGATCCCCTGGAGATCCTGGAGGCGCAGTCCGCGGCACGGGTGCCCGAACTCGTACCGATCCGGTACGCCCGAATGACGGAGTCCCCGTTCCGTTTCTACCGGGGGGCCGCCGCGATCATGGCCTCCGACCTGGCCGGCACCCCGCGCTCGGGACTCACGGCCCAGCTGTGCGGAGACGCCCACCTTCTCAACTTCCGCCTGCTCGCCTCGCCTGAACGGCAGTTGATGTTCGACATCAACGACTTCGACGAGACGTTGCCGGGCCCCTGGGAGTGGGACGTCAAGCGGCTGTCGACGAGCTTCGTCATCGCGGCGCGGGCGAACGGCTTCGACGACGCGGAGCGCGCACGCATCGTCCGGCGCACGGTCCGTGCGTACCGCGAGGCGATGATCCGCTTCGCGGGTATGCGCACCATCGACGTCTGGTACGCGAAGATCGACGCGAACCTCCTTGAGTCCCTGCTCGCGGGACGGCTCCACGGAACGAAGCGCGGTCGGAGGAACCTGACCCACGCGATGGCGAAGGCCCGCACCCACGACAGCCTGCAGGCCTTCGACAAGCTCACCGAGACGGTCGACGGCCGACCCAGGATCGCGGCGGATCCCCCGCTGCTCGTCCCGGCCGGCGACCTGCTGCCGGACGTCGAGCGCAGCGCGCTGGAGCGCCAGTTCCGCGGCCTGGTCGAGCGGTACGGCCGCACTCTCGCCTCCGACCGGCGCACGCTCCTGGAGGACTACCGACTGGTGGACGTCGCGCGCAAGGTGGTCGGCGTCGGCAGCGTCGGCACCCGCTGCTGGATCTTCCTCCTGCTCGGCCGGGACGATCAGGACCCGCTCTTCCTCCAGGCCAAGGAGGCGGACACCTCCGTGCTCGCCGCGCACGTCGGCGCGAGCACGTACCGCAACCAGGGCGAGCGAGTGGTCTCGGGCCAGCGGTTGATGCAGGCCACGAGCGACATCTTCCTCGGCTGGGAGCGCGTGGACGGGATCGACGGCAAGAAGCGCGACTTCTACGTCCGCCAGCTGCGCGACTGGAAGGGCATCGCCATGCCCGAGCGGATGGGGCCGAAGGACATGCAGGCGTTCGGGGAACTGTGCGGGGTCACGCTGGCTCGTGCGCACGCGCGATCCGGTGACCGGATCGCGATCGCCGCGTACCTGGGCAGCGGCACCTCGTTCGACCGAGCGATCGCGACCTTCGCGGAGGCGTACGCCGACCAGAACGAGCGTGACCACCAGGCCCTGGTCGACGCGGTGCGCGCGGGCAGGCTGCCCGCGGAGGAACTACCGGCGGACTGACCCCGGAGAGGCCCCCGGTGAGGTGGGCGTCACGTACGAGCGGCGAACGATCCCGCGAAGGCACCGCCTAGGGTGTGAGGTGCAGCTGGTTCGCCCCGTCCGCCAGGCGGGATGCGTCGTAAGAGGGAACCCGGTGGGAATCCGGGACTGCCCCGCAGCGGTGAGCGGGAACGACCGCCGTCATACGCACTGGACCCGAACGGGTCCGGGAAGCGACGGCCAGTAGATGCCCCGTACGTGCCATGCGTACGTCGGCGTGCCCGCGAGTCCGAAGACCTGCCACTGCCCGTGCGCGACGGATGCGCACGGACATCTCGGTGGCCTCGTGGGCGGGTCGGCGGCAGCGGGCACTCTCGTGCCCGCCGTTCCTTCGCGTCCGCGGTACGTCATCGGGCTCGCCCCACACGACTCGCGAAGGAGAGTTCCGTGACCGCGGACATCACCACAGGCACCCGGGCCCACAAGGCGCCAGCCGACTCCCGTGTGACCCTCGCCCACATCATGAGCGAGCACGACACCAACCTGTACGGGACCATCCACGGCGGCGTGGTCATGAAGCTCATCGACGACGCGGCGGCCGCGTCGGCCGGCCGGCACGCGGACGGCCCCGCCGTCACGGTCTCCGTGGACCGGATGACGTTCCTCGCCCCGGCCCGCACGGGCGACCTGCTCACCGTCCACGCCACGCTCGAACGCGCCGGCCGTACCTCCATGACCGTCGCCGTCCAGGTCACCGCCGAACGCTGGAACGTCACCACCAGCCCCGCCACGGAAATGGCCACCGCCCGGCTGAGCTTCGTCGCCATCGACGCCGACGGCCGGCCGCGTCCCGTCCCCGGCCTCCTGGAGACGTAGCCGCACCCGATGGGCGGCGGGCCCCCGTGTCGCGAGGCACGGGGGCCCGCCTGCGGTACCGCGTGCGGGTCAGGACACTCGGTCGGCGGCGAGCCGGGCGGCCAGGGCGGGGACGCCGAGAGCCTGCTCCTGGGCCGGTGTGGCCTGATACAGCTTGTTGGTCAGCTGGTACGGGTCGTCCACCAGGTCGTAGTACTCGCGGAACTTCACCTGGCCGGTGCCGGACACGGTGCCGTTCACGTCGGTCGTCAGGTCGTAGTACTCCGTGTACTGCTTGTCCTTGGCCACGTACGAGGACCAGGTGGGCGCCCCACCGGTGCCGGTGCCCTGCTTCCACCATTCCACCAGCAGGTGGTCACGGCTGTGGGTCGTGAGCAGGGACCGGCCGTCCTGCGGGGCGCTCGGGGTGATGCCGGCCGCGTCGAGGACGGTCGGCGCGATGTCGATGTTGGCGACGATGCGGTCGTCCACCGTTCCCGCGCCCAGCCCGCCGGCCGGCCAGGAGAGGTAGAACGGCACCTCGTGGGCCGGGCGGTAGGGCACCGACTTGGCGGTCCAGCCGTGATCCCCCCAGCCGAAGCCGTTGTCGCCGATGTAGATGACGAGGGTGTCGTCCAGCTGCCCCAGGGCCTGGAGCTTGTCCTTGAACGCCTGCACCGCGTCATCGACGGAGAGCAGGGTGCGCAGCTGCTGGGCGCGGATGGTCCGGCCGTCGGCGAGGGTGCCGGTCGCGTTCCTGATGTAGGCCGGCTTGTCGCTGCGGTCGTTCTCGGGCACGGAGGGGCGGCCGTTCCACTCCGGGACCGGGGTGCCGGCGTACTTCGCCTCGGGGGTGCGGGGGCCGTGGGAGGCGTAGGGCGTGACGTACGCGAACCAGGGCCGGGGGTCGGTGGCGGCCTTGTCGAGGAATTTCAGCGTGCGGTTCTTGACGATGGTGGTGGTGTAGCCGTCGATCGTCTGGACGGCGCCGTCGACGTTCCACTGGGCGTCGACGTATCCGGGCTGGAGGAGGGCGAACTCCTCGAAGTGCGGCGGGTTGTCCGCCAGGGTCCAGGAGTTGAGGTACTTGCCGAACAGGCCGGTGCGGTAGCCCGCCTGCTTGAGGTACTTCTGCACGGTGGTGCTCTGGTCGAGCGCGTGCGAGGCCTTGTTGTTGCGCACGCCGTGGTTGTGGGCGTGACGGCCGGAGAACACGCTGGAGCGCGAGGGCGAGCACAGCGGCGTGGTGACATGGCCGTTGGTGAACCTCACGCCCTGGTCGGCGAGCCAGGCGACGGTCTTGGGCAGGGCCCACTCGGTGTGCTTGGGCTGGTCGTCGGTGACGATCAGCAGGATGTTCGGACGGCCGGCGGCAGCGGCGGGCCCGGCTCCGGCGACCTGCGCGAGGGCGGGTACGGCGGTCGCGGCCGCGACGGCGGCGGCACCGCCGAGAAAGCCTCGTCGGCTCACCGGCGGGCGCTGGTTCTCGCTCATGATGTCCATTCCTCCTGGGGCGTCTGCGCATGGGGGCACGGCGGACGAACGGACGAGGGACGAGCCGTCGGCCGCGATGCGGAAGGGAAGAGACGGGAGTCAGGCGGGGGCGCCAGGTGGGGATCCCGTGGGGGGAGAGGGCGCGTTCAGCGCGCCGGGGCGACCGTACACAGGGCGCTCGCCACGTGACCTTGGTCGACGTGGCGGCGCGCAGTGAGGATTCCTGCTGCCATGGCGACGAGAGTAGGCGAGCGGGAACACCGTTTCCATGTACGGCAGATGAAATGGGCGACGCCCCGATGTCCCGCCGGTCGCGGGCCCGGCGGAAGGCCTGGCGGTGGGCGACAAGCGCCAGTCCCGGAGCCTCGACCCGGCACACCGCTTCACCGCGTTCACCACCGAGACGAAGCAGCCCGACGGCACCTGGGCCAACTCGACCAGCAAGCTCAACCATTACGGGGACGACTCCGACGAGCCGCCCTGGATCATCGAGGACACCACCCAGGGCACCCTGACGCGTAACGTCTACGGAGACGAGCCGGTCGAACCGGAACTCCGCCTCGTCGCTCGGAGCGATCACCAGGGACTGCACTCGATACCGCCCCTCCGGGATGTCGACACGGAGGACGTCCGCCTCGTCGACGTCGCTCCCGCCCATCGCGGAGTCCAGCAGCACGTACCGGCCACCGAGGACGATCTCGAAGAGATCCTCCCAGTGCCCATGCGGATGCTTCTTGACGGACAATCCTTGTGACGGACTGCGCACGACATCTCCTGGTGACTCCTCACAGACAGGACCCATCGTGTCCCCCACCGATCTCACCCCACCCCTCGTGACGTCGTTGGTGAAGGACGCCGTCACGGCCCCCTCGATGCACAACGCACAGCCCTGGAAGTTCGTCTGCAGGGCGGACGCCGGCATCATCGAGCTGCATGGCGATCCGCTGCGCGGCATGCCTCACGAGGACCCCGACCACCGCGCCCTCCACCTCGGCTGCGGCGCCGCCCTGTTCGGTCTGCGGGTCGCCGCAGCGCACAGGGACCGGCACGCCGAGGTCAGGCTGCTCCCCCGCCCGGGAGACCCCTGGCACTTCGCCGACGTGGAACTCCACGGGCCGGACGACATCGACCGCGATCTCGTCGAGCTTCACGCCGCTCTGCCACGACGGCACACCAGCCGGTTCCCCTTCACCGAGGAACCGATCCCCTCCGAGGTGACCGACGCGCTCTGTGCCGCGGCCCTTCTGGAAGGCTGCCGACTGGTCCTTCCCGGAGCGTGGCACACCGAAGCCGTCCTCGGACTCGTCCACGACTCCGAGAACTTCGAGGCCGCGCACGCGGCGGTTCGCGAGGAGATCGCCGCCTGGACGCGCACGGGTGCGGCCGACGAGGGCCCCGGGACCGAGGGCATCCCTTCGTATGCCTTCGGCCCGCGGCAGTACGACGTGACCTCTCCCATCCGTGACTTCGACCCCTCCCGCCGCGTCACGGCCCGTGACGCGGCCTCCTTCGAGAAGCGACCCCGGATCGCGCTCCTCGGGACGGCGGAGGACGGCCCCGAGGAGTGGCTGAAGGCGGGGCAGGCCCTGCAGCGGGTACTGCTCCGGGCGACCCTCGACGGTCTGTCGACCTCCCTCATGTCCCAGCCCCTGGAGTGGTCCGAGCTCCGCCCCGTCGTACGGGATCCGGCTTCGACGACGGGCTTCGTGCACATGGTGATCCGCCTGGGGTACGGCCCTCCCGGACGGGCCACCCCCCGCCGACCCGTCTCGGAGGTACTCACCTTCGACTGAACATCCGCCGGGATACCCGGCCACCGCGACACCGAGATCCGCCGGAACGCCGTCGAGCAGGTGCTCCCCGTGCGGAGCACCGGCCGCCCGCGCATCATCGAAGCATGTCCCAGGTGACGACCACCGATCTGTACGAGGCCACGATGGCGCTCTCGTACCTGCGGGAGGACATGCGGGCGTCGGCCACCTTCAGCCTCTTCGTGCGCGAGCTGCCGCCGGGCCGCGGGTTCCTCGTCGCCGCCGGGCTGGAACCGGCCCTCGACTACCTCGCCCGCTTCCGCGTCGGCCGCTCGGACGTCCAGGAGTTCGCCGAGGCGCTGCGGCGGCCCGTGGAGGACCTGGCGCCGCTCCAGGGCCTGTCCTTCGACGGCCAGGTACGTGCCGTACCCGAAGGCCGGCTCGTACTGGCCGGTGAGCCGCTCCTGGAGGTGACCGCGCCACTGCCGCAGGCGCAGCTCGTGGAGACGTACCTGCTGTCCCTCCTGTGTCATCAGACGGCGGTCGCGTCGAAGGCGGCGCGGTGCGTGCTGGCCGGAGCGGGGCGGCCGCTGGTGGACTTCTCGCTGCGCCGTGCCCACGGGCCGGAAGCGGGCATGCAGGCGGCCCGCCTGTGCGCCCTGGTGGGCTTCGCCGGCACGAGCAACGTCGCCGCCGCGCGCCGGTACGGCATCCCTGCGGCGGGCACGATGGCCCACTCGTACGTCGAGGCCTTCGGCTCCGAGGAGCAGGCCTTCCGGGCCTTCGCCCGCACCCATCCGGGCCCGGTGACCTTCCTGGTCGACACGTACGACACCGAGCGCGGCGTCGCGACGGCCGCGCGCGTGTTCGTGGACCTGGGGCTGGGTCCGGGGTGCGGGATCCGCCTCGACAGCGGTGACCTGGGCGCGCTGGCCCGCCGTGCCCGTACGGCCCTCGACGCGGTGGGACTGGGTGACGTGCGGATCATCGCGAGCGGCGGCCTGGACGAGTACGGCGTCGACCGACTCGTACGGGAGGGGGCACCGATCGACGCCTACGCCCTGGGGTCGAAGGTCGGCACGGCCGCCGACGCCCCCTATCTGGACGCGGCGTACAAGCTGGTCGAGTACGACGGCCGGCCGGTCATGAAGCTGTCGTCGGCGAAGGTGACGGCGCCGGGCTTGAAGCAGGTCTTCCGTGGCCCCGGCCTGCGCGACGTCATCGGCCTGGCGAACGAGGAACCGCCCGAGGGCATGGAGCCCATGCTCCGGACCGTCATGCGCGGCGGACTGCGTACCGAGCCGCCCGAGACCCTGGACACCGCCCGTGCCCGCTTCGAGGCCGATCTCGCCGCGCTGCCGGACGAGGCCCGGCGCATCGAGGCGCCCGTGCCGCCCGTCCCGGTGGTGTCGACACGGCTCTCGGCACTGACGACCGTCGTCCGGCACCGCATCGAGGCGCGGACGGGTGCGGGGCGGACGGTGCCGGGGTGACATGGATTCCGGTACTCGCGGGAACGGCCCTCGGCGCGGGCCGCCGACGGCGGAGGCCGCTGTGGTTCCGCCCTTCAGGGGGCCAGGTCACGGCGGCGGAGCAGTGCGTGGGCGAGGAGGAAGCCGACCGTTCCGACACCCAGCAGGACCGTGAGCTGCGGCCACAGGACGGCTCCCCGCGCGAGGGCGTCTCCCGGGGCGTAGTAGTGGAAGGGGCTGGCGTACCGCAGCGGCGCGGCGGGTTCCCAGGCGAGGGCGATGAAATTGACGGCGAAGCCCACGGCGCCGATTCCGATGACGGCACCGAGGACCTGGGACCGTCTTCGCCCGGCCGCCGACACGGCGAGAGCCGGTCCGATCAGGCACAGGGCGAAGGCGTACCCCATGAGTCCGGCCGCGAACACTCCGCCGAGGCCGACGTCCGCGTGGATCGCCGGGGAGAGCGCCACACCGGCGGCGACGGTCAGGGTGGCGGCGGCGGTCAGGGCTCCGCTGGCGATGAGGAGGGCGGCGGTGCGTTCGACAAGGAGCCGGGTGCGGGTCACGGGGCGGACCACGACGAGCTCGATCGTGCCGGACTCCACGTCGGCGGCGACGGCCGCGGCCGCCAGGGAGCCGATCACGGTCAGCTGGAGGGCGATCCAGAAGGGGTGGACGAGGCCCGCCCCGAGCAGCCCCGGGTAGCTGGCGATCGACACGTCACCGCTGGAGCCGCTGAACGCCCGGTACGCCGCCGGAGGCCCCTTCCGGCCGCCGGAGAAGAGCTGCCCGGGCGGGATCGTGTTCGTCACGACGACGATGAGCGTCTCGAACACCACCATGCCGATCAGGACGGCGACGAGCATGCGCCGTCTGCGGTGCAGCGCGAGCCACAGCAACGGCAGGCGCGCGTTCACGGCGGTTCCTCGGACGTGTGGTCCCGGTAGAGATCGAGGAACGCCTCGTCGAGGCCGGCCTCCTCCACCGTGATGTCGGTGACGGGGAGCGCCAGGAGGTCACGCAGTGTGCCCGTGACCTCGCTCGGCGGGACCAGCAGCTCGGCACGGTCGCCCTGCCAGCGCGGGTTCCAGCGCTCGGCCCTCCCGAGTCGCCGGGGACGGTCGGCGGATCCACCGGCGAGGGAGACCCGGATCCTGCGGGCCCGGGCCTCCCGCAGGGCGTCCACCCGCTCGACGGTGACGAGGCGCCCCTCCCGGACGATGGCGACCCTGCCGCACACCCGCTGCACCTCCGGCAGGACGTGGCTGGAGAGCAGCACCGTGTGCCGGGCCTCGGCCGCCTCGGCCATCAGCGCGTAGAACGTCTCCTGTACGAGCGGGTCGAGGCCTTCCGTCGGTTCGTCGAGGACGACGATGCGGGGATCGTGCTGCAGGGCCTGGACGAGCCCGAGCTTCTGCTTCATGCCCCGGGAGTAGCCGAGGACGGGACGTCGCAGGTCTCCGCCGGAGAGGCCGAGGCGTGAGCAGAGCTCCTCGCGGCGGGGTGACGGAGCCCGTTGCAGGGCGGTGAGCAGGTCGAGTGTCTGCTCCCCGGTGAGTTCGGGGTAGAACCGCAGCTCACCGGGGAGGTAGCCGAGTTCGGGCGCGAGCCGTGAGTGGTCCGCGACCGGGTCGAGACCGAGCACCCGTATCCGGCCCGACGTGGGTCTGAGCAGCCCGGCCATGCAGCGGAGTGTCGTCGTCTTGCCGGCCCCGTTGGGGCCGAGGAAGCCGAAGACCTCCCCGGTCCTCACCGTCAAGGACAGCGTCTCGACCCCGAGGACCGATCCGTAGCGCTTCGAGAGCCGACTCAGCTCGATGGCGCCGGTCTCGCCCATGCGACCAGTCTGTCCCGCCGCTCGGCCACTCGGCCACCCGCCTTCCGCTCCGGAGGCACCTGCCGCCGGAGCGTGCTCGGCGGGCCGGACTCCTCGACGACGCGGCCCGCCCGCCACCCCGCCGATGTTGCGTGGTGCCGGCGGAGGTCGCATAGTCCGAGGTATGGACGCGCGTGAAGCGGCGCTCCGGCAGGCGCACGACCATGCTGTCCGGTGGCTCGCGAGTCTGTCCGACCGCCGGGTTCCCGCCCGCGCCTCGGTCGACGAGACCGTGCGCGCGCTCGGTGTCGACCTGCCTGACGGACCCAGCGCGCCCGCCGACGTCGTCGACCTGTTGGCCACGGCCTGCGAGCCGGGACTCACCGCGTTCCCCAGTGGCCGGTTCTACGGGTTCGTGGTCGGAGGCACCGAACCGGCCGCGCTGGCCGCCGACTGGCTGGTCAGCGCCTGGGATCAGAACTGCGTGATGCGCGCCGTCTCGCCCGCGTACACGGCGACGGAGGAGATCGCCGGCGCCTGGTTGCTCGATCTGCTCGGCCTGCCGGGCGACAGCTCCGTCGGCTTCACCACGGGTGCGACGATGGCGAACTTCACGTGCCTCGCCGCCGGACGGGACGAGGTGCTGCGGCGAGGAGGCTGGAACGTCGCGCGTGACGGCCTCACCGGTGGCCCGCCCGTGCGTGTCGTCGCCGGCGAGTCCCGGCACATGGCCATCGACCTGGCGCTGCGCTACCTCGGGCTCGGCAGGCCCGAGCCGGTGAAGGCGGACGATCAGGGACGCATCGAGCCCGTGGCCCTGCGGCACGCGCTGGCGGCCGGGGGGCAGGGCCCCACGATCGTGATCCTCCAGGCCGGCGAGATCCATTCCGGCGCCTTCGATCCCTTCGCCGAGAGCGTGCGCGCCGCGCGCGAGGCAGGCGCCTGGGTCCATGTCGACGGCGCGTTCGGCCTGTGGGCGGCCGCCTCACCGCGCTACGCCCATCTGACGGCGGGCTGCGCGGACGCGGACTCCTGGGCGACGGACGCCCACAAGACCCTGAACGTCCCCTACGACTGCGGACTCGCGATCGTGCGTGATCCGTCCGCGGTCCGGGCGGCGATGGGTGAGCGTGGCGACTACCTCATCCAGCACGAACACGGCGACCCCATCGACAAGGTGCCCGAACTCTCGCGACGCGGCAGAGCCTTCACCGTGTGGGCCGCCCTCAGGTCCCTCGGCCGGTCAGGGGTCACCGACCTCGTCGAGCGGTTGTGCCGTCATGCCTCCGCGTTCGCCGCCGGCATCGCCGGGATCGACGGCGCGACGGTCCTCAACGACGTGGTGTTCACACAGGTCTGCGCCGAGTTCGGCGGCGACGAACGCACGGACCGGGTCCTCGCCCGGCTGCTCGACGACGGCACGGCGTGGATCAGCGGCTCCACCTGGCACGGCAGACGCGTGATGCGGATCTCGGTGAGCAACTGGTCGACGACCGACGACGACGTGCGGCGCACGCTCGACGCGATCCGGCGTGCGGCCGTCGGCGCCTGACGACGGGGAGACCGCCGGCCGACAGGGTGGCCGACCGACGGCGGGGAGACCGCCGGCCGACAGGGAGACCGCCGTCGACGGGGACGTCACGCTTCGCGGGCCCCCTCGTACATGGTCTCGATGTCCTCGGCGTAGTGGCGCTCCACGACGGGCCGCTTGACCTTGAGGCTGGGGGTGAGCTCGCCGTGCTCGACGTCGAGGTCGCGCGGGAGCACCGAGAACTTCTTGATCGTCTGCCATCGCTGCAGGTCGCCGTTGACGCGCTGGACGAAGCCCTCGATCAGCGCGTGCGCCTCCGGTGAGGTGACGACCTCGGCGTAGCCACGGCCCCCCAGGTCGTGGGATGCCGCCCAGGGCATGATCACGCTCTCGTCGAGCGTGATCAGGGCGGTGCAGTAGTTGCGGCCGTTGCCGATGACCAGGATGTTGCTGACGTACGGGCAGACGGCCTTGAAGCGGCTCTCGATCTCCGTGGGGGCGATGTACTTGCCGCCCGAGGTCTTGAAGAGGTCCTTCTTGCGGTCGGTGATCCTGACGAAGCCGTCCTTGTCGACCTCGCCGATGTCGCCGGTGTGGAACCAGCCGTCGCTCTCCAGCACTTCGGCGGTCTTCTCCGGAAGGTTGTGGTAGCCGCGCATGACACCGGGGCCCCTCAGGAGGATCTCCCCGTCCTCGGCGACGCGGACCTCGGTGCCGGGCAGGGGTCTGCCGACCGTGCCCACCCGGAAGTCGTCGACCGGGTTGACCGTGCAGGCGGCACTGGTCTCCGTCAGGCCGTAGCCCTCCAGGACGGGCACGCCGGCGCCGGCGAAGAAGTAGCCGATGTCGGGGGCGAGCGCGGCGCTTCCCGACGCGCTGCCGCGGAGTTCGCCCCCGAAGGCGGCGCGGATCTTGCCGTAGACCAGCTTGTCGGCGACGGCGTGCTGCACGGTGAGCGACAGCGGCACCTTGCGCCTTCCCGTCGCGACCATCTGCTCCTGCCCGGTCCTGGCGTAGTCGCGGGCGACCTTCGCCGCCCACAGGAAGATCTTGTACGTGGCGCCGCCCTCGGCCCTGGCCTTGGCCGCGATGCCGTTGTAGACCTTCTCGAAGATCCGCGGTGCGGAGGCCATGACGGTGGGCCGGACGGCGGGCAGGTTGGTGATGATGCGGTCGATGCGTCCGTCCACCGCGATCACGCTGCCGGTCCTCACCTGACCGGAGATCAGGGCGTTGCCGAAGACATGGGACAGCGGCAGCCACAGGAACTGCACGTCCTCGGGGAGCAGCAGCCCGCTGACCTCCTGCGCGACGGCCTGGTAGGACCAGCAGTCGTGCACCAGGCGCACGCCCTTCGGGCGGCCGGTCGTTCCGGAGGTGTAGATCAGGGTGGCGAGTCGATCCCGCTCGATGGCCCGGACCGTCGTGTCGATCG
The DNA here is from genome assembly GCF_026343125.1 of Streptomyces sp. NBC_00094. NCBI lineage: Bacteria > Bacillati > Actinomycetota > Actinomycetes > Kitasatosporales > Streptomycetaceae > Streptomyces > Streptomyces sp. NBC_00094. The sequence goes on along the minus strand of NZ_JAPEMB010000001.1, from coordinate 7,630,717 downwards.
CGTCCGGATGCTCCTGCAGGTGAGCCCGGCCGCGCTTCTCCAGCTCGGCGAGGGTCAGTACGTCCACCCCCTCGATCCGGGGTATGTCCCCCTCGGCGTCGAAGAGGATCGCGTGGCCGAGCTCGGGCAGGCGTTCGGCGTGGACGGCCACCTTGGCCAGCTGGGCGGCGTTCTCGACGAAGATCGCCCGGCTGTCGGAGTCGGCGAGGATGTACGCCGTCTCCTCGGCGTCGGTGCTCGGGTAGACGGCGGTCGCGGCGGTACCGGCGCACATCACGCCCAGGTCGGCGAGGATCCACTCCACCCGGGTCGAGGAGGAGATGGCCACCCGCTCCTCGGGTCGCAGCCCGAGGGAGAGCAGGCCGGCCGCGATCGCCTTCACGCGCTCCGCGGTCTGCGCCCATGTCAGCGAGGTCCACTCCTCGGCGCCGGGAGCACCGTGGTCGGCCGCCACCGGAAAGCGGTAGGCCTCCCTGTCGGGCGTGGCCTCGACCCTTGAGAGGAAGAGGTGTGCCACCGAGTGCGGCCGGTTCTCGAGAAGGTACTGCGCGGAACTCATGTCGACCTCCGGGCCCAGGGCGCCCGTCAACGCTTCATTGACCGGCGGGTAACTTGCGAGCAGTGGAGAGGCTAAGGGGAAACACCCCGGCGCGTAAGGGGAGTAGAGGATAAACGCGCTCTGTCGAAGATCTTGTGATGTCAGGTCTGATAGGGGTGGAGGGCGACGCTTCCTGCTTCGACGCTGATCTCCACCCAGGCGCCATCGACGCTGTCGGGGATCGGTGACGCGACATCGAACAGGACCGGCCAGTAGCCCATCTGAAGATAGGCCGCGTCATCTCCCGTGAGCTGGAGGCGACCGCGCAGGACCAGCCGGTCGCCGTCCTGCCGGATGCCCGGCTCGGCGCAAGAGGCTGAATGCGTGTTCTTCCCCCAGTGGATACCATCGTCGATGGTCCATTCGACGAGGTGGTGGCCGTCTGCTTCCTGCGGATCACCACGCCAGAGGACCACGGCGGATCCGATGGGTGTGTGAACCCGAACTGCCGTGGGCCGCTGTGGGATCTTCTCCGTGTGGACCAACATTGCTCCATCATCCCGGCCTCGTCCGTGCAGCTGAGAGCGGCCTCGGAAAGATCACGGACTATGGAGTACCCGTTGGCGGAGGAGCTCGAGGTTGGCTCGGCCGAAGCCCATGCGGTTGAGGAGCTTGACGCGTGTGACCTGGCCTTCGACCTGGCCCGAGCTCCATGAGGTGGTCAGGGCAGCAGTGACCGCGTCGTGATCACGGCGCAAGCCGTTGACCAAACTATGCAAGGCGGGCAGGTTGTCCGCGAGGACGCGTTCCATCCAGGAGGGCAGTAGCTCGCCGCGGAGGTCACGCATCATGTGGGCGAAGTCGCGGACGTGCCGTGCGGCGGCGTCGAGTTCGGGGCAGGTGGCCCGGATCTCCTTGAGTTCGGTCGCATCGGTCTCGGTGAGATGTCCGGGGTTCGTCATGATCCAACGGACGACACGGCGGGGCTTCGGTGCCGGCCGAGGCTCGGGAGGGGCGCGGGCGGGTGCTTGGGCCGGGTGCTGTGGGGCTTTTTGAACGGGCGGAAGTAGCGGCGGACGCGTTGGACGTCTCCGGTGAAGCCTCGTTCGCGCAGTTCACGGTGCAGCTGGGGAGTGTCGTGGCATCCGGCATTCCACCGCTGGTGCGGGTAGGTCTTGTACTCGTCCAGGATGGTTGCCCGGTTGGTGGCCTTGACCAGGAGTTCGTCGAGGCTGCGGGCTCGGGTGAAGCGGCGCACAGTGGAGTGGTCGAGCCGCAGCTCACGGCGGATCGCGGCCAGCGTCTTCCCTTCGGTTAGCCGCTGCTGGACTGCTTCGTATCGCTCGCTGGTGCGAGTCACCAGGCACCGTGGGCGGCCCAAGGAGTCGAGTGTTCCGTCCTGAGGAACGAATGAGGTGGTCTCGACGGTAGGTGGTTCCTTCGTGGCCAGGTCCCCCGCGGCGGACTCCTTCGCGACCGGGGGTATCGCGAACGCCGCCCGGATGCAGCCGTAATGGGCGCCGACCGTCTTCTCCACGGCCTCGGCGAGGTTCCGCCACAAATGCCCCCCCGTCCGCGACCTGCATGGCCTGTGGAGCTCCGGCCCGGGCGCCCTCCGCGTAGGCGCCAGCCCGGTCCCGGCAGATAATCTCCACTTCAGGGTGGCCGCGCAGCCAGACGGCCAACGACGCGGCGTCCCGCCCGGGCAACACGTCGAGCGGCCGCCGGGCCTCCAGGTCGACCAGGATGGTGCCGTATGAGTCGCCTTTGCGGAGTGCGAAATCGTCCACTCCAAGCACTCTGACCAGGGTCGGAGGTGGTTCGGGAACGGCGCGTAGGAGCTGCAGGAGGGTGTCCTTCGCGACCCGGATGCTCAGCTCGGCCGCTAACCGCGCCCCTTGTCGTCCCGCCAGCGTCAGCGCGATCGAGGTGAGCGCGGCACGAAGCAGCGGGGTGTAGCGGGCGTGCGGTCTGGTCAGCCCGGGGATCTGCTCGGCGGACGTCACCGCTGAACAACGGGCGGTGAGGCATTTGAAACGGCGTACCGTCAGCTCGATCGCGACCGGGGCACCGCCGACGGGAGCGTCAGCGAGTCGCCGCAAGTACCGACCGTGCACTCGCCACGACGGCATCATGCATGCCGGACATCTCGCCGGGAGCGTCCGGCACGACGTACGAAACGTGACCACTCCGGCCACCCGCTCGATCGACTCCACGACCACACCCGTCAAATGCGGTAGCAACCGCCCCAAATTCCCTGAACCGCACACTCGGAGACTGCCCAGCTCAGCCGCGTGGCATCACAAGATCCCCGACAGAGCCGAATTACTTGACCGTCGACACAACCGGCCTTCCTGCTCACGACGCTACGAGCCGGCACCGACAACCCGGGCCAGGCGGGCTACTGGCCCGGTCCCACCGGGACGATCTCCACGTCGCTGACGCCGTCCTCGGCCGCCTTCCGGGCCTTGTAGTACTCGGCGCTCGGCGCGTCGTAGTTGACGACCGAGACCTGCCGCTCGTCCCGCCCCGCCCGCGCCTATGTCAGCCGATAGACGTCCATGCGATCCTCCGTTGTCCTGGGGTGGGACCCGGCGGCAGCATCGACTTCAAGGATGGGCGCCGCCGGGCCCCGCCAGGGTGGCACGCGGCACTGACAACCAGCGCTTCGTCGGGCGGCGCTGATGGCACTCTTTGCTGGGGGCGCCCTTGTGTGGTCACTGGCCGTCGCGGTCACGCAGGTCGTGTTGGGTACCTGCGACCGCCGGCCCCCAGGTCTCCGGCATGTGGGCGACGACCACCGCTGCGGCTTCCTGGGCGGTGTAGCCGGGTTCGCGCGAGAATGGCTCGCTGCGGTGATGAACCGCATAGCGGCGGTCACCGAGCGGGTAGATCGCCGAGACGTCCTGGGAGAACGGGAACCCGGTGCACCTGCTGAACATCAGGGCCCCGTGGCTGGTGAAGGGGAAGAGTGCCCTCAGTCTGGGTTCGGCGTGCGCTGCATGGAGCATTTCCAGGTCTTCGTAGGGGTCCGGTGTCAGGTAGCGACTCCACTTCTCTGCCACGGCGTACTCGGGACCGCGTTCGTGGGCCAGAGCGAGGGGGCTGACTTCCAGGAATGGTGCCGCGGTCTGTAGTTCGGCCAGGGTGACGCCTGCACGCCAGGCCGCGGCTGCTTCGGCGAGTTCAGCGAGGTCGCTGGTGGAGCCGTTGGTGAGATTCACACCTTGACCCCACGCGGCGGTGAGGAACACCCGCTCCGCGGATCCGAGGTCCACGCTGAATCGGTCCAGCCGTGGGCTGCGGCTGATGATCCCTGCGTGGATGAGCGACGAACCGTCGGACGAGGACCGAACCTCACCGACGTCCAGGTCGTTTTCGGCGGCGCACTGGGCGAGGGCTGCACGGAGACTCCCCGCAGCAGCAACATCGGGGTACAGCTCGGGATCGGGTTGGAGCGGCTGCCGGGACGGGCCAGGTTGTTGAGTCACCCCGACATGATCACTTTTGTTAAGTCCGCAACCAAGTGGGGAGTGAGAGCGGGCCTGGGGAAACTCGAGGCTCTGGCCGGAGTTTCGTGAAGGGCCAGGTCGTCGGAGTGGAGGTGGCTGGGATCCAGCGGCCCCCTTCGTAGGTCGCTACCCAGCAGCCACAACCATGCCGGCCGTGACCTGAGGACGGTTGGGGAGCAGCGACGCGAGGTTGTCCCTTACGAAGTCCGCCGCCCGCTCGATCGACTCTTCGGCCCCGGACTGGTCTTCAAAGACGCTGGTAGAGACCATCACTCCGTCCCCGGCGTCCACCCAGTAGTAGGCCACGAAGCCGGGGACTCGGCGGAGGAGAGGCACGAATCCCTCATCCACTCGGCGTCCCGCCTCGGCAGAGTCAGTCACTCCTTCGTAACGCCGAATTACTGCGTACACAGCTGATCTCCTCACGGATCCCAAGGTCACCTTGCGCGAAGCGACCTACCCCCACCGAGCGTCTTTCGCTCGGGGGACGCCCGGAAGTGACCCGTATAGGCGCACCGGGGATCTGCTGTGGCCAGGTCTGGGCGAACCGGGACATCACGAAACTCCGGCCAGAGCCGATAAACGTGCTCGCCGCGGTAGCGGGGTGACGGGCGCCGGGTGACAGGCGCGGGGCGTCGCCCGACGGGTGGCGGGTCGCGGGCGTGAAGGGCCGCTGTCGGCGTGCTGACGCGAGTCGGCCCGGAGTTCGCCATACGCTGCGTCTCTCCGGGAACCCCTCCGAAAGCGCGGATGGTCTTGATCGCCGTCACCGTCATCGCGGGCATTCTGTTCACCTGGTGCGTCCTGTCGCGCCGGCTCGCGCTGTGGAGCGTCACCGCGCCGATCGCCATGATGGTGGCGGGCATCGCCCTCACCAGTGGCTCGGACCCGCCCCTCGTCTTCGACCTCGGTGACATGGCCGGCTTCGAGCACGCGGTGGAGGTCGTCCTCGCCCTGCTGCTCTTCGTCGACGCGACCGAGGTTCCGGCGGGAGTCATCCGACGGGAGAGGAGCGTCGTCGCCCGTCTCCTGGGCGCCGCGCTGCCGTTGACCCTGGGCGCCGCCTTTCTGGTCGCGCTCGCCTTCTTCCCCGACCGGCCCGGATGGGTTCTGGCGGTGCTGGCGACCGTCGTCGTCCCCCTCGATCTGGCGCCCGCCGCGGCCGTCGTGCGGGACGAGCGCATCCCGGCACGCCTCCGGGAAGTACTCACCGTCGAGGGCGGCCTGAGCGACGGGATCGTCTCGCCGGTGTTCCTGCTCTGCGTCGCCGCCGCCGCCGAGTCCCCCACGGCGGGCGACGACTACGCCGAGGCCCTCCTCGGCGCCGTCGGAGCGGCGGGCTGGGCCGTCGGAGCAGGATCACTCGTCGGCTACGTGTCCGGGTCGCTGCTGCGCCGGTCCTGGGCGCGGGGCTGGATGCTGTCCGCCGCGACGAGGCTCGCGGTGCTGAGCGTGCCCATCGCCGCGTACACCCTGTCCACGGCACTGGGCGGCAACGGCTTCGTCGCCTCCTTCGTCGCCGGCGTCTGCATCGCGCCGGCGATGCGGCATCTGCCGGAGGACACCGTGAAGATGACCGACGATCTGGTCACCCTGCTGACGCTCGGTCTGTGGTTCCTGTTCGGTCAGTTGGTCAGTGACGAGTTCTGGGACGGCTTCCACCTCTCCGTCGTCCTGTACGCACTCCTCGCCGTCACCCTGGTGCGCCTGGTGCCCGTGATGATCGCGCTGATCGGTACGGATCTGTCCCTGTCCGACAGGCTGTTCCTGGGGTGGATGGGGCCCCGAGGAGTGACCTCGGTGGTCTTCGGCCTCCTCGCCGCGATCGAACTGCCCGCTGCCGGTGGCGGTGACTTCGTCTCCCGGGTGATGGTGATCACCGTCATGGTGAGCATCGTGCTGCACGGCCTGAGCGCCGAGCCCGTCGGCCGCCTCTACGCCCGCGCTCGGCGCACCTCCCCGGAGCCTTCGGGCAAGGGGTGAGGTGTCGCGGACCGGCCTCAGATCCCGAGCGGCCCGTTCGCGCCGAGGGTCAGCACCATCGTGTCCGAGTCGCCGTTGCGCCCGACTCGGGTGAAGCCGAGAGAGGTGTAGAGGCGTACGGCGGGGTTCCCGTCCTCGACGCTGAGGCTGAGCCGAGCGACCGGAGTCGGCCGCTCGGCGGCAGTCCGGATCAGCTCCTCCATGAGCGCGCGCCCGTGCCCGCGACCACGATGGCCAGGCAGCACACCGAGGGTCAGCTCGGGGACGTCCGGCGCGACGAAGCCGTACCCGGGCCTGTCCTCGGACAGGTATCGCGCCCAGGCCGCTCCGATCGGTTCGCCGGTGTCGGTCTCGGCGACCACTCCGAAGTCACCCTCCCGGGGCCAGTCGGTGAGGTAGCGCGCGGCATACGGATCGGCGACGAGCTCCTCGACGTGGAACCTCTGCTCGCCGTTCCAGTTGTACGCCTCCAGCAGGACGCTCCAGAGGAGGTCGGCGTCGCCGGCGATCGCAGGGCGGAGGGGCATGGGCCGCCTTCGGGACGAAAGCGAATCGGACCGCTCGACGATAGACCGCCATCGACGGCGCAGGCAAAGGAAATCCGGCGAACTCCGAGGCCTGCGACTGGGGGCGCCGGAGGAGGCAGGCGTCAGGCCTTCTCGGTGTCGGTGATCCAGCGGGCGGCGAGGAGGCCGGACGCCGCGGTGAGGACGGCGGCGGCGATGACGGTGCCGTGGAGGCCGACCATGCCGGCGAGGACCCCGGCGACCAGGGCACCGGCGGCGTAACCGATGTCGCGCCAGAAGCGGTAGGTACCCAGGGCGTTGGCGCGCCAGGCGGGGTGGGCGTGGTCGGAGACGGAGGCGATGAGTGCGGGATAGACCATGGCGGTGCCGAGTCCCAGGGCGATCGCGGACAGGACTCCTGCCAGGAGTGGTGTGTCCAGCAGCGTGAGGGCGAGGACGAGTCCGGCGGCTTGGACGAACATGCCGGTGACGATCAGGGGTTTGCGGCCGATGCGGTCGGCGAGGTGACCGGTGGGGATCTGGCCGATGCCCCACACGATGGGGTAGAGCCCCTTGATGAGGCCGACGGCGGCCAGGCCCAGGCCGTGGTCGGTGAACAGGAGCGGAAAGACGCCCCAGGTCAGGCCGTCGTTGAGGTTGTTGACCAGCCCGGCTTGGCTGGTCCCGCGCAGGGATCGGTGGCGCCAGGAGGTGCGGGCGAACGTGGCGGCCAGTCCCGAGCTCTCGCCGGCGGGCAGGGGCTTGGTCTGCTGGGCGAGTTCGAGCGCGACGTGCGCGGCCGTGTCCCGTACGACCAGGGCCAGGGCGAGACCGGCGACGACGAAGACCACTCCGATCAGCTCGGGGACGGGGCGCAGCCCGTAGGAGGTGGCGAGGTAGCCGGTGAGAAGAGCGGTGGCGCCGACGGCTGTGTAGCCCGCGGCCTCGTTCAGGCCGGTGGCCAGGCCCCTGCGGGCGGGTCCCACGAGGTCGATCTTCATGTTGACCGTCATCGACCAGGTCAGGCCCTGGTTGAGGCCGAGCAGGACGTTCGCGGCGACGATCCATCCCCAGGCGGGTGCCCAGGCGAGGACGAAGGGCACGGGGATGCCGATCAGCCAGCCGACGACGAGGAGATGTTTGCGGCGGAAGCGGGCCGTCAGGGCTCCGGCGGCGAGGTTGGTCAGCGCCTTGGTGAGGCCGAAGGCGCTGATGAAGGAGAAGACCGCAAGGTCGCTGGTCAGGCCGAACGTGTCGGTGCCGATGAGCGGCACGGTGGTTCGTTCCAGGCCCACCAGGCCGCCTACGGCGATGTTGACGACGACGAGCAGGGAGAACTGGAGCCAGTTCTCGCGCAGACCGAGGCGGACCGGACGCCGATGGGCTTCGGTCGGTGCGCCGACCGTGGGCGTGGCATTCACGAGCGGACTCCTCCGAGCCTTGACGGGATGGCGGGCTGCGGGCGCGGGGGCGCCGGACACGGTCCCGGTCGTCCACCGAAGCGCGTGCACGCGCACGCCGTGCGAGGGCGGTCATACGGCGCCGGCCCTCCGGGGCATCCAGGAAGTCCTGTCTGCCAGGAAGCACGTACCTGCAGATCAGAATACCCCGCAGGGTATATGAAGCCAGACTTCGAGGCGTACGCCACACCGCGATCCAGGATACCCAGGGGGGTATTTGACTTCCCTGTGGCGCCACCTTACGGTCGAGGGCGTACATACCCATGGGGGTATCGCCAGCAAGGGATGTCTCGATGCGTGAAGCAGGTCCGGACGCCGTCGCGGCCGACCCGCTCAGGGCGCGTTCGCCGTCGACCTCCGCGAGTCCGACGAGTACGCGGCGCGCGGCCGGCGCACCCGACTCGGGGTGCCCGTTCCACACGAAGGGATTGCCGTGTTCTTCACCCAGTACTACCTCGACTGCCTCTCCCAGGCGTCGTACATGATCGCCGACGAGGAGAGCGGCCGGGCCGTGGTCGTCGACCCGCGCCGGGACGTCTCCGAGTACCTGGCCGATGCCTCCGCCCACGGGTTCACGGTGGTCGGCGTGATCAACACGCACTTCCACGCGGACTTCGTCGCCGGTCACCTGGAGATGGCGGACGAGACCGGCGCCTGGATCGGCTACGGCCGGCGGGCCGAGACCGAGTACCCGATCCGCGAGCTCGGCGAGGGAGAGCGGATCTCGCTCGGCGCCGTCACCCTGGAGATCATGGAGACGCCCGGGCACACCCCGGAGTCGATCAGCGTCCTCGTGTACGAACACGCCGACGACCCCGTCCCGTACGGCGTCCTCACGGGCGACGCGCTGTTCATCGGCGACGTCGGTCGCCCCGACCTGCTCGCCTCCGTCGGCGTCACCGCAGAGCAGCTGGGCGCCATGCTCCACGACAGCGTGCAGAACAAACTGATGGGCCTCGCCGACGAGGTGCGGGTCTTCCCCGCGCATGGCGCCGGCTCCGCCTGCGGCAAGAACCTCTCGACGGAGAAGCAGTCGACCATCGGCGAGCAGCGCGCGACCAACTACGCCTGCGCGCCGATGGGTCGGGAGGAGTTCGTCGCACTCGTCACCGCCGGCCAGCCCACCGCGCCCGGCTACTTCGCCTACGACGCCGAGCTGAACCGCAAGGACCGGGTCCGGTACGACGCCTCCACCGCCCCACGCCCGCTGACGCTCGCCGAGTTCGGTGAGCTTCGGGCCGCCGACGCGGTCGTGGTGGACACCCGCGACCCGCAGGAGTTCGCGGCCGGACACCTGCGCGGCGCGGTGAACGTGCCCGCCGACGGGCGGTTCGCCGAGCAGGCGGGCACGGTGCTCGATCCGGCCGACGAACTGGTCGTCATGGCCCCGCAGAACCGGGAGGAGGAGGTCGTCACGCGCCTCGCCCGGATCGGCTTCGACCGCGCCGTGGGATACCTGCGCAACCCCGAGGACGCCCTGGAGGAACTCGCCGACGAGGTCGCTCCCGCGAGCCGCGTGACCGCCGCGCAGCTGCGTGCCGCCCTCACCGGCGACGAGCCTCCCGTCGTGGTGGACGTCCGCACCTGCGGCGAGCGCGAGGCGAACGGCTTCATCGAGTCCGCCCTGCACATCCCGCTGAGCGAACTGCCCGCACGCAGCGGCGAGCTGCCCGCCGACCAGCCCCTCGTCCTGCACTGCGCAGGCGGGCACCGTTCCTCCATCGCGGCCAGTCTGCTGCGCCACCGGGGGTTCACCGACGTGTCCGACATCCTCGGCGGATACGCCGCCTGGGCCCTGTCGGCCCAGGCCGTCAGCGCCTGACCGGTCCCCCGCTCACCCCGTGGCCCACCGCGCCCGGGCACCTCACGCCCCCTTGAATACCCCCCGGGGTATTCAAGGGGGCACATCGAATGGAACCCCATGAGCACCACCCCCGCCCCCTCCCCCTCCCTCACCCCCGCCGTTCTGCACCGGCTCGTCCAGGAGGGGCGGGCGCCGCGCCTGCTCGACGTGCGTACGTCCGGCGAGTTCCGTACGGCTCACATCCCGGGCTCGTACAACGTGCCCCTGGACACCCTGCGGGAGCACCGCGCCGAGCTCCTCGCCCACCTCGACGAGGACGTCGTGCTCGTCTGCCGCTCCGGAGCCCGCGCCGCGCAGGCCGAGAAGGCGCTGGCCGACGCCGGCCTGCCGAACCTCCGCGTCCTGGAAGGCGGCATCGTCGCCTGGGAGACCGTCGGCGCCCCCGTCAACCGGGGTCCCGAGCGGTGGGACATGGAGCGTCAGGTGCGGCTCGTGGCCGGCTCGATCGTCCTGGCCACCGGCGTCGTCGGCGTGTTCGTGCCCGGCGCGCACCTGATCGGCACCGCCATCGGCGCCGGGCTCACCTACGCGGCGCTCAGCAACTCCTGCGCCATGGGCGTCCTGCTGTCCAAGCTGCCGTACAACCGCGGGCCGCGCCCCGACCTCCGCACGGTGATCGCGGAGCTGCGGGGCACGCCGTGACCACCCTCGTCGTCGCGGCATCCCTGCTCGTCGGTGTCAGCCTCGGCGTCCTCGGTGGCGGCGGCTCGATCCTCACCGTGCCGATCCTGGTCTACCTGGCCGGTCTCGACACGAAGGAGGCGATCGCGACCTCGCTGTTCGTGGTCGGCGTCACCAGCCTCGCCGCCCTGGTCCCCCACGCGCGGGCCCGGCGGGTCCGCTGGCGGACCGGGCTGCTCTTCGGCGCTTTCAGCATGGCCGGCGCGTACGGCGGCGGGCGGCTCGCCGCGTACGTCCCCGGTACGGCCCTGCTCGTCGCGTTCGCCCTGATGATGCTGGCCACCGCGGTCGCGATGCTCCGCAGGCCCCGGCGCGGCCGGCCGAAGGAGCGGCCCGCGCACGGCGATCTGCCGCTGAAGCACATCGCGGTCGAGGGCCTCGTCGTCGGCGCGGTGACGGGCCTGGTCGGCTCCGGCGGCGGATTCCTCGTCGTGCCGGCCCTCGCCCTCCTCGGCGGGCTCCCCATGAACATCGCCGTCGGCACCTCGCTCCTCGTCATCGCCATGAAGTCCTTCGCCGGACTCGCCGGGCACCTCTCGGGCGTCGAGATCGACTGGCGCCTCGCCCTCACCGTGACAGCCGCCGCGGTGGTCGGCAGCCTGGCCGGCGGCCGTCTCGCGGGGCGCATCCCGCAGGACGTACTGCGCACGGCGTTCGGATGGTTCGTCGTCGTCATGGGCGTCTTCGTCCTCGCCCAGCAGCTCGACACCGCCGTGTGGGCGCACCCGGCGACCTGGGCGGGGCTCGGGGCCGTATCCGCCGCCGCGATCGCGGTACGGCTGTGGCGGACCCCTCGGCAGAGAGCGCAGTAAAGGCCCGATTTATACCCCTTGGGGTATTCTTGTCAGGGGGGCGAAGGAGGAACTCCGTGCACGTGGACGAAGAATCGGTACGGCCGGTCCTGAACCGGTTGCGCCGGGCCCAGGGACAGCTGGCCGCGGTGATCGCGATGGTCGAGTCGGGCCGTGACTGCAAGGACGTCGTGACCCAGCTGGCCGCCGTCTCCCGGGCCCTGGACCGGGCCGGGTTCAAGATCGTGGCAAGCGGGATGCGGCAGTGCCTCGCCGACGACTCCGACGCCCCGCCCATGACCCAGGACGAACTGGAGAAGCTCTTCCTCACCCTCGCCTGACCCCTTCCCGGCCCGCCCTCTTCCCGGTCGCACCCCTTCCCGGTCCGGTCGGCACAGCCCCTGTGCCGACCGGACCTCGCCATGCTCGGCCGGCACAGGGCAGGCAGGTCCGACCGGCTCCGAAGAAGCGCGGATTCAGCCCGGCGGACCGTGTTCCCGCGCCCCGGAGGGAGAGCCGTTCCCTCCGGGTGCAGTTCGGGCCAATGGGAGGGGCACGCTCCGACCGCGAGGGTGCCGGCCCTCGAAAAGCGGGCGGGGCCTGCCCGGGGCGCGATCCTGAGGGGCTGTCATGCCCCGGTGTCGCACAAGCATCGGTCGGCGGTCACACGGTCGTCACACCGCCGTCGTCGTCCCATCGAACTCGCGGACTTCAGGATGGCTTGAAACCATGCGATTCAATCCCCCACGCCCGTACCGCCGTTGATCACACCTCGCTCACCTCACATACTGCGCTGACCGCCGGCGGGCGCCGTTGCGCCCCTGGCCGGAATCGACCACTCGACCTCATCCCAAGCTCCTGGGGGAGACTTGCGCGCACATGTGAAGAGGGCACACGCCTTCACCATCGCAGCGGCCACATCGGTGGCCCTGGTGGCAGGCATGACCGGCCCCATGACCGCGATCGCCGCGAACGCGACGACCGCACCCGCCACCCCACCCGTCGACGGCAGCCGGCGGATCCCGCTCGTCACGGGCGACCGCGTGGTGGTGGACGCAAAGGGCCGGATGGTGGGCTTCGAGTCCGCCGCGGGCCGTGAGCACATACCCGTACAGGTGCAGCGCACCGGGGACCGCACGCTGGTGGTGCCCGGCGACGCGCGGCGCCTGATCGCCACGGGCCGACTGGACCAGCGGCTCTTCGACCTCGACGTCCTCACCGACCCGCGCCTGCGCGAGAGCCACCGCGCCGGGCTCAAGCTGATCGTGCAGTACGAAGGGGGTGCCGGTGCCGCACGGGCCGAGGTGCGTGCGGCCGGTGACACCGAACTGCGGCGCACGTTCCCGACCCTCAACGCCGACGCCATCAGTACGTCGCAGGACGACGTGGCCCGAGTGTGGGACGCGCTGACGAACCCGCAGCAGAGCGGCCTGCGCGCCACCTCCTCCGGCATCGGCAAGGTGTGGCTGGACGGGGTGCGCGGAGCGAGCCTGGACCGCAGCGTCCGGCAGATCGGCGCCGACAAGGCGTGGGAGTCCGGGTACGACGGCACGGGCGTCAAGATCGCCGTCCTCGACACCGGCGTCGACAAGACCCACGACGACCTCAGGACGCAGGTCGTCGGCGAGAAGAACTTCTCCGCTTCTCCCGACGCCGTGGACCGGGTCGGGCACGGTACGCACGTCGCGTCGATCGCCGCCGGCACCGGCGCCCTGTCCGACGGCCGGTTCAAGGGCGTCGCCCCCGGCGCCAAGGTGATCAGCGGCAAGGTCCTCGACGACGAGGGCTACGGGGACGACTCCGCCGTCATCGCGGGCATGGAGTGGGCCGCCGCCGAAGGCGCGGACGTGGTCAACCTCAGCCTCGGCGGTGCCGACGACCCCGGCGTCGACCCGCTGGAGGCGATGGTCGACAAGCTGTCCGCCGAGAAGGGGATCCTGTTCGCCGTCGCGGCGGGCAACGAGGGCGAGAGCGGCGAGTCGTCGGTGGGCTCGCCGGGCAGCGCGGACGCCGCGCTGACCGTCGGCGCCGTCGACAAGGACGACAAGCTGGCGGCCTTCTCCAGCGTCGGCCCCCGCGTCGGCGACGGCGCCGTCAAGCCCGACGTGACGGCGCCCGGCGTCGCCATCGCCGCGGCCGCCGCCCCCGGCAGCGCGATCGACACGCGGCCCGGCACACCGCACCCGGCTCCGGGCTACCTGCAGATCGACGGCACCTCCATGGCGACCCCGCACGTCGCGGGCGCGGCGGCGATCCTGAAGCAGCGGCATCCGGAGTGGAAGTCCGCCGAGCTCAAGGGCGCGCTGACCGCGTCCGCCCAGGGCGGCGCCTACACCGCCTTCCAGCAGGGCACGGGCCGCGTTCAGCTCGACAAGGCGCTGACGCAGAGCGTGATCGCCGATTCGGGCTCGCTGAACTACGGCGTGGCGCTGTGGCCCCACACCGACGACAAGCCCCTCACCAAGAAGGTCGTCTACCGCAACCTCGGTACCAGCGACGTCACCCTCGACCTCTCGGTGTCCACCGTGGACCCGTCGGGCAAGCCGGCTCCGGCCGGGTTCTTCGCACTCGGCGCCTCGAAGGTGACCGTGCCGGCCGGCGGCACGGCCGAGGTCGACCTGATCGCCGACACCCGGATCGGTGACGCCGACGGCACCTACTCGGGCTACGTCACCGCCACCGGCGCGGGCCAGTCCGTCCGTTCGGCCGCGGTCGCCGTACGCGAGGCGGAGTCCTACGACCTCACGGTCAGGACCCTCGGCCGCGACGGCACCGACGCCGAGAACTTCGCCAACACCCTGATCGGCGTCTCCGGCCCCGCGAAGGGCTTCCAGACCCGCATCGACAGCGAGCCGGGCGCGCACACCCTCCGCGTGCCCAAGGGCTCGTACACCTTCGACACGGCCGTCTACGAGGACCCGTCGGACTTCACCAAGGGCACCGACTGGATCGCCCAGCCGAAGCTGGACGTCTCCGCCGACACCACCGTCACCGCCGACGCTCGCACGACCAAGCCGGTGGACATGACCGTGCCCGGCATCAGTGGTGTCGACTACGGCGGCACGTACTACGAGCGCGCGACCGACATCGGCCGCGTCGGCAACGGCTGGGTCCTCAGGGGCTTCACCGGCTTCCGCACCGCCCACATGGGCCCGGCCGTCACCGACGGTTCGCTGCTGCAGACCTGGGACGCGCACTTCCTCAAGGACGACACCACTCAGTACTCGGTGGCCTTCGGCGGCAAGGCGAGCAGGGTCGCCACCGGCTACTCCAAGCACGTGAAGGCGAACGAGCTGGCCACGGTCAAGGTCGGCCTCGGTGCCTCCGCCTCCGGGAAGAACACGCTCGTCTCCCCGTACGCCCAGCTGCCCGGTGCGCCGGAGGGCAACGGGTTCTCGGCGCCGCAGCCGGCTCCGGGTACGCGCACCTTCCACGTCTCCACCGCCGACGGCGTCACGTGGCTGACCAGGTTCAACCAGGTCGGCGAGCCCGACCAGTGGGGGTACCCGGCCTTCGAGGGCAACTACGAGATGGTCCGCCCCAAGCGCTACGAGGCCGGCGCGACGTACCGGGAGACGTTCAACACGGGCGTCTTCGGCCCGCTGCTGGGCGAGAACATGGGTGTCTTCAGGACCGCTCCCGACCCGGACACGGGCGAGCAGCAGCTCGTCGGCTCCCTGCCTCTGTTCGCCGACGGCAAGGGTCACGCGGGTTACACGACGGACACCTCGGCCACGTCGACGCTGTACCGCGACGGCGTCAGGATCGCCGAGAACGACGACCCGCTGACCGGCGCGAAGCCCTTCACTGTCGCCGCCGCCGACGCCGAGTACCGGCTGACGACCTCCGCGGAACGCCCGGCGAACATCGCCGGGGCCTCCAGCCGTATCGACACCAGCTTCACGTTCCGCTCCCAGCAGGTCGCGGCCACCACGGCGCTTCCGGTGTCCACGGTCCGCTTCGCGGCCCCCGTCGACCTCGCCTCGCGCGCCCCGGCCGGCCTGTCGGTCCTGGTCCCGGTGACCGTGCAGGGCGCGGCGGCCGGCGGCAACCTCGGGAAGCTCGCCGTGTCCGTGAGCTACGACGGCGGGAAGACCTGGCAGCCCGTGAAGGTCACGAACGGCCGGATCTCCGTGAAGAGCCCGGCGAAGGACAGCGGCATCTCGCTCTCCGCCGAGGTCACGGACAAGCAGGGCAACAAGTCGACGCTGTCGATCCACAACGCGTGGTTCGGCAAGTGACACCGACCCGCTGACGGGTCTCGCCTGAGCCCGGGGGCGGCTCCGCAAGTGCGGAGCCACCCCCGGGCTCGACTCGGTCAGATGCCGCGTACCTCCAGGGTGAAGCGGTTGGCCAGGGCCTGGAAATACGACGTGGCGTGATACTTCTTGCCGGTGGTCGAGTCCACGAAGATGTACTTGCTCTCGTCCAGCGGGCCGGTCGCGGAGCCGTCGGTGGAGACCGCTGCCGCGAAGTCGACCGTTCCGTCGGCGTTGCCGCCGAGCGCGGGGCCGTCGGTGGTGCAGGCGCCGGCGGTCGGGTCGGACTTGCCGCAGAGGATGTAGTTGTTCACCGTGCGGCGGACGGTGTCCTGGGCCGTCGTCATCGCCAGGCTGTTCGGGATGGTCGCGACCTGGACGTCGATCTTGCGTGAGACGCCGTTGTCATCGATGTACCGCTGCCGGATCTGCTGGGCCAGGGCGACGAGCCGCTGTTGGACGTCCGTGGTCGTGGCGTTGTTCAGGATGTCCGAGGCACCGGTCGAGATGAGCACCGCGCGCACGTTGGAGTTGGTCAGGACGGCGCGGTCGATCGGGTTGCCGGCGCTCGGCGGGCTGAGCCTGTTGGCGCTTCCCGAGAGGGCCGGAAGGTAGTTGTTGTACAGGTTCCAGCTGTTCCGGCCGAGGTTGAGCACCCCGTACGGCGTGGGGTTCTCGATGGGGTCGGCCGCGTACTGCGCGGCCACGTTGTCGAAGATGAGGGCTGACAGGTGGTGCGCGTTGTCGCCGACCACGGTGTCGCTGTTGATCGTCTGGTCGCCGTAGAGCGCGAAGGCGCCGGTGTTGCCTTCGGTGGGTGTGACGTCGACGGCCGTCAGGTACGGGATGAACGGCATGGTCACGGGGAAGGCGTCGGCCGCCGTGTCGGCCGTGTGGTCGCCGGTTCCCGCGGCGGAGGCCCAGATCTTCGCCTGCGCGTTGTTGTGGACCGGGATGTTCGGCACGGCACCCTGAAGCTGGAGGCTCACCAGCAGGGTGCTCTGCTGTACTGCGGTCAGCTCCACCGGGTCGCTCGTGGCCTCGCCGCCGACCGGGATGGTCAGGGAGGCCGAGCCGCCGAACGTCACCGGCAGCGGGAGTGCGCCGGCCGCCGGACTGCCGGCGGCCGCCTGCGGGGCGACGGACACGTGCGGGAAGGTCACCGGAGTGGTGCCGTACGCGTTCGACAGCCGGATGCGGACCTTGCCGCCCTCGCTGTTGCCGACGGTGATCCGGGCGGGCACCCGGATGGTCTGGTCGGTCCAGGTGCCAGCGTTGCCGTCCTGTCGGGCGGCCCAGGTGCCGTTCCAGTTCTGGCCGTCACCCGTGCCCGGGACGTACGAGGCGGTCCGGATGCCGACGCCCATGATGTGCAGGGCCCTGGTACCCGAGGTCAGCTTGTCGGTAACGACGGGAAGCCGGATGGCGCTGATCGGCTTGCCCGGGCACGGCAGCGCGACCGAGACCGCGAAGAGCTGCGGCTTGTACGCGTCGGTGGCGCCGCCCCGCAGGTTCCGCGTTGCGAAGCCGGCCGTCTTGGCCGCGGGATCGCCCTGGGTCCAGTCGGGCATGCTGTCGATCGTGTACGTGTGGGTGGTCGAGGCTCCGCAGCTGCTGGTGCCGTCCGGGTCGAGCGGGTACGTGATGGACCCGGTGGCCCCCTCGACCGCGCCCGCGGTGGAGAATCCGAGGAACACGATCGCGTTGCCGCTGTTCGCCGGTCCAGTGGTGTCGACGGTGACCGTCTGCCCGCTCGCCAGGATGTTGTCCGCCTTGCCGACTCCGTATCCGGGGAGCGACATCGGTGCGCCGTTGACGGTGATCGCCGCTCCGGGCGTCCAGCCCGCGGCTGCGAGTTCGCCGGCGGAGAAGCTCACTCCGCCTCCGTCCGCGTCGGCCGCGTCGTGGTTGTTGTCCGGGCTGACGGCGATGTTGTTGCGGCACTTGCTCAGGTCCGTGAGCGTGCAGGTGGGGCTCATCAGGGAGAAGCGCAGCGTGTCGAGGCCGGCCTGGTGCCCGCCCGAGGACGCGTTCTTCCCGATGATCTTCAGGGTGAGCGTGTGCACACCCGCGGCCAGCTCGATCGGCTGGTCGTTCGCGCGCTTCGCCGTGCCGAGGTCCCGGTACGTGGTGAGGACACGTGAGCTGTAGCCGTCGACGTCACCGGCGAGGAGCGCCTCCGTGCCGGTGCCCTGGTCGAGGGTGAGGCTGTAGCGGCCGTAGTCGTACGAAGTGGTCAGATTGGCGCCGAAGTTCCAGTAGCCGGTCTGCGGCAGGACGAAACGGAAGACGGCCTTGTCGCCCACGGCGACCGGTCCCGAGAGCATCGCCTGTGTCCCGTTGCCCCACGCGATGCCGCAGCAGCCGTTCTGGACCGTGACGGAGGCCCCGTTGGCCGTGGTCCAGGTACTGGGCCCGGCGGCGATGCCGTCCTTCGCGTAGCCGTTGGCGAGTTGGCTGCCGTAGACGTACTCCGCGCGTGTCAGGCCGGCGTAGAACAAGTGGTCGCCTTGTTGGGCGGAGGTGAGGCCCGCCTTGTCGACCGCCTTGGCGTTCAGGTGGTGCGGTCCGACGAGGCCGGGGGCGAACCGGACGGCCGCGAGGGTGTTGGCGGCCGCGACCCAGTACTGCTTGCCACGGACGATGGGCTGTCCGGCCACCCACGTGGGCGGCTGCGACTGCTGGCTCCACGTGGTGGCGCCGAGGTCACCGTCGAGGACGAAGACGTATCCGGCGACGTTGTCGACGTCGTACGTGGTGAGGTTGAAGGTGCCCTGATCGCTGTAGGCGGCTCCGTAGTTCCAGCCGGGGAACTCCAGGGAGGTGATCGTCGGCTTCGGCGGCGCGGTGGCGTCGACGGTGAAGACCTGCCAGGGCGACCAGCCGGACCACATGCCTCCCTGCTCGCTGCGGATCACGCCGCGCCAGGCGTACGTGCCGTCGGCGAGGCCGCGGAACGTGTACGAGCCACCGGTCGCGGTGTAGGCGCTGTACAGCGCGTTGGCGACGGCCGACGTGTTCTGTCCGTTGGACCAGTTCCAGATCTCGTACGCACTCGCGACGCGCTCGCCCGAGACGTTCCCGCCGGTGGCCTTCATCGTCACGTCACGGGAGTTGACGTACGTGCCGCCGAAGGCCGTGACCTGCGGGGTCGTCACGTACGTGGTGTCCATGTAGGGCGCGAGGTAGTAGGTCACCGTCCAGTCGGTCTGGGTCGGGTCGATCTTCTTCCACTGGAGGTTGTTGCTCTCGCTCTGGGCCTTCACCTCGAAGGTGCGGCGGCCACCGGCCGCGGCCGTCCTCGCCGCGGACGTGACGTCGAAGTGCACCTGCCCGTCACCGCAGCTGTCGTTGCCGATGCAGGAGGGGACCGTGGTGACGTAGGTCGAGTTGCCCCCGGACGGCTTGTTGCCCCAGTGGAGATCGGCGGGGACGGCCTCGTCGAGATAGATCTCGGTGGGCTCGGGGGCGGAGTTCGCGGCCTTGAAGAACCACGGGCGGAAGGTGGCGGACGTCACGTTGGCGCCACGGATGCCGTCGGCGTTCATCATGAAGTACGAGCGCGCCGTCGAGCCGCAGTAGTCGCCGCAGCCCGACCAGTTGCCGAGGTAGCCGACGCGGGCCTCGCTGCCGGTCGTGGCCTTCCAGCCCATGCTGTTGATGGAGGCCCAGGAGACCAGCGACGGACTGCCCGTCCAGTTCGGGTCGATGTACAGCGGGTACACGGTGTCCGGACTGGTGAGCAGCGCCTTGTCCGGGGCGAGGGAGATGCGGTCGTCGCGCACGGTCATGGCGATGCGGCTGTGGTGCGCGTTCCGGCCGGGGCCGTGGACGCTGGAGCGGCCGGACGCGCGGGCCTCGTCGGACGTGATGGCCTCGCCGGACGGGGCCAGGAGGCTGCCGGCGACGGCCGACCCGGTCGTACGGGTCGGCGCGGAGGTGACCGGGCCGAGGGGCGTCTCGCCCGCTGAGTCCCAGACGAGGGGCGGGTCGGCGCGGAAGACCGTGCGTCCCGCCTGGTCCTTGGCGATGACGTCGCCGCTGCCGTTCTCGCTGAGGGTCACGCCCTCGGTGTCCGTGGCGAGCCGCAGGTCCGCGAGGGCTGGGTCGGCCGCGGCCTCCGCGGTCTTGACGACCAGGACGTGGCCGAAGCCTACGGCGCTGGCGGTGACGGCGAGATCGACGTCCGGGAGTACGGACGGGTAGGTCGCGGTGTTGCCGTCGACGACCGGCGTGGGCAGCGCGGTGGGCCAGTCGAGGGAGACGCTCTTGCCGTCCCTGGTCATGGTCGCCAGCGGGCCGCTGCCGCCGCCGGAGAAGGACACGTCGGTCACGACCGCCGCGGGCGCGAGGCGCCCGTCGGACCGTCGGGCCAGTGTGGTGTCGATGGGGACCCAGGTCTTGTTCTTGCGGGCACGGACCGGCACCGCGTTCTGGGTCAGCGTGAACGAGCCGTCCGGGTTGGCGACGGTCCGGGTGTTCTCGGTCGTCAACGCGTCGACCGTCACGGGCTTTTCGGCCCCCCGTGCCCGCGCGGTCGCGGCCGTGCGCGCGGCGTACTCGGCCCGGTCGATCCGGTCCGCCCGGCCCACGCCGCTCGGCGCGGCCTGCGCCGCGTCGGGCCTGGGCCCCACGGCCGCGGCCTCGGCGGGTACGACGGTTCCTGCGAACACCCCTGCCGCGACGGCGAGGGCGGTGGCGCCCGAGACCGGTCGCAGCAGGCTGGTCCCCCACGACCGACGGTCGCGGGCATGTCTGAAGAAGGCCATGTGGCCGATGTCCCATCCCCTGTTGGGGCGCGCCGACTTCGTTGCGCGCCCGGTGGGATGCATTCTGCGGCCCAGCGGCCGAAAACCATGCCTGGTTCCAACCGCCGTGTCGTGTCCCGGACTTGGAGCTGTGTCGATATAGGGCAGCTTGTCCGAGCAAACGATGAAGGCAGTGATCAAATCGTGATGTACGTCATTGATCACGACTGACAGGATGTCGGCCGCACGTAAGTGCCTCGAACAGCTTCATGGAAGAAGGTCGTCGTGGGGGAAGACGCGTTCCGTCGTCTGCACCGAAGAAAGAAGGGGGTGTTGGCCGCGGGAACCGCGCTGCTGGCCGGCGCCCTGGCGATATCGGGGGTCACCGCCGCCCAGTGGCCGGGGGGCGATCAGCAGCGGGCGCCCGAGGTGCCCCGCACCGAACAGCTCGTCGCCGGCACGTCCGCCCCAGGGCGGGCCAAGGAGCCTGCCTCCTACCGCAAGTTCGATCCGGCCATGGCCGCGGCGCTGCCGGTGGCCGGCACGGAGACCGTCGAACTGCCCGCCGATTCGCGGAAGTCGTCGGCGGCGGGCACGCGCACGAAGACCTCCATGGTCCGCGCGGGCCGGCTCCCGGTCCTGCTGGGGCACACGGCGGGCGGCTCCGCCTCGGCCGCACCCACACGGGTCCGGGTGACGACCGCGCGGCCGGACGCGGCCGAGGCCGCCGGCGTCCGCGGCCTGCTCTTCTCCCTCCAGGCGGAGGGAAGTTCACCGGGCGGGACCACCGCGGTCAGTGTGGATCCCACGTCCTTCCGTTCGGCGTTCGGCGGTGACTACGCCTCCCGCCTGCGTCTCGTGGAGCTGCCGGCCTGCGCGATGACCACGCCGGAGGTGCCCCGGTGCCGGGTGGCCAGGCCCGTGGCCACCACCGCGGGGACGGCGCTCACCGCCGAGGTGCGGCTGTCCCCCGCGCGAAAGGCGGGATCCGCCGCCTCCGGAACCGGAACGACCGTGCTCGCCGCGACCTCCACGGTCGAGGGCGCCGCGGGCAGTTACGGGGCCACGTCGCTCTCACCGGCCGGCACCTGGACCGCGGGCTCCAACACCGGCGGCTTCACGTACGCGTACCCGATCAACGTGCCGGTCGCCACCGGGGGCCCCACCCCGAGCGTGTCCCTGACGTACGACTCCTCCCTGCAGGACGGACGGACCGCGGGCACCAACAACCAGTCCTCGTGGCTGGGCGACGGCTGGACGTCCTCGGAGTCGTACATCGAGCGCAGCTACCGCCCCTGCGCGGACGACCCCTCCTCGGGCGCCCCCGCCGGCTCCGGTGACCTCTGCTGGGGCGGCCAGGTGCTCACTCTGGCCCTGAACGGCAAGTCCACCGAGATCGTCCACGACGGCACGACGTTCCGCGCCGCCGCCGACCAGGCGACGACGAAGATCGAGCGGCTCTTCCACTCCGGCGGTTCCGGCAACGGCACCCGCAACGGCGAGTACTTCCGTGTCACCGAGGACGGCATCGAGTACTACTTCGGTCTCAGCCGGCTCCCCGGGTACACCGCGGGCAAGGAGGAGACGCAGTCGGCCTGGACGCTGCCGGTGCACCGCACCCCGGAGGCCGCCTGCCAGGGCGCCACGTTCGCCGCCACCTCGTGCCTCCTCGGCTGGCGCTGGAACCTGGACTACGTGGTCGACCAGCACGGCAACGCCACGGCGTACTACTACCAGCCCGAGATCAACCACTACACCGCGGCGGGCGCGACGACCGGCACCGCCTACGTACGTGGCGGGTACCTGCGGCGCATCGACTACGGCATGACCTCCGCCACGGTGTACGCGGGCACCGCTCCCCAGCAGATCGTCTTCGAGGTCGCCGAGCGCTGCATCCCCGGTTCACCGGCCGGTGCCACCTGCGAGATGTCGGAGTTCTCGTCGACCCGCGCCTCCTGGTGGCCGGACGTCCCGATCGACCTCGACTGCGCCGCCGGTGCCGTCTGCCCGTACACCGGCCCCTCGTTCTGGTCCCGCAAGCGCCTCGTCTCCCTGACCACCCAGGTACAGGTGAACGGCACCCCCAGGCCCGTCGACACGTACGCCTTCACGCACACCTTCCCGGACGGCGGCGACCACGCCCCGACGCTGTGGCTGCAGAGCATCCAGCGCACCGGCATGGACACGAGCGCGGAGTACCCGGTGCCGGTGAAGCTGCCGCCGACGGACTTCGGCAAGCCCGCCCAGCTGGCCAACCGCGTGGGTACGGTGACCAACCAGCCCGCGATGTTCCACGACCGGATCCAGAGCATCCTCACCGAGTCCGGCGCGCAGATCACCGTCACGTACAACCCGCGCGAGTGCACCCCGGCCAACGTTCCGGCGGACCCGGCGACCAACACCAAGGCCTGCTTCCCGGTCATCTGGCAGCCGCCGGGCTACTCGTCGAAGCAGAAGGACTGGTTCCACAAGTACACGGTGGCGAGCGTCCGCACGGACGACCTCCACACCGACAACCAGGACGGCACCTACCCGAGCCTGCTGACCTCCTACCGTTACCTGGGCGGCGCCGCCTGGCACCACGACGACAGCGACTTCACCCCCGCCGACACCCGCACCTACAGCCAGTTCCGGGGCTACGCGGCAGTGGAGACCCGCACCGGCGACACAGCCGTCTCCCACACCAGGAACGGCACGCAGGTCAACGACCGGCTGACCAAGGCGAAGACCGTGTACTTCCGCGGCATGTCGCGGAACACGAAGGACGGCACGGGCGGCTCCACGGTCACCCTGACCTCCGAGGACACCCGGTTCGGTCACGAGGACCGCAACGAGCTCTCGGGCATGCCCTTCGAGGAGATCACCTACGACGGCGACAGTGACACGGTGAGCTCCAGCCGCGTCAGCCTCCCGACGCTGATCGGCCCCACCGCGAGCCGCTCCCGCACGGGGCTGCGCCCGCTGGTCGCGACCATGGTGCGCACCGCCCGGGTACACGAGCGCGAGGCCGTCTCGTACGGCTGGCGCGACACCGAGACCGCCTCGTTCTACAACACGACACTGGGTCAGCCCACGACCGGTGTCCTGGTGCGGGAGCTGGACCGCGGCGAGCCTTCGGCCGCCGGCAACGTCCCCGTCTGCACCTGGCACCGCTACGCGGTGAACCCGGCGAAGGCCATGGCCCTGAAGGCCGAGACCATCGCCACCGCGCAGGACTGCAACGGCCCGGACGACGCCCTCGGCGGCACGCTCGTGTCGCACGCCCGCACGTCCTACGACGGCCACGCGTTCACCCGCGAGGGTCTGGCCGGTGGCGTCGAACCCACGAAGGGGGACGTGACCTCGCGGGAGACCGGCTCCGCCGCCTCCGGGCCGCAGGCCACGACCTTCGTGACGGTCAGCCGCCACACGTACGACGGGTACGGCCGGTTCAGCACCGAGATCCGCACTCCTGACTCGAAGGCCCCGGACGGCAGCAGCCTGGCCCGCACGGTCAGCAAGACGTACACCCCGGCAACCGGGCCGGCGACCAGCGTCCAGACCAAGGTGCAGGTCACGGGCGGCACCGCACCGACCTACCACGTGTCGACCGACACCCTCTCGCCCACCCGGGGTCTGGCGACGGAGAAGACCGACATCGCCAACACCCGCACCACGCTGAGGTACGACGGTCTCGGCCGTCTCTCCGCCGTATGGCTGCCCACCCAGTCCAAGGCGGCCGGCCAGCCCGCGACGATGACCTACGACTACCGGCTCAGCCAGACCGACCCGACCGCGGTCATCTCCCGGAACCTCCTGGAGGACGGCTCCTACGTCCCCTCGGTCGCGCTGTACGACGCGATGCTGCGCGTCCGCCAGGTACAGACCCCGGGTGACAACGGATCCAAGATCGTCTCCGACAGCCAGTACGACTCGCACGGCTGGACCGTGCGGACCAACAACCGCTACAGCACCGCCGGATTCCCCGAGCCGGCCGTGGTCAAGGTGGCCCAGGCGAGCGTGCCCAGCAGCACGGTCACGGACCACGACGGCGTCGGCCGAGCCACCGCCACCCACGAGGAGGACCACGGCACGACCCCGCCCGGCATGAGCGCGATGATCGCCCACACCGGGGACACCACCGTCACGGTGCCGCGCGCCGGCGGCGTGACGACCCGGACCGTCACCGACGCCCGCGGGCGCCGGACCGAACTCGGCCAGTACACGACCCCGCCCACCGTCACCGGCGGCCCCACCAGCGGCTACCGGGCCGACGGCGGCACCCTGGCCAGGACCATGTTCGGCTACACCGCGACGGGTGCCCAGGCCACGGTGACCGGACCCGACGGCAGCGTCTGGTCCTCCGCCTACGACCTGCTGGGCCGCAGGACGACACAGAGCGACCCCGACGCGGGCACCACCACGTCCACCTACGACGACGCGGGCAACCTCGTCGTCGCCAAGGACAGCCGGAACGTCGAACTGGCCTACACCTACGACCTCGCCGGCCGGAAGCTGACCGCCGTCGACAAGAGCAACAACAACTTCAAGTTCGCCACCTGGAAGTGGGACAGCGTCCGGCCGGGCAAGCTGACCTACTCCGCGCGGAGCGTGCCGGGGGTCAGCGGATCGTACGTGGTCCAGACGACCGGCTTCACGGCGCTGGGCAAGCCCACCGGAACGAAGATCTCGCTCCCCACGAGCGAGGCTCCGCTTCCGGCGAGCTACACCACGAGCTACTCGTACTCCCCCGCCACCGAGCGGCTGCTGACCCAGCGGTCACCCGGAGTCGGCGGCCTGCTCGCCGAGGACGTCGTGTACGGCCACACCGATCTCGACAAGGTCGAGAGCCTCGCGGGACCGGGCGTCGTCGCCTCGGCGACCTTCACCGACGACGGCCTGCCGGCCCAGTACACCTACGGCTCCTCCGACAACCCGGCCTGGTCGACGTACCGCTACGACGGCCAGACCCGGCGACTGCTGCAGGCGACCGCCTCCCGCAGCCAGACCCCCCGGCTCGTCGACGACCTCACGTACACGTACGACGCCGTCGGCAACCCGACCTCGGTCGCCGACCAGCGGTCGGAGAGCGGCACAACCCTCACCGAGACCCAGTGCTACCGGTACGACGTCCTCAACCGGCTCGCCGAGGCCTGGACCGCGGCGAACACCTGCCAGACCGCCGGATCCGCGCCCGTCGCGGCCGAGGTGTCCGGCGGGGCGGCGGCGTACTGGCAGTCCTTCCGCTACGACACGCTGGGCAACCGCACCTCGTCGGTCGAGCACGCCACCGGCGGACAGGGAGGTGACACCACCACCACGTACACCAACGGCTGCACCGGCACCGCACAGCAGTGCCCGAACGGCCGCCAGCCGCACACCCTCACCTCGGTCGCCACGACGGGCCCGGCGGGCAGCACGTCCACGGCCTTCACGTACGACGCCGTCGGCACGATGAGCAAGCGCACTCCCTCCTCGGGCACCGCGCAGACCCTCACGTGGAACTCCGAGAGCCGGCTCGACCTGATCGCTCACGGCACCACCGACACACGGTTCGTGTACGACGCCGACGGCAGCCAGCTGATCCGCCGCGATCCGGGCAGGACCACGCTCTTCGCCGGGGACACACAGATCGTCGTGAACACCTCCGTCACTCCCAAGGTGATCGCGGGCGCGGTCCGGGACTACCGCCTCAACGGCAAGACGGTCGCCACGGCGTCCACCCTGCCGGGCGGCGGCGTCCACTACGTGCTGTCCGACCAGCAGGGCACGGTGAACCTCGCCCTGGACAGCACCACCCAGAAGGTGACGCGCTCGCTGTACAAGCCCTACGGCGAGAGCCGCGGCACGGCCACCGGCTGGCCGGACCCCTCGCGCGGGTTCCTCGGCGCCCCGGTCGAGAACGCGGCCGCCGGCTACACCGACGTCGGCGCCCGCAAGTACGACCCGGCACTCGGCCGCTTCATCAGCCTGGACCCGGTCTTCGCCCCGTCCGATCCCCAGCAGCTCGGCGGATACAACTACGCGGGCAGTAATCCGGTGACGCGCAGTGACCCGTCCGGTCTGATGGCGTATGACGACTTCACCGGTGTCGCGGACGGCAACAAGCAGAACTTCCAGGAGAAGGTCGTCAAGACGACCGAGGAGATTCTCAGCAAGACCTGGGACTACTGCACCACGTGTGAACCGGCGGACATCGACTGGGCCCAGTACCTGTCCAAGGCGCCCTCCATACCGGGCACGACGAACGTCTACCACCGGCTGGTCAGCCATGACGACTACACGGACCTCTCGGTCTCGTACAGCTACGTGGGTAAGGCCAACGGCGATCAGGAGCGCGAGATCGGCATCACGGAAGGAGCCGAAACCGAGTTGATGGAGTCGTACGAGAAGTCGATCACGGGCGGCGGCGGCGTCGATCTCGGCGGCGAAGGCAGCTTCGCCCGCCTGGCGTCGGTGTCCCTCGGCGTGAACGTGAGCGGCGAGATCTCCGTGACCAACGGCAAGGAGAAAACCACCACCACGAACAAGGAGATCTCGAACGGCATCAAGCTGGCCCCGAAGGCGGGGGAGAGCTACGGCCTCTCCCCGTCGGGCCGGATGCTGGTCTTCGAGACGATCGCCATGGGGAGCAACGCGGTACCGACCAAGACCAGGTGGGCGGTCTTCGAGATCTCCGCGTGGGACGGCGTCATCAACTACCCGAAGCCGCCGACGAGGCGCATCGCCGGCCCCGGCGTCAGGTAGCGACAGGCGTCCCCGAGCACCCACCACACTCCGGCGGGCCCCGACCACTGGTCGGGGCCCGCCCCTTTTCGGACCGGGCCTGTCGAAGGCGTGCGTGTCACTCCGGAGCGTTCCGGATGCCCTGTTCGACACTCCTCCCACTACCTTGCCGACGAATCCTCACTTCACGAGGCACGATTCACGACGGGAAGGCACAGCATGGCGAGGAACGGCTTATGCCGCGTGTTCACCAGACTGGCGCTCGTGGCCGTCGTCTGGGCGTTGCTCGTCGGGACGACCGGCTCGGTCGCCCTCGCCGGACCCGGGCCCCTTCCGAGTCCGCGCGATGACCGGTCCGGGGTCTCCCGGTACTTCGGTGGCCCCCAGGGGTTCGCCATCTCGACCGAGCCCTGTGATCCGGCCGGTCCCTCGCCCACCGACGCCGTCATGGCCGACCAGCTCAACCCGCAGCTGAACGCGAAGATGGCGGGGTACCTGAACGCGTACAAGATGTCCTGCGCCCGGATGGTCACGCAGGCGGTGAAGAACCGGGGGCTCAACCCGAGGGCCGCCGCGATCGCCATCGCCACGATCATCGTGGAGAGCAGCATGAACAACTACTCCCAGGCCGTCGACTACACCAGCATCGGGCTGTTCCAGCAGCAGGACTGGTGGGGCACCCGGGAGCAACGTCTGGACCCGGCCTACGCCACCAACGCCTTCCTCGACGCGATGGAGCAGCAGTATCCGGGCGGCTCGTGGAACAACGAGGCGATCGGTGAGGTGTGTTGGCACGTCCAGCGGCCGAGGGAGGACCTGCGCGGTCTGTACGCGATCGAGGCGGACGACGCGACGCTCATGGCCAACGCGCTGTGGTCCGGGGTGAGCGGCGGCCCCAAGCACCCGTACGCCTCGGGCCGGGTGGTGTCCGGCCAGTCCTCGGACGGTCGGCTCGAGGCCTTCGCCGCCGGCGCCGACGGCGTGTACCACGCGTGGCAGACCGCGGTGAACGGCGACTGGTCGCCGTGGCGGTTCGAGGGCGGCCCACGCAACGCGCAGCTCGCGGTGGCGGCCAACGCCGACGGCCGCCTGGAGCTCTTCGCGCTGTCGGACAGTACGTTCGACCACATGTGGCAGACCACGCCGAACGCCGGGTGGTCCGGCTGGAGCAACTTCGGCACCGGTGGGTACCGGCTGGCGGCGGGCAACAACGCCGACGGCCGTATCGAGGTGTTCGCCTCCAACGCCAACGGCGTCTTCCACCGCTGGCAGACCGCACCCAGCGGCAGTTGGGCGAACTGGGAGGGCGTGGGCGGCGGCCCGGCCAACTCGCGGCTCGCCATGGAGACCGCGGCCGACGGGCGACTCGAAGTGTTCGCGCTCTCCGACTCGACGTTCGGGCATCTCTACCAGACCGGCGTCAACGGCGGTTGGTCCGCCTGGGAGAACTTCGGCGGCGGCGGACACGCCGTCACGACCAGCTACAACCAGGACGGCAGGCTTGAGGTGTTCGCCTCCAACGCCAACGGCGTCTTCCACCGCTGGCAGACCAGCCCGACCTCGTGGTCGGACTGGACGGGTACCGGCGGGATCCCCAACGCCGAGCTGGCCACCTCGCGTTCGGTCGACGGCCGGGTGGAGGTGTTCGCGATCAACGGCGACACCGCGAGCCACACCTGGCAGACCGGCCCGAACGCCTCGTACGCACCGTGGGAGACCTTCGGCGGCGGCGGCACCGCGATCGGCGCGAGCAACAACGCCGACGGCCGCATCGAGGTCTTCGGTACGAGCCACGCCGGCGTCTACCACCGCTGGCAGACCGGGTTCACCACCTGGTCGTCGTGGGCCTGGCTGAACGGTTCCGGACCCGCGATCAACTAGGGGGTGTCCTGGCGATCACGAGGGGAGCCGGGCGGCCGGCCGTCGGCGCTTCCGCGTCACAGTCGGCCGGCCGCCTGGTCCGCCTTCTCCGGGGTGGGCCTGGTGACCGGCCGGCCGCCTTCCTGCTGCGGACAGTTGCACCTGACCGCACCCGTCGATCAAAGCCTGGAAGTACTCGTTCCTGAGCGGCTCGTCGAGGTGCCGCGATACCTCCGTCGCGACGCGCTGCCTGTCGATCCAGTCCAGCCCCCGGCTCTCGATCTCCCGGTCGAGGATCTCCCTGCCGGCACGTGCCACGCCGCCCTGTACTGTGCGGGTCCGCACTTGCAAGACTTGCGTGAAAGCAGGTTTGCCGAGGAGACGGGGTGGGCGCATAGAGCGCATCGGTGGATTGTTGACGGGCTGCGGGCCCTCGGTGTGGGAAGCGCTCAGGACTGCCGGGTGGAGCGCAGGACGACGGATCGACACCGAGACCTGGACACAACGACTCGTGGCGGCCGGGTTCGAGTTCAACGAGGTGGCGACAGCGGTCTGGGCAGAGTTCGGCGGACTGACGATCAAAAGTTCTCCGGCTCGTGTCCCTTCCTCGTCGCTGCACCTGGATCCCGTTGACGCCTGTATCGACGCGTCTATGGAGGCTCAGAGGCTGAGGCGCCGATACGGGGAGAACTACAGCCCTCTGGGCATGTGGTCAATCCAGTACAGGTCATACGTGGCGGCGAGCGGGCGTGTCATCGCCGTGGGAGCGGGCTTCCTGTGGCAGCTGGGCCCCAGCTTCGCAGAGGCACTGACCTACGTGGTGGATGGCGATGGCGGTCCCGCTCGTACCGAGCGGGCAGCCTGGCTGTGATCGTCAGGAGGTGGGTGACGAAGGGCCCAGGATGACGATCGGCGCATTGGCCTCCTCGCGGGCGCGGGCCGTGGCGGCCTCGACCTCCTCGCGGGTGACTTCCTTGTAGAGGCGCTCCCCGTGCGCGTCGGTGATGTCGATGACGATCTTGGTCCACTCCTCGGCGGGCTCCTCCGGTACGTGCCCCAGGTGGTACTCGGCGTCCTTGAGCAGCTCCTCCGTGACCCGTACACCGGTCATCCGCTCCGCGAGGGCGAGGACCGCCGCCTTGGTGTCGGTGCTCAGCCCCTCGCCGTCTCCGTCCTCGCTCTCGCCCCCGGCCCCGTTCTCGGGCAGGGCGAAGCCGACCTCTCGCATCAGGGGGACCAGGTCGTCCGGGGTGCTGCCGTCCCTGGCCGTGGGCCATTCGAACGTGGTCCGGTGCTCGCCGGCCTCGTACCAGTGGAACAAGTCGATGGGCGCGCCCCCGTTACTGGAGTGCGTCACGGCCCGCCCGCCCGCCGACAGGGCCTCCAGGAAGCGCGCTCGCATCCCCACGCCGCCGTCGAAGTGCAGGACGAGCGTCCAGTCGCCGTCCGTGCCCGGCACGGTGAAAGCGCCCGCGATGAAGGAGTCGTCCCAGTAGTCCGTCGCATCACGCTGGTTCAGATGCGCTTCGATCAGCGCGTCCACCCCCGCGCACGTGCCCTGCGGCTCCGCCCCCATCGCCTGCAGGACGTCGCCGGGAGCGACGTCCCGCACCAGGGTCAGGCCGTATCCGCCCTCTATCGCGTCGCGGAACAGGGCAGAGGAACGTATCCAGGCATAGTCGTCCGCAGTCACCAAAGTCATGCGTCCCAGTCTGCCCGCCGCCTCTGACACCCCGGCCTCGCGCCTGCCGCTCACCGGTCGATCGAGAAGGGACGGTAAGGGAAAAGGAAAGCGGCAACAAGCCTCTTCTTCGAACTCACGTGGTTTAGCTTGAGTTTACTTTCACTGAACTCACTAAAATTCCCTCAGGACGTCATGCCGGCGTCACATCCCTTGACACGGAGAAGGCGCCGAGGCCTTCTTATGGGGACTCACGTCAGCCGAGCGGCGCCGACGAGTCCGCGCCGCACAACGGCAACCCCCCGCACACCGCATGGCCCGGATTCAGATCCTGACGTCATCTTGACAACGTTGTCTCGATATCCGGGCGAGCCCCCACGAGATTCAAGGAGAGGCATGAACATTCCACGGAGCCGTTGGCTCACGACCTTCGGCGCTGCCCTCGCCGGTGTCGCCGGCCTGCTGCTGCCCGTCTTCGGCCCTGCCGGTGATGCCGAGGCGGCCGCGACGGGCATCCACGTCGCCAACGGCCGCGTGTACGAGGCCAACGGGAACGAGTTCGTGATGCGTGGCGTCAACCATGCTCACGCCTGGTACCCGGACCGGACGAGCTCGATCGCCGACATCGCCGCCAAGGGCGCCAACACCGTCCGGGTCGTCCTCGGCAGCGGCGACCGGTGGACCCGTACCGGCACGGCCGAGGTCGCGTCGCTGATCGGGCAGTGCAAGGCGAGCAAGGTGATCTGCGTGCTCGAGGTGCACGACACGACGGGTTACGGCGAGGACGGGGCCGCGACCTCCCTCGACAAGGCGGCGGACTACTGGATCGGCGTCAAGAGCGCGCTGGAGGGCCAGGAGGACTACGTCGTCGTGAACATCGGCAACG
This sequence comes from Streptomyces sp. NBC_00094, assembly GCF_026343125.1. Classification (NCBI taxonomy): domain Bacteria; kingdom Bacillati; phylum Actinomycetota; class Actinomycetes; order Kitasatosporales; family Streptomycetaceae; genus Streptomyces; species Streptomyces sp. NBC_00094. The sequence continues at coordinate 7,599,243 of NZ_JAPEMB010000001.1, read as the reverse complement.
AGCCCTTCGGAAACAGCAACTACAGCGCATGGACGGACGCCACGAAGAACGCCATCCGCAAGCTCCGCGCCGCCGGCCTCGACCACGCCCTGATGGTGGACGCCCCCAACTGGGGTCAGGACTGGTCGAACACCATGCGGAACAACGCCGCTTCGGTCTTCGCCTCCGACCCCGACCGCAACACGATCTTCTCCATCCACATGTACGGCGTCTACGACACCGCAGCCGAGGTGCAGGACTACCTGAACCACTTCGTCGGCAACGGCCTTCCCCTCGTCGTCGGGGAGTTCGGCGACGCCCACAGCGACGGCAACCCCGACGAGAACGCGATCATGGCGACCGCCCAGGCCCTGCGGCTGGGCTACCTCGGCTGGTCCTGGAGCGGCAACGGAAGCGGCGTCGAGTACCTCGACATGGTGAACGGGTTCAACGCCGACTCCCTGACCGGTTGGGGCAACCGGTTCCTCAACGGCGCGAACGGCATCTCCACCACGTCCAAGGCCGCCACCGTCTTCGGCAATGGAGGCGGTGACAACGGAGGTGACGACGGCGGAGAGACGGGCGGCGGCACCGCGCCGAACGGGTACCCGTACTGCGTCAACGGCACCGCGTCCGACCCCGACGGCGACGGATGGGGCTGGGAGAGCAACCGCTCCTGCGTCGTCCGCGGCAGCGCGGCGGACACCGGCTCCACCGGCGGCACCGCGCCGAACGGGTACCCGTACTGCGTCAACGGCACCGCGTCCGACCCCGACGGCGACGGATGGGGCTGGGAGAGCAACCGCTCCTGCGTCGTCCGCGGCAGCTCCGCCGACCACTGACCTTCTCGGACACTCCCCCGCACCCGCGGGACGACGAGTCGCCCTTCCGGCCGATGCGGGCGGAAGGGCGACTCGTGCACGGTCAGGACGAGCGGGTGCTCCGCCGCTCGCCCTCCGCCCTCCGCCCTCCGCCCTCCGCCCTCCGCCCTCCGCCCCAACCCTTGCCTCACCTATCGAATCTCGATAGATTCCCATCGCCACTCGATGGAAGGATGGGCCATGGGAAGACTGACAGTGGGCGCGCTGCGCGCCGTGCTCGTAGTGGTGCTCGCCGGCACTGTGGGCGTACAGGCATTGATGGTGTGGGCGCTGGCCACCGACCCGGAGGACGGGTCGCTCCCGCTGACCCCGCTGCGCGTGCTCACGATCCTGGGCCTGGTATCGGTCCAGGTCGCCCTGGTCTGCATTTGGCGGCTGGTGGCGATGGTGCGACGCGGAACCGTGTTCTCCCACGCCGCCTTCCGGTACGTCGACGTCGTGATCGGCGCGATCGTGGCGGCTGCCCTCGTGTGGTTCGCGGTCACGGCCATCAACGCGCCGGGCCAGCGGGAGGACCCGGGCGTCACCGTCATCATGGGCGGGGTCGGCGTGGCCATCCTGGGGGTCGCTCTCATTGTGCTCGTGCTGCGGATGCTGCTCGCCCAGGCCGTCGCGCGTAACGTCGAAGCGGCCCGTATGCAGGCCGAGTTGGACGAGGTGATCTGATGCCGATCGCCGTCGACATCGACGTGATGCTGGCCAGGCGCAAGATGTCCGTGGGCGAGCTCGCGGACCGCGTGGGGATCACTCCCGCCAACCTGGCGGTACTCAAGAACGGCCGCGCCAAGGCGGTGCGCTTCGCGACGCTCGCCGCGCTCTGCGAGGTGCTCAAGTGCCAGCCCGGCGACCTGCTGCGCTGGGAGGCCGAGGAGGCCACGGTGGCCGAGGCGACCGAGGTGGCCTCGGACGGATGACGTGCCGGGGCGGGCGCCCCCCGCTCCCGCCGGGAGCCGATTCGCCCGCTCCCGCAGCACGGCGGTTAACCGGCTAACTCCAGGAACGGCGGGAGGCAGGACCCCCTCGGTGCGCTGCCGGTCGAGCGGTAAAGTCAGGGCATCGACAGCGGACCGGCAAGGAACAGGGGTGGCGCGTGAAGCGGCCTACCATGGCGGACATCGCACGCCGCGCGGGCGTGTCCAAGGTGGCGGTCTCGTACGCGCTCAACGGCCAGCCCGGCGTGTCGGAGGCCACCCGCGCCTCGATCAAGAGCATCGCGGAGGAGCTGGGCTGGCGCCCGAACAGTGCCGCCCGGGCCCTCACCGGCGGGCGGGCACAGGCCGTGGGGCTCACCGTGCGGCGCCCGGCCCGGACGCTCGGAGTCGAGCCGTTCTTCATGGAGTTCATCAGCGGCGTGGAAGGCGTGCTGTCCGAGCGGTCGTACGGTCTGATGCTCCAGATGGTCGCGGACCAGGACAGCGAGATCGAGCTGTGCCGGCGCTGGTGGGGCGAGCGTCGGATCGACGGGGTGTTCCTGATGGACCTCCAGGCCGAGGACCGCCGCGTCCCCACCGTCGAGGCCATGGGCCTGCCCGCCGTGGCCATCGGCCCGCCCTCCGCGTCCGGCACCCTCCCCGCGATCTGGTCGGACGACGGCGAGAGCGTGCACGAGATCGTGCGCTACCTGGCGATGCTCGGGCACCGGAACATCGCGCGCGTCGCGGGCCCCGCCGGGCTGGCCCACACCGAAGTCCGCGACACCGCGCTGCGTACCGCCTGCCGGGAGGCGGGCATTCCCGAAGCCACCGTGACGTACACCGACTACACCGGCGGTGAGGGGGCGAGCGCCGCCCGCACCCTGCTGATCGGCCCGAACCGGCCGACCGCCATGATCTTCGACAACGACATCATGGCGGTGGCCGCGCTCTCCGTGGCCCAGGAGCTGAATCTCTCCATCCCCGCCGACCTGTCGATCGTGGCCTGGGACGAGTCGCCGCTGACGCAGGTGGTCCGCCCCATGCTGTCCGCCGTCACCCGGGACATCCCGGCCTACGGCGCCCGGGCCGCCACCGCGCTCCTCGCCCTCATCGACGGCGAGGACGTCGACGACATCCGCGAGGGGTACGCGCGGTTCGTCCCTCGGGGCAGCACCTGCCCACCGCCCTCGAAGCCGACCTCCCCCTGACGCGGCCCCACGCGAGCGGGGACGGCCGGGCCGTCCCCTCGTACGACCCGGCCCCGCGAAGTGGCGCCCGCCGCTACTTGGTTGCTCCCTGTGAGAAGCCGTTGTAGATCCAGCGCTGCAGCAGCAGGAAGATGATCAGCGTCGGCAGGATGACGAGGATCGCGCCGGCCGAGATGGCCTCCCAATGCGCCCCGAAGGGGCCCTTGAAGCGGAACAGCGCGGTGGAGATCGTCCCGAGGTCCTCGGAGTGCATGTAGAGGAAGGGGATGTAGAAGTCGTTGTACGTGGTGATCCCCTTGATGATGACGACGGTGGCGATCGCCGGCTTGAGCAGCGGAAAGATGATCTTCCGGTAGATCGTGAAGGCGTTGGCGCCGTCGAGCCGGGCCGCCTCGTCCAGCGAGGTGGGAATGCCCCTGATGAACTGCAGGAAGATGTACACGGAGACGATGTCCGTGCCCATGTAGAGCAGGATCGGGGCCCAGCGGGTGTCGACCAGGCCGAAGCCGCTGATGACCTGGAACGTGGCGACCTGCGTGGTGACGGCGGGGACGAGGGTGGCGATCAGGAAGAGCGCCATGACGAGCTTCTTGGCCCTGAAGTCGAAACGGTCGACCGCGTAGGCCGTCATCGAGCCGATGACGACGGTGCCGCCGATGGAGAAGAACAGGATGAACGCGGTGTTCCCGAAGGCCATGAGCATGTTGCCATCGGTGAACGCCGTGACGTAGTTGTCGAAGTTCAGCCAGTTCCCCGGCAGCGAGAGCGCACCGCCGTCTCCGACTTCCTCCGACGTCTTGAGGGAGGTGAGGAAGACGACGGTCAGCGGCAGCAGGACGACCGCGGTGGCGGCGAGCAGCGACAAGTAGGTCAGCACGGCCCCGACGGGAAGACGACGCCGGCGCCGGGGCGCGCGGGCGGGGGCCGGGGTGGCGGTGAGGTCGGGGGTCATACGAGGTCCACCTTGTCGTCGGGCACGAGCCGGCGCTGGATCCAGGTGATCAGCAGGATGATCAGGAGCAGCACCACGGCCGCGGCCGAGGCCAGGCCGGTCTTGTTGAACTGGAAGGCGAGTTTGATCGTCTGGATGACGAAGGTCTGGGTGCCGGTCGCGCCGCCGGTCATGATGTAGGGGATCTCGAAGACGGACAGGGAGCCGGAGATCGCCAGGATGACGCTGAGGCTGATGACGGGCTTGATGCTCGGGGCGATGATGTGGCGGAACTGTTTCCACTTCCCCGCGCCGTCCAGCTCGGCGGCCTCGTAGAGCTCTCCGGGGATGGACTGGATGGCGCCGAGGAAGAGGACGAAGTTGAGTCCGGTGAAGCGCCAGACCGAGACTCCCGCGAGCGAGATGTTGGCGGAGGTGGGATCGCCGAGCCAAGGGTGGTCGGTGCTCACGCCGAGCCAGGACAGCACCGAATCGAGGGTGCCGCCGTCCTGGAAGAAGTAGAGGAAGACGAAGCCGATCGCGACGCCGTTGATGAGGTAGGGGAAGAAGAGGATCCCCTTGAAGAAGTTGCGGAACCTGAGGTCGAAGCTGAGGATCACGGCGAAGTACAGCGCGACGGCGATCTGGACCACGGAGGCGGCCAGGTAGTACCCGCTGACGAAGAACACCCGGAAGAGCTCGGGGCGGGTGAAGATCTGCACGTAGTTGTCGAAGCCGACGTTCTCCCGGTCCGGGCTCACCCCGTCCCAGTCCGTGAAGCTGTACGAGATCATGCTCGCCACGGGGACATAGGTGAACGTGATCAGCAGCGCCAGCGGTGCCGCGAGGAAGAGCCAGGGTGTGATCCGGCGCAGCGGCGAATGCCGCCAGGAACGGGGTGGTCCGCCGGCGGGAGCACGGCGCCGGCCCGCCGGGCGGTCCCCTCCGTGTGCCCTGCCCTTCTTGGTGGATCGCCCTGTCATGGCGGCGCCCCCGGGAGTGGTGTCGATTGTCTCGGTCATGTCGGCCTTTCGTGTCCGCGACTGCGGGAGGTCCAGGGGCCCCGACCGGTGTCGTCCGGCCGGGGCCCGCTCCGCCGGTCCGTCAGGAGCCGGCGGTCTTCGCCGCCTCGTCCCACCTCTTGTTCAGGTCGGCGAAGAAGTCCTCGGCGCTGCCCTTCGCCGCGCCCCGCGCGGTGTCGACCAACTTCTGCCGGTAGTCCTGCTTGTTCAGGCCGATCTCGGCCGCTTCGTCGATGTCGTTGACCGTGGCGGTCTTCGCCTCGGAGCGGTCGACGAACGTGACATCGTTGTCAACGAAGTCCTTGAGGGTCGCGGGCATCGGGGCGGCCTTCACCGTGGAGACGACACCCTCCTTCTCCGAGTAGCCGGACTTCTCGGTGAACCAGTCCACCCAGGCGCGCGCCGCGGGCTTGTTCTCGGAGTAGATGCTGACGGCCTGCTGGTAGTCGGAGGTCACGGTCGAGCAGAACGTGCCGTTCTTCTGGACCGGGAAGGGCATGAAGCCGATGTCCTCCGCCTTGAGACCCGCGCTCGTCGCCGCGCCCTGCATCTGCGTGATCGACCAGGAGCCCAGCATCATCGCGCCGATCCTGCCCTCGGCGAGCAGCGCCTTGGAGGACTCCCAGTTCGTGGTGGTGGGGTCCTTCTCCGAGAGTCCCTGCTCGGCGATGTCGTAGAGCAGGGTGTCGATCGTGTGGAGCTCCCCGCCCTCCTTCCACGGCGAGACCGGGCCGGCCAGCTTGTTGCTCGCCTGCGCGTCACACGTGACGGCGCCGAGGTTGGCGCTCCACTGGGTGAGCGGCCAGCCGTCCTTGAAGTTCGTGTAGTACGGGGTGGCGCCCGTCTTCTCCTTGATCGCCTTCAGGCCGGCGAGGAACTCCTGCGGGGTCTTCGGCCACGCGGTGATCCCGGCCTTCTTCCACACGGCCTTGTTGTAGACGAAGCCGTTGGCGGTGCCGAACTGGGCGATGCCGTAGGACTTGCCCTCCACCTCGGTCTTGTCGGCGAAACGGTACTTCGACGCCAGCTCCGTGGAGGTACCGAGGGGCGCGAAGAACTTCGGATAGTCGTTCTTGGCGACGGCTCCCGGGATGCCCAGCACGTCACCGTAGGCCTTCGCGTTGAGCCGTATCCTCACCTCCCCCTCGTAGTCGGTGATGCCGTCGAAGCTCACCTTGACCTTCGGGTAGATCTTGTTGAACTCGGCTGCGTACTGCTTCATGACCCCGTTCTGGACGAGGTCGGTCCGGTGAGTGAGGACCTTGATCTCGCCCGAGACCTCCTTCGGGTCGGACGGGGCAGCAGCCGTCTCGCCCGTGACGGCACTCCCTCCCCCGCTACATCCGGCCACGGTCAGCATCGTGGCCGTCAGCAGCGTGCCCGCGAGCGCCATCGACTTCTTCCCCATTGCCCAACTCCTTCTGAGATACGACTCAGGTCTTACCGGTGGGATGTCGGCACTATGCCAGCCAGACGTGAACCGGTAAAGTGCTGATTTCCCGCGTGATGCTCAATCGTTACCGTGACCTCTCGAAAGTTACCGAACGAGGCACGTCACGCCCCTTTTTCGACGACTGTCCGTAAAAGATCCGCAGCTTCATCGGTTCATGGACAGCCATGCGACGGCGCGGCTACCTTGTCGCCCCGTACACGCACCCGCCCACTGCCAGGCGATTGGAGCCGCACACCATGAAGGACGTCACCCAGCTGCACGAGGGCTGGAACCTGCGCCACGAGGACGGACTACTTCCGGCCACCGTCCCCGGCTGCGTCCACACCGATCTGCTGGCGTCCGGCGCGATAGCCGACCCGTTCATCGGTCACCACGAGGCCGAGATCGCCTGGGTGGGCCGACAGGCGTGGTCCTACGTCACGGAGCCGGTCCACGACAGCGCGCACGAGCGCACCGAGCTGGTCTTCGAGGGCCTGGACACGGCCGCCGAGGTGTTCCTCGACGGCGCTTCCCTCGGTGCGACGCGCAACATGCACCGCGTCCATCGCTTCGACGTCACGGGCCGCACGGGCCCGCTGGAGGTCCGGTTCTCCTCGGCGTACGAGGAGGCCGAGCGGGTCCGCGCGCTCACCGGTGACCGGCCCAACGTCTACCCCGAGCCCTTCCAGTACATCCGCAAGATGGCCTGCTCCTTCGGCTGGGACTGGGGTCCCACCGTCGTGACCGCCGGCATGTGGCGCCCGGTACGCCTGGAGCACTGGTCGACGGCCCGGCTCTCCGAGGTCCGCCCCCTGGTCACGGTCGACGGCACCACCGGCAGGGTCGAGCTGCGGGTCCGGGTCGCGCGCACGGAAAGCGGCGCGGTCCTCCCGCTGAGCCTCCGCGCCACCGTCTCCCACGCGGGCTCCGCCACCAACGTCGAGACCTCCGGCGAGACCCCCTTCGAGACCGTCTCCAACACCCCCTTCGAGACCGTCTCCGACACCGCCTTCGAGGCCGCCTTCGATGGCGACGAGGCCGTGGTGGTCCTGGAGGTGCCCGAGGCCCGGCTGTGGTGGCCGCGCGGCTACGGACAACAGCCCCTGTACGAGCTCGACGTGACCCTGCTCGACGAGGACGGCGCCCCGCTCGACACCTGGTCGCGGCGGATCGGCTTCCGTACCGTCGAGGTCGACCGCTCCACCGACGAGCACGGCACCGGCTTCACCTTCGTCGTCAACGGCGTCCGGATCTTCGCGCGCGGCGTCAACTGGATCCCCGACGACGTCCTGCCCTCCCGGGTCACCCCCGACCGCTACCGGACCCGGCTCACCCAGGCCGCCGAGGCCAACATCGACCTGGTCCGCATCTGGGGTGGCGGCATCTACGAGGACGACGCCTTCTACGACGTCTGCGACGAGCTCGGCCTCATGGTCTGGCAGGACTTCCTCTTCGCCTGCGCTGCCTACCCGGAGGAACAGCCATTGCGCGGCGAAGTGGAGGCAGAGGCCCGTGACAACGTTGTCCGCCTGATGCCGCACCCCAGCCTGGTCCTCTGGAACGGCAACAACGAGAACCTCTGGGGCTTCCGCGACTGGGAGTGGGAGACACCCCTCGCCGGTGATTCCTGGGGCGAGGGGTACTACCTCGGGATCCTGCCCCGGATCGTCGCCGAACTGGACCCGACCCGCCCGTACACCGCGGGCAGCCCCTGGTCCGGGTCCTGGGACCACCACCCCAACGACCCCCGCCACGGCACCCACCACTCGTGGGAGGTCTGGAACCGCCAGGACTACGCCGAGTACCGGGCGAACGTGCCCCGGTTCTGCGCGGAGTTCGGCTGGCAGGCCCCGCCCGCCCTCGCCACGCTGCGCCGCGCCCTGCCCGACGAGGTACTCGCCCCCGACTCCCCCGGCATGCTGCACCACCAGAAGGCCGAGGACGGCAACGGCAAACTGAACCGCGGCATCGACCACCACTTCGGCCTGCCGGAGAACGACTTCGACCGCTGGCACTACCTGGCCCAGGTCGTCCAGGCCCGGGCCGTGGCCGCGGGCATCGAGCACTGGCGGGCCAACTGGCCCGTCTGCGCCGGCACGGTCGTGTGGCAGCTGAACGACTGCTGGCCGGTGAGCTCCTGGGCCGCCATCGACGGCGACGGCCGCCTCAAGCCGCTCTACCACGAGCTGCGCCGCGTCTACGCCGACCGGGTCCTCAGTCTCGTACCCGACGGGGAAGGACCGGTGCTCGCCCTCGACAACCAGTCCGGCACCCCCTGGCGTACGACGGTGACCCTGCGCCGCGTCCACGCCGACGGGACCGTCCTGCGAGAGGCGACGTTCGCGCTCGAAGCCGCGGCACGCACGGTGGTCCGGCTGGTGGTTCCGGCCGCCCTGCTGCCCGAGGCGGAATCGGCCGAGGAGTTCCTCGTCGCCGACGCCGACGACCTGCGCGCGGTGCACTTCCCCGTCCTCGACAGGGAGTTCGCCTACCCGTCCCCGCAGTACGACGTCCGCGTCGAAACCGGCGCGGGGAGCGGGACGGTGGACGTGGTCGTCACGGCCCGGACGCTGGTGCGGGACCTGCTCCTGCAGCCCGACCGGCTCGGCGCAGAGGCGAGCGCGGACCGGGGCCTGCTCACCCTGCTTCCCGGGGAGGAGGCGCGGATCGCCGTCACGGGCCTGGCCGACATCGACGTGTCCGACGTACGGAACGCCCTGTTCAGCGTGGGACCGGCGTGAGCGTCCCGGCCCCCCGCGTCACCATCAACGACGTCGCCGCGCGCGCCGGCGTCTCCAAGGGTGCCGTCTCCATGGCGTTCAACAACCGCCCGGGTGTCTCCCGGGCGACCCGGGAGCGCATCTTCGAGATCGCCCGGGAACTCGGCTGGGCCCCCAACCAGACCGCTCGCAACCTGTCCGGCCGCCGGGCGGGCATCGTGGGGCTGGCGATCTGCCGACCGGCCCGCCTGCTCGGACTCGAGCCCTTCTACATGGAGTTCATCTCGGGCATCGAGGACGTCCTGGCCGAGCGCTCCTGTTCCCTGCTGCTGCGGCTCGTCCGCGACCTGGCGGAGGAGACCGCGGTCTACGAGGAGTGGTGGCGCGGCCGGACCATCGGCGGGGCGATCCTGGTGGACTTCCACCGGGACGATCCGCGGATCGCCCCGCTGAGGGCCCTCGGGATGCCCGCCGTCGCCGTCGGACATCCCACGCTGACCGGCGGGTTCCCCTCGGTGTGGACCGACGACGCCTCGGCGGCGGCGGAGGCCGTACGGTACCTGGCCGCGCTCGGTCATCGGCGCATCGCCCGCGTGGGCGGCCCCGCCGGGCTCGGGCACAGCGCCATCCGCGCGGCGGCCTTCGAGGCCACCACGGTCGAACTCGGCCTCGGGGGAAGCCGTCAGGTGTCCACCGGCTTCGTCGGCGAGGAGGGAGCCCGGGCGACCCGGAGCCTGTTGCTGGGCCCGGACCGCCCGACGGCGATCGTGTACGACAACGACATCATGGCCGTCGCGGGGGCCGCCGTGGCCTCCGAGATGGGGCTCGTCGTACCGGACGACGTGTCGCTCCTCGCCTGGGACGACTCGCAGTTGTGCCGGCTGACGCACCCTCCGCTGTCGGCCATGAGCCACGATGTGCACCAGTTCGGCGCGGAGGTCGCGCGTGCCCTGTTCGGCGTGATCGAGGGCACGCACAAGGGGGCGCTCCAGGTCCCGACGCCCTCCCTGACCCCTCGGGGGTCCACGGGCCCGCCGCCCCGGGCGTAGGGCTCAGGGACCTGGAACCGGGGACCACGACGAGAGGCTGTACTTCCCTGGGGAGGTACAGCCTCTCGTCGTGGAACAGAACCGGTTAAGGCCAGATGTGGGATGTGTTTCTCAGTGGAATGCACGGGGTGGTGGAGAAGCGACCGTGGCGCGGAAGACGGTCCCGGTTCCCCTCAGGGAGGCCTCGGCGGCGGCGGGGAGGTAGGCGGACTGTCCGGGCCCCAGGCGCAGGACGCCCCCCACCGAGGCGAGTTCGGCCCCGCCCTCGGTGCACAGGACGATCTGTGGCGCGCCGGCCCCGAGCCGCCGTGCCGGTCCGGCCGCGCTCAGCCGGAACCGTGACAGCCGGAAGTCGTCGACGGGCGTCGGGTACACCTCTTCTCCCGCTTCCTCCCGGGGCCTGAGGACACGGGTCGGCATGGCCGTGAAGCGGACGACCTTCACCAGCTCCGCCGCGTCGACGTGTTTGGAGGTCAGCCCGCATCGCAGGACGTTGTCCGAACTGGCCATGATCTCCACCCCGAGACCCGAGAGGTACGCGTGCGGGATCCCGGCTCCCAGGAACAGAGCGTCTCCCGGCTGGAGTTCGACGTAGCGGAGCAGCAGGGCGGGCAGCAGCCCCGGGTCCCCGGGGTGGGCCCGCGCGACCTCCGCGTAGGCGGCGAAGTCCGCCTGGTACGGGCCCTGTCCGGCCGCCGCTGCCACCACGGCGTCCGTCACGGCCTCGACCGGACCCAGGCCGGCGGGAGGGCGGAGGAAGGCGGTGAAGACCTGCTCCAGCGCCGAGGCCTCGGGAAGGGTACGCAGACCGTCGGCGTGAGGACGCAGCGCCGGTACGCGCAGCGCGTCCAGCAGGTCGGCGCACTGCAGGGGGGTCCGGAACCCGCACAGCCCGCGAAAAGCGGTGAGGGCGACGATCATCTCGGGTTTGTGGTGGGCGTCCCGGTAGTTCCGGTGGGGGGCGCCCAGGGGAACGCCCAGGGCGTCCTCCAGCGCGAAGCCCGCCTCCGCCTGGGCCCGGTCGGGGTGGACCTGGACCGACAGGGGCGCCTCGGCGGCCAGCAGCTTGAGGAGGAACGGCAGTCGGGGCCCGAACCGTCGCAGGGCCGCGGCCCCGAGCTCCGTCTCCGGATCGGCGGCGATGATCCGGTCCAACGGCAGGAGGCCCTGGGCGCGCCGGACCTGGGAGGGTGCGGCGGGGTGAGCCCCCATCCACAGTTCGGCCTGGGGTTCGCCGGTGGGCTCGGCCCCCATCAGACGCGGCAGCGCCGTTGTGGAGCCCCAGTCGTAGGACTGGACGGTGTTGAGGAGGAGATCCACGCGTTCTTCCTGTTCGGGGGGTGCGGACGGGTTCGGAGCAGGATCAGCACACGGGGCGGCCCGTGCTTTCGGTGCCCGCCCGCGAGAGACCCGCCGCAGCGGCGCCGGCTGCCGCGGCGCCGATCAGCCCCGCGTCGAGCGCGAGCCCCGCCGGCACCACCGGTACGTCGCGGGTGAAGTCCAGTACCGCGTACGAGGCCAGGTGGTGCCGCAGCGGGCCGAACAGCAGCTCCCCGGACTGGGCGACGCCGCCGCCGACGACCACGAGGTCGAGCTCGACCAGGGCCGTCGTCGCGGCGATCGCGGCGGCGAGGGCCCGTCCGGCTCGGTCGAACGCGGCCAGCGCGCGAGGGTCGCCCGCACGGGCGGAGGCCGCCACCTCCTGGGCCGTCGCCGGGGCACCGGCGGGCGGCGTCCAGCCGGATTCGAGCGCGTGGGCGGCGATCGCGGTGCCGCTGGCGAAGCGCTCCACGCAGCCACGCGACCCGCACGGGCAGAGGGGACCATGCTGGTCCACGCTGATGTGCCCGATGTGACCGGCGTTCCCGGACGCGCCCGCATGGAGCGCCCCGCCCAGGATCAGCCCGCCGCCGACGCCGGTGGAGACCACCATGCACAAGGCGTTGTCCACGCCCCTGGCCGCGCCCGTCCAGTGCTCGGCCGCGGTCATCGCCACGGCGTCGCCGACCAGCACCGGGCGTGTCCCCGCCGGTACCGCCGGGTGCGCCCGTACCCGGTCCACCAGGGGAAAGGAGCGCCAGGCGGGGATGTTGACCGGACTGACGGTACCCGCGACGGTGTCGACGGGACCCGCGCTGCCGATGCCGAGGCAGGAGAGCGAGGCCCACTGCGGATGCGTGGCGATGTCGTCGAGAACGGCGGAGACGGCTGCCATGAGCTCCTCGGCGGAGCCCCGCGCGGGGGTGGGCCGCTGCGACCGGACGAGCAGGTGCCCGTCGGCGTCGACGAGAGCCCCGGCGATCTTCGTCCCCCCGATGTCGAGTGCTCCGTACACCATCGCGTTCAGCCTTTCCGTTGCGCTTCATGAACTCCGGCTCACCATGCCCCGACCTTGACAACGTTGTCTAGTTAACGGGTTCAGTTAAGCAAGGGTTTGGCAATGCCAGGCTCGGGTCCCGTCCGGAACCCGAGTCCCGACGCCCCGGTTCAGAGGCCGGCGGCCAGGCGGCGGAGCAGGGCGAGGTCCACGTCCAGGAGGCTGCGTACGACGGGCCGCCGTGGTGCCGGGGGGATGGAGGTGAGGGAGGGGACGGCCACCACCGCGCAGTCGGCCGCCTCCGCGGAGGCGACGCCGGTCGGGGTGTCCTCGACGGCGACGCAGGCGGTCGGAGCGGCGCCGAGGATGGTCAGGGCCGCGCGGTACGGGTCGGGGAACGGCTTGGTGCGCGGGGTCTCGCCCGCCGCCACGGAGACGGTGAACCAGTGGCGGCCGAGGGCGTCGAGGACGGTGTCCACGACCGGCCGCGGCGAGGCCGACACCAGGGCCGTGGGCACGCCCGCGGCGTGGACGGCCGACAGGAGTTCCACGGCTCCGGGCAGGGGGACGACCCGTCGGCGTACGAGCTCGGTGAAGCGGTGTTCGAGGGACTCGCCGAGCCCGGCCGCCTCCGCGCGGCCCGCCGTCCGGTCGGCGAGGTGCGCGGCGCAGTCCTCGACGGCGCGGCCGAGGACGAACGCCAGGTCCGCGTCCGTGAGGGCGAGCCCCAGGCCGCTCGCCGCCTCCTCGACCACCTGCCGCCATAGCCGCTCGGTGTCGACGAGGGTGCCGTCCATGTCGAAGAGGACTGCCTGGAGTTCGCTGGACATGGGTGGCTCCCTGGCGGTGCGCCGATGCGGGTGGGTCGGTCCTCGGGATGCGGGTGGGTCGGTCCTCGGCCTGGTCCTGGGGATCAGGCCGAGGACCGACAGGCCCTTCTCCCTAGGGGGTGTCTTGTCGATCAGGCCGGGCCGACCGACAAGGCACCCCTAGCGGAGCGGGCGGCACAGCAGGGCGTCGGGGACGCCGCCGTGGTTCCACTTCCAGGTGTAGGCGACACCGGCGACGTACTCGTCGTCGGCGCACTGGCCCTTGTAATAGCCGGGGGCCCAGTCACTGGCGGTCGAGCCTCCGGTGGCGGGCCGGTTGTCGCCGCGGTCGAACCAGAGCACGCGGCCCGTGGTGGGCAGGGTGGCGGTCGCGGGGGCGCACAGCAGGGCCGCCATGGCGTTGGCGCGCACGCTGTAGCCGACGGCGAAGGTGCGGTCGGGGCACTGGAGCTTGTTGTAACCGCTCGCCCAGTCGCCCCCGGTGACGTACCGCTCGTCGGTGACGACGGTCCAGGGGCCGCTCGCCTTCGCCGGCTGTCCGGCGTCGGTGCACAGTCCCCGGCTGTCGCTGCGGCCGAGGCCGACGAGCCGCTGGCTGTCCGGGCAGTTGCCCTTGCGGTTGCCCGGGGACCAGTCCGGCTTCGCCAGCATGGTGGCGGAGACGTTGTAGTCGGCGTGGTCGAGGTCGAGCATGTTCCAGCGGGTGGTCGGTGCGACGTGGCCGGTCCTGCCCGGGGTGGTGACGAGCCTGTTCCAGTCGTCGGCGCGCCAGTCACCGCCGTCCTGGATGCCCTGGCGGGCGCCGTTCGCGCCGTACCCGAGGAGGGCCCAGTTGTCCATCTGGGCACCGGAGGCGTCGGTCCAGCCGACGAGGGGCCAGATCGCGAAGTCGGTGTCGTTGGCGACGAGGACGTCGGTGAAGCGGTGGAGCCAGGTCTGTTCCTTGGTGTCGGTCGAGCCACGGCCGCCGGCGCCGAACTCGCTGATCCACACCGGGGCGGTGAAGTGCTGTCCGGTCCGTGTCACGAACAGGGCCTCCGAGTCGACCACTTGGGCGAGCTGCTCGGGGGTGAAGTCCTCGTAGCGCGGGTCGCTCGTGGAGCCGGGACCGCTGTCCGCCCCCGTGTTGGCCGGGCCCGTGTAGGCGTAGAAGTGGGCGGCGTACACGAGCTTGTCGGACCGGATCAGGGTGTGGGAGAGGGTGGCCACCGGCTTCAGGTTCGGGCGGCCGTGGGGCAGGCCGTCGAGCGGGATGCCGTACCAGTTGATGCCCTCCATCACGATGAGCATGTCGGGATTGGCCTGGAGGATCTTGTTCCCGGCCTCTTCGTACGCGGCGTACAGGTCGTGGTCGTCGTACCAGCCCCAGTTGGGGTCGTCCCAGGTGTCACGACGGACCTCGTTGCGCAGGTCGGCGCCGACCACGCGTTTGTCGTGCTTGTAGCGGTTCACCATGAACAGCCAGTCGTTCACCCATTGTTGAGTGGTCTGGCCGCTGTTCCAGCGCTCGTTGCCGTCGAGTCCGCAGCAGAAGCGGGCCGTGGTGGTGTGGTTGTTGAGGATCACCGCGAAGCCGTCGGCGGTGAGCGCGGCGATGGCCGCGTCGAGGACCTGGAGGGGGGTCTTGCCCTTCAGCTGGGGGTTGGCGGCGACGGCCGCGTCCGGGACGGGGGTGGTGTCGTGGACGAGGGCGTTGGAGTACGGCAGCCGGATGCTGTTGAGGCCGAGGCGGTGGAAGTCGGCCAGGATCGTGGCCATGGGGACCCGGTCGAGGCCGAGGGGCATGTTGTAGGCGTGGATGGCGTGGGCGTGGTTGGCGGGGTCGTTGATGTCCCCGCTGCCGGTCCACGTGCCCTGGGCGCCTTCCCAGTTGCCCGACTTGAGCTTGAAGCGGTTGCCGTCGGCGTCGACGATCCAGCGGCCCCGGGTGCTGAGCGGTGCGGTCCAGGACGCGGCGAGCTCCGGGCCGGTCAGGGGCGTGGGCGGCGCCACCTCAGCCGCCGCGACGGCGGGCTGGAGCGATGTGGCGGAGGCGGGTGTGCCGAGGACGAGCGCGGACAGCACGGCGAGGGCCGCGGTCGCGCGTCGGAGCATGGTGCGAGGTTTCACGGGATCTCCTTATGGAAGGGGTCGTGAGCCTGTTCTTTGTGGTGCGGGGGTCAGCCCTTGAGGCCGCTGGTGGCGATGCCTTCGACGATGTAGCGCTGGGCGACGAGGAACATGACGACCAGAGGGGTGATCGTGACGACGGCGCCGGCGAACAGCCCCGGCAGGTTGATGGTCTGCGAGGTGAGGAAGGTGGACAGCGCGATCTGCGCGGTCCAGGCGGACGGGTCCTGGCCGATGACCAGCGGCCACAGGAAGGAGTTCCAGCTGTCGATGAAGGACAGCGCCCCGAGCGAGGCCAGCATCGCCCCGGAGCTCGGCAGGGCGATCCGGCGGTACAGGCCGAGCCAGCCGAGGCCGTCGAGCCGTCCGGCCTCCTCGATCTCCGTCGGGAACTGGAGGTAGAAGTTGCGGAAGAGCAGGACCGCGAACGGGTTGAAGAGACCGGGCACGATGATGCCCCACAGCGTGTTGACACCCCCCATGGAGCCGACGACGACGAACGTCGGTACGAAGGTGACCGAGCCGGGGATCATCAGCGTGGCCACCACCAGCGCGAGCAGAACTCCGCGCCCCCGCACGGGAATCCGGGCGAGGGCGTAGCCGGCGGCGGAGGCGAGGAGCGTGGAGACGGGCGCGGTGACGGCGGCGATCAGCAGCGAGTTGCCGAGGGCCCGGCCCATGGAGACGGCGGGGTCGGCGAACAGCGCGGTGAAGTTCTCGAAGTGCATCGTCGAGGGCCACCACGTCCACTCCGGAGCGGTCAGGCTCCGGGAGTCCATGAGCGCGTTGCGGAGCATGAGGTAGAAGGGCACGAGGAAGGCCGCCGTCAGCAGGCCGACGAGCAGGCCGCGTACGAGGAGGCGGACGGTTCGGGACAGTCCGGGCAGGGTGATCACGTGTGTCTCACTCTCCGCTCCTGCCGAACCCGGTGAACCGCCCCTGGATCAGGGTCACTCCGACGATGACGGCGGTGAGCAGGAACGCTCCGGCCGAGCCGAGACCGTAGTTCTGGCTGCCCATCGCGGTGTTGTAGAGGTGGACCAGCGGTGTCTGTACGGGGGCGGTGCCGGTTCCGGAGAGCCCGCTGTTGAACAGGTTGTAGAACTCGTCGAAGGCCTGGAAGGCGGCGATGAACAGCAGCATGAGGACGGCGACGGAGGTGTTGCGCAGCATCGGCAGGGTGATCCTGGTCAGGAGCCGTCGACCGGTGGCGCCGTCGAGCGCGGCGGCCTCGTCGACCTCCCGGGGGATGGCCTGGAGTCCGGCGAGGAAGAGCACCATGTAGAAGCCGACCTGGAGCCAGAGGCGCAGGGTGACGAGGACGACCCAGTAGAGCGGCGGCGAGCCGGACTGCAGCCAGGGCACGGGCTCCGCTCCGAACCAGCCGCCGATCATGTTGGCGATGCCCGTCGGCAGGCCGTTGAACAGGGACATCTTCCACAGCAGTGACGCGGCGACGTACGAGACGGCCGCCGGGACGAGGAAGGTGGTACGCAGCAGGGCCCGGCCCCGCCTGACCCGGTGCACCAGCAGGGCGAGCCCGAGGGAGGCGGCGAAGGTGACGGGCACGATGAAGGCGGTGAACACCAGGATCTGGAGCAGGGAGTCGCGGAACGCCTGGTCGGACAGGAGCCTCTGGTAGTTCTCCAGCCCGACCCAGCTGCCGAGGGCGATGGTGCCGCGCGCGTCGCTGAGGCTGAGCAGGAAACTCCAGCCGATCGCGACGTACTTGAAGACGCCGAGCCCGATGAGCATCGGCGCGGTCAGCACCACGAAGGCGATCCATCCGGACCGGCCGACACGGGGGCGGTCTGCTCGGGGACGGTTCGCGCCCGGTCGACCGGCACGGGGCCGGCCGACACGGGGCAGACGCCCGCCAAGCAGGCCCGCGCGCCGGGCGCCCCGCGGAGAGTCCGCGGGGCGCCCGGCACGTGCGGGCTTCGCCGTGCTGTCGGTCGCCGGGGTCATCGGCCGAGCTGCTTGTCTATCTCGCTCTGGGCCTTCCTCACCGCGTCGGCCAGGAGGGCCGCCGGATCGCCCTCCCCGCCGGCGATCTTCGCCGCGGCCGCGTTGAACGCGCTGCTGACCGCGGTGTCCCACGTTCCCGGGTAGTGCCTCCCGTGCTGCTGGGCGAGCCCCACGGTCTCCTTGGCCGGGCCGTCGGAGAGCTTCTTCGCGGTCGCCGCGACGGACGTGCGGGGCGGGACGTGGAAGCCGTAGCTCTCCGCGAAGTCTCGCTGCAGGTCGGCCTGTTCGACCCACAGCCACTGGACGAACCTCTTGGCCGCGGCCACGTTCCTCCCCTTGGCGTTGACGCAGCTGGTCCACCCGCCGACCCGTACGACGGGAGCGCCGCCGGCCTTGAAGGCGGGCCAGGGCACCACCCCGAAGTCGTCTCCGAGTGCCGCCGCGACGGCCGGCATCGCCCACAGCCCGGACCACTGCATGGGCACGACGCCCTGGGTGAAGGCGGCGGGGTCCCACCAGTCGGTGGTGAAGCCGAGCAGCAGGGACTTGTCGTCGCGCAGGCGCTTCAGACCGGTCAGCGCTTCGAGGGCCTGCGCCGATCCGAACGCGACCTTGCCGTCGGGGGTCACGAGGTCACCGCCGTTGGAGAAGACGGCCAGGGTCGCGGAGTCGCCGAGGCCGTCGTTGCCGACGAACAGGCCCTTGCTCTTCTTGGTGGTGAGGGCCTTCGCCGCGGTGACGAGCTCGTCGAAGGTGGTGGGCGGGGCGATCCCGGCCTTCGCCAGGACGCTCTTGCGGTAGTACAGCATCATGACGTCGTCGATCATCTTGACGCCGTAGAGCTTGCCGTCGACACCGACCGCGTCGACGGCGTTCTTGTTGAAGTCGCTCCTGGCGCTGCCGTACACGTCGTCGAGCGCGGCGATCTGCCCGCGGCGGGCGAGGCCCTCGCTGAAGTCGCCGATCTCGAAGACGTCGGGGGCGGCGTCGGTCAGCAGGGTCGCGTTGAGCTTCCCCGCGTAGTCGCCGGGGACCCAGGTCACCTTGACGGCGATGTCCGGGTTGGCCTTGGTGAAGGCGGTGGCGTAGCGGAGGACCGCCTGCTGGGTGCCGGCCTCTCCGTAGGCGTGGTACCAGACGTTGAGGGTGGTCTCGGCTCCGGAGGCGGAGCCGCCGGTGGGGTCGGTGCTGCAGGCGGTCGTCAGGACGCTTCCGGCGGCGACGAGCAGCGATCCCGTGAGGAATCCGCGTCGGCTAAGCTCGGGTCTGCGTGCGCTCATGTCGCATCCTTCTGTGAGGGTGGGGGCAGGGCGGATGTGCTACCTGGTCGGCGCCTTCGTCAGTGCTTGCCGGCAGAGGAGGGCGACGGCCGGGGAGTCGTACGCGGCGGCTGCGGGGACGATCAGCCGACGCCGGTCGTGGGAGTGGCCCCGTACTGGGGGAAGAGGGCCTGGATGGCCACGGCCGCACCGCCACGGGCCCATTCCTCCCAGGGGAGCGGGCGCAGTGAGAGCGGGCATCGGGATGCCGCTCCGAAGGCGTGTGCGGCGTAGGCCTCCTGGATGTGCGGGCTGAGCAGGTCGTACGTGTCGACCCCTTCGCCGCTGACGACGACCCGCTCCGGTCCCACGAGGTTGACCAGTGCGGCGATGCCGGTCCCGATGGCCCGTCCGGCCCGGGCGAACGCCCCTCCGGCCGCGGGGTGTCCCGAGCGGGCCATGGTGGCGACCTCGTCGAACGTGAGGTGCGCATACGCGGTGTCACGGCGGACGGCCGCGAGGATCGCGTCGGTCGAGGCGATCGCCTCGACGCAGCCGAGCGCGCCGCAGCAGCAGCGCGGACCCGTCGGGTCGACGCCGATGTGTCCGACCTCGCCCGCGACGCCGTAGGCGCCCCTGAGCAGGCGTCCGTTGACGACGAGGGCGGATCCGATGCCCGCGCCGATGGTGACCAGGGCGAAGTAGCCGGTTCCGATGCCTTCGCCGAACCAGTGCTCCGCGACGGTCAGGGCCCTGACGTCGTTCTCGACGGTGACCGACAGACCGGTGGACGCGGCGAGGAGTTCGGCGAGGGGGACGTCCCGCCAGCCGAGGAGTCCGGAGTGACGAACCCGGCCGCTGTCCCGGTCCACGTCACCATTGACCGTGACACCGAGGTGACGCGTGCGGTCCCGGAACACCGGTTCGGTGTCGAGGAGTTCGTCGACGAGCTCGGCGGTGAGCGCGGCGACGGCCTCGGGGGTGCACGTGCCGATCGCACGGCCGGCCGTGGCCCGGATGCCGGCCCGGAGATCGCAGACGGCCCCGAGGAGCCGACCGGCGCTGATCTTCAGCCCGACGAAGAACTCCCGGTCGGGAGCGACCGCGAGCGGGTTGACCGGCCTGCCCGCACCGGGTGCGGTGCGCTCCGGCGGGAGTTCGTAGAGGTAGCCGTCGTCGATGAGGGGCCTGGCGGCCTTGGTGACGGCGGTCGAGGAGAGCCCCGTCCGCCGCGCCAGTTCCACTCGGCTGAGCGGCCCCTCGGCGAGGAGCAGGGCGAGCACCGCGGTCTCGGCGGGTGCGGTGACCAAGGGCTGCGAGTGATGTCGAAACACGGATGCAACGTAGAGCAAATAAATAACTTCTTCCAGTATTGAATGGGGAGTTGATGCTGTCCTACGCTCATGCCCGCCTCCGTGCGCGCTCCACGACGCTCGAAGACGGCACCGTTCTCGCGCCAAGTCGCCTTGGACGTAGCTCTGTTCCTCCTCAGTACGTCAGGGGACCATTCGTGCTCGCCACGCTTCCACCCGTCACCTTCGATTCCGACCTCGGCCTCGCTGTGCTGCGTACGCCGAACAGCCTGTACGCGCTCCGCGTCGCCCCCGACGGCAGTCCCCGGCACCTGTACTGGGGCGCCCCGCTCGACACCCTCACCCTCGCCGCGCTCCCGGAGGCGGTCTCGCCCGCCGCGAGCAGCTTCGAGGCCGACGCCGCCCCCGACGAGCTCGCGCCGCAGACCGGGGCGAGGTTCGGACCTGCCGGTCTTCAGGTCCGCTTCGCCGACGGAACCCGGGGCGCCCAGTGGCGCTTCACCGGTCACCGCGTGGACGGTGACGAGCTGCGGCTGCGCCTCGACGACCGGCACGGCCCGCTGCGGGCCGAACTCTGCTACCGCGTGCGGGCCGACACGGACGTCATCGAGCGCTGGACCGAGCTGACGCACACCGGTTCCCCGGACGGTCCGCCGGAGCCGATCACCGTCGACCGGCTGGACTCCGCATCCTGGACCGCTCCCCCGCTGTCCGACTACCGGCTCGGCCATCTGGTCGGCGGCTGGAACAGTGAGTTCCAGCTCCAGCGCGACCGACTGCCCGTCGCCGAGACCGTGTTGACGAGCCGCCGCGGGATCACGGGCCACCACGCCGGCCCCTGGCTGACCGTCGACGACGGAACCGCGACGGAGGAGCAGGGCGAGGTGTGGAGCACCGCGCTCGCCTGGAGCGGGAGTTGGCGCGTCACGGTCCACCGCGATCCGGTCGGGAGGACCACCTGGACCGGCGGATTCGGTCACGAGGGGCTCAGTTGGACGCTGCGGTCGGGCCAGAGCCTGCGCACACCCGCGTACGCCGGTCTCTACACTCCGCACGGGTTCGGCGCGGCCAGTCGCGTCTGGCACCACTACATACGCGGGCACGTGCTGCCGGAGCCCGAACGGGACCGGCCGGTGCTCTACAACTCCTGGGAGGCCACCGGGTTCGACGTCGACGAGGCCGGCCAGATCCGGCTGGCGCGGCTGGCCTCCCGCGTCGGCGCCGAGCTCTTCGTCCTGGACGACGGCTGGTTCGGCACCCGCCGCGACGACCGGTCCGGGCTCGGCGACTGGACCCCGCGCCCGGAGGCCTTCCCCGGCGGGCTGCGTCCGCTCGCCGACGAGGTACACCGCCTGGGCATGGACTTCGGGCTGTGGGTGGAGCCGGAAATGGTCAACCGCGACAGCGAGTTGCACCGGGCACATCCCGACTGGGTCCTCCACTCCCCCCGGCTCGACGCGACGGAACTGCGCAACCAGCTGGTGCTGAACTTCGCCCGGCCCGAGGTCGAGGAGTGGGCGCGGCGGACCTTGGACCACCTCGTCCGCACCCACGGCGTCGACTGGCTCAAGTGGGACGCCAACCGGGCCTTCACGGAGGCCGGTTGGCCCGGGCACCCGGACCCCGACCGCCTGTGGATCGACCACACGCGGGCCGTCCACCGGATCATGGATCAGCTCCGCGCCGACCACCCCGGGCTGCGCATCGAGGCGTGCGCGGGCGGCGGCGGGCGCGTCGACCTCGGCATCCTCGCCCGCACCGACCAGGCCTGGACCTCGGACAACACCGATCCCGTCGACCGGATCGGCATCCAGCACGGTTTCGGTCAGCTCTTCCCCGCCCAGGCGATGGCCGCGTGGGTCACCGACAGCCCCAACACCACCACCGGACGGCGGACTCCGCTGCGCTTCCGCTTCCATGTCGCCATGGCCGGTGCCCTGGGTCTCGGCGGTGACCTGACCTCCTGGTCCGAGGAGGAGCTGGCGGAGGCCACCGAACTCGTCGCCCGGTACAAGGAGATCCGTCCGCTCGTCCAGCGGGGACACCAGCACCGCGTCACACCGCCCGGACCGGTGACGGCCGTCCACTACGCGGCGCCGGACGACAGCGAGCACGCGCTCCTCGTGTGGCGCCCCACGACCCGCTTCGGTCACGGGCCCGACCCGGTGCGGCTTCCGGCGCTCGACCCCGAGGCGCTCTACCTGGACCCGGAACTGAACCGCGTGCACAGCGGGGCCGTTCTGGTACGCAAGGGCATCGACCCGCGGCTTCCCGACGGCGACTACGCGAGCAGCCTCATCCGGCTCCGCCGCGTCGGCCCCTGAACCCGGGCCCGCCCCCACCCCTCCCTCTCCCCTCCCTCCCCCTCCGCCCACGACACCTTGGACCCGCCCATGGACACCGCCCGCGTACTGGTCATCGGCATCGACGGCGTACGCCTCGATCTGCTCCCGGAACTGTTCACCCCTCACCTCGACGGCGTCGCCCGAGCGGGCTTCCTGGCCCCCGTCGAGGTGGACGCCGTGACCCCCACGATGTCGGGCCCGTGCTGGACCACCATCGTCACCGGCGTCGGCGTCGCCAAGCACGGCGTGTGGGGCAACCGTCTGGACGGCAACCGGCTCGACGTCTTCCCCGACTTCACGACCCGCCTCGCGGCCGACTGCGGTCGGCGCACCTTCGCCGTCGGAGGGTGGGCCCCCCTCTTCCTCGCCCAGCAGGGCGGCCCGCTCTTCGTCGCCCCCACCCGGCTCCGCTACGTCGCTCCCCGCGAGGACACCCCCGAGGCCTGGGAAGAGGTGGACGACCTGGTGACCGCCGAGGCGGAACACCTCCTCGGCCTGGACGAGGAGCTCCACGCCGGCTTCGTCTATCTCGGCGCCGTCGACGAGACCGCCCACTTCCTCGGCTGCGACAAGGAGTACCGCGCGGCGATCGAGGCCGCGGACCGCCGGCTCGGACGGCTCCTCGACGCCGTACGCCGTCGCCCCGGCCACGCGGCCGAGCAGTGGACGGTCATCGTGGTGACGGACCACGGCCACCGCGACGAAGGCGGGCACGGGGGACGCAGCCACCTGGAGCGCACGGCCTGGATCGCCGCGTGCGGTCCCGGACTGCCCGTCGGCGCGCTCCCCGCGCCCCTTCACCACGCCGACGTCGCGGCCCACGTCTACACCGCCCTGGGCATCACACCCGACCCCCACTGGACCCTGGACGGCGCCGCTTTCGCCGTGTGATCCCGGGTGGTCCGTCCGCTCTGACCTGGGCGACAGGGAGAGTTGGACATAGATCGCGCCATGTCCGGCATTCCTGGGCGCGACGACGGATGACTCTGTCGTCTGGTGAATACCAATCCGCTCAGGAGAGTTCCGAACCGATCAAGATCGGCTCTATAGTTCCGTCGTTCAACCTTCTTCCCCCGTGTGACTGCTCTCGAGAGTCTGGTTGATGACGGCGTCGCCCACCCCGTTCCGCCCTGCCCTGATCGCCTCGCTGCTGACACTCGCCGCCGGTGGTGCGCTCGCCGTGGCGGCGACGACAGCGGCGCCCGCCGAGGTCCGCCCCGCACTCGGCTGGTTCGCCGCATGCGGCGTCCTCCTCCTGTCCGCCGCGGCCTTCGCCGTCACCTGGTACGCCCGCACCGCACGGGTACTCGCCCGGCGGACGGAGGTACTCGCCGCCGAACTCGCCTCGCGCGACGCCTACATCGGCCGGTACCAGGCCACCGCCGAACGCGATACGGCCGCTGCCGAGGAGCGGCACGCGGCGGCGGTCGCCGCCTCGGCCGCCGACCACGCGGCACGTACGGGCGAGCTCGTCCGCGCGCACGAGGCCGAGACGGCACAGCTCGTCGCGGCACGGGCGGCCGACCTCGAACGCCTGGAAGGCCGGGTCCGGCGAGCGGAGTCCGGCAGGTCCGCGGCCATGGCCGCGGCCGCCAACGCGGCCGGACGGATGCAGGCGCTGGCCACGAGCATGATGGCGGACCTGCGGGAGATGGAGCACCGGCACGCCGACGAGGACGTCCTCGGCGACCTGCTCCACCTCGACCACCGCACCGCCCAGGCCGGCCGGCTCGCCGACTCCGTCGCCGTCCTGACCGGAGCCCGGTCGGGCCGGCGCTGGTCGCGCCCGATCGTCATGGAGTCGATCCTGCGCGGCGCCATGGGGCGGATCGGCGGCTACCAGCGGGTGCGGCTGCACTCCGGCAGCGAAGCGGCCGTCACCGGCCACGCGGCCGAGGGCATCATGCACGCGCTGGCCGAACTCCTCGACAACGCGGCGAACTTCTCCCCGCCGAGCGCGGAGGTCCACGTCTACGTCGAGGAGGTCCCGGCCGGCATCGTCATCACCGTCGAGGACAGCGGCCTGGCGATGAGCGACGTGCAACTGAGGCGCGCCGAGGCCGCCGTCGGAGCGGCGAAGCAGGACCTGGCCGGTCTCTCCGGAACCCGGCTCGGCCTGCACGTGGTCGGCCGGCTGGCGCGCAAGCACGGTCTGACCGTGTCCTTCCGCCCCTCGGCGCGCGGCGGCACCGGGGCCCTGCTGATGGTGCCGCAGGAGCTGATCAGCCGTGCGCCCGAGGAACCGGTCGCCTCGCCCGGCGAACCGCCGCTGCCCGTGGCGGCGCGCGGCGTGACCGCTCCGGCGGCCGACCGGGCGCCCTCCGCCCGTACTTCCGCGCCCACCCCTGACGTCGCCCCTGCCGTACGTCCGGTACGTGAGCCCGGAACCGACCACGCCAGCGCCGCCGACGGCGAGGCACCCGCCCCGGACGGGATCATCCTGCCGCGGCGCCGCCGCGGAGAGACCCTGGCCGCCCAGCTCAAGTCCGGCGAGACGGCCGGGGAGACCCGCCCTGCGGCCTCGCGCACCGGCGCGGCAGGCGGGACCACCGGGACCCCGCCGCGCTTCGGCAGCTTCCACAAGGCGGTGCGCGGGACGGCCGACCGCCAGGGTGCCGACATCCCCCGCGCCGCCGACATCCCGGGTGCCGACACCCCCCGCGCCGCCGACATCCCGGGTGCCGACAGCCCCGGCGCCCACGGCCCGGTCGTCGACACCCCCGGCGCCGACAGCCCGGCCGCCACACCCGTATCTCTTGTCCCGCCCGCCCCTCAGAGCCCGGCGGCCGTACCTCCCGCGGTGCCGTCCCCGCCCGCTCCGAACGCCCCGACCTCCCCGTACTCCCCGAACCCCCCGTATTCGGAAGGCAACCCGCGATGACCGGCACCACCACCGACGACAAGCTCAGCTGGCTCCTGGAAGGACTGCTGGAACGCACCCCGGGCACCCGTCACGCCCTGGTGCTCTCCCGCGACGGCCTCAAGCTCTGCCGTACCGCCGGGCTGTCCGTCGACCAGGCCGACCAGCTCTCCGCTATCGCCGCGGGCATCCAGAGCCTGTCGCACGGTGCCTCCGTCGAGTTCGGCGACGGCACGGGCGGGGTCCGCTCGGCGATGGCCGAGTTCTACGGCGGCATCCTCTTCATCGTCGAGGCCGGCGACGGGGCCCACCTCGCCCTCGTCGCCGACGAGGACGCCGACGCAGGACTCGTCGGCCACAACATGACGGAGCTGGTCGAGCAGTTGGGTGAACACCTCGTCGCCAGGCCCCGGGGATGAGCCGCGCCAGGCCGGGCAGGGACGATTCCCCCGACCGCCTCTACACGGTCACCGGCGGTCGCAGCCGTGCCGGCTCCACCGCCTTCGACGTGGTGACGCTCGTGGTCTCCGAGAGCGACCCGGTCCCCGGCATGCAGTCCGAGCACGCCGCGATCCTGCGCATGTGCCGGTTCCCCATGGCCGTGGTGGAGGTGGCGGCCGGGCTCGGCCTGCCGGTCTCCATCACGCGGATCCTCCTGGCCGACCTGCACGACACCGGCCGGATCAGCGCCCGCCATCCCCGGCCCACGTACCGCCTTCCCGATCACGACATCCTGGAGCAGGTGCTCGTTGGACTCCGTAGCCTCTGAACAGCGCCAGACCCTGCACAGCACCGCCGACAACGGACTGAAGATCGTCGTCGTCGGCGGGTTCGGAGTCGGCAAGACCACCCTCGTCCGCTCGGTCAGCGAGATCCGTCCGCTGAACACCGAGGAGACGATGACGCAGGCCGGCGAGGACATCGACGACACCGGCGGCGTCGCCACGAAGACGGCCACCACCGTGGCGTTCGACTTCGGCCGGATCTCGCTCGACGCGCGCAACGTCCTGTACCTGTTCGGTGCCCCCGGCCAGGAGAGGTTCTGGTTCCTGTGGGACCGGCTCTTCTCGGGAACGCTCGGTGCCGTCGTCCTCGTCGACACCCGCCGGCTCGCCGACTCCTGGTACGCCGTCGACCGGCTGGAGCACCACGGCACCCCGTTCGTCGTCGCCTGCAACGACTTCGGCGGCCCCACCCACTCCCCCGCCCAGGTCCGCGAGGCCCTCGACCTCGCCGACGACGTCCCGCTGGTCTTCTGCGACGCCCGGTCGCGCGAGTCCAGCAAGCAGGTCCTCATCTCGCTCGTCGAGCACCTGCAGACCGTCGTCGCCAAGGACCCGCGGCCGATCCCGCCGTCGAACCCGCAGCCGCACCCGCAGCCGATCCCGGAGCCCACCCAGTGACCCATCCCGAGTACCGGCCCATCCCGCTGAGCGGCCCCCTGTTCCAGACCGATCCCGTCGAGCTGTACCGCCGGATACGGCGCGAACACGGCGCCGTCGCCCCGGTCGTGCTCGACGGCGACGTCCCCGCCTGGCTGGTCCTCGGCTACCGCGAGCTGCACCAGGTCACCAGCGACCCGGTCCTGTTCTCGCGCGACTCCGAGCTGTGGAACCAGTGGGACGCCATCCCGGCGGACTGGCCGCTGCTGCCCATGATCGGCCGCAAGCAGCCCTCGATCCTCTACACCGTGGGCGAGCGGCACCGCGAGCGCGCCGGGGTCATCTGCGACGCGCTCGAAGCCGTCGACCCCTTCGCCCTGAAGGAACGGGCCGAACGCTTCGCCGACGAACTCATCGACGCGCTCTGCGGCAAGGGCGCCTGCGACATCATCGCCGAGTACGCGATGCTGCTGCCGGTCCGCGTCCTCGCCGGCATCTACGGCTTCGCCGACGAGCAGGGTCCGGCCCTGGTGACCGCCATGAACGACATGATCAACGGTCAGGAAGGGGCCCTGGAGGGCCAGCGCCACCTGGCCGAGTCCATGTTCGCGCTGCTCGCCGCCAAGGCCGCGACGCCCGGCGACGACGTCGCCTCGCACATGATCGCCAACACCGCCGGGTTCACGGTCGAGGAGGTCGCCCAGGACCTCATGGTGATGATGGCGGCCGGCCACCAGCCCACCGCCGACTGGATCGGCAACTCGCTGCGGCTCATGCTCACCGACGACCGGTTCGCGGCCTCCCTCTCGGGTGGCCGGCACAGCGTCGGCGAGGCGATGAACGAGGTCCTGTGGGAGGACACCCCCACCCAGAACGTCGCCGGCCGGTGGGCCTCCCGCGACACCCATCTCGGCGGACGCCGGATCGGCCGCGGCGACCTCCTGCTGCTGGGCCTGGCCGCCGCCAACTCCGACCCGCACGTACGGGCCGACTCCGGTGCGCTCACCGGCGGCAACAACGCCCACCTCTCCTTCGGGCACGGCGAACACCGCTGCCCCTTCCCCGCCCAGGAAGTCGCCGAGACCATCGCCCGGACGGGCATCGAGGTCCTGCTCGACCGACTCCCGGACATGGATCTCGCGGTCGCGGAGGACGCGCTCACCCGCCGCCCGTCCCCCTGGCTGCGAGGCCTCACCGCGCTCCCCGTGACCTACACCCCGACTCCCGCCCTTGGAGCTTCCGCATGAGCTGCCCGTACGACCACACCGCCACGCCCGGCACCGACGTCATCGTCCTCGACCCCTTCGTCGCCGACCTCGACGGCGAGAGCGCCCGGCTGCGCGAGGCGGGCCCGCTGACCCGCGTCGTCCTGCCCGGCGGCGTGCCCGTCTGGGCCGTCACCCGCCACGCCGAGGCGCGGAAGCTGCTCACGGACGCGCGCCTGGTCAAGGACATCGACGTGTGGGGCGCCTGGCAGCGCGGCGAGATACCCCTGGACTGGCCGCTGATCGGCCTGGTCAACCCCGGCAAGTCCATGCTGACCGTCGACGGCGAGGAGCACCGGCGGCTGCGCACGCTGGTCGCGCAGGCGCTGACCGCGCGCCGGGTGGAGCGGCTGCGCTCGCGCATCGAGGCCCTCACGACGGAGAGCCTGGACCGGCTCGCGGAGCGGTCGGCGGACGAGGTGGTGGACCTGAAGGCGGAGTTCGCGTACCCGCTGCCGATGAACGTGGTCAGCGACCTGATGGGTGTCGACCAGGCGGACCACCCGCGGATGAAGGCGCTCTTCGACAAGTTCTTCTCGACGCAGACCCCGCCCGAGGAGGTGCCGCAGATGATGGCCGACCTCGGTGCCCTCTTCTCGGGGATCGTGGCGGCCAGGACCGCGCAGCCCGGCGACGACCTCACCAGCGCGCTGATCGAGGCGTCGGAGGGCGGCGACCGGCTCAGCACGGAGGAGATCACCAACACCCTCCAGCTGATGGTGGCCGCCGGCCACGAGACGACGATCAGCCTGATCGTCAACGCGGTCGTCGCCCTGGAGACCCATCCCGAGCAGCGCGCACTCGTGCTGAAGGGCGAGGTGTCGTGGGAGGACGTGATCGAGGAGACCCTGCGCTGGTCGACGCCCACCTCGCACGTCCTGATCCGGTTCGCGGCCGAGGACATCGAGGTCGGCGACCGGATCCTGCCCAAGGGGGACGGTCTGATCGTGTCGTTCGGCGCCATCGGCCGGGACGAGGCGCAGCACGGTCCGACGGCGGGCGAGTTCGACGTGACCCGTGAGTCGAACCGGCACATCGCCTTCGGTCACGGTCCGCACGTGTGCCCGGGGGCCGCGCTGTCCCGGCTGGAGGCGTCGGTGGCGCTGCCCGCGCTGTACGAGCGCTTCCCCGCGCTCCGGCTGGCGGTGCCGCGCGAGGAGCTGCGGAACAAGCCGGTGGTCACCCAGAACGACCTGTTCGACCTGCCGGTGTTCCTGGCCTGACCCGGTCCGGATGCTCCTCCGCCCGGACAGGCCGTGGCCTGTCCGGGCGGAGGGATATCCCGTGTCCAAGGGGGGACTTGAACCCCCACGCCCGATAAAGGGCACTAGCACCTCAAGCTAGCGCGTCTGCCATTCCGCCACTTGGACCAGGTGTGTGTCGTGACGCGGAGTGATGTCCGCGGCGACAGAGATCAATCTACCAGGCCTCCGGGGTGCCGTTCACCCGCGTTTCCCGTGGTCAGCGGCGTGCGGGCGCACATCCGCACGATTACTCCACGTCACGTTCCCGATGCGGATGGTGACGGAGGGTGCTTCACTGGCGGTATGCCCTTCGACTACTACGGCGTCCTCTCGGGAACCCTCCACCGCCACTACCGCGACCAGCCGGACACCCAGGGTCGCTGGTTCCACGTCAACCTGGAGGTGGACGCGCCCGCCGGGCGGTACCACTGCGCCATCGACGTCGACAGCCACAAGTCCAACGTGGGTGTGCAGTGGAAGAGCTTCACCGTGGACGCCGGAGCGCTCGGCCCGGCCGCGGCCCTCGCCCCCGGCTATCACGACCTGGACTCCACGCCCGACTCCGGCGCGATGGACTATCTGCGCCATCCGGAGCTCACGGACCGCACCGGCGTCCTGTTCCGGCGCCGTCCGCCGTCCTGGCTGCAGGAGCTCCTCGACCTGCTCGGCTCACGGCCGTGGCACACGGGTTCCAACGTCGACGCGGCCGCCGCGCTGGAGACCGTCCTGGCTCCCGGGCAGCGCGTCCTCATCTTCGGCGAGCCGTTCACCGACGACCCCGAAGGCGACCTCGGGATGCACAACGTCCATCAGAACCAGGGCGATCCGGAAGGCTCGCAGTGGTGGCCGGAGAACGGGATCTGGCAGGACGGCGCGACGGTCACCCAGCGCCCCGACGGCCGGTACGACGTCTTCCTCAACAAGTTCTCCAGCCAGGCCGACCGCACGGACAGCGGGGGCCACCCCGTCGGGTGACCCCCCACGCCACCACGGCGCCGGTGCGGCTCGCGCTCAGCGCCGTTCGGGCGCCCGGTCCGTGACCAGGAGACCCGCCAGGAGGCTCGCGAGCAGCATCAGCCCGGCCGCCCACCACAGGGCGGCGGAGTAGGCGCCGAGCACCGCGGCGTCCGCCTGCGCGACCATGTCGGCCATCGACTCCGGGAGGCCCTGCCCGCCGAGCAGGGCGCCGTTCCTGTACGCGTCGACCAGCTCCTCCGGCATGCCCGCCACCTCGCCGAGCCGGTCCGAGATCGTCCAGGCGAGCACGCCGCCGAGGAGCGGCGAGGCGATCCAGCCGCCCAGGCTCTGGGCGACGAGGACCAGCGCCGCGATCCCTCCCGGCCGCTCCGGGGTCGTCGTCCCCGTCACGGTGGCGATCAGCGGCGCGAAGGCCAGTCCGAGACCGAGGCCCAGGAGGATCGTGCCGGGCAGGACGACGCCGGCGTACGAGGTGACGCCGTCGATCCGGGTCATCAGCGCGGGGCCCGCCGCCGCGAGCACCAGGCCCGGCACGATCAGCAGACGGGGGGCCACCCGGTACTGGAGGCGCGCGGCGATCTGGGTGGAGCCGATCAGGACCGCTCCCGCCACGGGCAGCAGAGCCAGGCCCGTCGCGCCCGGTCCGTACCCGAGGCCGAGGACGCCCGGAAGGTAGCGGTACAGGATCAGGAACAGCATGAACATGCCCGTGACGGCGAGGGCGAGGGCGAGGAGCGAGCCGACGCGCTGACGGTCCTTGAGGACGTACGCGGGGACGAGCGGGGTACGCGCCCGGGTCTGCCACCACGCGAAGGCCACGAGCAGCGTGGTGCCGCCCACGAGGAGGACCAGGGTCAGCGGGTCGGACCAGCCGCCGGGCAGGGGGCCGTCGGAGCCCTCGACCACGGTGGCCTTGTCGAGGCCGTAGATGAGGGCGGCCAGCCCACCGGTGCCGAGCAGCACGCCCGGCACGTCACCGCCCGCGGGGGTACGGGGCGCGCTGTCGCTCGGCAGGCGGCTCGCCACGAGGGCCACGACGCCCGCGAGCGGGACGAGGGCGTAGAGGCACAGGCGCCAGGTCAGGAACTCGACCAGCCAGCCGCTCGCGAACGCGCCGATCGCCATCTCGCCGCCGACGAGCACGGCGTAGGCCCCGAAGGCCCGGGCGCGTTCCTTGGGTTCGGTGAACCCGCCGGCCACCAGCGCCAGGGCCGCCGCCGAGAGCAGCGCGGCGAACGCGCCCTGCAGGGCCTGGGCCGTGACGAGCACGGCGGTGACGGTCGCCGAGCCGCCGAGCGCGGCGGCCACGGCGAAGCCGAGCAGTGCGACGAGCACCGTCCTCTTGCGGCCCAGGAGGTCGGTGATGTGCCCACTGAGGAGCAGCAGGCCGCCGAAGGCCAGTCCGTAGGCGAGGAACATCAGCCTGAACGCGTCGTCGGCGAGATGCAGGTCGGCCGCGAGGACCGGTGCGGCCGCCGTCGTGATCGACCCGCCGATCACGACGAGCAGCTGCGCCGCCACGGCCGCCGCCAGTCCCCACCACCGCTTCGGGGACGGCTCCGGTACCTCGGGAGGGAACGCGGGAGGCGTCCAGGCTCCGGGTCCGACGGCGTCGGCCGGTCCGAAGCCCGCCGGGGCCGCGGGGCTGCCGACCGGAGTCGTCGGCACATAGGCGGGCGAGGGAGGGAACGGCTGGTTGTGGGCGCCGGCCCGGGACTCGGCGGCCTGGGGCTGGAGTTGAGGCGGGACCTGCGAGGGGATCCTCGGATCCACCGCCACGACCCGCGGATCCGGGGCGAAGTCCAGCAACTGGGCGGAACGGCGCCCGAGTTGGGCGAGCACGGAGCCCGGCAGCCACTCCCCCGGCCGCTCCGCCTCCGTACGGTCGGCGATCTCGGCGGGGGTGGGCCGCCGCGCCGGGTCCTTGTCCAGGCACGCGCGGACGAGGTCGACGAGCGACTCCGGTACACCGGTGAGGTCCGGCTCCTCCTCCGCGATCCGGAAGAGGTGCGCGTTCAGCCCCGTCTCCGTGGCGCCGAAGAGGAGACGTCCGGTGGCGGCGTACACGAGGACCGCGCCCAGGCAGAACACGTCGCTGGCCGGGGTGAGTTCGAGACCTCGCACCTGCTCGGGCGACATGAAGCCCGGGGAGCCGATCAGCATCCCGGTGCGGGTGTGCAGGCTGTCGCCGGCGAGGGTGTCCATGGCCCGGGCGATGCCGAAGTCGATCACACGGGGCCCGTCGACCGTCACGAGGACGTTGGACGGCTTCAGGTCCCGGTGGATCAGGCCCGCGCCGTGCACGGACCGCAGGGCGGCCGCGAGCCGGTGGGCGAGGGTGCGGACCGAGTGCTCGGGCAGCGGCCCGAAGTCCTCGGCGACCACGGTGGTCAGGTCGGGCCCGGGAATGTACTGGGTCGCGACCCACGGCACCGGCGCCTCGGTGTCGGCGTCCAGTACGGCCGCGGTCCACTCCCCGCCGACCCGGCGGGCCGCAGCCACTTCGCGCGCGAACCGACGCCGGAACTCGGGGTGTTGGGCGTGCTCGGCCTGCACCACCTTCACGGCGACGGTACGCCCCGCTTCGGAGCGTCCCAGGTACACGAGGCCCATGCCGCCCGCTCCCAGGCGGGCGATGAGGCGGTAGGCGCCCAGGGAGGTCGGGTCTTCGGAGGTCAACTGTTCCACGTCGGTAACTTAGTTGACTCCGCCGCCGCGCACGGGCCGTATCGGCCGACCGGCGGGGGCGATGCCGTACGCCTCGGAAAGAAGCCTCCGGCGAGGGGAGCCGGAGCGGCCGTCTCCCTGGTCAATCGGGGTCACGGCTCCCGGGCGGGGCCGTTGCGCGCCCGGCGCCGCGACCAGCGCACGACCAGGCCCAGCAGGCCGACCAGGGTCAGGACCCACACGGCCGCGAAGGCCCAGATCAGCGCCGGTACCTCGGTGGCCACGGCGAGGACGAGCAGCGCGAGAGCCATGACGCCGAGCACGGCGACCCCGAGCACGGGCAGTCGCCGTCGCCCTCCGGAGAGCGACGGCGCGGAGAGACCCGGGCCGTTACGCATCGTGCGCAGTCGCTCCGCGAGCGGCTCGTCCCGGTCCAGCTGTTCCTCGATCTCCGCGAGGGCGCGCCGCTCGCGCGCCGAGAGTCGGACCTCTTCCATCGGATGCCTCCTCCCGTGCCCCGTTCCCAGTCTCCCCCCACTCGGCGACTTCCGTACGAATTCGTGTCAAAACGCTGGTCAGCGGGAATCCTCCGTTCAGGAAGCTCGACCGACGGACCGGGCGGGCCGGAGCCCCGACCACCGAGGAGTCCCCCACGTGAACGAGCGTGTACCTCTGCCACGTCCGCTCTTCGACGCCCACCTGCACATCGTCGACCCACGCTTCCCGCTGGTCGAGAACGACGGCTATCTGCCGCCCGCCTTCACGGTGGCGCAGTACCGCGAGCGCGTCGCCGGCCTGCGCGTCCGTGGCGGCGCGGTGGTCTCGGGTTCCTTCCAGGGGTTCGACCAGGGCTACCTGTGTGCCGCCCTGGCCGCGCTCGGCCCCTCCTTCGTCGGCGTCACCCAGGTGCCGGCCGGCGTGACGGACGAGGAGATCACCCGTCTCGACGCCGCGGGGGTCCGCGCGGTGCGCTTCAACGTGCGCCGCGGCGGCTCGGCCACGCTCGACCAGCTGGACCGTCTCGCCCGCCGCGTCCACGATGTCGCCGGCTGGCACGCCGAGCTCTACGTCGACGCCCGAGACCTGCCCGAGCTGGCCTCCACCCTGGCCGCGCTGCCCGCCGTCGCCGTCGACCACCTCGGCCTGCACCGGGACGGACTCCCCCCGCTGCTGGCCCTGGTCGAGCGGGGCGTCAAGGTCAAGGCCACCGGCTTCGGCCGTGTCGACCTCGATCCCGCCGAGGCCATGGCCGCGATCATGAGGACCGACCCCACCGCCCTCATGGCCGGCACCGATCTGCCCTCCACCCGTGCCCGCCGCCCGTTCGCGGACGACGACCTCGCCCTGGTCGCCGGAACCGTCGGCGAGGAGCACCTCGACGCCGTGCTGTGGGACAACGCCGCCGCGTTCTACCGCGTCCCCACCGGCCGGACCACGCCCGAGTAGGGCCTTCCGGAGGAGGGCGTTCCCGAGGAGGACCTTCCCCCATCCCCCGGGGCAGGCGCCTACCGCCCGGGCGTGCTGTCCCGTACGACCGGCTCCGCCGGAAGCAGCAGCCCGCTCGACGGGGCGGCGGCCGGGTCCTCCACGGCGGCGATCAGCCGGTCCACGAGCGCGTGGGCGATGCCGGACAGCGGCAGGCGCACGCTGGTGAGGGCGGGCTGGAGCACCGTACAGAGCGGCATGTCGTTGAAGCCGGTGACGGCCACGTCGGCGCCGACGGTGAGGCCCGCCGCGCGGACGGCCTGGTACGCGGTCAGGGCGAGCCAGTCGTTCGCGCAGACCAGGGCCGTCGGCCGGTCGGGTCCTGCGAGCAGGCGCTGCACGGCGTGGGAGAGCGCGGCCGGGTCGTCGTCGGGGACGCCGACCTCGAAGGCGCCGTCGGGCGCGGCGGCCGCGGCCTGCAGCAGGCCTGCCCTGCGGTCGGCGAGCCAGGGCAGGGAGGCCGCGGAGTTGACGTAGCAGATCCGGCGGTGGCCCTGGTCGAGCAGGAGACGGACCAGGGCGGCGGTCGCGGCGGCCGAGTCGATGTCGACCCAGTTCTGCGGGCGGCCGGGGGCGGTGCGGCCGAAGGCGGCGAAGGGGAATCCGGCCTCGGCGAGCACCTCGACCCGGGGGTCGTCGTGGATGACGTCGGAGAGGACGAACCCGTCGACCTGGCGGGCCGCGATCAGGCCGTTGAAGGACTTGGCGACCGCTCCGGCGCCCTGCTCGGGGTCGCAGCGGAAGAGCAGGATGCGGTGGCCGACGGCGTCGGCGGCGCTCACCAGCGCCTGGAGGAAGCCGCCCATCAGGGGGTTGGGGTCGGCGGGGTTGTCGGCGGGCGCGGGGTAGCCGATGACCTTGCGGGTGCCGGTGCGCAGGCTGCGGGCGGACTGGTCGGGCTGGTAACCGAGTTCGTCGATGGCGGCGGTGACCCGGGCGAGGGTGGTGGCGCGCAGCCGGTGGGGGGCGTTGAGGGCGTTCGAGACGGTCTGGCGGGAGACGCCCGCCGTCCGTGCGACGTCCTCGATGGTCACCTGTCGAGCGGTCATCGTTCCTCTGTGTGCGGTGGTCGGCGGGCTGCGGGCGGCGGGCGGCCGCCCCCAGCCCCCCGTGGGTCAGTGCTCGCGGGTCAAGGTGAGCAGGCCACCGGTCGGCACGGTCACCGGGTTCACCCCGGCGACGAGGTCGAGAACGGTCTCGGACAGGATCTCACCACGACAGTCCTGGACGCGGGCGAGGGCCTGCTCCGGCCGCGTGGTCGTCAGGAGCACGACGGGGTCGGCGTCCGCGTTGGCGACGAGCACGGTCTCCTGACCGGCGGATGCGTCCCGGTCCGGGAGGGCGACGGGCAGCGGCGCGTAGCGGGCGACCACGGTGGTGCGGCCGTCGCCGGCGCGGACCAGGGGGTAGCCGAGGTCCGGGCGCGCGGGCTCCAGGGAGCCGAGCTGGAGGACGTCGGCGTACCGGCGGAAGACACCGAGCCAGAAGCGCAGGGTGGCGAGCTGTCCGGGGGTCTGGGTGGTGAGGTCGACGGAGATCTGCGGCACCGAGAACAGGGCGTTGACGAGGTGGACGGCGACGGACTCGGGCGTCTCGGCGGCGTTCCACATGATCATGTCGGCGTGGACGGCGAGCGGGCCGGCGGTGAGCCGGCAGTCGACGATGCGCTGGCGGTTCTCGGCGAGGCTGAGCGGGCAGTCGACGGTGCGGACCATCGTGGCGTACGGCCGGAGGCCGGGGCTGACGTACGGCTGGCGGTGCTCGACGATCACGTCGGGCCGGGTGCGGCGCAGTCGGGCGTCGAGGTCCGCGAGGAGCCGGCGTACGCCTTCGTGGACGGTGTCGTGGTCCGCGCCGGCGGGCGCGGGCGGCACGTCGGCGACGGCGAAGAGGTCGATGAAGTCGAGCTTCACCCCGTCCATGTCCCACTCCTCGACGGCGCGGGAGATCTTCTCGATCAGGTAGGAGCGGACCTCGGGGTGGCGGGGGTCGAGCACCGCCGCGTCCAGCTGCGACACCTCGCGCAGGGTCATGCCCTTGAAGCGGTCCCAGGCGTCGTTGTGCCGGCCGATGAAGGGCACCGCGTACCAGAGGAGGTAGGCGAGACCGAGCCGGTGGACCTCGGCGACGTGTGCCGCGAGGTCGGGGAAGGCCGCCGTGTTGGGCTCCCAGTCGCCGCAGTGGCCGTAGCCGCGGGTGCGGTCGGCGGTCTGCCAGCCGTCGTCGACGATGATGCTCTCGATGCCGAGGTCGGCGGAGAGGGCGGCCTGGCGTTCGACGACGGCGGCGTCGACGTTCTGGTGGAGGCTGTACCACGTGGAGTACGCGGGCATCCGCGCGGCGGGGGCGACGCCGGGATGCCGCTGTCCCTCGCCCCACCAGTCGCTGACGGCCTGCAGGGTGGTGGCGAAGTGGCGGCCGCTGAGGTCGATGCGCAGCCGCAACGGCGCCCCGTCCGGGGTGAGTTCCTGCTCGACGGTGAAGGCGAACTCGCCGCTCTCCTCCACCACGCCGGCGCCGACGCGTACCGGCGCGGCCGTCTCGCCCGCGGCGGCGGTGCACAGGGCGCGGT
Organism: Streptomyces sp. NBC_00094; assembly: GCF_026343125.1. Lineage (NCBI taxonomy): Bacteria > Bacillati > Actinomycetota > Actinomycetes > Kitasatosporales > Streptomycetaceae > Streptomyces > Streptomyces sp. NBC_00094. Next base: position 7,562,513 of record NZ_JAPEMB010000001.1, on the reverse strand, counting down.
CCTGGGTGCCGACCAGGCTGGCGACGGGGGCGCCCAGGGCCAGCGACACGGTCCGGGGGACGATCCAGGACTGCGGCAGCCAGTGGGAGGCGTTGGTGTCCGGAGTCCAGTAGGCGGTGGCCCCGACGCAGGGGACGCGCCATTCGGCGCGGAGGGTGACCGCGTCCGTCGCGGTGACCTCGATCAGGACCACCCCGTGGTCGACCTGGGTGACGGTGGACTCCCACGCGTCGCCGCCGAGCCCGGTGAGATGGACGGTGAGCGGGGTGCCGGTGGAGTGGAGCAGACCGGTGGGGAGCTGCCGGTGGACGACGGTGCCGGGGACGTCCTCGGCCGCCGCGTTGGGACGCCAGGCGGGGACGGGCGGCTGCGGAGCGGTGTCGCCCTCCGCGTCCTCGGGAGTGGCGTTCGGTGGTGCGGTGGTCACGGTGGTCACTCCTTGGTGGCCCCGGCCAGCAGGCCGGAGATGAACTGGCGTTGCAGGACGAGGAAGAGGGCCATCACGGGGATGGCGGCGATGGCGCTGGCGAGCAGGACCTGGGCGTAGTTGGTCGTCGACAGGCCCTGCAGGGTGGCGGTGGCGACGGGCAGTGTGTACATCTCGGGGCTGCGCAGCGCGATCAGCGGCCAGACGAACTGGTTCCAGCCGCCGAGGAAGACGAACAGCGCGAGCGCCGCGATGATCGGCCGGTTGACCGGGATGACGATCTTCCACAGCACCCGCAGTTCGCCGGCGCCGTCGACGCGGGCGGCGTCGAGGAGTTCGTCGGGCATGGACCGCAGGGCCTGCCGCATCAGGAAGATGCCGAACGGGGTGACCAGGCCGGGCAGGATGACGGACTCGTAGGAGTCGATCAGGCCCAGGTCCATCATCATCTGGAAGATCGGGATCAGCATCACCGTGTCGGGGATGACCAGGGTGCTGAGCAGCAGGACGAAGAACAGGTTGCGTCCGCGGAAGTCGAACTTGGCGAAGGCGTAGCCGGCGAGGACGGAGACGACGACCGCGCCGACGGTCTGGAGTCCGGCCACCAGGATGGTGTTGAGGAGGACGCGGGTGAGTCCGATCGACTCCTGGAGCCCTTGGAGGTTGTCCATGAGGTGGCCGCCGGGGAGCAGCTTCGGCGGCCAGGAGAAGACGTCCTTGTCGTCCTGGGTGGCGGCCATGGCGAGCCAGTAGAAGGGGCCGACGCAGAGCCCGAAGGCGCCCGCGAGCAGCAGGGTGAGCAGGGGGCCTCGCGTCTTCATCGGCGTTCTCCCATCAGGCGGACCTGCAGGATGCCGAGGACGGACACGATCAGCGCGAGCGCGTAGGCGAGGGCCGAGGCGTAGCCGAAGTCGAAGTACTTGAAGCCGTTGTTGTAGAGGTACATGGTGACCGTGAGGGTGGCGTTGTCGGGGCCGCCGCCGGTGAGGACGTACGGCTCGTCGAAGAGCTGCAGGGTGCCGATGGTGGAGAGCACCACGGTGAGGAGGAGGATCGGCCGCAGCTGGGGCAGCGTGATGGAGACGAACCGGCGGATCGGTCCGGCGCCGTCGACCATGGCGGCCTCGTACAGCTCCTTGGGGATGCCCTGGAGGCCGGCGAGGTACATCACCGCGTTGTAGCCGGTGTAGTGCCAGGTGATGACGAGGACGACGCCGACGCGGGCCCAGAAGGTGCTGCCGAGCCAGTTCACCCGGTCGACGCCGAAGAGCGAGAGGACCCAGTTCAGCAGGCCGGCGTCGCGGTTGAGGATCACGGAGAACATCACGCCGGCGGCGACGAGACCGGTCAGCGACGGCACGAAGACGCCGAGTCGCCAGAGCGGGCGCAGCCAGACCTTGGTGGAGTTGAGGCCGAGCGCGACGAGCAGGGCGAGGCCGAGCATGAGCGGGACCTGGACGACGAGGATCAGCGCGGTGTTCTTCAGCGCCGTCCAGAACAGCGGGTCGTCGAGGAGGCGCCGGTAGTTGGCGAGCCCGGTGAACTGCCGGGCGTCGCCGTTTCCGGTGGTGAGGCTGATCCAGAACGAGGCGGCGATCGGGTACGCCTTGAAGATCGCGAAGCCCAGGACGGCGGGCATGATCAGCAGGTACGGGACGGACTCCCGCGTCAGCAGGCGGCGTCGGCCCGGGCGGGCACGGTCGGTGCGCCGGGGGGTGCCGCGACCGGCGGGAGTGCCGGTCGCGGTGGCGGTCGCGGTCCCGGAGGCGGGAGCGCGTTCGGACGGGGCGAGGGACATGATCAGGCCGCCTGCTGCCGACCGGTCTGCTGGGCGAGCTGCTTGGCCGCGGCCTTGAGTGCCTCGGCCGGGTCGGCGCCCTTGATCAGCACCTGGCTCTGGGCGTCACTGGCGAGCTTGAGGGCGCGGCTGTAGTCGCCGGTGAAGTTGGTCGCGCCGGCGCCGGATTCGAGCGAGTCGACGAAGGACCGCAGCACCTTCTGGCCACCGTAGAAGGGGTGGGGCGCGCTGAACTTCGGGTCGGCGTAAGCACCCTTGAGGGCGGGGAAGACGCCGCCGGAGGCGAACATCCGGTTGATCTCGGCCGGCTTGGTGAGCGCGTACTCGACGAATCGCCAGGCGGCCTTGCGGCGCTTGCTGGTGGCGGAGACGGTCAGGAAGGTGGAGTTGACGATGGCGCTGCGGCCTCCCCCGGGCACGGCGGCCGGCGGCTGGATGACGCGCCACTTGCCGCTCTGGGCGGGGAACTTGGTCGCCAGGTACTCGATCGCCCAGGCGGGGTACGGGACGGTGGCGAGCTTGCCCTGGCCCACGAGGCGCTTCCAGGTGCCCTGGCCGGCGGTGTCGGCGAGCAGGCCGGCGTCGTTGAGCCGCTTGATGACGGTGAGGGCCTGGACGGCCTCGTCGGAGGCGAGGGTGACCTTGCCCTCGGCGTCGAAGTAGAAGGCGCCCTGAAGCTGCATCAGGTTCTGGAAGAAGTCCATGTCCTGGGTCGTGCCGGGCTTGTCGAGGCCGAGGAGCTGGGCACCGGTGGCGGCGCGGATCTTCGGTCCCGCGGCGATGAGGTCGTCCCAGCTGGCGATCGAGGCGGGGTCGACGTCGGCCTTCTCGAAGTAGTCGTGGCGGTAGAACAGGCCGAGCGGGTTCACCTCCCACGGGAGGGCGTGGACGGCTCTGTCCTTGCCTATGACGGTCGGCCACAGGCCGTTGACGAAGGCGTCCTTGTGCCGGTCGGCGCCGAGCTTGGACAGGTCGGCGAGGCCCTGCGGGAACTTCTCCATGTAGCCGGGCAGGTAGTCGACACCGATGTGCATGACGTCGGCGAGGCCCTTGCCTCCCGAGGCGAGGCCGACGGTGATCTTGTCCCAGATGGCGGGGTTGCCGAGGTCCTGGACGTCGACCGTGATTCCGGGGTTGTCCCGCTCGAAGGAGGGGACGACGCCGCGCAGGGCCTCGGCCGCGGTGGTCCAGCTCCAGACGGTGATCTTGCCGCTGTCGCCGTCGGCACCGTCGTCGGCACCGCCCGTACCGCCGCTGCCGCTGCCGCCACAGGCGGTCAGGCCGAGTCCGGCGGCGGTGGCGGTGGCGAGGTGGAGGATCTGTCGGCGGCTCAGCTGGTGGGACATGTCGGCTCCTGGGTGTCGTGCGTACGAGGGTTGGTGGCTGCGCTGCTGGTGCTGTCGTCGGCGCTGGTCCGGGTGGAGTGGGTGAGGGTGTGCAGTGCCTCCGCGAACAGGTCCACGGCGAGGGCCGGGGTGGAGGCGTGGGGAGAGAGGCGGATCCACTCGTCGCGGCGCGTGGTGATCACACCGGCCGCTTCGAGAGTGCGGTGAACGGTCACGGGGTCGTGACCGGGGAGCCGGAAGGTGCCGATGCCGGCGCGCTCCTGGTGGCCGAGCCCGTCCAGCAGGACGTCGGCGCCGGCCTGCCGCGCCCGGTCGAGCAACTCGGCGAGGGTGGCCCTGATTCTGGCGCCCACGGCGGCCGGGCCGCCCTGGTCGAGGAGGGCGTCGACGGCCGCGCCGATGGCCGCGGCGGCCGGGAAGTCCGGGTTGGTCGCGAGGTGGGCGGCGGCCCCGGACAGCGGCGGCGCCGGATGCCGTGCCGCGAAGGGCTCCGTGACACCGGCCCAGCCGCCGAGGCCGGGGGCCACGCGCTCGGCGCACCGGTCGCGGATCAGGAGCAGCGCGGCGCCCCAGCCTGCCCGTAGCCACTTCTGACCGCCGCTGACCAGGACGTCGGCGGCGTCCGCCGCGAGCGGGACGGCGCCGAGCCCCTGGATGGCGTCGACGATCAGGAGGCGGTCGGGACCGAGGACCTCCTTGAGGGCCGCGAGCGGTGCGACGTGTCCGGTGAGGGAGTCGACGGCGCTGACCGTGAGCGCGGTGACGTCGGGGGTGAGGTTCCGGCGCAGCAGGTCGGGAGTGATGTGCCGCTTCCCGTCCGCGTCGAGGAGACGGACGTCCGGGCCGCCACGGCCGGCGAACCGGAGCCACGGGTAGACGTTGGCGGGGAACTCGCCGCGGGGCACCAGGACGGTGCCGGGTCCCTGGAGTCCGGCGGCCACGGTGAACAGACCGTTGCTGGTGGACGGGGAGAGCGCGATCTCGTGCGGCCGGGCGTCGAGGAGCCGGGCCGCCGAGGCCCGCGCGGCGTCGCTCAGCGCGAAGAGCCGGTCGAGGTCGGCGGGGGCCGCGCGGGTGGCCAGCGCGGCCGCCGTGGCGATCGCGTCGGCCGCCTGGCGGGAGAGCGGGCCGATCCTGGCGTGGTCCAGGTATCCCGGCATCGGACCACGGACGGGGGTCGAACCGGGAGCCGCGGGGGCGGCGGCCTCGGGTGCCCGTGGATGAATTTGATCGTTCAAAATATGCCCCTCATGAAGCCCGGTGCATGGCATTCCCGGGATTTGAAGGTTCACATTAGAGAGAACGGATCACCCCGACAAGACTTCGGACAGCCCCAATCCGGAACGGTCTCGCGCGCCGGCCGCGCCGGCCTCGCGCGCCGCCTCGACCGGCGGGCCGCCGTACGGACGGTGTGGACCGCAGCCCTTCGATGGAACCCGCGCAGGCCGTCGCGCGGCGTCGACTGTTCCGACGAGGGTTCGGGCTATCCATGGTCACAGGCGACGGCGCCCGAGACCGTCACCGTTCCGGAAAGGTGGGAGACCGTGGCTGTCCAGCCCATTCCCGAGGGATACCCGCGCGTCACGCCGTACCTCTGCGTCGACGGAGCCGCGGCCGCGATCGACTTCTACGTGTCGGTGCTCGGCGCGGTCGAACGCATGCGGATGCCGGCGCCCGGCGGCACGATCGGCCACGCCGAGCTGACCCTCGGCAACTCGGTCGTGATGCTCGCGGACGAGTTCCCCGACATGGGGTTCCGCTCACCCAAGGCGGTCGGCGGCACACCCGTCACCCTGCACGTCTACGTGGAGGACGTCGACGCCGTCTTCGCCAAGGCCCTGGCCCGGGGCGCGAAGGAGCTGTCGCCGGTCAAGGACGAGTTCTACGGAGACCGCACCGGCCAGCTCGAAGACCCCTTCGGCCACCGCTGGAGCCTGGCCACGCACGTGGAGGACGTCTCGGAGGAGGAGATGGAGAAGCGGGCGAGCAAGGCGATGCAGTCCCTGCCGGAAGCCGGCTGACCGAGGCCCTGCCTCCGGAGCCCGGCCACTCCGTGCCGGGCCGGAACAGTCACGCGAACGACGGCCACCGGTCGGCGGCCCACTCCCGCCAGCCCGCCCAGCCGGGGGGCGGGGCGACGGCCCCGCAACCTTCCAGCTCCGCCGCGTCGGGCTCCTCGAAGTACGCACGCCCTTGCAGGATGTCAGCCTCGGTGATCGGGAGCGTCTCCTCGGGGGTGGTCGCCCTGCGATGGGCGATCCGGGTGCGTTGGGTCTCGACGTCCACCGGCAGGTAGACCATCCGGAAGCACGCGCCCTCGGCCTCCGCCAGCCGGCGGATCGCGGACCGTTCGTCCCGGGACCAACAGCCGTAGTCCACCACGACGTCGGTGCCCAGCCTGACCGCCTCCAGGGCGAGCCAGAGCATGCGCCCCTCCAGTACGTCGCGCTTCCCGTCCGGGTCCGCCTCACCGAACAGGGGAATCATCCAGTCGTCGGGCGTCAGGCGCAGCGCGCCGTGCTCCTCGGCGAGCTGCCGAGCCCTCGTGGTCTTGCCGGCCCCTGGCAGGCCGACCATCAGGAACAACGTGGTCACACCCGGATCGTGTCAGGACTGCCGGGCGGACGGCCATCGCTTTGTCCGCCGGACCGGGAGAACCCGGTGGGGAGCTGCCCGGATGGCGGCGGCGTCCGGCAGGCTGCCCCGGGCCGTGGCCGCGGGACTCCCCCGAGCCTCCTGCACGTGTGCCCCACCGGCGGCTCGGGAGGTTGCGCCGGGAGGGTGGATCGCCGTGTACCGGTTCGGGGGCGGCGCGAGGGGAGTCCGGTCGCGCCGCCCTGCGAGGGGTCGGTCAGGAGATCTCGGGCAGCAGGCCGGTGACCGGCGCGGCCTGGTCGGTGAGCTGGTGCAGCTGGTTCAGTTGGTGCACCTGGTTGAGCCCGCCGAGCTGACCGGCGATCCCGGGGAACTGTTCACGGGACTCCTCGGGAATGCCGGTCGTGGCGAGGGAGTCGAGCTCGCTGATCGGGTTGATCGGCGGGCCGAGCGGGCCGGCCGGGGCGACGGCGTTCGCCGCGGACGCGCCGAGGCACGAGAAAGCGGCGGCGACGGCGAGGACTGTGGACATACGTCGTGTTGAGGTCACACCCTCACAACGGGACGACGTCCCGACGGACACGGTCGTTCCGCTTCCGCACCGCCCGAACGGAGGCCCGCACCCGCCTACAGCCGTCTCAGGCGGGCCGTCCACGAGCTGTCCGCCGCCTCGACCTGCACCACCAGCGGCCCCTCGGGCAGCGGGACGGTCTCGTGCCGCCTGCCGATCTCGTTGACCACGTTCTCGTCCTCCGGGAGCGCGGTGTGGTCGTCGTGCCCGGCGAGTTCGTAGATGTTCACGATGAGGTTGTCGTCGCCTCGGTAGTGGATGGCGAGGTCGGCCACGCCGCCCATGTGCAGCAGCACATCGGGGCCACGGAACTCCGCCTCCTCCTCGGTCAGGCGACGGGCCGCCGCCAGCGGCGACACCTCCACACGCCAGGGCCCGTCCGCCTCCAGTCTCATACGGAGGGTCCCGTTCCCGGGCACCGTGGCGAGCAGCCGGCCCCGGAAGTCCTCCTCGGTGCTGTTGACGAGGAGGTCCTGCTCCTTGTTGCGCCGGTTGAGCACCGTGAGACCCGTGTACCCGTCGCCCTGGACGTCGAGCTGCACGACGACCGGCCCCGGCGGAAGCCCGCTGACCGTGATCACGTCGTTGTCCCGGCCGGTCTGCGTGTACGGCGTGAAGACGGGACCGTACGACCACCAGCCCGCCGGCGCGGGAACGTACGGGGGCGGAGACGGAGCCGGGGGCGGGGGCGGAGACGGGTACGGGGACGGAGGCGCGGGCTGGAGCGGGGGCGCGGGCGATGCGAAGGCCGGCGGGGGCGCGGGCGCCGCGAATCCGGGCGGGGGCGGGGGCGGCGGCGCGAAGGCCGGCGCGGGGTGCCGCGACGCAAAGGCCGGTGCGGGCGGGGGCGGCGACGCGAAGGCCGGTGCCGGCGGGGGCGGCGACGCGAAGGCCGGTGCCGGCGGGGGTGGCGACGCGAAGGCCGGCGCGGGGTGCGGCGGAACCGCCACGTTCGGGGCCTGCGGAGGAAGCGGGATCATCGGCGGGGCCACCGGCGGGACCGGCGCCGCCCCGTCCGCGCCCTGCTCCGCCACGTCCACCCCGTGGTCCGTGGCCAGGCCCGCGAGGCCGTTCGCGTACCCCTGGCCGACGGCCCGGAACTTCCAGCCGCCCGCCCGCCGGTACAGCTCGGCCAGCACCATCGCCGTCTCCCCGGCGCCGTCCGTCACCTCGTACCGCGCGACCGACGTGCCGTCAGGGGCGTACGCCTCCACCACGAGACCGGCGACGTCACGCATCGTGCCCCGCTCCGTCGACCCGACCAGCAGGACGCGCGCGATCCGCTCCTCGACCGAGGCCAGGCCGATCTCCAGCCATGCCGTGCCGTCGCCGGCCTCCGTCAGCCGCACGGCACCGGACGGATGCACCGGCGAGCCGTGGAAGACCACGTCCCCGTCGCCCCTGACCGTCCCGCGCTCCGTGACCAGCAGCGCCATCGCGTCCAGACCGCCCCGTACGGCGATCCGCAGCGGCACGGACGGTACGAAGCCGTTGTCTCCCTTGATCATCGTCCCCACGGCGCGCCGACCCTTCCCCTCGTGTCCCCACCCTTGTCGATCACAGTGTGATCCTGCAGTCGCCGGCGGCTCCGGACAAGGGCCTAGCCGACGGGCCCGCGCCTGTCAGTCCGTAACCTTCCGGGGTCTCCCGGACCCCGTGCCGTTGCTACGTTCCAGACCGCCCGCTCGTACGACCCGACGCGACGGGCCGGCACGGTCCGAAGCGGCGCGACGGGGTCTCTCCCGGTGCGCCGTGACATCTCGTCACACTCCCGACCAGGAGGTCACGTTGAGCGCGCAGAACCCCTCCCGCAGGAACATCCTCAGGACCGCGGGCGGCCTCACGGCCGCGATGGCCGTCGGCGGCGGCGGCGTCCTCGCCGCCGCGTCGCCCGCCGCCGCCGTCGGCGACGGCTTCGGCCTGCACCTCGTGGGGTGGGGCGAGAACGACCCCCGCATGAAGTACTACCGGTTCCAGACCAGCGCGATCGGCTGGAACCCGGCCGTCAACGTGCTGCTCCCGGACGACTACCAGTGGAGCGGACGCCGGTACCCCGTGCTCTACCTCTTCCACGGGGGCGGCGACCAGGACTTCATCATGTTCGACCGTGAAGGCATCCGGCAGTGGACCGCGGGCAAGCCGATCATCGTCGTGATGCCCGACGGCGGCCACGCGGGCTGGTACTCCAACCCCGTGAGCTCCAACGTCGGCCCGCGGAACTGGGAGCACTTCCACATCGCGCAGCTGATCCCGTGGATCGACGCGAACTTCCGTACGTACGCCGAGTACGACGGCCGTGCCGTGTCCGGCTTCTCCATGGGCGGGTTCGGCGCGCTGAAGTACGCGGCCAAGTACTACGGCCACTTCGCCTCGGTGAGCGCCCACTCCGGCCCCGCCAGCCTGCGCCGGGACGGCGGCCTGGTGGCCCACTGGGCCAACGCCTCCGCCGCCGCCCTCGACCTGAACGGCGGCACGATCTACGGGGCTCCGCTCTGGGACGAGGCCCGGGTGAACGCGGACAACCCCGTGCAGCGGATCGAGAGCTACCGCAACAAGCGGGTCTTCCTGGTCGCCGGCACCAGTCCCGATCCGATCAGCTGGTTCGACACGGTCAACGAGAACCAGGTCCTCGCGGGTCAGCGGGAGTTCCGCGGTCTCCTCGGCAACGCGGGGATCCCGCACGAGTGGCACGAGATGCCCGGCGGTCACTTCATCCGGCACGACATGATGCAGCGCGACATCGACGGCATCATCGGCCGGCTGCGCAAGGCGTGACACGCCCCGCGCCCGGCTGCACCTCCGTCCCGCTCGACCCGAGACGACCAAGGGGAGGAGCCTCGTGCTTCTCGGACTCTCCAGACGCGCACTGACCTGTGTCCTCGCGGCGGCTGCGCTCGTTCCCGCACTGCTGGCGACCACCCCCGCCGCGGCCGGGACCGCCGGTTCCGCGACGGCGTGCCCGGCCACCGGCATCGTGACCCAGCACTTCCACAGCGGCCACAACGGCGTCGACATCGCCGCCGACGTCGGGACGCCGATCCACGCGGTGGGCGACGGCGAGGTGACCATCTCCGGGTACTCCGGCGACTACGGCCAGTGGATCCGCATCCAGCACCCGGACGGGAGGATCTCCGAGTACGGGCACATGTACCGGCGGGACGTCTCCGCCGGCGACCACGTCGTGGCCGGCCAGCAGATCGCCCTGATGGGCTCCGAGGGCAACTCGACCGGTCCGCACCTGCACCTGCGGATCTGGGGCGATCCCTCCGCCTCGTACGGCATCGATCCCGAGCCGTACCTCGCGGAGGGAGGCGTGGTCCTGCCCTGCACCCCGGGCAGCGGTCCTCGTCCCCGGCCGTTGGTGTATCCCGCGGAGTCGGGCCGGGTGGTGGCGGCACGGTCGGCGGACGGACGCCTCGAGGTGTTCGCCGCCGGGGCGGACGGTGTCCATCACGCCTGGCAGCAGCGGGCGAACGGCGACTGGTCGCCCTGGGAGTCCCTCGGCGGACCCGGCAACGCCGAACTCGCCGTCGCGCCCAACGCCGACGGCCGGCTCGAGGTGTTCGCCGTCAACGGCAGCACCCTCCAGCACCGCTACCAGCTCTCCCCGTCCGGTGGCTGGTCGAACTGGGAGGCCTTCGGCGGCGGTGGACGCGACACCGCGGCCGGCGTCAACGCCGACGGGCGCATCGAGGTCTTCGCGTCCGGACCCGTCGGGCTCTTCCACCGGTACCAACTCGCCCCGAACGGCGGCTGGTCGGACTGGGAGCCCACGGGCGGCGGCCCGGCCGACGGCCGTATCGAGATGGAGAAGTCACCCGACGGCCGCCTGGAGGTGTTCGCCCTGAACGGCGACAGTTTCCAGCACCAGTACCAGACTTCCCCGAACGGGAGCTGGTCGCCATGGGGCACCTTCGGTGGCGGCGGCCGTGACCTGACCGCCGACCACAACGCCGACGGACGCCTCGAGGTCTTCGCCTCCGGTCCGGTGGGGGTGTTCCACAAGTACCAGACGGGTCCGACGAGTTGGTCGGCGTGGGAGCCGACCGGCGGCCCGGCGGACTCGCAGCTCACCAGTGAGCGCACACCGGACGGGCGCGTCGAGGTCTTCGCCATCAACGGCACCACCGCGATGCACACCTGGCAGACCGGTGCCAACGCCCCCTTCGGCGAATGGGCCGGCTTCGGCACCGGCGGCACCGAGGTCACCGCCGCCGCCAACGCCGACGGCCGCATCGAGGTCTTCGGCACCAACCCGGCCGGCACCTTCCACCGATGGCAGACCGGTTTCACCAGCTGGTCCGACTGGGGCTGGGTCAACAACACCGCGGGCCCCGCCCTCAACTGACCGGTCCGGCCCGAACCCGACGCGCGGTCGGCCGTCGTCCCCAGCGGGCACGGCCGGCCGCGCGGTCCTTCTGGAGTGAATCATGCTTCCGATCAGCAGGCGGAACCTCTTGCGGGGCGCCGCCGGGGCGACCGCGCTCCCGTTCCTGGGGGCGGCTCCGGCCGAGGCGCGGGCCGCATCGGCCGAGGCCGTACCGCCTCCTCGGTGGGTCGGCGCGGGATCCTTCGCGTACGTCCACGACCCGTCCACCTTCTCCGGCCCGCGCTATCTCAACGACCACACGCTGATCAGGTCCCAGGGCCGCTGGCACCTGTTCGGCATCGTCGGGGACAGCGCGCCGCGCGGCGAAGCCCCGGACAGCGCGGCGGAGATCTCCTTCGCCCATGCCTCCGCTCCGACCCCGCACGGGCCGTGGACCGCCCACGCCGACGCGCTCACCGTCGACCCCTCGTACTTCGGCGAGGAACACCTGTGGGCGCCGCACGTCGTCGAGGCGGGCGGCAGGTTCTGGATGTTCTACGCCGGCGGCGGAGCGGACGGCGCCGCGATCAGCCTCGCCACGTCGACCGATCTGTTCACCTGGACGCGCGAGCCGTCCGGGCCGCTCTTCCGGGGGATCGCGGCGCGCGACCCGATGGTGCTGCGGGTCGGCGGCGAATGGGTCATGTACTACACCGAGTTGTCGGGCCCGGGCGGCCACCACGTCGTCGCCCACCGGCGGTCCGCCGACCTCGTGCACTGGAGCGAGCCGGGCGTCGCCTTCACCGACGCGAGTACGGACACCACCGTCTCGGTCACCGAGTCGCCGTTCGTCGTCGAACGCGACGGCTGGTACTACCTGTTCATCGGGCCGCGCAACGGCTACGAGGGCACGGACGTCCTCGCGTCGCGGGACCCGTTCCGCTTCGAGCTCTCCGGGTACGCGGGCCATGTCGCCGGGCACGCCGTCGAGGTGGTCACCGACGGGGAGGCGTGGTACGCCACGGCCGCCGGCTGGTTCCGGCAAGGGCTGTACGTGGCCCCCCTGCAGTGGCGGGACACTCCCCCGCCGTGGCAGAGCCCGGACAACCCGGTGGCCGGGCTCGACGTCGCCGGCCGGCTGACGGTGTTCGCGCTCGACGCCGCCGACCGCTCGATGCTGCGGCGCGTCCAGGTCGACCCGTACACCGACTCCTGGTCGGAGTGGGAGACCTTCGGAGGGCCCGCGGGTGCGGTGCCCACGCTGGGCCGTGGCACCGACGGCAGGCTGGAGGTCTTCTCGCTCGCGCCGGGCGGCGTCAACCTGCACCACCGGGTGCAGCGTCCGGACGGCGGATGGGGCGACTGGGAGGAGTTCGGCGGCCCGGCCGGAGCCGCCCCCGCCGTCGCGCGCAACGCCGACGGCCGTCTTGAGGTCTTCGCCCTGAGCCCCGGCGGCGCCTCCGTCGCACGGCGACGGCAGACGGCCCGCGGCTCGGCGGCCTGGGACCCCTGGGACCCCGGCTTCGGCGGGGCCTCGGGCGCGCCCCCGGTGGTCGCGGCCAACGCGGACGGCCGTCTCGAGGTGTTCGTCCTCTCGCCCGGCGGTGCCGGGATCCGCCACCGGTGGCAGGAGGCCCCCAACGGCGCCTGGACCGCCGCGTGGCACCCCTTCGGTACGGCGGCCGGCGCCGCGCCGCGGGTCGCCGGGGACGGCAGTGGCCGGCTCACCGTCACCGCGATCGGTCCGTCCGGCGCGGGCACCTTCCTCCGGCGGCAGTCCGTGGCGAGCGGCGGCTGGGACGCGTGGGGGCCCCTGTTCGGCTGGAGCGCCGCCGCCCCGTCGCTCACCGCCAACGCCGACGGCCGACTGGAGGCCTTCTCCCTCGCGCCGGGCGGTGGCCGCCTCAGCCACCGCTGGCAGGTCGCCGCGGGCGGGAGCTGGGATGCCGGTGGGGAGTTCGGCGAGCCGGGCATCAGGCTGGCCGCCACGCCGGCGGTCGCGCTGGACGCCACCGGCCGGAACCACGTCTTCGCCGTCACCGCCGAGGGGCGGATACGGACCCGGGTCCAGGCCCAGCCGAGCGGCGGCTGGCGACCATGGGCCTCGTTCGGCGCTCGCACGATCGCGCCGGTCGTGTCGGGCAGTCCCGCCCTCTGAGGCCGAGGGGCCGAGGAGTGGAGGAGTGGAGGAACGGAGGAGTGAAGGGACGAGGAGTCGAGGAGTCGAGTGCCGCGTAGCGCGTACCGCTTTCAGGCGCGCGGGGTGCGAATCTCGCCACGTGAGAGGGGGAAACGGGACGCCCGGTCCCGCCACGAACCACCCGGACCGTCCCCAACCCCCCTCCGGATGCGGTGACCTTCCCCACCTTGCCCACCGTGCCCGAGGCGCGGAACGTGTCGTCCGCCCGCGACATCGGAGCCGTCGCCCCTACTCCCCAGTACGTCATCCTTGAGGATCCGCTCCCGGGAAGCGCCCTCGCGGGGAGCGACACCGAGCGTCCACGCGTCGCGGGCGCCGATGTGGCCGAAGTACGCCGGTGAACTCCCCTACGAGATGAGTATCGTTCCGCACGTCCGACAACGGTGACGGGTGGAACGTGTGGACGGGGGGATCGATGAGCGGCGTGGTCGTCCATCTGCCGCCGGGGAGCGGTGGCGCCGACGGCGGTGAACCGTGCGGTGACGCGGTGACGTTGCGGCTCGGCCCCGGCGAGGTGGCCCGTTTCGGACGGGGCTCCGCGACGACCCCGGTCGAGCTCCGGCTCGCGGACGCGGCGATCTCCCGGCTCGCCGGGGAGATCCGCGTGACCGACGACCACTGGCAGCTGACGAACCACAGCTCCACCCACAGCTATCTGGTGGAGAACCCGGAGGGAGCCGGCGAGTACCTGCGGGTTCCGCCGCGCCGGGTGGGGGCGCCCGTCCCCTTCGAGTTCGCGCGCGTCGTGCTGCCCACCCGTGGCGACGTCCCCGTCTCCTTCCAGGTGTTCGCGCCCGACCACCTCTATCTGGACCCGGACGCGATGGGCGTCCCCTGGGGCAGCCGTACCGTCACCGCGTACTCCCTGGACGAGACGGCCACGTACTTCCTCGTCCTCGTCGCGCTCTGCGAGCCCCGCCTGCGCGACCAGTCCCGTGTGGCGGTCCCGACGACACCGCAGATCGTCGAGCGGCTGGCGGGACACCTCGCCGGCGGTACGCCGACCGCGCGGGCGATCAGCTCGCACATCGACTACCTCGCCGAGGAGAAGCTGCGCATGTGCCTCCCGGGCTCCCACGAACCGGGGAAGGGCGACCGCCGCAACGGCAAGCGGGAGGAGATCGTCGGGCTCGCGCTGCGGTTCGGCCTCGTGCGGGAGGAGCACCTCGCGCTGCTGCCGCCCCTGACGGGGGCGGGCGGGCGGGAGCGGCCGACCGCGCGATGACCGCGCCGCACGGTGTGGGCGGGGCGGGTGGCCTGGACGACGCCCGGGAAGCCGACGATCGTACGGAGTTGCTCCCGCCCGGATACCGGGTGGCGGGCTGGGTGGTCACCGAGCTGATCGGGGCCGGCGGCTGGTCCACGGTCTACGCGGCGCGCCGCGCCGACGACGGGGCGGACCTCGCCGAAGGCGTCCCGGACCGCGCCGGAGACGGACCCGGCCGTGCCGAGGGCGGACCCGACCGCGCCGGAGGCTCGCCGGGCCCCCTCGACGTCGCGCTCAAGGTCATGCCGACCGCCGGACTCGCGCCGCGCCAGGCGCGCAGGATCGTGGACTCCGCCCGTCGTGAGGTCGAGCTCGGGCGCCGGGCCGGACATCCCCGGCTGATCGGTCTCCTGGAGTCCTTCGTCCTCTCCGCACCGGACCGGCCCGCCCTCGACGGCGCGATCGTGCTCGTCATGGAGCGGGCCGCGGGCAGTCTGCGGGAGCTCCTCGACGCGGGGGTGCCGGAGGCCGACCGGGGCCGGCTGATCGCGGGAATCTGCGAGGGGCTCGCCCATCTCCACCGGTCGGGCTGGGTCCACGCCGATCTCAAGCCGGAGAACATCCTGCTGGGCGCGGACGGTTCCGTGAAGCTCTCGGACTTCGGCATCGCCACCGAGCTGACGGGGACGCACGGGTACGCGCCTCCGCTGGGCACCCTGGACTACCTCCCGCCCGAACGCTGGCGGGCACCCCTCGGGGAACTCGGCGTCCAGGTCAGGCCGAGCGTCGACGTCTGGGCGCTGGGCATCGTCATCCACGAGGTGTTCGCGTCCGGTGCCTCGCCGTTCCCCGGCGCCACGCCCATGGCGAGGGGCGCCGCCGTCCAGGAGTACGGCGAGGGGCGTGCACCGCTGCGCATGGACCATGCGGTGCCGCCGTTCTGGCGCGCGCTGGCCGCCGACTGCCTCGCCCCGACGCACACGGCGCGCGCCCCGCACACCGCCGAGAGCCTGCTGATCCGCATCACCGCCGGCCAAGGGGCGCCGGGGAAGGGCCCGGGACGGCTGCGGGCCCGGGCGCGCGCCGTCCTCCTCGCCGCCGCGCTCTGCGGGACGGCCGGGGCGACGTTGTGGTCGGACGCGGTACGGGAGGGCTCGACGGTGGCGTACGGACGCGCGGGCGCGACGGGGGGCACGGTCCGGGTCTTCAACGCGGAGCGGGGCTGCCAGGACCGGGTCGACCGGGATCCGCAGTGCAGTCTGGGCCTGGCGGTCGATCCGCGGCGTCCGTACACCGCGGACAACGTCGTACCGACCCGGGTGTGGCACGGCGACGTCCTCGCCGCCGACTGCCGGGTGACGGACGGTCAGCCCATCGTCGACGAGGCGGACCTGCAGTCCACGCAGTGGTTCCGCGTCCGTCTCCCGCATGGCTCCGCTCTTCCCGCGGCCTGGCTGCCGGCCGTACGCACCAAGGACCGGCCTGTGCTGCCGGAATGCCCGAGGGGCGCGGTGACGGGAAACTGATCTCGACCGTCCGAGGCGAACGGGAGGGGGTGGAGACATCGAAGGGGGAGTACGCACCCCTTGCCACTTTTACCTTATAGCGCACTGGGGGGCTTGCGGCAAGGCCCCGGTCGTCCCGCAGAATCTCCCTCCTGACCCAGGAACCTGCCTCAACGGGAGAACCACGAAGTTGACCACCAGCACGTTCGACCTTCCCGACCGCCTCTCCGCCAAGGCCGACCCGGCGCTCGTCGCCGGCGACGAGAAGCACTTCGCGGACATCGCGGAGAGCCTGGAGCAGGTGATCGCCGAACTGTCCGACCGACTCGACACGGTCCGCAGGGCTCCCGGCGGCATCGGCCGCGAGGCGATGGAGCGCGACGTGGAAGTCCATCGGCTGACCGCGCGCCTGCGCGCGCTGCGCCGCTTCGGTCTCGACCTGTGCCTCGGGCACATGGTCACCGCCGACAGCTCCGAGCCCCTGTACGTCGGACGGCTCGGGCTCACCGACAGCTCGGGCCGCCGGCTGCTCGTCGACTGGCGCTCCCCCGCTGCCGAGCCGTTCTTCGGCGCCACCCACGCCAACCCGATGGGGCTGGCGAGCCGCCGTCGGTACCGCTGGACGCGCGGCCGGATCAGCGACTACTGGGACGAGGTCTTCGCCTCGGACGGGTTCGCCGGGCACGCCGCGCTCGACGACCAGTCCGCCTTCATCGCCAGCCTGGGCACCAACCGGTCGGCCCGGATGCGTGACGTCCTGGGCACCATCCAGGCCGACCAGGACGCCATCATCCGTGCCGGGTCCCGCGGCGCGCTCGTCGTCGACGGCGGTCCCGGTACGGGCAAGACCGTCGTCGCGCTGCACCGCTCCGCGTACCTCCTCTACTCCGACCCCCGCCTGGGTCACCGTCGCGGCGGAGTCCTCTTCGTCGGCCCGCACGACCCGTACCTGGCCTACGTGGCCGACGTCCTGCCCAGCCTCGGCGAGGAGGGCGTGCAGACGTGCACCCTGCGCCACCTCGTCCCCGAGGGAGCGGGCGCACCGAGCGAGACGGACCCGGAGGTGGCCCGGCTGAAGTCGTCCGCCGACATGGTCCGGGCCATCGAGAAGGGCGTCCGGTTCTACGAGGACCCGCCCACCGAGGGCATGACCGTCAGCACTCCCTGGTGCGACATCCGGCTGAGCGCCGAGGAGTGGGTCGAGGCGTTCGAGGCGCCGGGTCCGAGCACCCCGCACAACGAGGCACGGGACCTGATCTGGGACGAGCTGGTCACGATCCTGTGGGACAAGTACGAGGGCGAGGGCATGGAGGACGCCGTGTCGCCCGAGCAGTTCCGGCAGGCGCTGCTGCACGACAAGGAGCTCGTCGACACCCTGCACGGCGCCTGGCCGCTGCTCGAACCGACCGATCTCGTCGGAGACCTGTGGTCGGTCCCCGCCTATCTCCGGATGTGCGCCCCCTGGCTCGGCCGGGACGAGGTCCGGATGCTGCAGCGCGCGAACCCGCAGGCCTGGACGGTGTCCGACCTGCCGCTCCTGGACGCCGCCCGGCAGCGGCTCGGCGACCCGAAGGCGTCGGCACGCAGGCGTCGGCACGACGCCTCCGTCGCCGCCGAGCGCGAGCGCATGGCGGGGGTCATCAGCGACATCGTCGAGGCCGACGCCGACGGCGAGGGCGCGGTGACGATGCTGCGCGGGCGGGACCTGCAGGACAGCCTGATCGACGAGTCCGCGCTGCCCGGCGCCGACGTGGACCCGCTGGCCGGCCCGTTCGCGCACATCGTCGTGGACGAGGCGCAGGAGCTGACCGACGCGGAGTGGCAGATGCTGCTGCTGCGCTGCCCGTCGCGGAGCTTCACCATCGTCGGGGACCGCGCCCAGGCCGGGCAGGGGTTCACCGAGTCGTGGCGGGAGCGGCTGGAGCGGGTCGGACTCGACCGGGTCGAGGTGGCCTCGCTGAGTGTCAACTACCGGACGCCGGAGGAGGTCATGGCGGAGGCCGAGCCGGTGATCCGCGCCGCGCTCCCCGACGCCAACGTGCCGACCTCGGTCCGCAGCAGCGGTGTTCCCGTGGTCCACGGATCCGTCGCGGAGCTGGACGCGGTCCTCGACACCTGGCTCGCCGAGCACGCCGACGGCATCGCGTGCGTCATCGGCGATCCGACGTTCCCGGCGACGTCCCGCGTCCGCTCGCTGACCCCGCAGCTGTCGAAGGGGCTCGAGTTCGACCTGGTCGTGCTCGTCGCCCCGGAGACGTTCGGGGAGGGCATCGAAGGGGCGGTCGCCCGGTACGTCGCCATGACCCGGGCGACCCGGCAGCTCGTCGTCCTCACGAGTTC
This sequence comes from Streptomyces sp. NBC_00094, assembly GCF_026343125.1. Taxonomy (NCBI): domain Bacteria; kingdom Bacillati; phylum Actinomycetota; class Actinomycetes; order Kitasatosporales; family Streptomycetaceae; genus Streptomyces; species Streptomyces sp. NBC_00094. The sequence goes on along the minus strand of NZ_JAPEMB010000001.1, from coordinate 7,544,215 downwards.
CTGACGTCGGCGGTCGGCGGCGACACGGACACCGGCACCGGCACCGGCACCGGCACCGGCACCGACACCGACGAGGGCGAGGGCGAGGGCGAGGCCTTCCCGGCCTGTGCCGCAGCACCGGCCGCCGATGGTTCGACATGTGTCAACATAGACACATGTCGAACAACATCGCGCTGTCGGTGATCGAGCCCGACGTCACCCCCTGCTGTCCGCCCCTCACGGAGCGGCCGCTCACCGCGGACGAGGCCGAGCGGACCGCGAGGATGTTCAAGGCGCTCGGCGACCCGGTCCGCCTCCGGCTCTTCTCCGCCGTCGCCTCCCACGAGGGCGGCGAGGCCTGCGTCTGCGACATCTCCGACGTCGGCGTCTCCCAGCCGACCGTCTCCCACCACCTGAAGAAGCTCAGGGAGGCCGGGCTGCTCTCCTCCGAGCGGCGCGGCACCTGGGTGTACTACCGCGTCGAACCGTCCGTGCTCGCCGCCATGGGCGCGCTCCTCACCAAGGCCGCCGGGCACGACAAGTAACGGTTCGAGTGGTTTGCGTCCCCGTCCGTGTGAACGGGCTGGATCGGCGACGCCGGGACGCCGAGTGTGGGCCGCGATGAGTACACACGACACGCCCACTCCGGACATCAACCCTCCGGACCTCGGCATTCCGAGCACCCGTACCCCCTCACGGCGTTCCGTGGTCACCGCGACCGGCGCCTCGGCGCTCGCCGCCGGGCTCTCGGCGGCCTCCGGCGCCCCCGCGACCGCGTTAGCGCCCGCCGCCGCGCCGCCCGGCACCGACCCCCGGTCGTACCGCACGGTCGCCCGCGCCATCGCCGTCTACGACGAGCGGGACCGACCCCTCGTCCCCGGCTACCTGAAGATCATCGAGAACGGCCTGCCCGCCGGCCGCGCCAGGGCGACGAAGCGGGTCCTCGTCATCGGCGCCGGACCGGCCGGCCTGCTCGCCGCCGACCTGCTCAACCGGGCCGGCCACGACGTCGTCGTGATCGAGGCCAACGGCAACCGCGTCGGCGGCCGCATCAAGACGTTCCGCAAGGGCGGCCACGAGAACGGCGAGCAGCCCTTCGCCGACCCCCTGCAGTACGCCGAGGCCGGGGCCATGCGGCTGCCCGAGAGCCACCCTCTCCTCATGGCGCTGATCGAGAAGTTCGCGCTCGCACGCCAGGAGTTCTACCTGGTGGACGTCGAGGTCGAGAACCCGACGAAGCAGGCCAACCGCACCTGGATCCACGTCAATGGCGTCCACATGCGCCGGGCCGACTACGAGAAGAACCCCGCGAAGATCAACGACACCTTCGGGGTCACCGGTGCCGACCGCACCCGGACCGCCGCCGCCATCCTCGCGGACGCCCTCGAACCGGCGCGCCGGCTCATCCGCGACAAGGAGGGGACGGCTCTCGTCGACGGCTGGGTCGAGATCCTCCGGGAGTACGGCCACTGGTCCATGTACCGGTACCTCACCGAGGTCGCCGGACTCGACACGAGGACCATCGACCTCATCGGCACCATCCAGAACCTGACCTCGCGGCTGCACCTCTCGTTCATGCACAGCTTCCTGTCCGCCGCGCTCATCGACCCCAGGACCAGGTTCTGGGAGCTCAAGGGCGGCACCGGCGTGCTCGCCGACGCGCTGTACGCGCCGGTGAAGGGCAAGGTGCGGCTCGACAGGCGCGCCGTACGCATCGACCGCCTCGGCGGCAAGGTCAGGGTGCACACCGTCGCCGAGGACCACCAGGCAGGCGAGGAGGGGGTCACGGAGGTCTTCGAGGGCGACGAGGCCGTCATCACCGTCCCCTTCTCCGGACTGCGCCACGTGACCTTCAACCCTCCGCTCGGGTACGGCAAGCGCCGGGCGATCACGGAGCTGCACTACGACGCCGCGACCAAGGTGCTGCTGGAGTTCTCCCGTCGCTGGTGGGAGTTCACCGAGGCGCAGTGGAAGGAGGCGCTGAACTCCATCGACGACCGGCTCTACGAGCGGTACCGGGCGGGTACGGTCGAGCACGGCGCCTACCTGGGCGCGCACCGGTCCGTGAAGGACCTGGGGGTGTCGATCCCCGACGGCCTCAAGGAGTACTTCTCCGTCTTCCGCCCGGCCGCGCGCCGCGATCCCGAGGCCTCTCACGTCCGGGGCGGCGGCACGGTCAGCGACAACGCCAACCGCTTCATGTACTTCGAGCACGCGCACCCGATGGAGGGCAGCGACGGCGGCGTCATGCTCGCCTCCTACAGCTGGGCCGACGACGCCCTCAAGTGGGACGCGTTCGCCGACGAGGAGCGGTACCTGCGGGCGCTCGCCGGAGTGCAGGCCGTCTTCGGCCGCCGCTGCGAGGTGTTCTTCACCAACAAGTGCAAGACACAGTCGTGGATGCGTGACCACTACGCGTACGGGGAGGCGTCCGTGCTCTTCCCGGGCCAGCACACGGAGCTGTTCCCCGACGTCCCCACCTCCGAGGGGCCGCTCCACTTCGCCGGGTGCCACACCTCCATCAAGCCCGCCTGGATCGAGGGCGCCCTCGAATCCGCCGTCCGGACGGCGCTGAAGGTCCACACGGGCTGACGGCGCCGACGGGTACGGGGGACGGCGTCGGACCGGGTCGGTGGTCCGGCGCCGTCACCCGGGGGTGAGCTCGCCGCTGAGCCGGTCGTGGAGCGCGGCGCTGGGGGCGTTGAGGCCGGTGATCTCCACGGTCTTGCCGCGCTGGGCGTACCTCGCCGTGACGGCGTCGAGGGCGGCGACGGAGGACGCGTCCCAGACATGGGCGGAGGACAGGTCGACGACGACCCTGTCGGGGTCGGTGGCGTACGCGAAGCGGCCGACGAGGTCGTTGGCGGAGGCGAAGAACAGCTCGCCGGTGACCCGGTAGACGGCCGTGGACCCGTCGGGGTCGGTGACGGCCGTGACGTCGGCGACGCGGGCGACCCGCCGGGCGAAGATCACCATGGCGGTGACCGACCCGCCGACGACACCGACGGCGAGGTTGTGGGTGGCCACCACGGCCACGACGGTGATCGTCATGACGGCGATCTCCCCGGCGGGCATCCGCCGCAGGGTCTTCGGGGCGACGGAGTGCCAGTCGAAGGTGGCGAAGCAGACCATCACCATGACGGCGACGAGGGCGGCCATCGGGATCTCGGAGACGACCGGGCCGAAGACGATGCACAGCACCATGAGGAACACGCCGGACAGGAAGGTCGACAGGCGCGTGCGGGCGCCGGAGACCTTCACGTTGATCATCGTCTGGCCGATCATGGCGCAGCCGCCCATGCCGCCGAAGAGGCCGGTCACGATGTTGGCGATGCCCTGACCGATCGATTCCCGGGTCTTGCTGGAGCGGGTGTCGGTGATCTCGTCGACCAGCTTGGCCGTCATCAGCGACTCCATCAGGCCGACCAGTGCCATCGCGAGCGCGTACGGGGCGATCAGCGTCAGGGTGTCGAGCGTGAAGGGCACGTCCGGCAGGCCGGGCACGGGCAGCGAGGACGGCAGGGCGCCCTTGTCGCCGACGGTCGGGACCGCGATTCCGGCCGCCACGGTGATGACGGTGAGGATGACGATCGAGACCAGCGGGGCCGGGACGACCGTGGTGACCTTCGGGAAGAACACCATCAGCGCGAGCCCCGCCACGACCAGCGGGTAGACGGCCCAGGGGACGTCCCGAATCTCCCGGATCTGGCCCATGAAGACCAGGATCGCGAGGGAGTTGACGAAACCGACCATCACCGACCGTGGGATGAACCGCATGAGCTTCGCCACCCCCAGCGCCCCGAGGACGATCTGGAAGCCGCCGGCGAGGATGACGGCGGCGACGAGGTAGCCGAGCCCGTGCTCACGGTTGAGCGGCGCGATGACGAGGGCGACGGCGCCGGTGGCCGCGGAGATCATGGCCCGCCGGCCTCCGACGACGGAGATCACCACGGCCATGGTGAAGGAGGCGAACAGGCCGATCGCCGGGTCCACTCCCGCGATGACGGAGAACGAGATCGCCTCGGGGATCAGCGCGAGCGCGACCACCAGGCCGCCGAGCACCTCGGTACGCCAGACCTTCGGATCACGCAGCCAGTCCGGCTTCAGGCCGCGCAGGCGCGCGACCGGGGACGGGGCGGTGGCAGAGGAGGACACGGGAGACGGGAACCTGTCGTGCTCGGGCACACCCGGTACGACAGGCCGGGGCGTGCGGGACGACGCGGAGGAACCGGGTCGGCACCCCGCGCACGGCCCCGCGACACGCGGGTCGGCATGCGGGGCGGGAGGACCGGCGCGCGACGGGCGTGGAGCTCGTCCGGCCGGCTGTGCGGCAGGACGGGTGCGCACCGCTCACACGCGGGCCACTCTACCCCGGCGCAGGGGCGGAGCCCGGCGGGGCCAGGGCAGGTGCGCGGCGGGTGCGGGGCCCGCGACCGCCCGCGCGGGTGCCCGCGACGGGACGGTCGGGGGTGCCCGCGACGGCAAGGGCGGGGCCCGCGACGGAGCGGCGACGGACCCGTACACGGACCCGCGCGGGGGCCCACCGGATTCGTTCCGGCGGGCCCGCGCGCCGTGCCTACAGCACGCCGAGGTCCGTGAGGATCTCGTCGGCCGCGCGGCGGCCCGACTCGGCGCCGCCCTCCATGTAGCCCTGGGCCACTTCGGAGGTGTGCTCGCCCGCGAAGTGGGTGTTGCCCTGGCGGACGCCCTCGTAGCCCGCGTACTGGTGCGCGTACCCGGGGGGCCAGGCGGAGTACGAGCCGCCCGCGTTCGGGTTGAGCGGCCAGGCGGCGAGCGTGGCCTTGCCGGTCCAGTGGGCGGTCAGGCCCGGGAAGACCGGTTCGAGCTGGGCGAGGGCCTGCTGGGCGTAGGCGGCGATCTGCGGGTCGGCCGCCGTGCGGAACGGCGTGGACGGGGTGAAGTCCGCCGCGTGGCTGCCGCCCGAGTAGACCGTGAGGATGCCCTTTCCGCCGGGCTGGGCCCTGCTGGAGTCCCAGGAGGTCTGGTAGCCGGTGTCGCTCATCGTGCTGCCGGAGGCGATGCCCCACGGGCCCGAGCCGTTCCAGTGGCGGGTGTCGAACTGCATCGACAGCTTGCAGTTCTGGCCCATCGTCATCGCGGCGATGCCGGCCCGCTTGCGGCTGTCGAAGCCGGCGGTGGACAGGTTCAGCTGCTGGAGCACGCCGACCGGCAGGGCCAGCACCGTGTGGTCGGCGAGCACCGTCTGCGGACAGCCGTCGACGGTGAAGGTGAGCGACTGGCGGCCGCCCGCCGCGGCCGCCACCTTCGTGAGCCGCCAGCCGTGGCGTACGGTCCCCGGGGGCAGGGCGGCGGCGATGGCCTGCGGGATGCGCTGGTTGCCGCCGCGGACGCGGTAGCGGGTGTCGCTCTCCCCGAACAGCGCGAAGCTGTTGGGGACGGGCTGGTAGGCGAGCAGGCCGACGATGCCGAGCGCCGACGAGGCGTTGGTGTCCACGCCGAACTCGGTGGTGTAGGCGACGTCGAGGAGCTGTCCGAACGGAGAGCTGTGCCCGCCCGGGACGCGGGTCGCGATCCATTCATGGATGGTCATGTTCGACAGGGTCACCGCGCCGGGGCCGTTGACGGAGTTCCAGGCGACGGGCCAGTTGAAGGTGGCCTCGTCCTGCTGGAGGACCGGCTTCAGCTTCTTGAAGTCGGCGCTCGCCTGGGCGTAGGTGTAGTACGCGCCGTCGAAGCGGTAGACCTCGGTGGAACCGGCGGGCTCGGCGGCGCGCAGGTCGTCGAGGGGCAGGCCGAAGCGGGAGGCGAGCGACTGCATCACGACGTGCGGGGTGTCGATCATCTCCCCGCCCCACTCGGAGGTCTGCCCGTCGGCCCAGTAGGCGCCGGCGGGGTTGGAGTACATCCGGCCGCCGACCCGGGTGTCGGCCTCGTACACCGCGCAGGCGATGCCGTGGTCGGCCAGTTGGAGGGCGGCGGAGAGTCCGGCGATGCCGGCGCCGATGATCGCGACCACCGGCGGGGTGGCGGTGGCGGCGGAGGCATGGGCGGTGGAGGCCGTGGCGACGCCGGTGGTGGCGGCCAGGCCCACGCCGGCGGCGAGTCCGCCGAGGACGGAGCGGCGGGAGAGCGCCCCGGCCTGACCGGCGGCGGCGATCTCGGCGGCGGTGGCGTGTTCGGCGACGATCCGGCGCAGCATACGGGCCGGTGCGGTGCGTGCCATGTACGGCTCCTTCCAAAGGGGGGCCGGTTCCCTGGGGAGGGGAACCGGTTGCGGCGGTGGCGCGGTGTCACCGCCGACGAGGGGAGGGGCCTCGCGCGGAGGGCTCGGGGATCAGCCCTGGTAGCGCGCGGGGCGGCGGAGCTGCCAGCGGTCGAGCTCCTCCAGTTCGGCGGCGACCCGGAGGAGGGCGGCCTCGTCCCAGGGCCCGGCGATCAGCTGGCTGCCGACGGGGAGTCCCTCGGCCGACGTGAAGGTGGGCAGGCTGACGGCGGGCTGCCCGGTGATGTTGCAGATCGAGGTGAAGGAGATCATCTGCGTCTCGGTGGTGCGCGGGCCGCCGGGGTCCGCGTTGGCCTCCTTGAGCAGGGCGTCCACCGGCGGCGGCAGGCAGGCCATGGTGGGAGTGAGCAGGAGGTCGAACTCCTGGCCCCACTGCGCGCGGACCGCGCGGGCCTCCTCGGCGAGCAGGGTCGCGGCCCGGGTGTACTCGCCCGAATGCCGGCCGGCGGCCCGGTCCATCCGGAACCGAAGGTGCGGTTCCGCGAGTTCCGGCTGTTGGTAGGGGGCGGCCCAGAGCGCTGCGTCCAGGACGGTCTGCGCGTAGCCGACGATCGCCTTCTCGCTGAAGAAGCGGGGGGAGGCGGGGGCGACGTCGTGGCCGAGGGAGACGAGCAGCCGGGCGGTGTGCTCGACCGCCTCGACGCACTGCGGGTCGACGGGGAGCCCGGTGGGCGCCTCGGTGAGGAGGCCGATCCTGAGGCGTCCGCCGTCGCGGCCGGCCTCGTCGAGGTAGGGGCGCTCGGGGGCGGGTGCCTGGTACATGGCGAGCCGGTCGGGTACGGACATCGCGTCGAGCAGCGCGGCGGCGTCCCGGGTCGTACGGGTGATGGCGCCCTCGACGGTGGCGTGCTCCCAGCCCGGCACCTGCTGGGGGACGCGGCCACGGCTGGGCTTCAGGCCGAGCAGGCCGCAGGAGGAGGACGGCATACGGATCGAGCCGCCGCCGTCGTTGGCGTGGGCGACGGGCGCGAGGCCGGCGGCGACGGCCGCGGCGGCGCCACCGCTGGAGCCGCCGGAGGAGTGCTCGTGGCTCCAGGGGTTGCGGGTGCTGCCGAAGCGGCTGTTGTCGGTGGTCGACAGGAGGCCCATCTCGGGTGAGTTGGTGCGGCCCATGAGGAGGAACCCGGCGTCGAGCAGTCGGCTGATCACCGGCTCGGTGAGGGTACGGGGGCGGTCGTCGACCCCGTACGAGCCGTAGGTCGCGGGCTGGCCCTCGACCTGGGTCAACTCCTTCACGGGGACGGGCACTCCGTGGAAGGGCGCGAGGGGGCCGCCGTCGACGACGGCCTGTTCGGCGCGGCGGGCGGCGGCGAGGACGGCGTCCTCGTCGAGCCAGGTGAAGGCGGCGAGTTCGCCGTCGTGCTCCGCGATCCGCCGGAGGTAGGTCTCGGCGACCTCGACGGGGCTGAGGTCGCGCCGGCGGATCGCCGCCGCGAGGTCGGTGGCTGAGGCGAACGGGTCCATGGTGAACGGCTCCAGGGGAAGGGAGGGGGCGGTCAGCGGACCGCGAGGATGTCGTCGAGGCGGTCGCGCAGACCGGGTTCGTTCGGCGCGTCGAGGACGACGCGTCCGGCCTCCATCACCACGACGTGCCGGCTGTGGTCGAGGAGTGCGCCGGCGTGCTGGTCGACGAGGAGGACGGCCACCCCGGCGGCGGCGATCGCGCCGAGGGCCTCCAGGACGTCGGCGACCACCGAGGGCTGGAGGCCCTGGGTCAGTTCGTCGACCGCGATCAGGGTCCGGCCCGCCAGCATGGCGCGGGCGATGCCCAGTTGCTGCTTCTGCCCGCCGGAGAGCGTCCCGGCCTGCTGCCGGGCGCGGTCCGTGAGCAGCGGGAAGACGGTGTACGGGTCGACGGCGGGGACGACGTCGCGGCGGCGGGCGAGGCGGAGGTTCTCGGCGACCGAGAGCGCGGGGAAGACGCCCCGGTCCTCGGGCATCAGCGTGGCTCCGGCCCGGGCCAGGAGCTCGGGTCGGCCCGGGGGCAGGGTCCGGCCGTCGAGGGCGACGGCGCCGGCGTGCCGGTCGGCGAGACCGAAGACGGTCCGCAGCAGGGTCGTCTTGCCGGCGCCGTTGCGGCCGATGAGGGCGGTGATCTCGCCGCCGCGCACGGTCAGGTCGGTCGGCCGGACGACGGCGGCCTGACCGTATCCGCCGGCGAGGCCCGTCAGTTCGAGCATCAGCGCACTCCCAGGTAGGCGGCGCGGACGGCCGGGTCGGCGGCCACCGCGTCGAGCGGGCCGCGGGCGAGGACCCGGCCCTCGGCCAGGACCACGACCTCGTCGGCGAGTTCCCGCACGATGTCCATGTCGTGCTCGACCACGAGCAGGGCGCAGCCGGTGCGCCGGTTGACCTCGCGGAGTTCGCGGGTGAGGCGGCGGGCGTCGTCGGGACCGAGTCCGGCGGCCGGTTCGTCGAGGAGCAGCAGCCGGGGTGCGGCGGCGAGCACCATCGCCAGCTCCAGACGGCGGCGGTCGGCGAGCGGCAGGGTGCCGGCCGGCCGGAGTTCGTCGTCGACGAGGTCGCGGAACTCGGCGGGTGGATCGGTGGGTTCGGACGCCTCGACGCGGGCGAGTCGGAGGTTGTCGGCCGGGGAGAGTTCCGCGATGACGCTGGGGATCTGGAACATCCGGCCGACGCCGAGTCCGACCCGGCGGTGGACCGGCAGGCCGGTCGCGTCGGTGCCGAAGAGGCGCAGGGTGCCGGCGTCCGGGGCGAGCTGTCCGGCGACGACGTTCAGGAAGGTGCTCTTCCCGGCGCCGTTGGGTCCGATGAGGCAGACGCAGCGGCCGGCCTCGACGGTGAGGTCCACTCCGGCGAGCACCTCGACGGGGCCGAAGGCCTTCCGGACGCCGGTCACGGCGAGCGGAACGGAGTCGTCCTCTCCTCGGGGGACCTCCTCGGCCTTACGGCGCGGGGCGCGGCGGGCCATGGCCGGGAGCCGTACGGCGGGTCCCGGTCCGGCCAGCCAGCGGCGAGGGGCGGCGGTCAGTCCGGCCGGGGCCACCTGGACGACCAGGAGGAACAGGGCGGCGAGGGCGAGCACGTACCAGCCCTGCCAGGTCGAGCCGAGGAACTGCTGGCCCACGGTGACGGCGACGGCTCCGACGAACGGCCCCACGGTGGACTCGCGTCCGCCGAGGGCCAGCCAGATCAGCACGGACGTCGACAGGCCGAGACCGAACACCGTCGGCGACACGAGCCCCGCCACGGGGGCGTACAGCGCTCCGGCGAGGGCGGCGACGGCCGCGCTCACGGCGAAGGCGGTGGACCGCACCCGAATGCCGTCGATGCCGCTCTGGGCGGCCCGGTCGGGGTTGCGGGCCGCGGCGACCAGGCGGGCGCCGAAGCGGCCCCGGACGACCAGTACTCCGCAGACCGCGACCACGGCCGCGACGGCGGCGAGGGTGACGTAGTAGGAGGTCACCACGTCGGGCCCGGAGACGGACAGGCCGTTCGTTCCGCCGGTGACGGGGGTCAGGGTGGTGGCGGCGCGCTGCAGGAGCAGTCCGACGCCGATGGTGAGGAGGATCAGCGGCGCGTCGGGGACCGGGGCGGCCAGTCCGATGCGGACGACGGGCAGGGCGATCGCCACGGCGGCGACGACGGCCGCGCCCACCGTCAGCGTCCAGGGGAGGCCGTGCTCCTGGCCGAGAGCGACGGCGTAGGCGCCGAGGCCGAAGAACGCGGCGTGTCCGACGCTCAGGAGTCCGGCCCTGCCCCAGCTCAGGTCGAGGCCGTAGGCGAACAGGCCGTAGCAGAGACCCAGGGTGAGGGTGGCGACGGCGAAGGCGTCGAGGCCGAAGGGCGCGGCGAGCAGGGCCACGCCCGTGACCGTGGGGAGGGCGATGCGCAGCGCCCGGCGGAGACCGCCGGCGGGCGGGGCCGTGGCTGCGGGGACGGCGGCCCCGGGGGCCTGGGGAGCCCCGGGTGCCACGGGAGCGTCCGAGGCGGCGGGGACGGTCACGCGCAGCCCTTCTTCGGGGTCGTGTCGGCGACCATCGGGTGGGTGCGGGTGACGGTGTAGGCGCCGTCGCGGCCGATGGTGACCTCCCTCATGTCGGCCTGGAACACGTGGTTGGACGGCTCGAAGCGGGTGCCCTTGCCGAGCGGGCTGTCCAGGGTCAGTCCGCCGATCGCCTTGTTGACGGCCTGGGGGTCGCCGGAGCCGGCCTTCTCCGCGGCGGCCAGGAAGAACTTGACGCCGAAGTAGGCGTTTCCGGCGACCTCGGGGATCGGGGCCTTCCACTGGTGGGCGTCCCGGTAGTCCTTCGCGAAGGCGCGGCTCTCGGCGTCGTCCACCTGGTCGCTCCAGCGGACGGTGTGCGTGCGGCCCGCCACGAGCGCGCCCAGTGCCGGCTGGAAGTCGGCGTCGAGGGGGGCGCCCTCGTAGCCGAGCTCCGGGGTGAGGAGGCCGAACTGCTGCGCCTGCTTGCTGAAGGTGACCGCGTCCGCGCCGACGACCATGGACAGGACGGAGTCGGGTCCGGCGGACTTGAGGCGGCCGATGACGGGCTGCCAGTCGGTCTGGCCGAGGGGGCTGTACTCCTCGGCGACCACCGTGCCGCCCGCCTGCTTCACCAGTTCCTTGGCGACACCGGCGTAGAAGCGCGGGTAGTTGTAGTCGGAGCCGACGAGGGCGACCTTCTTGCCGTACTTCGCGACGAGCCCGGGGACGGTCGGGGTCAGCATCTGCCGGGTCGACTCGCCGAAGCCCCACTGGTACGCGAAGCAGTGCTCGGTGTCGCCGAGGATGGCGGTGCCGAAGGGCACGTGGGCCTCGTCGGCGACCCTGCCGACCGCTTCGGCGGTGTCGCCGGTGATGGTGCCGAACAGCATGGTCACCTTGTCCTGACGGACCAGGCGGCGGGCGAGCTGGGTGGAGTTGGCCGGGTCCCCGGCGTCGTCCACCACGACGTACTCCACGGGGCGGCCGTGGACGCCGCCTTCGGCGTTGACCTTCTTGACGGCCAGTTCGAGGCCGTTGCGCAGGGCGGTGCCGACCTGGGAGACGGGTCCGGTGAGCGGGACGACCACGCCGATCCTCACCGGTCCGCCGGCGGCGGCCGGGCCGTCGTCGTCGGAGAGCGCCGCGCCCTGGCAGCCGGTGAGGGTGACGGCGAGGGTGGCCGCCAGCGTGAGGGCGGTGGTGCGGGCTGCGGGCGTCACGCGGCGGTCGCGGGCGCGGGGGTACGACGGAACCATGCGGAGAACCTTCCGATCCAGGGGCGCGAGCGCAGTGCGGCGATCGCGACGACGACGGCGTAGAAGAGGGCTTCGGCGAGGGTGTCGGAGAGCCACGTACGCAGCAGGACCGACAGCGCGGAGATCAGCAGCGCGGCACCGGCGGCGGTGGCGAGGGCGCCGGGGCGGCTGAGCAGCAGGCCGAAGAAGACGGGAACCAGCAGGCCGAACCCCATGCTGGGGTTCACGGCGAGGACGGGGCTGTAGAGGGCACCGGCGAGGACGGCGAGCAGGCCGCCGATCGTGAAGGCGGTGGCGCGCATCCGGCGCGGGTCGGTGCCGAGCAGCGCCGCCATGGCCGGGTTGTCGGCCACGGCGCGCAACCGCAGGCCCCAGTCGGTGCGGTGGGCGGCGAGCAGGACGAGACCGATGACGGTGATCGCGGTGAGCGCGCAGACCAGCCGGTAGGCCGGGTAGGGCGTGCCGAGGACATCGAGCGTGCCGTCCACGGGGACGGCGACGGTGCGGGAGGTCCCGGTGTAGAGGAGTTCCGCGCCCTGTCGCAGGGCCATGCCCAGGCCCCAGGTGACCAGCATCGCGGCCAGCCCGTCGGAGCCGGGCCGGCGCAGCAGCAGCCGCTCGATGATCAGGAGCAGCGGTGCGCCGACGGCGAGGGCGAGCAGGGTGCGGACGCCGAAGGGGGCGGTTGTCGCGGTCGCGGCGACGTAGGCGCCGACCATGGCCAGGTCTCCCTGGGCGAGGTTGACGACCCGGGTCGCCGCGAAGATCACCGCGATGCCGACCGTGAGCAGGCCGTAGAGGCCGAACTGGCCAACGATGGCCAGAAGTACATCCATCTGTTACCGCCTGTGTGCTTCCGGGTGCAGCGGGGACTCTGCGAGCATCTGGCAATCCCGTGGTGGGCACTGGTCCGGCAGCGCAGAGTTCTGTGCCCGCAGTGCGCGGACCGGACGGCGCGAAGGGTGCGTCCGGTGCGGGCGGGATGGGAGGAGTACGACGTGCCGGTGGAGCGACGCGACGACGGCAACCTGGTGTTCGGCTATCTCGACACCGCTTCGGCGGATCTGTCGGGGGCCTCGGACACGGTGCTGGTCCGGGCGCGTACGGGCGACGAGGGGTACGCCGCGGAGATGCGGCCGAGCCGGTTCGGTGCGCTGAGCGGCTGCGACATCAGCGGGGACCAGGCGATCCGGGTGATGCCCCGGCCCTCACCCGAGGCGCCCCGGCCCGGCCATCTGCTCGGCCTGCTGGTGTCGGGGCGGGGCGAGCTGGAGCAGGACGGGCGGCGGGCGGAGCTCTCGCCCGGGGACTTCGTCCTCTATACGGGCGCGCGCCCCTTCCGGCTGGAACTCGAGTCCGGTCACCGGTACTTCGTCCTGTCCCTGGACACCGGGTCGACGGGGCAGCTGGCGACGGCGGCCGGCGCGTTGACCGCCAACGCCGCGCTGCCGCGCTCGCCGAGCGGGCGGGTGCTCGCGGCGATGGTCGGCGAACTGGCCGAGCGGGCGCACGGCTTCGGCCCGCTGGCGCGCCGGGAGATGGGCGAGCACGTGTCGGCGATCCTGCGGACGCTGCTGCGCGAGGCGGGCGGCTCGGAGTCGGCGTCCGGCCCGGCGGCCTCGGGGGTCCTGGACCGGATCCTCGCGTACATCGACGAGTGTCTCGCGGAGGAGCTGTCACCCGGGTCGATCGCGGCGGCGCACCACATCTCCGTACGCCATCTGCACGCGCTGTTCCGGGAGTCGGGGGTGACGGTGGGCGATCATGTGCGGCGCCGGCGCCTGGAGCGGATCCGCCGCGACCTGGTGGATCCGGCGCTCGCCCACCTGCCCGCGTACGTCCTGGCGGCCCGCACGGGGCTGGGCGAGGCGAGCCACTTCAGCCGGGTGTTCCGGGCGGAGTTCGGCCTGTCGCCGCGCGCGGTACGGGAGCGGGCGCGCGCCGGGGCTTGAGTTCCTGGGCGGCGCCCGCCCGGGCCCGAGGTCCGCGGCGGCGCCCGCCCGGGCCTGAGGTCCGCGGCGGCGCCCGCCCTGGCCCTCCCCGTACGTACCGGGTCAGGGCATGGCGATGCGGGCCCCGGGCACACCCGGGGCCCGTACGGCGTCAGAGGTTCAGCTGTCGAAGCCGAGGCCGAAGCGGTCGAGCGTCCGCAGCCAGAGATTGCGGCGGCCCTCGTTGAGGTCCGCGCGGGCCATCGACCACTTGGTGATGCCGACGCCCACCGAGCGGATCGGCTCGGGCGGGAACGGCAGCGGCTTGCGGCGGACCAGTTCGAGCGAGGTGCGTTCGGTGCGGGCGCCGTCGAGGAGGTCGAGCATGACCTCCGCGCCGAAGCGGGTCGCTCCCACGCCGAGCCCGGTGAAGCCGGCGGCGTAGGCGACCTTGCCCCGGTGGCTGGTGTCGAAGAAGACGCAGAACCGGGTGCTCATGTCGATGGCTCCGCCCCACGTGTGACTGAAGCGCACCCCGTCCAGCTGGGGGAAGGTCGTGAAGAAGTGACGGGCGAGCGTCGCGAAGGTCTCGTGCCGCTGGTCGTGCTCGGGGCGCACGCGCCCGTTGTAGTGGTAGATCGCGTCGTAACCGCCCCACAGGATGCGGTTGTCGGCGGAGAGCCGGACGTAGTGGAACTGGTTGTTCATGTCCGCGAAGCCCTGCCGGTTCCGCCAGCCGACGGCGGCGAGCTGCTCCTCGTTCAGCGGCTCCGTCATGAGCGCGTAGTCGTAGACGGGGACGGTGTACGGGCGGTGGCGGCGCAGCAGTGACGGGTACGCGTTGGTGGCGAGGGCGACCTTGTGGGCGGTGATCCGCCCGTAGGGGGTGCGGACGGCCATCGTGTGCCCCTGCTCGTCGAGCGACAGGGCGGGGGTGTGCTCGTGGACGCGGACGCCGAGCTTGAGGCAGACCCGCTTGAGGCCCCAGGCGAGACGGGCCGGGTTGACCATCGCCACCCCGTCCTTGTCCCACAGGCCGGCGAGGAAGGTCGGCGAGTCGATCTCGGCGCGTACGGCGTCGGCGTCGAGGAAGTCGGCCTTGCCGCCGTGGTGGGCGACGGCCTCGGCCCCCTCCTGGAGGTCCGCGACCTGGTAGGCCTCGGTGGCCACGGTGATGGAGCCCGTACGTTCCCAGTCGCAGTCGATGCCGTGGCGTACGAGGGTGTCCTCCATCTCCTGGAGGTTCTCCCGGCCCAGTCGTTCCAGGAGCCCGATCTCCTCGGGCCATCGGGAGAGGCCGTTGTGCAGGCCGTGGGTGAGGCTGGCCTCGACGAATCCGCCGTTGCGTCCGGAGGCGGCGCCGCCCGCCTCGTCGGCCTCGACGAGGACCACGTCGAGCGAGGGGTCCCGTTCCTTGGCGACGAGGGCGGTCCAGAGGCCGGTGTAGCCACCGCCGACCACGAGGAGGTCACAGGTGGTCGCGCCGACGAGCGCGGGGGTGGGCTGCGGCTTCTCGGGACTGTCGAGCCAGAACGGGGTCGGGGCGGCGTCCCGGAGCGAGGCGAGGGGGTCCATGGCGGAGGGCTCCTTGGTATTCGCGGAGGTGAGGTGCGGGCCTCCGAGGTGCCGCCATGAGAACCTTCCGACGACATCAAGGTCAAGGGTGTTGACATAAGCCCCGGGTCGACGGCCCGGCGATCGGCAGGAGTGTCGACAGCCCGGCCACCACTAGCGGTGCCGTCGGCCCGGCCACCACCAGGGGTGTCGACGGCCCGGCCACCGGCAGGGGCGTCGTCGGCACGGCCACCGGCAGGGGCGTCGTCGGCACGGCCACCGGCAGGCCGGAGAGGGGGCCGTCCCTCCCGGACGGCCCCCTCTCCGGTCTCCCCGGCAGGTGTCAGTTGTCGCTGAAGCCGACGTAGTTCTCCGCGAGCGAGGCCGAGGCCGCGCCGGAGTTCGCGAGGTAGCGCAGATGGGAGAGGCGCAGCCCGCGGTCGAACGCGGTCTCGTCCGGGCTGCTGTGGAGGAGGGTCGTCATCGTGTACGAGAAGTGCTCGGCGCGCCAGATGCGGCGCAGCGCCGTCTCCGAGTAGGCGTCGAGCAGCGTCTCGTCCCGCTCGGCGTGGTGGCGGGTGAGGGCCTTGGCGAGCAGGGTGACGTCGGCGACGGCGAGGTTGAGGCCCTTGGCACCGGTGGGCGGGACGATGTGGGCCGCGTCGCCCGCGAGGAAGAGTCGTCCCTGGCGCAGCGGCTCGGCGACGAAGCTGCGCATCGGGGTGATGCTCTTCTCGGTGATGGGGCCGCGCTTGAGCTGCCAGTCGCCGTCGACGGCGAAGCGGGTCTCCAGCTCGTCCCAGATCCGCTCGTCCGGCCAGTTGTCCGTGGAGTCGTCCGGGTCGACCTGGAGGTAGAGCCGGCTGACCTGCGGCGAGCGCATGCTGTGCAGGGCGAAGCCGCGCTCGTGGTGGGCGTAGATCAGCTCGTCGCAGGAGGGTTCGACGTCGGCGAGGATGCCGAGCCAGGAGAAGGGGTAGGTGCGCTCGGTGACGCGGACGACGTCCTCGGGCAGGGAGCGGCGCCCTATGCCGTGGAAGCCGTCGCAGGCGACGACGTAGTCGCAGTCGAGGGTGTGCTCGGCGCCCTCGTGGCGGTAGCGGACGGTGGGCCGGTCGGTGTCGATGCCGTCGACGGAGAGGGCCTCCGCCTCGAAGAGGATCGTGCCGCCGGCCTCTTTGCGCAGGGCGATGAGGTCCTTGACCACCTCGGTCTGCGCGTAGACCATGACCGACCGTCCGCCGGTGAGGGACGGGAAGTCGACGCGGTGGGAGCGCCGGTCGAAGCGGAGCTCGATGCCGTGGTGCTCCAGGCCCTGCCGGTCCATGCGGGCGCCGGCGCCGGAGGCGCGCAGGACGTCGACGGTGTCCTGTTCCAGGATCCCGGCGCGCTGGCGCCGCTCGACGTACGCCTGGTCGCGGAGTTCGAGGACGACGTTGTCGATGCCCTGCCGGTGCAGCAGGTGCGAGAGGAGGAGTCCGGCCGGTCCGGCTCCGATGATGCCGACGGTGGTGCGGGGCATGGGTGGTCTCCGTGAGCGTGGTGGAGTGGGAAGGGGGGCGACGGGATCAGAGGGCGAGCGGGATGCCGTCCTCGGCGAGGACGCTCTGCGCGGTGGCGAAGGCGGAGTTGGCCGCGGGCACCCCGCAGTAGACGGCGGAGTGCAGCAGCACCTCCTTGATGTCCTCGGGGCTGAGCCCGTTGCGGATCGCCGCCCGCACGTGCATCGCCAGCTCCTCCTGGTGCCCGTGGGCGATCAGGGCGGTGAGGGTGAGGAAGCTCCGGGTGCGCCGGTCGAGGCCGGGGCGGGTCCAGATCTCACCCCAGGCGCAGCGGGTGATGTAGTCCTGGAAGTCGGCGGTGAAGTCGGTGGTGCGGGCGACGGCCCGGTCGACGTGGGCGTCGCCGAGGACGGCCCGCCGGACCGCCATCCCCTCGGCGTACCGGTTGTCGTCGGAGTCGGGGGTGCCGAAGTGGCCGAGGAGCGCGGTGAGGACCGCTTCGGGCCGTTCGGCGGGGGCGAGGTGGGCGGCGCCGGCGAGTTCGAGCAGGCTCGCGTCCGGGATGCCGTCGGCGAGCTCGCGGGCGTGGGCGGGGGGTGTGGCCGTGTCGGCGCGCCCGGCGATGACCAGCGTGGGCGCGGCGATCCGGGACAGTGCGCCGCGGAGGTCGTACGTGGCGAGGGCGTCGCAGCAGGCCGCGTATCCGGCGGCGTCGGCGGCGCACAGGTCGTCCACGAGTCGGTCGGCGGTGTGCGTACCGGCGAAGTCGGGGGTGAACCAGCGTCCGAGGGCCGCCGGCGCGACGGCGTCCGTGCCCTTCTCGCGGACGAGGGCGGCCCGGTCCCGCCAGCCGGCGGGCTCGCCGAAGCGCGCCGAGGAGCAGACGAGGGCGAGGCTCGTGACCCGCTCGGGGTGGTGGACGGCGAGGTGGGCGCCGATGGCTCCGCCGAGGGAGATGCCGGCGTAGCCGAACTGCCCGACGCCGAGCTCGTCGGCGAGGTCGAGGACGAGTCCCGCTAGGTCGGCCATGGCGGTGGCGCCGGGCGCCGCGTCGCCGAGCGTCCCGGTGGGGGTGTCGCCGTGGCCGGGCAGGTCGAAGCGGATCACCCGGTGGCGGCGGGCGAGGGCGGGGACCTGCGCGTCCCAGACGGCGAGCGAGGTGCCGAGGGACGGGCCGAGGATCAGGACGGGCGCGTCGGCGGGGCCGTCGGTCCGGTGGTGGAGAGCGCCGGTCATGAGCGGCCTTCCGGGTCGGCGGAGGGCTGCCTCCGCAGGGCGTGGTCGACGAGCTGGGCGGCGGCGCCGGTGGCGCCGGCCGGGTCGGCGAGGGCGCGGAGCCGCTCGGGGGTGATCCGGCCGGCCGGCTCGGGGGCGGCGAGGAGCAGCTCCACGAGCTCCGTGTCCTCCTCCGCCGCCCGTCGGGACACCCGGTCGAGGAGGGCGCGGGCCTGGGCCCGGCCGAGGACTCCCGCCAGGGCGGCGGCGAGGCGTTCGCTCGCCACGAGACCGCGGGTGCGGTGCAGGTTCTCCAGCATCCGGTCGGGGCGGACGCGGAGCCCTTCGGCGAGTTCGGCGGTGTGGTGGGCGGCCGCTCCGGCCAGCCGGAGCAGCTCGCGCAGCGGCTGCCATTCGGCGTGCCAGGCGCCGGCGGGCCGCTCGTCCTCGGCGGCGAGCGAGCCGAGGAGTACGGCGGCGAGCGCGGGGGCCCGGCGGGCGGCCGCGGCGACGAGGGTGGCGCGGACGGGGTTGCTCTTGTGGGGCATGGCGGAGGAGCCGCCGCCGCTGCCCTCGGCGAGTTCCGCGGTCTCGGTGCGGGCGAGCTGGAGGACGTCCGCGGCGGGCTTGCCGAGGGCCGCGGTGGCGAACGCGAGCGCCGTCGCGAGGTCCGCGACCGGGGTGCGGAGGGTGTGCCAGGGCAGGAGCGGCGCGGCGAGCCCGAGCTCGGCCGCGTACCGCTCGGTCAGCGCCGGGCCGCTGCCGGGCGCCTCGGCCAGGTACTCGAAGGCCGCCAACGTACCTGCCGCGCCGCCCAGTTGGGCGGGGAGGCGTAGCGCGGCGAGCCGGTCGGCCGCGTCGAGGAGGAGGTGGCGCCAGCCGGCCGCCTTGAGCCCGAAGGTGGTGGGCACGGCGTGCTGTCCGAGGGTGCGGCCGGCCATGGGGGTGTCCCGGTGGGCGGCGGCGAGCCGCCCGAACGCCGCAGCGGCCCGGTGCAGTTCGGCGGTGATCAGCGGGACGGTACGGGTCGCGACGAGCATCGTGGCGGTGTCCAGGACGTCCTGGCTCGTCGCGCCCCGGTGGACGTACGGGGCGTCGTCCTCCGGGACGGCGGCGGCGAGGGCGGCGACGAGCGGGATGACCGGGTTGCCGCCCGCGCGGGCGCGCAGCGCGAGGTCGCGCGTGTCGAACCGGTCGGCACGGGCCGCCTCGGTCACGGCCTCGGCCGCCCGCTCCGGGGCGTGACCGAGGGCGGCCTGCGCCCTGGTCAGGGCAGCCTCGGCGTCGAGCATGGCCTGGAGGAAGGCCCGGTCGCCGGTGGCGCGTTCGGCCGCGGTGCCCGCGCTGACGGGGGCGAGGAGCCCGGTGTCGTACGCCTCGGTGTCGTACGCCTCACCCCCCACGGTCTCAGCGGAAGTCAAGGAACACCGTCTCTCCGGGCCCCTGGAGGCGGACGTCGAAGCGGTGGACGCCCGGCCTCTCCTCCGTGGCGAGGAGGGTCGCGCGCCGGTCGGACGCGAGCCCCGCGAGCAACGGGTCGGCGTCGGTCGCCGGGCCCGGCAGGTAGATCCGGGTGTAGAGGTGGTGGAGCAGCCCGCGGGCGAAGACGCAGACGGAGAGGTACGGGACACCCCCGGGCCGCAGGGTCCGCACCGCCCAGTGGCCGTCGGCGTCCGTGGCGATCCGGCCGAAGCCGGTGAACGTGACGCCGTCGCGACCCAGGTAGCCGCCGGTGACGGGGTCGCGCCGCAGGGAGCCGGGGGCACCGGAGCGGTCGCCGTCCGGGCCGGGCTGCCAGATCTCCAGGATCGCGTCGGGGATCGGGGCGCCGTCGCCGTCGTGGACGTACCCGTGGACGGTGAGGGCGTCGGGGTGCCCGGCCGGCGCGATGTCGGGGCCGCCGGGGAAGGGCAGGGCGTACCCGTAGAAGGGGCCCACGGTCTGCGAGGGCGTGGGGAGGAGGGGCAGGGGTTCGCGGCTCATCGGCCTTCCTCGATCCAGGTCGCGGCGGGGCCGTCGAGGACGATGTCCCAGCGGTAGCCGAGCGACCGCTCGGGGGTGGACAGGTCGTGGTCGTAGGCGGCGACGAGCCGCTCGCGCGCGGCGTCGTCGGTGACGGACTGGAGGATCGGGTCGTACGCGAAGAGCGGGTCGCCGGGGAAGTACATCTGGGTGACGAGCCGCTGGGTGAACGCGGTGCCGAAGAGCGAGAAGTGGATGTGCGCGGGGCGCCACGCGTTGTCGTGGTTGCGCCAGGGGTAGGCCCCGGGCTTGATCGTGGTGAACGTGTACGCGCCCCGGTCGTCCGTGAGGCAGCGGCCGAAGCCGGTGAAGTTCGGGTCGAGCGGCGCGGGGTGCTGGTCGCGGAGGTGGGCGTACCGCCCGGCGGCGTTGGCCTGCCACAGCTCGACGAGCTGGCCCCGTACGGGGCGGCCGGCGCGGTCGAGGACGCGGCCGGTGACGGTGATCCGCTCGCCGAGCGGCTCCCCCGCGTGGGCCAGGGTCAGGTCGGCGTCGGTCTCGGTGACGTCGGTGACGCCGAAGACCGGTCCGGAGAGCTCGACGGCCTCGGGGTCGTGGACGGTGACCGGCGGGTGGAGGGGGTGGCGCAGTGCGCTGCTGCGGTAGGGGGCGTAGTCCCGGGCGGGGTGGTGGCGTGTCTCTCCGGCGGCGAGGTAGTCCTTCCGCTCGCCTTCGATCTCGCGCGAGATGTCCTGCTGCGTCAGTGTCATGACGTCCTGTCACCTTTCCAGTACGAGGGCGAGTCCCTGGCCGACGCCGATGCAGAGCGTGGCGAGGCCGGTGCCGGAGCCGAGGGCGGCGAGCTGGTGGGCCACGGTTCCGGCGAGCCGGGACCCCGAGGAGCCGAGGGGGTGTCCGAGCGCGATGGCTCCGCCGTGCGGGTTGACGACGGCGGGGTCGAGCTCCGGCCACTCGGCGAGGCAGCCGAGGGCCTGCGCGGCGAAGGCCTCGTTGAGCTCCAGGACGGCGAGGTCGGCGAAGGTGCGGTCCGCGCGGGTCAGCGCGCGCCGCGCTGCCTCGACGGGGCCGAGGCCGAAGTACTGCGGCTCGATGCCGCTGACGGCCGAGGCGGTGATCCGGGCCAGGGGTTCGCGACCGGTGGCACGCAGGCCGGCCTCGTCGGTGATCAGGAGGGCGGAGGCTCCGTCGTTGAGGGGGGAGGCGTTGCCGGCGGTGACGGTGCCGTCCTCGCGGAAGACCGGCTTGAGGCGGGCGAGGGCCGCGGGGGAGGTGTCCGCGCGGACGGACTCGTCACGGTCGAGGCCGGTGCCGGCGACGGGGACGACCTCGGCGTCGAAGGCTCCGGTCGCCCAGGCCTCGGCGGCCTTGGCGTGGCTGGCGAGGGCGTAGGCGTCCTGTGCCTCGCGGCCGATGGCGTGCTTCTCGGCGACGAGTTCGGCGCCCTCGCCGAGGGACACGGTCCACTCGGCGGGCATGCGCGGGTTGACCATGCGCCAGCCGAGGGTGGTGGAGTGGAGTTCCTGGTGGCCGGCGGGGTAGGCGCGGTCGGGCTTGGGCAGCACCCAGGGGGCGCGGCTCATCGACTCGACGCCACCGGCGAGGACGACCGAGGCGTCGCCGACGGCGACGGCGCGGTACGCCTGGATCACGGCCTCCATTCCGGAGCCGCAGAGGCGGTTCACGGTGACGCCGGGGACGGTCACCGGGACTCCGGCGAGCAGCGCGGCCATCCTGGCGACGTCCCTGTTCTCCTCGCCCGCGCCGTTGGCGTTGCCGAGGAACACGTCGTCGATCCGGGCGGGGTCGAGCGCGGGCGTACGGTCGAGCAGGGCGCGCAGGACATGGGCGGCGAGGTCGTCCGGGCGGACGCCCGCGAGCGCGCCGCCGTAACGGCCGACCGGGGTCCGTACGGCGTCGACGATGTAGACGTCCTTGGTCACGGGGTCTCCTCCACGGTGACGGCCGCGGTGAGGGCCGGAGTGACGGCCGCGGGGTCGGCAGCGGGGTCGGCAGGAGTGGCGGCCGCGCTCAGGGCCGGGGGTACGGAGACGGGGGCGCCGGTCCGGCGCGTGAGCTCGTCCACGCTCACGCCGGGCGCGGTCTCCACGAGGACGAGGCCGTCCTCGGTGACGTCGAGGACGCCGAGGTCGGTGATGATCCGGTGGACGCAGGCGCGGCCGGTGAGCGGCAGCGTGCAGGTGTCCACGATCTTCGGCGAGCCGTCCTTGGCGGTGTGCTCGGTGAGGACGACGACCCGCCGGACGCCGTGGACGAGGTCCATCGCGCCGCCCATGCCCTTGACCATGCGGCCGGGTACGGCCCAGTTGGCGAGGTCGCCGCCGGCGGAGACCTGCATGGCGCCGAGGATCGCCGTGTCGATGTGGCCGCCGCGGATCATGCCGAAGGAGAGCGCGGAGTCGAAGAAGGCGGAGCCCGGAAGGACCGTGACGGTCTCCTTGCCGGCGTTGATCAGGTCGGGGTCGACCTCGTCCTCGTACGGATACGGTCCGACGCCGAGGAGGCCGTTCTCCGACTGGAGGACGACGTCGACGTCCTCGGGGAGGAAGCCCGGCACCCGGGTCGGCAGTCCGATCCCGAGGTTGACGTACGAACCGTCGGTCAACTCACGGGCGGCGCGGGCCGCCATCTCGTCCCTGGTCCAGCTCATCGCGTGCGTACCGTCCTTCGCTCGATGCCCTTGGCGGCGGCCTCTTCGGGGGTCAGTGCCACGACCCGCTGCACGAACACGCCGGGCAGGTGGATCGCGTCGGGGTCGAGCTCGCCCGGCTCCACGAGCTCCTCGACCTCGGCGATCGTGACGCGCCCCGCCATGGCGGCGAGCGGGTTGAAGTTCCGGGCGGAGCGGCGGAAGACGAGATTGCCGTGGCGGTCGCCGCGGGCGGCGCGGACCAGGGCGAAGTCCGTGGTGATGCCGTGTTCGAGGACGTGGGGACGGCCGTCGTACGTACGGACCTCCTTGGGCGGGGACGCGACCAGCACGCTGCCGTCGGGGGCGTACCGCCAGGGCAGTCCGCCGTCGGCGGCCTGGGTGCCGACGCCGGCCGGGGTGAAGAAGGCGGGGATGCCGCAGCCTCCGGCCCGGAGCCGTTCGGCGAGGGTGCCCTGCGGGGTGAGCTCCAGCTCCAGTTCGCCGCCGAGGTAGCGGCGGGCGAACTCCTTGTTGTCGCCGATGTAGGAGCCCGTCACGCGGACGATGCGGCCGTCGGCGAGCAGGATGCCGAGGCCTCCGCCGTCGACGCCGCAGTTGTTCGACACGACGCTCAGCCGGCCGGCGCCCTGGGCGTGGAGGGCCCGGATCAGTACGTCCGGCACCCCGCTCAGGCCGAAGCCACCGACGGCGAGCGAGGCGCCGTCTCCTATGTCCGCCACCGCTTCGGCGGCGGATGTCACCACTTTGTCCATGTCCCGACCCGTTTCGCTGAGGATTGACGGCGCATGTGTTCGCCTGGTGAACTTATGTTCATCAATGAACGCGGGGTGAGTGTCCGCCGCGCTTCGGGCCGTGTCAACGGCGCCGGGTACGGTTTCCGCATCGTGATCGACCCGCGACCGCGGTCCGCGACCAGCCGGAGGAGGCCAGACGATGGCGCAGCGCACCGATGAGACCGAGCCGGGCGCGCCCCCCGAGGAGCTCGTCGGGCCGCTGGAGCGTGGACTCGCCGTACTCCGCGCCATGGCCACCGGACATGGCGGCCGCCACCGCCCCGGAGACCTGGCCAGGACCACGGGGCTCGCGCGGTCGACGGTCGACCGGGTCGCCACGACGCTCGTGCGTCTCGGGTACGTACGCGCCGAGGAGCGCGACCTGCTGCTCGCCCCGCGCGCGGCGGAACTGGGCAACGCCTACCTGTCCTCGACCGGGCTGCCCGAGGCCGTCGGTCCGCACGCCGTCGCGCTCGCCGACGAGCTGGACGAGTCCGTGTCCGTGGCGGTCCCGGACGGGGACGGCGTCCGCTTCGTGGCGCAGGCCGCGCGACGGCGGGCCATGGCGATCTCGTTCCGCGCCGGGGACGTCCTGCCGGCCGAACGCTGCGCGCCCGGCGCGCTGTTCGCCGCGGACTGGGGCGACACGGAGTGGGAGGCCTGGCGGGCACGGCACCTGAAGGACCCGCTGGACACCGGCTTCCCCTCGGTACCGCCGCGGACGTCCTCGCCTTCGGCATCTCTCTCGGCATCGGCATCCGCATCGCCATCGGAAGCCATGGAGGCCGTGGAGGCCGTGGAGGCCGTGGAGGCCGTGGAGGCCGTGGAGGCCGTGGAGGCCGACTTCCGCGAACGGACGCGCCGGGGCCGTGAGGACGGGTGGGCTGCGGACGACCAGCTCATCGAGTCGGGCCTGATCGCCGTCGCCCTGCCGGTCCACGACCCGGCGGGCGCCGTCGTCTGCGCGGTCAGCGTGGTCAGCCACACGAGCCGTCACGACATCGGCTCCCTGGCCGGGTTCGCGCTGCCGCCGCTCCGCGCGGCCGTCGCCGCCATGGAGGCGGCCCTCGCGGCACCCGCGGCCGCGAAGACGGTGGAGGCGGTGGAGACGACGACGGCCCAGGTCACGGCGGAGCCCACCGGTCCGGGCGTGGCGGCGCTCAAGGAGGAGTTGGGCGCCGGGTTCCTGCAGTCGCTCGCGCGGGGCCTGGACGTGCTGTGCGCGTTCGGGGCGGTCCGCGGCCCGGTCCGGCTCGCGGAGCTCGCCCGGCTGACCGGACTCCCCCGCGCCACCGCACGGCGGTCGCTCATCACCCTGCGCCACCTCGGGTACGTACGGGAGGACGAGGACGGCTTCCGCGTACTCCCCCGCGTCCTGGAGCTCGGCCATGCCCGTGTCTCGGGGCTCACGCTCGTCGAGATCGCCACCCCGCACCTGGCCGACCTGGTGCTCCGGGTCCACGAGTCGGCGTCCCTCGCGGTGCTCGACGGGCAGGACATCCGCTACGTCGCCCGGGTGGCGAGCTCCCGGATCATGCACATCGACATCAGGGTGGGTACCCGCCTGCCCGCCTACGCCACCTCGATGGGCCGGGTCCTGCTCGCCGCCCTGCCCGAGGGCGAACGCGCGGCGGTCTTCGCCGGGGTGACACCCGAAGCGCTCACGCCGCACACCGTGACGACGCCCGAGGCGCTCGCCGAGGCCGTGGCCGACACGACGCGGCGCGGGTACGGGTGGGTGGAGCAGGAGCTGGAGGAGGGCCTGCGCTCGCTCGCGGCGCCGGTCACGGACGGCGGCGGACGGGTGGTCGCCGCCGTGAACGTGGCGCTCCACGCGGGGCGCCGCTCGGCGGAGGAGAGCCTGGAGACGCTCCTCCCCCACCTCCTGGCGACGGCTGCCGGGATCAGCGCCGACCTCGCCGCGGTGAGCCGCTGGTCACCCGTGCGCGTGTCCTGAAGCATGTCCTGAACCGTGTCCTGAACCGTGCCGAACGCCTCACCCTCCAGGGGCCGATGACTCAGTCGCTGACCGCCAGGCGGACGGCGAAGGCACCGATGACCGTGCCGGTGATCCGGTCGAGGACGCGGCGGGAGCGGGGCTCGCGCAGCCGGCTGCCCATCGCGGTGGCGCAGACGATGAGGACCGTGGACCAGATCACGCCGAAGGTGATGTGGACGCTCGTCAGCAACAGGCCGGCGGCGAGGTGGGGCGCGTCGGCCGGGATGAACTGGGGCAGGACGGCGACGTAGAAGACGCCCACCTTGGGGTTGAGGAGGTTGGTGAGGGTTCCCTGGCGCCAGCCGCCGGACAGCGTGTCGGCGGCGGCGCCGAGCTCCACCCCCTCGGGGGTCGTGCCCCGTCCCCGGAAGGTGTCGTGGATCATGCGGACCGCCATCCACAGCAGGTACGCCGCACCGGCCCAGCGCAGGATCTCGTACGCAAGGTGGGAGGCTGCGAGGAGGGCGGTGACGCCGAGGGAGGTGAGGGTGCCCCAGACGAGGGTGCCGGTCTGGATGCCGAGGACGACCCCCCACGCACGGGTGCGCCGGCCGAGGGCGGCGGTGCGGAGGATGACGGCCGTGTCGAGACCGGGAGTGAGGGTGAGAAGCCCTACGACGAGGGCGAAGGACCACAGCGCGGTACTTGTTGCCATGGAAGGCCACCGTATCGCAGGGCGCGGGGCAACCAGGTGCGCGGGCCCCGCGTCCCACCGTACGAAGACACCCACTGCCACGGCACCAGGAATCAGGACACGCGATGAGCGACAAGGCCCGCATACTCTTCGACGCGCTCGACCTCGACCACGACGGCACCCTCACCCGTGCCGAGGTCATCAGCGCCCTCCGTTCCAAGGGGCCGACGCTCGCCGCCCAGGGGGTCATCCCCGTCTGGGGGGTGGGAGGCGACGACGAGTCGGCGGCCCTGTTCGACGCGGCCGACCAGAACGGCGACAGGGTCCTGACGTTCGACGAGTTCGCGGCCGTGGTCGACCGCCGCTTCGGCTGGTGACGACCCGGGCGGCGGGAACCCGCGGTCCCGCTGCCCCCGGAGTCGCCGGAGTCGCCGCGTAGAGTGTGCGCGGGCGCGCTGTGATCATGAGGAGAACGATGACCGCGGTGAGCCTTGAGCACACGCACGTCCCCGCCGACTCCGGCGAGGTGACCCTGCTGATAGCGCGGAGGGTCGAGCCCGGTCACGAGGCCGCTTTCGAGCGGTGGGCGAAGGGCATCCTGGAGAGCGCCGCCCGTTTCCCCGGCCACCTGGGCTACGGGTTCTTCCGCTCCTCCGGGGGCGACGCCCCCTGGTTCCTGGTCCATCGCTTCCGGGACGCGGCCGCGTGTCAGGCCTGGCAGGAGTCCCCGGAGCGGGCCGCGTGGTTCGCCGACTGCCGGGGCCACCACCACACCGAGGTCGCGCGCCGCCGGCTGACCGGGATGGAGACCTGGTTCGCCAAGCCGGGCTCGACGCGGCCCGCGCCTCCCCGGTGGAAGATGGCGATCAGCGCGACGCTGGCCATCTATCCCATCTCCCTGCTGGGCGGCTACTTCCTGACGCCCCGTCTCACCGAGCTGCCCCTGGTGCTCAGCAGCGCCGTCATCGCGTGCGTCTTCAACGTCCTGATGACGTACGCGGCGATGCCCGCGGTCAGCCGGCTGCTGCGGGGCTGGCTCGGCGGCAGCCGGTGAGCTCCGGGCGAGGAGGGCGTCGTCGCCGCGCCCTCACCGCCCGGTGCCCGTGCGCCGGTGTCAGTCCTCGATCGCGATCTCGCGCTTGAGGATCTTGCCCGTGGGTCCCTTGGGCAGGCCCGGCACCAGCTGGACGATCCGCGGGTACTTGTACGGTGCCACGCGGGCCTTCACGAACTCGCGGAGTTCGTCCGCCGTGGCCTCGGCGCCGGGCCGCAGGGTGACGACGGCCGCGACCTCCTCGCCGTGCACCTCGTGCGGGACGCCGACCACGGCGGCCTCGGCCACGGCCGGGTGCTCGTAGAGGACCTCCTCGATCTCGCGCGGGTAGACGTTGTAGCCGCCGCGGATCACCATGTCCTTCTTGCGGTCCACGATGAAGTAGAAGCCGTCCTCGTCGCGCCGCGCGAGGTCGCCGGTGCGGAACCAGCCCTCGGTGAAGGCGGCCGCGTCGGCCTCGGGGCGGTTCCAGTAGCCGGGCATGACGTTGGGTCCCTGCACGGCGATCTCGCCGATGGCGCCGTCCTGGACGTCCTTGCCCTCGTCGTCGATCAGCCGGACCTGCACGCCCTCGATGGGGGTGCCGATCGAGCCGGGCTTGCGCGGACCGTCGAGCGAGCCGAACGTGACGACCGGGGAGGTCTCGGACAGGCCGTAGCCCTCGACGACGGCGCAGCCGAACACGGCCTCGAAGCGGTGCAGCACCTCCACCGGCATCGCCGAGCCGCCGGTCACGCACAGCCGCAGACCGGCGCCGTCCGCCAGTCCGGTCGCCCCGGCCGCGTCGGCGGCGGCGAGCAGGCCCAGGAACATGGTGGGCACGCCCTCCATCACCGTGACGCCGTCCCGGGAGAGGATCTCCAGCGCCTTCGCGGCGTCGAAGCGCGGCAGCAGGGTGATCCGGGCGCCGGTGAGGACCGCCGCGTTCAGGCCGCAGGTCTGACCGAAGACGTGGAAGAAGGGCAGTCCGCCGAAGACCGTGTCCGCCGCCGACAGGCCGAGGACGCGGGCCACCGCGGCGGTGTTGGAGCCCAGGTTCCCGTGGGTGAGCCTGGCCCCCTTGGGGCGGCCGGTGGTGCCGGAGGTGTAGAGCAGTACCGCCAGGTCGTCGACGTCCCGGTCCACGACCTCGTGGACCGGCTCGACGGCGGCCAGCGCGGCGCCGAACGCCGGGTCGGTCACGTCGACGCACGCGATGCCCAGCTCCGCCGCCGCTGCCCCGGCCTCGGCCATCGCGGCGCCCCAGGCCAGGATCAGCCGGGCCTCGCAGTCGCCGGCGCCGTACCCGATCTCGCCGGACTTGAGCAGCGGGTTCATCGGCACCGCGACGGCGCCGGCGCGCAGGACGCCGTAGTAGGCGACCGCGAAGTGGGGGATGTTCGGCAGCAGGATCGCGACCCGGTCGCCCGGCCCGACCCCCTGGGCGGCCAGCCAGGCCGCGACGCGGGCGCTGCGGTCGTCGAGGGACCGGTAGTCCAGCGCCTGGTCGTCCAGCTGGATCACGACACCGTCCGGCTGTTCCGCCGCGGTACGGACCAGGTTGAGGGCCAGGTTGGTCATCGTCGACCTCTTTCTGCTGAATCGCGCTTCGCACGGGAGCCGGACACTCGGCGGCCAGGTTACCGGCCGGTCGGTTCACCCGCTTGCCGGTCCCCCGCTTGACGCTAATGTCGATATATAGGCCAAAAGTGCATCCTCGATCCCCGCGCTCACCGGTTGGGCGTGGGAGGGGACGTACGAGAGGAGCCTTCCATGACCCGTACATTGCGGAGTGCGATAGCCCTCGCCGGAGCCGCGGCGCTTGCCCTGGGGGCGGTGTCCGTGAGTGGGGCGGCCCAGCCGGCCGCGGGGAGCGCGGCGCAGGGCGACGTGAAGATCGGCCTGCTGCTGCCGGAGAGCAAGACCACGCGGTACGAGAAGTTCGACCGCCCCTACATCGAGGCCAAGATCAAGGAACTGGCGCCCGATGCGCAGATCGACTACTACAACGCCGCCGAGAGCGCGACCACCCAGCAACAGCAGGTCAACACGGCGCTCGCCAAGGGCGACAAGGTGCTGATCCTGGACGCCGTGGACGCCAAGTCGATCCAGTCCTCCGTGCAGAAGGCCCGTGACGCGGGCGTCAAGGTCGTGGCGTACGACCGCCTGGCACAGGGTCCCGTCGACGCCTACGTCTCGTACGACAACCGCAAGGTGGGCGAGCTCCAGGGCAAGGCACTCCTCGACGCGCTCGGCGACAAGGCCGGGACGGGCGAGATCGTCATGCACAACGGGTCGCCGACCGACCCGAACGCGGCCGAGTTCAAGGCCGGTGCGCACTCCGTCCTCGACGGCAAGGTGAAGATCGGCAAGGAGTACGACACACCGAACTGGGACCCGAACAACGCCAACCAGCAGATGTCCGGCGCCATCAGCGCCCTCGGCAAGGACAACATCGTCGGCGTCTACTCGGCCAACGACGGACTGGCCGCGGGCATCGCCACCGCCCTCAAGGCAGCGGGCATCAACGTGCCGCTGACCGGTCAGGACGCCCAGCTCGACGCGATCCAGCGGATCCTCATCGGCACCCAGACCATCACGGTCGAGAAGCCGTACAAGCCGGAGGCCGACATCGCCGCCACGATGGCCGTCGACCTCGCCGAGGGCAAGGAACTCCCGGACTCGCTGACCCCCACGACCGTCACCAGCGGAAGCGGCCAGAAGGTCCCGGCCAACCTGCTGACCCCGGTCGTCGTCGACAAGAGCAACATCAAGGACACCGTCGTCAAGGACGGCCTGTACACGGTCGAGGAGATCTGCACCCCGACCTACGCCGCGGCCTGCAAGGAGGCCGGTCTCCAGTAGCGCCTCCGGCAGTCGCGAGGCGTTGCATCCCGACGGGGCGGAGCGGCCCGTGCGAGCGGGCGAGCGGAGGAGGCGGTTTCTTTGCCGGAATCAGCCGTGCTCACACTGCGGGGGATCTCCAAACGGTTCGGTGCGGTCCAGGCGCTGAAGGGGTTCGACCTGGAAGTCCACTCCGGTGAGGTCGTCGCCCTCGTCGGCGACAACGGCGCCGGCAAGTCCACCGCCGTGAAGGCGATCGCCGGGGTGAACCCGCCCGACGAGGGCGTCATCGAGTGGGAGGGCCGCCCGGTCTCGATCAACCGGCCCCATGACGCCCAGAACCTCGGCATCGCCACCGTCTACCAGGACCTGGCACTGTGCGACAACCTCGACGTCGTCGCCAACCTCTTCCTCGGCCGCGAGCTGCGCCGGTTCGGCGTGCTCGACGAGGTCCGTATGGACCAGCGCTCGCGCGAACTGCTGGACACCCTGTCCATCCGCATCCCGAGCGTCCGCATCCCCGTCGCCTCCCTCTCCGGCGGGCAGCGGCAGACGGTGGCGATCGCCCGGTCGCTGATCGGCGAGCCGAAGGTCGTCATCCTGGACGAGCCCACGGCCGCGCTGGGCGTGGAGCAGACCGCGGAGGTCCTCGACCTCGTGGAGCGGCTCCGCGAGCGCGGCCTCGGGACCATCCTGATCAGCCACAACATGGTGGACGTGATGGCGGTCGCGGACCGGATCGCCGTGATGCGGCTCGGCCGGAACAACGGTTTCTTCGACAAGCGGTCCACGACCACCGAGGAGATCATCTCCGCCATCACCGGAGCCACCGACAGCGCCGTCACCCGCCGCCAGGCCCGGAAGCGGGAGGAGGAGCGATGAGCCCCGACCGAGACCGCACCGACGGCCCCGGAGGCGCCGGTGCCGGAGCCCCCGGCCCCGACGACGTCGGCACCCAGGGACCCGCGAAGGGCGCCCTGCCGGCCGTGGACACCCGGCTGCTGGTCCGCGAGGAGGGGATCAAGGGGTACGTCGGGGAGTTCCGGCGCAAGCTCCGCAGCGGTGAGCTGGGGTCCCTGCCCGTCATTCTGGCCGTGATCATCATCTGGACGGTCTTCGGCAGTCTCGACAGCACGTTCCTCTCGGCCCAGAACCTGTCCGACCTCAGCCAGCAGATCGTCGGCACCGGCATGATCGCCGTCGGCATCGTCTTCGTCCTGCTGCTCGGCGAGATCGACCTCTCCGTCGGCTCGGTGAGCGGCCTGTGTGCCGCGATCTTCGCCGTGCTCAACGTCCTGAACGGCATGAACGAGTGGCTCGCGCTGCTGATCGCCATCGTGGGCGGCGCGGCCGTGGGGCTCATCCAGGGGTTCTTCTTCGCCGAGGTCGGCGTCCCGGCCTTCGTCGTCACGCTGGCCGGAAACCTCGCCTGGAACGGACTGATGCTCCAGGTGCTCGGCACCAGCGGCACGGTCAACATCCCCAGCGAGAGCGTCGT